>CP051187.1:4751000-5395000 GCA_038087035.1 Gloeotrichia echinulata CP02 | reverse complement strand
ACTTAATGCTGGCAACTAAAAACGAGGGTTGCGCTCGTTGCGGGACTTAACCCAACATCTCACGACACGAGCTGACGACAGCCATGCACCACCTGTGTTCGCGCTCCCGAAGGCACTCTTCCCTTTCAAGAAGATTCGCGACATGTCAAGCCTTGGTAAGGTTCTTCGCGTTGCATCGAATTAAACCACATACTCCACCGCTTGTGCGGGCCCCCGTCAATTCCTTTGAGTTTCACACTTGCGTGCGTACTCCCCAGGCGGGATACTTAACGCGTTAGCTACGGCACGGCTCGGGTCGATACAAGCCACGCCTAGTATCCATCGTTTACGGCTAGGACTACTGGGGTATCTAATCCCATTCGCTCCCCTAGCTTTCGTCCCTCAGTGTCAGTTGCGGCCTAGCAGAGCGCTTTCGCCACCGGTGTTCTTCCTGATCTCTACGCATTTCACCGCTACACCAGGAATTCCCTCTGCCCCGAACGCACTCTAGCCATGTAGTTTCCACTGCTTTTATCTAGTTGAGCTAGACTCTTTAACAGCAGACTTACATAGCCACCTGCGGACGCTTTACGCCCAATCATTCCGGATAACGCTTGCATCCTCCGTATTACCGCGGCTGCTGGCACGGAGTTAGCCGATGCTTATTCCTCAGGTACCGTCATTTTTTTCTTCCCTGAGAAAAGAGGTTTACGACCCAAGAGCCTTCCTCCCTCACGCGGTATTGCTCCGTCAGGCTTTCGCCCATTGCGGAAAATTCCCCACTGCTGCCTCCCGTAGGAGTCTGGGCCGTGTCTCAGTCCCAGTGTGGCTGATCATCCTCTCAGACCAGCTACTGATCGTCGCCTTGGTAGGCTCTTACCCCACCAACTAGCTAATCAGACGCGAGCTCATCTTCAGGCAATTAATCTTTTACATCTCTGCTCATCCGGTATTAGCCACCGTTTCCAATGGTTGTCCCAGACCTGAAGGCAGATTCTCACGCGTTACTCACCCGTCCGCCACTATCTCCGAAGAGACCGTTCGACTTGCATGTGTTAAGCATACCGCCAGCGTTCATCCTGAGCCAGGATCAAACTCTCCGTTTTGGTTTGTTTGTTTAAGCTCTTTAGCTGCTCTTTTTTAACTTCAGCTTAGTTATTCTATTTACTGACGCAGGCCACTTGCTGTATAATGGCTTTCAAACTATAATATTTTCAAGGTTCGGTGTCCCTCCAGCGTCGCTTCGTTTCGCTTCGCTCTCAGGCACTTATTCAATATAGCGAACCTTCTTTTCTTTGTCAACTCTTTTTCCAAAAAAATTTTTCTGGGCTGTTTTTATTCTCTCAAAGCTGCTCACCGTCCTGAGTTTAGGCAACAATGGTTTATGCACTGTGGCGACTAAGGAAGGGACAAGCGTGAATTTTCAGTCGGTAATAGCTTTATTGCATCAGTTCTGGGGGGAACGTGGTTGTCTGATTGCCCAGCCCTACGACAATGATATTGATATTTATCTGATTGACCCTCCGAATTTTAGATTTTGGATACTTCTCTACGAGAGGCTACGCCAACGACTTCGCTCAGTACAAGTTTTGGATTTTAGATTTTTGGGGTACCTTGCAGACCCCATGTGTCTGTAAAAATCTCAAAGACGCTCCTACGTCGCTTTACGCTACGCTATGCCGTAGGCTTTACGCACCGCAAGCACGTCAATCTAAAATCCCCGAGCAAGGCACCCTTGTGGTCGGGGTCACATCACCCTCAATTTTATCGACTATGTGAGGAGGACAGGGGGGTAGGGGCGCAGGCCTTGCGCCCCAGAAGTTCATTCAACAACGCCAAAAACACGGATTTACCAAATCTTGTCGCAAGTGTCAAAAATTTGGCAAATAATAAATTAAGTCGAGTATCACAAAACTCACTTAATTTATTATTTCTTCAAGCAAAATATGACCCATCCTTTCCTTGAACGCCTACATGGTCTAGAACGCCCGGTTATCGTCTTCGACGGTGCGATGGGAACTAACTTGCAAACGCAAAACCTTACCGCTGATGACTTTGGCGGACCGCAGTATGAAGGTTGTAACGAATATTTAGTCCACACCAAACCCGAAGCTGTCGCTAAGGTTCACCGTGATTTTCTCGCTGCTGGTGCGGATGTCATTGAAACGGATACCTTTGGTGCTACGTCGATTGTCCTGGCAGAATATGATTTAGCAGACCAAGCATACTACTTGAGTAAGAAAGCAGCAGAATTAGCCAAGGGTGTCGCTGCTGAATTCTCGACGCCGGATAAACCCCGGTTTGTGGCTGGTTCCATTGGACCGACAACCAAACTCCCCACCTTGGGACATATCGACTTTGACACCCTGAAAACAGCTTTTGCTGAACAAGCAGAAGCGCTGTGGGATGGTGGGGTTGATATATTTTTGGTGGAAACATGCCAAGATGTGCTGCAAATTAAAGCAGCGCTGAATGGAATTGAGGAAGTGTTTGCCAAAAAAGGCGATCGCCGTCCGTTAATGGTTTCTGTGACAATGGAAAGCATGGGGACAATGTTGGTAGGTTCGGAAATCAGCGCGGTGCTGACAATTTTGGAGCCTTACCCCATTGATATTCTCGGTCTGAACTGTGCCACAGGCCCAGATTTGATGAAACCACATATTAAATATCTGTCGTCCCATTCGCCTTTCATCGTCTCCTGTATTCCCAATGCGGGTTTACCTGAGAATGTCGGCGGTCAAGCACACTACCGCCTGACCCCGCTGGAATTACGGATGTCGCTGATGCATTTTGTTGAAGATTTGGGTGTCCAAGTGATTGGGGGTTGCTGTGGGACACGTCCAGAACACATTCAACAATTGGCAGAAATCGCCAAAGACTTAAAGCCAAAGGTGCGACAACCGAATTTAGAACCAGCCGCAGCTTCAATTTACACGACGCAAAATTATACTCAAGACAATTCCTTCTTGATTGTCGGCGAACGTCTCAACGCCAGTGGTTCCAAAAAATGCCGCGAGTTGCTGAATGCGGAAGATTGGAATGGACTGGTGTCAATGGCGCGGGAACAAGTGAAGGAAGGCGCCCATATCCTCGATGTCAATGTCGATTATGTGGGACGTGATGGTGTCCGGGATATGCACGAATTAGTTTCGCGCATCGTCAATAATGTTACACTCCCCTTAATGCTCGACTCCACAGAATGGGAAAAAATGGAGGCGGGTTTAAAAGTTGCCGGTGGTAAGTGTTTGCTGAATTCCACCAACTATGAAGATGGGGAACCCCGTTTCTTGAAGGTGTTGGAATTAGCGAAAAAATACGGCGCTGGTGTCATCATTGGTACAATCGATGAAGATGGCATGGCGCGAACCGCCGAGAAAAAGTTTCAAATTGCCCAACGTGCCTATCGCCAAGCTGTAGAATACGGTATTGCGCCTACAGAAATATTTTTTGATACTCTGGCGTTACCAATTTCCACCGGGATTGAGGAAGACCGAGAAAACGCCAAAGCCACCATTGAATCTATCCGCAGAATTCGTCAGGAATTACCAGGCTGTCACGTTATGCTGGGTGTTTCCAATATTTCCTTCGGTTTAAACCCAGCGGCGCGAATCGTGCTAAATTCGATGTTTTTGCACGAGGCGATGAATGTGGGAATGGATGCAGCCATTGTTAGCGCTAGCAAGATTTTACCACTAGCCAAGATTGAGGAACGCCATCAACAAATCTGTCGCGACTTGATTTATGATCAACGGCGATTTGAGGGGAATGTCTGCGTTTATGACCCCTTGGGAGAACTGACCACCGTGTTTGCTGGGGTGAAAGCCAAACGCAACACCGGTATTGATGAAAATCTCCCCATCGAAGAACGCCTGAAGCGTCATATCATCGACGGTGAACGCATCGGTTTAGAAACGCAGTTGACTAAAGCTTTAGAACAATATCCGCCTTTGGAGATTATCAACACATTCCTGTTAGATGGGATGAAAGTTGTGGGTGAGTTGTTCGGTTCCGGTCAAATGCAGCTACCTTTCGTTTTACAATCAGCCGAAACCATGAAGGCAGCGGTTGCTTATTTAGAACCGTTCATGGAAAAATCAGAATCGGGTAATAATGCCAAGGGTACTTTTATTATTGCCACGGTGAAAGGTGATGTCCACGATATTGGGAAAAATTTGGTGGATATCATTTTATCTAATAATGGCTACAAGGTGATTAATCTGGGCATTAAGCAGCCGGTGGAAAATATCATTGAGGCGTACCTACAGCACAAAGCTGATTGTATTGCGATGAGTGGTTTGCTGGTGAAATCTACCGCTTTTATGAAGGAAAATTTGGAGGTATTTAACGAAAAGGGAATTACTGTCCCGGTGATTTTAGGTGGTGCGGCCTTGACTCCTAAATTTGTGCATCAGGATTGCCAAAATACTTACAAAGGTAAAGTTATTTATGGCAAAGATGCTTTCTCTGATTTGCATTTTATGGATAAATTAATGCCAGCTAAAGCTGCTGCAAATTGGGATGATTTTCAGGGATTTTTGGATGATTTGTCCACTGATGAATTAGCAAATACTAATCCCCAATCCCCAGTTCCCAGTCCCCAGTCCCCAGTTCTCAGTACCGAATCCCGAGTCGCCATAGATACGCGGCGTTCGGAAGCGGTGGCGTTAGATATTCCCCGTCCAACTCCGCATTTTTGGGGAACGCAGTTGTTGCAGTCTGCTGATATTCCTATTGAGGAGGTATTCTGGTATTTGGATTTGCAAGCTTTGATTGCTGGACAATGGCAATTCCGCAAGCCGAAGGAGCAATCTAAGGAAGAATATCAGGCTTTTTTGGATGAGACGGTGTATCCTATTTTGGAACTGTGGAAGCACCGAATTATTGAGGAGAATTTGTTGCATCCGCAGGTAATTTATGGGTATTTTCCTTGTCAGGCTGAGGGGAATATTTTGTATGTTTATGAGACCAACAGCACAGGCGCAGAAGTAAGAACAAGTTTTGAGTTTCCCAGACAGAAATCTTTGAGGCGGCTTTGTATTGCAGATTTTTTTGCAAGTAAGGAGTCGGGAATAATTGATGTGTTTCCGATGCAAGCGGTGACTGTGGGTGAGGTGGCGACGGAGTTTGCTCAGAAGTTGTTTGCGGATAATCAATACACTGATTATCTGTATTTTCATGGTATGGCGGTGCAGGTGGCTGAGGCTTTGGCTGAATGGACTCACGCGAGAATTCGCCGGGAGTTGGGCCTTGGGGCTGAGGAACCGGATAATATTCGCGATATTTTAGCACAGCGTTATCGTGGTTCGCGGTATAGTTTTGGCTATCCGGCTTGTCCGAATATTCAAGACCAGTATAAGCAACTGGAGTTGTTGGGGACTGATAGAATTAAGCTGTATATGGATGAAAGTGAGCAGCTTTATCCTGAACAGTCTACGACGGCGATTATTACTTATCACCCAGTAGCGAAGTACTTTAGCGCGTAATACCCCACCCCCTAACCCCCTCCCCGCTGTTTCGTGGAGGGGGGATTAAATAAACCGCAAATAAACATAAATCGCTCCAGGCTTATGACTCTAAAAACTCAGACCGAAAAAGACTTTTCTACTGCAAGCACTAATATGAATATTAATCAAGAAGCAGAGAACGAAAAAGTTTTATGTTCTCATTGTCAGCGGACAGCTACGAACGGTATTAAATGTAAAGGAATTTGTGTGGCTGACAATGACTATTAAGGTATGAATTTTCAACATTTGTATCAAAATTTGCCTAGGCCATATGAAACGATAAACGATACATAAATCGCTGTATTAGGGTCATTGAAACATGAATATTTTGAACAGATTAATTGTGGTGTAGCCGTTATCCTCATAGCATCAATGGAATTCTCAAACTGTTGCACATTCTTTGGAAACCTATGACACCTCAAGAATTTTTAGAAAATTTGGCTTTAGCCGAAACAGACCCCGAAAAACTAGTTGTTTTTGCGCGATACTTAGATACAACTGCGCTGGACAATGCAACATCCCGAAAATGGAGAAGCATTTCTTACAGTGCCGAAATTCAGCTAGCGCTCAATAATCTTGCCTTTCATCTAGAGGCACTTGCTGAGGCAGGAAAGTGAGGTAAAATTCTTTATAAGCGAGCAAATAACGTAGACGCTTCCTCCCTATAAGCGTCCACAAAAAACTATAACAACTATAATTCTAGGGGCGCAAGGCCTTGCGCCCCTACCGGCGTACCTCATTTACCTGAAATATGCTGTATTTATTTAGTCGGGGTTAATTCTTCGATTAGTAAAGGGTATTTTTTAATCGGTGGTAACTCAATTTTGCATTGTATGAGCATTTTTTCATAACGGTTAGTGAGGAAACTATTGATTTTCCTATCTAATTTTTTCAACAATCTTTTTAAAGGTTTATTTTCATGACCAAAGCTAACTTGACGTACAAAAGGTTTAATAATAGTCGCTACTCTTCTGACACCTAATTTTTTGTACTTAGTTTGAAAATAACCATCTTCAGATAAATCCCATTTGCTGCGGATACGTTGTAGACTGGCTAAAGTCCAAGCATCACTCCAACGCAGCATATAAAAGTGTAAATCACTCCATTCTAGGGGAGGACCCGGTACATAAGTTACTAAACTATCAGGTTCAAAATAAACCTTACCACCTACTTGTCTTACAGTCATACAAAAATCAATGTGTTCTTTGGTGTTGAGAATTTCTTCATCTAAATAGCCAATTTGCTCAAATATTTCCGTGCGAACTAAAGTGCAGTGAAATTCTGCTAGTTCAGTTTCAGTGCGTTGGAGTTGAGGAAGTAATTCTGATGCTTGATGACCTTGTTTGTACATTTTTTCGCGTAGATGTCGCCTACCTTTAATATCGATCACAATATGGCTTTCTCCACCAGCAAAATGAACTCTTTGATGTATGGGTTGCTTTTCGCACATTAAAGGTCCGACAACGGTTGCTTTTGTTGTTTCTGCACAATTAACTAAGGCTTCTAACCAACCGGGAGAAACTATCACATCATTATCAATGAATACTAAATATTTAGTATCAACATGACTCAAACCAATATTACGTGCATGATTGGGTGAGAGATAGTAATCTGTACGAATTAATTTAAAGTTATTTGCTTGCGCTTTTGTTTGGAGATAATGATAGACTTGATGTGGTGAATTACCATCAACGTAAATTAATTTAAAGGGAATTTTTGTATGTTCATAAATACTTTCTAGTGATTCTTGGGTGCAGCTAAAACGTTCACGGGGGACAACTATAAGGGTGACAATTGGTTGTGACATTTTTGGTAGATCCATTTTGATGTTTATTCAGGTTTAGACGCGATTCAATAATTTATCTAGATGCGATGAATGGGGTCTCAAAAAGATATTGTGTGGGTAAATTATGATCTAGTAGTTGCTGATAGATTTCTAATAACTCATCATTGAGCTTATTCATGTCATATTTATCTTCAACACGCGCACGCCCAGCTTTACCCATTTTTTCCCATAGTTCGGGATGTGTAATGAGATAAGTTAATTTAGTAGCGATCGCCTCTGCGTCTCGTTCTGGTACTAGAAACCCTGACACCCCATCTTCGACTAATTCAGGAATTCCGCCATGTCTGGTACTAATCACAGGTAAACCCATCGCCATCGCTTCTTTTAATGTGTTGACTGGCGCATCCTGATTTCCATCTTTACCAGTAACACTGGGTGCGACGAAAATATGGCATTTATCCAGAATTTCGACAATTTCTTTTTGTTGTTTCCAGCCTAATAATTTAACAATGTGATGTAGATTTAATTCGTCAATCAGGTTTTGAAAATATACTTTTAATTCTCCATCACCAATAATATTGTACTCAAGATGAGGATGATATTGAGCTACTTGAGCAATAGCTTTAATGACATATTCAATTCCCTTTTTTTCTACTAATCTTCCAGTAGTTGCAATGCGAATAATCCCATCATGGGGAAAATAACGTTCTTTAAAGCCAAATTTAGTGCAATCAATTCCTGAACCGTGGACATGAATTTTATTCACATCACAACCCAAAGCAACTGCTTGATTTTTGAAAAATTCACAGTTAGCCAAAAAATAGTCTGTTTCTTGGAATAATTCCTGATAAACCTTTTCACCCCATTTAGGGAGAAATTTACTAATATCTGAACCTCGGAAAGTAGCAATTAATTTACCTTCAATTAAACCAAGTTGACGAAACCACACAGCAAACACGCCTAATGTGCTGAATTGACAGTGAATGATGTCGTAAGATTTTTTTTCTAAAAATGGTAACGCTCTATAGAGCATTTTTAATGATTTGGCTTGGCTAACATAGCGGGAAGTATTCAGTAATTGCAGACAAACAGCAGGATTTTTGTAAAATTTAAGCAGGAGTAAACTTAAACCTTTAATCCATCGCCATAATTGATTATTTGGTCGAGTCGGAGCATAAATTGTCCGTTCCATTAGCTGATATTTTGCGACTAATGGATGTACTTTAGATATATCTGAAGGAAGACCATCAAGGGAATAGATATCAACATCGTGTCCGCGTTCGATAGTCCCGACAATTTGATTTAAAATAAAAGGCTCAGATAGCACAGGAAAATGTGCTACAAAAAATGCAACTTTCATAAGTTTATGTTAGATGTAAGTTAATTCTTGTATCAAAGCTGGCTGTGGTAATTCTGGTTGTAGTAGTTGCTGATAGATTACTACTAACTCATCATTGAGCTTGTTCATATCGTATTTATCTTCAACACGCGCACGCCCAGCTTTACCCATTTTTTCCCATAGTTCGGGATGTGTAATGAGATAAGTTAATTTAGTAGCGATCGCCTCTGTATCTCGTTCTGGTACTAGAAACCCTGACACTCCATCTTCGACTAATTCAGGAATTCCGCCATGTCTGGTACTAATTACAGGTAAACCCATCGCCATTGCTTCTTTTAATGTGTTGACTGGCGCATCTTGATTACCATCTTTACCAGTAACACTAGGCGCGACGAAAATATGGCATTTATCCAGAATTTCAACAATTTCCTTTTGCTGTTTCCATCCCAATAATTTGACAATATGACCTATATTTAATTCGGTGATTAATTGCTCTAACTGTTCCTTTAACTCCCCATCACCGATAATTTGGTATTCAATATTAGGGTAAATTTCAACTATTTTAGCAACTGCACGAATAGCATATTCAATGCCTTTTTTTTCAACCAAGCGTCCCGTTGTAGCAATTTGTATTTTCCCATCTATAGGGAAATAACGCGGTTTAAAGGTAAATTTCTGACAATCTAAACCAGAACCGTGAACAACGATTTTATTAGGATCGCAGCCTAAATCAATGGCGCGATCGCCAAAAAATTTGCAGTTCGCCAAGAAAAATTCTCCTTTCTCAAAGAGTTGTTCGTAAACATTAATCCCGTTCTCATGGACATATTTACTAATATCAATACCGCGAAAAGTTGTAACTAATTTACCAGAAATTATCCCTGCTTGTCGATAAGCCAATGCAATAGGAGATAATGTCCCAAATTGACAGTGAATAATATCGTATGCACCATCTTTAAGTAAAGGTACAATCCGATAAAATGTTTTTAAAGTCGTTACTTCGTTGTCATACTTTCCAGACTGAAAGAACTGCAAACTTTTTAAAGAACCTTTGTGAAGATTCTTAATAAGTAATCCTATCCCTTGAAAAAAACACCAAATCACATTATCAGGAACGATAGGCGGAAAATAAGTACATTCCATCAGCTTATATTCCTCGACAATTGGATGCATTTTACCTGTATAATTCTTGGGCAACCCATTCACAGGATGAATGTGAACCTCATGTCCACGGTCAATTAAACCTGTAATTTGATTGAGAATAAACGCCTCAGACAAAACCGGAAATCGCCAAACAATAAACGCTATTTTCATAGTTAAATCTCTGTGTATTTCTACAAATATGTATGTTGATAAATGCTTCCTTATGCCTCAATCAAAAAATTGATATGATGGTTTAAATTCATCACCTCTAATTGTCCAGAAGCTAAAGAACCATCAGGAAATTTGAGGATACTAATTCCACAATTTGACTGACAAAAACAATGATAAAACTCAGGACTTATCCCCAAAGCAGTGCTAATCAAAGCCCGATTTGTACCCCCATGAGCAATCACCAGCAAAGTTTTACCCATATTAGGCGGTAATACTTCCCACCAAAATTTTTCCGCCCTTTCAAATAAATTCAAAGCAGGATAAAACCGTGTTTTATTATCTATCAGCATCCAAAATTCATGGGGACGTTGTTTCCAAAGTTGATATGCTTCTGGGAAAGTTTCCCGCACATATTGAAATGCTAAACCTTCCCAATTTGGCAAATCATTTTCCCGCAATTTATCAGTAATCACAACTGCCTCCGGTACAATAGAGATTACCTCTAAAATTTCCTTAGCAGTTTCCTGCGCTCGTTGCAATGAACTGATATAAACAGCATCAAATGCGATTCCTTTGAGAAAGTTTCCTGTAATTCGTGCGTCCCTGCGCCCAACTTCCGTTAATACCGACGCATCGCTACTACCTTGATACAATCCCAAAGCATTAAATGTACTCTCTCCGTGGCGCAGGAGAATCACGCGAGTTCCAGGAGATTTTTCAAGCTTCAACTGCATAGATATCTCCCTCTGTATCAACAATACTTTGCATCCGGTATAAGGTGGCGTAACAACCACTTAAACGCATTAGTTCTGTGTGCGTACCTTGTTCTAAGATGCTTCTCTCATCAACGTAGAGAATTATATCTGCGTTCTCTACCGCTTTCAGGTTGTGGGAAATAATAAACGTTGTGCGTCCTTGAGTTAACTTACTCAGTGCAGTATTGACAAGATGTTCAGTTTTTTTATCTAAACCTGTGGTGGGTTCATCCAGAATCACTATCGGTGCTTGACGTATTGCAGCACGAGCGATGGCGATTCTTTGTCTTTGTCCCCCTGATAGTGTACCACCGCGATCGCCCAAAATTGTATCGTAACCTTGGGGCAAATTCATGATAAATTCATGTGCATTCGCCAATCTTGCGGCTTTTTCTACTTCCTTATCGGAACATCCTAATTTACCGTAAGCGATGTTTTCTTTAACGCTGACAGCAAATAAAACACTATCTTGCAAAACTACGCTGATTTGCTGTCTGAGAGAATTTAAAGTATATTCGCGGATATCTTGACCATCGATTAAAATCCGCCCACCTTCTGGGTCATACAGTCGTAATATTAAACTCAGGAGTGTTGATTTACCGCTACCAGAAGCCCCTACTAAGGCAATTTGCTGTCCTGGTTGGACGCTAAAGCTAATATCTTTTAAAATATCTTTCCCTGTGTTGTAGCCAAAGCAAACATTCTCAAAACGTACCGCACCAAAAAAAGGATGTGCTGGTTTCGCCCTAGGTAAATCCTGTACATTCGGTTCATAGTCGAGAATTTCTACCACCCGTTCCCCGGAAGCTGTAGCTTTCGCAATTTGTCCGATTTGATTAGAAAGTTTTCGCATCGGTTCAAAAGCGTTTTTCAAATAAGTCATAAAAACTAACAATTCCCCAGGAGTGAGTTCCTTGTTTAGCACCACATGAGAACCCCGCCACAATACCACAGCAATAATCACCGCCATTAAAATTTGTACAGCCCTTTCCAATGCGGCTGATAGTCTTAAAGACTCGATAGCTTCATCTAAACTCTTCTGATTTTGTTTGGCAAAAACATCATGCAACATTTTCTGAAGAGATAGGACTTGTACTACTTTAATTGCACCGATAGTTTCACCAGTAGTTACTGCTAAAACACCTTCCGAATCACGATGTTTTTTAGCAAATTTGCGAATGCGGCTAATCATGTTACTGGTTAACAAGATTAATAAGGGAAATATGGTCATTACTACTAATGCTAATTCCCAATTTAGCCACAACATAATAGCTAACATTCCCACAAGAGAGAATGTATTAGCAAATAAAGGCAAAGCAGTTTTCACTGTCACAGTCCGCATCTTTTCAATATCGGCGGTGACACGGGCGATTAAATCTCCACTTTTAGAGTTTTGGTGAAAGGATAAGGAAAGATGTTGTAAATGATTAAAAATGTCACTGCGTACTTCTGACAAAACCCGCACCACAGCCAAGGACATTCCATAAGTGCTAAGATATGCAGCAATGCTACCAATTCCAGCAATGATCACAATGGCTACAGTCGAAACAGTTAATAATAAAACTGGACTTAATCCCTGAATCTGAGTAATATTAGCAGCCTGATTATGAGCAGGGATGAGGATGTAATCAAAAACATATTTTAAAGGCCAAGGTTCAAGCAAGCGTAGACCAGTTTCAAATAGTAGTGCGAGAAAAGAACCTGCTATTAAAAGTTTTTGTTGTCGAATATAAGGTGCAAATTTCGCTAATATTCGCAATATACTTGGGATGACTCCTACTAATTCCTTTTCTTTGGCACGCTGACCCATTAATTGTATCTCTCCTTTTTCAACTTTAATTCTGAAATTACAGATTTGTTTTCGCAGTCAGGGAAATAGTTTTTTCCAGAAAACTTTGCAGAAAAATAGCTGTGTTTTCTGCTCCCTGCAAATCAAATTTATGAGGAGTATCTAAACCGATATTTTTGGTTAAACAAGTAATAATTTTATCAGCCAGATACGATGCTTCTAAATACTGTGAATGAATATAATCAACAATTCCCAATTTCTGTAATTTTTCTGTTCTGATTAATTGTTCTTGATCTTGATTTTCATGCCCAATCGGCACAACAATTGCACGTACACCCGTACTCAAAATATTCATTGTCGTGTTATAACCACTTAAGCTGAGAGAAATATCTGCCGTTTGCATATAATCAAGTAGCTGTAATGTATAGGTTTCAAGATGAATATTTTCCTGATTTGCTATAGCTTGTCGTAATTTTTTTATCTTTGCTTCTGGCATAAATGGGCCAGTGAATATTTTAATAATATGAGGTAATGTTGTTGATAAAATTGCACTGGCTGCTATCACTATTTCCAACAGTTCATAGCCTATTCTACCGCCACCAACACTCACCAAAATTTTTGCCGTATCTGAATTTACATCACCCCATAGTTGATGATTAATATTTGCCATCACTGATTGAGTTACAAATCCAGTGTGTATAATTTCTGATTTGATATCTCTATATCTACTAAAACTTTCAGAGAATTTTTGAAAGTTTGTATCTGCATGAAATAGTAGTAGATCAAAATAACGATTCATTAAATAGCAAATAGTTTCCTCTTCTTCATTATCCGTCTTTTTGCCAATTACATCACGTAAACTACAAACAATTTTCGTGTCAGGGCTTGTAGTTTTAATATGCTCAACTAAAGGAACTAATTCAAATAATAGCTTGTGTCTACCAAAGGGAAAAAATTCGGTAATTAAACAATCTGGTTTGACTCTATCAAATTCCGAAATCAACAGATTTTTGCGGATTTCCTTCACTTCATCAACACTGAGATCACCATCTTCAACAATAAATTTACCATCTTCTAACCACAGTGCAGGTAATCTAATTAATTCTACTTGTGGGGGGATTTCAAAGCCTGCGATCGCTGGGCCTCCACAAATAAAATAAACTTGAAAATATTTTACTAAACTCCGCACAATTTCAGTACTTCTGACTAAATGCCCCATACCGCTAAGGTACTGGCAATAAAACATGATTTTTTTCATGGTGGAATTGACCTTCACAACTAGTTTGAGTTAATAGTAAATAAATGTGATCTGTAATATTATCTAAGCCATTCATATTTAGGGGTAATTGCGATATAGATACCTGATTTGTTAGAGCATATTTTAAAGTTTCTGAATTAAATTTTTCTGGATGAATTGCTGAAAATAAACCTAACTCTGCCATCTTTTGAGCGCGGATCAATTGTTCTTTTGATGGGTGAGATCGTGGTATAATTACGGCAGGCTTTTTAGCAGATAAAATTTCACATACCGTATTGTAACCAGCCATAGAAACTATAGTATTTGCCGCCTGAATGTAGCTCATTAAATCATCTGTAAATTCCCTCACCTGGACTTGCGGATGATTTGCTGCTTGCATCACCAGTTGTTTTTGTGTTGTGGGCATTTCCGGCCCATAAATTATGAGACTTTTGTAGATATTGCCTGTATCTAATGATTTAATTGCATCTAAATAAGTAGCAACTAATTCATAACCATCCTCACCACCACCAGGCGTAACTAAAATCAATTTTTCTTGTGGTAATATTTGTAATTCTGCTCTAATTTTCTCAGGTGGTTTTAGCCCTGATGGATGGCCGATATAACCGCAATAATGAGACTTATGGGTGATATTAGGAGAAAATTGATATGCTTTGACAGTATCAAAAACTTCTGGTGTGCCTACTATTAAAACTTGATGGTAATACTTTTCTATTGTGCCGTAATAGCCATTTTTTGTCCATTCGGAAACAGTGACTTCAGGTGAGTCGAGAATATCGCGTAGTAAGAGAACTAGCTTAGTTTCAGGTAACTGTTGATGAAAATAATCAATGGTGTCAGCTAACTCGTTTTTGATTCCGGATGGTTTTTTGTCTACTAGAAATAAGTCTGGTTGAAAGTTAATTGCAGCTGAGAGAATTAATTGCGATCGCAATCTCACCGTCTCCTCAAGTCCCATACCCAGATACTTTACCGCTATTTCGCCAGTTGAGCCTCTGTTCAAGCAAGGCAATTTGATGTAATCTAAACCCTTGGGTAAACGAAACCCCTGCAACATCGGCGAACCCGACAGTAATAAAATCGAGATATCAGTTATTTTATCAAGCAGATGTTGGCAAATAGTCAACATTCTACGGATGTTACCAAGTCCGTATGCGTCGTGGGAATATACCAGCAGTCGCATAATTTTTACCAATTTGGAACATATAATATATACGAGAAACATCCGTTTGATGTCCTCTTGCTAATACATATAATTACTGTTTTACATGAGTTGTTCATGAAATTTTTATGAAAACTTTCTCATGAAGTTGTTAAGCTTATTGGTCAGTATACAGCATATTTCAGGTAAATGAGGTACGCCGGTAGGGGCGCAAGGCCTTGCGCCCCTACAATTATCTGTACCTCACCAACTTGCAATCTGCTGTAAGTAAGTCGGCACGATAAAAAACTCCACTGAAAATACTGTAAAGAATGATGCGTGACGACATTCCTGGTGTAAGCTGCGTACAATATTTATCGATGGGTCACGCACCCTACGATGATTAATGTTTTCGGAGAGTATAGTATTTCTCTGTCAAGTGAAGTACAAGAACCCCACCCCCAACCCCCTCTACCACGGGATAGAGGGGGCTATGATGTACCGCATGTGATTAGGAAATGCTATAGGTCATAATTAATTTAAATTCTCCGCTGCAACCAACTAAACACTTTATTAACTGAAAGTTTCAGATTTATACCTTCTAACACTGGTAAAATATCTTCTCCAGCTAATAAATCTGGTAGGCAATTAGGTTGATAAACTAAAACTGATCGTTCTCTGGGATCTATCAACCATCCTAACTGAGTACCATTTCTCAAGCAATACAGAATATTCCCAGTGACTTTGGTTTGACTTTGATCAGGGGAAAGAATTTCAATTACCCAAGGTGGGGCATACTCAATACCAGTGCTAATGATATCACCTGTTTCATCTAGTGGTAGTTGATTACTTTCCACAATCACTACGTCGGGAACAACGGAACGATTACCAAAAGAACACCGCAATTCTGGAAAAGCTTCGTATTTGCTATCTACCCCATCAACTACAGCGACTAAACGCTTTTGTAGCAGACTATGTTTGCCTCCTCCCATAGGTTTTTGAATTGCCTCTTTGTTTATATACTCCCAAGCTGGTGACTCATCAATATATGCAAGTTTTAAGAACTCCTGTAGAGTAGTGGTTTCTGGAAGTTTAATTGTCATCATCGTCAATGATTTAGGCGATTCTTGCTGATTATAAACTGTCCCTGATAATCTCGTTTCGTGACTAAGTTACAAATTCTTCCGGTTTGTCAATAAATGTCCGTGGAAGTCCAGCAAATACTTAACTAGGAGATTACTCCCCTCTACCACGTGATAGAGGGGCTGGGGGTGAAGTTCTCTACACCGAACTCTGCAACTGTTCCTCACTTATCCAAGCGCCGTGGAAGCCATAGGGTACACGTTGGGGAATCAACACCCGCGCTACAGGTTCACTGTTGACATCTTGGGCGTTGACTACCACTAGTTCCGAAGTTTCTGCAGCTTCATCGTGGACGAAAGTCACAAGCCAGCCATCATCCTCTACAGTGGCGCCAGAACGGGGTACAAATACGGCTTCACCGCCGTAGCGTCCCTGTCCAAATTCATGGGTTTGGGATGTGCCATTGCTGAAGTCATATTTAATTAAACCATCAAAGAAAGGCTGGGAACTGTCCCCCGACTGGGCAATGTAACCATATCGGGTTTTTTGCCCCAAGAGGTTTTCGTTAACGCGGGGAAATTCGCCTGGTACATCGTCTAATCTCTGTTCTTGAACTGTCCCCGTTTTCAAGTTAAATCGCCACTGATGTAGGCGGGGAATATCCCCATCTGGATCTTGTTGTGTATCTTCAGTGACTAAAACATTAGTGGAACTCATTCGACAAGCGATAAGTACTACCTCCATACCCTCTTCGTAGGCGTTGAGGGTATGGAGGACGTAGCAAGCGGAAGTTTCAAACCACCGGATGTTAGTATTGTCGCCGTCACGTGGGATAATGCCAAAACGACTAGGGCGATCGCGCTCAAATTTCATCAGCGGTTCTCCCCTTTGTACACGTTCGCCGCTAAAAGTCAAGGGCAAATCCATAAAAATTGTGTAGTTTTCGGTGATGGCAAAATCGTGCATCATCACCGCCATCGGTAGCTCAATGGGTACTGTACGGACTAATTTCCCTTGGTCGGAAACCACGCTATATTGCACATAGGGCGGCGCGAATGAGTAACCAAAGAACATCATTTCGCCTGTGATTGGGTCTACCTTGGGATGGGCAGTAAAGGCAGAAACTAGCTGTCCATCATAGGTGTATTCGCCAATCGTCTCTAAATCAGGAACCTGGATATTGTGCGGCGCACCCCCTTCCCATAGCGCCAATAATTGACCAGCGTGCCACACAAGGGCAGTATTAGCAGTATTCTTACCAGGTCCGTAGGGATTATCCATCTGTGGCGGTTCTAATAGTCCACTCCAAATAGCTTTACCCGCTGCTTGCTCGATTGTCCATCCATTTGTCCGCACATAGCGATTGCGATAAGTGGCTTGACCGTTGCGAATTCGCACACCGTGCAACATTCCATCGCCGTCAAACCAGTGGTACTTACCAATCGGTGCCCACTGGGGATTCGGTCCATTACGCACAAACATCCCTGATAAATCGGGGGGTAGCTGACCAATTACTTGCAGAGTGTCAGCTGTGATTTCTTCACCGACTGGCGCAAAGTTGCCATCAAGATAGGGATTGACAACTGTTGTTGTCTCTTTGTTAGCTGTCATAGCGAGAGAATCTGATAACGGCACTTTTTTCAGTGTATTAGCGATCGCTCTTTTTGTGCTTGGCAACACAGTTAGCTTAACCCGGCAGAAGCCCCACACCATACCCGAAGTTGGTGTGGGATCAATGACAGGATAAAAACGAGACGCCCTCTAATTGTTTTTTACCCCAGGTAAAACAGATTAGAGGGCAGTTGAGTTTTTATCAATATCTTGAGATAGGTAATCACTTCTTGCTATTGTATTCAGTGACGACAAAGCCTAAAATGCTGGTCTAACATAGTACCTTCTCACTTTGGGAGAAGGTACGCCAAGAAAACTGAAAATATGGGGTTTTATAGGGAAATGCAACCGTGTATGCGTTGCTACCTCCTGTAAGTAAAATTTTCAAGGAAACTAGTTTAAACTTGGAATTTTTTTAAGACCAAGAGTGGGGCAGGGCACGTACCTCACTATAAAATGCTGTGGTGGGAAAAATGGAGTACCACTAAAGAAGTTCCTGATATCCTTAACAGGACTCGGAAGCCTACACCACATTGCTTGCAATTGGTGTAGGAGTGTCACATATCTGGATACCCCATACCCCATACCCCCTTAGTATTGAAAGTTGTAATATTTGCGTTTTCTGACATCCCATAGCTAAAATTTAAGCCTTGACTGCAATTTGTTTATAAATCGACAAAGCCTGTGCCACACATTGATCCATATTCAGATACTTGTAAGTCGCCAACCGTCCCACAAAATATACCCCAGGTGTTGCATCAGCTAGCGCCTGATATTTCTTATACATTTCGTTATTCTCAGGACGCGGTATAGGATAATAGGGGTCGCCTTCTGCTTTGGGAAATTCGTAAACAATACTAGTTTTGGCGTGTTCCTGTCCAGTCAAGTACTTAAATTCTGTCACACGAGTATATAAGTTTTCATTCGGATAGTTGATGACTGGTGCTGATTGAAACCTAGCCTGGTTGTGGGTTTCGTGCTGGAAATCGAGGGAACGATAAGGTAACTTACCGTAGCGATGATCAAAAAATTCATCAATCGGTCCGGTATAAACCATCTCACCATAAGGTATTACCTGGGCGATTTCTCGGTAATCGGTGTTAAGCATCACCTTGATATTGGGATGGGCTAACATATTCTCGAACATCCGAGTTAAACCGTGCAATGGCATTGCTTGGTAAGTATCGCTAAAATATCGATGATCGCGGTTTGTCCGAGTAGGAATTCGAGCAATTACTGATTTATCAAGTTCCGATGGATCGAGTCCCCATTGTTTGCGAGTATAGCCTCGGAAAAACTTTTCATACAGTTCCTTACCGACTTTACTGACTACTACATCTTCTGATGTGCGGATATATTCTTTTGGTTCAGCAACCGATTTCAAAAATTCTTCTACTTGAAATGAATTGAGATTCATTCCATAGAGTTTGTTGATGGTGTCGAGATTGATGGGGATGGGTAATAATTGTCCATCTACGCTAGCAAGAACACGATGTTCATAAGGTCGCCATTGTGTGAAGCGGGAGAGATATTCAAAGACTTCACGGGAGTTGGTATGAAAGATATGGGGTCCGTATTTATGGACGAGTATGCCATGATCATCGTAATGATCGTAGGCGTTACCGCCAATGTGGTTACGCTTGTCTACAACCAGCACTTTTTTACCAGACTGACTCGCCAAACATTCAGCAATCACGCTTCCTGAGAAGCCGGCGCCAACAATCAAGTAATCGAAGACAAATTGTTTGCTAATGATACTTGGTGCTTGTTTACCTACAATCGCCCCATTCTCATTATTGCGGGTGGTAATGGTAGAGTTTATTAGTTTCATCCAGAAAATTTTAGATAGAAAAAATATGATTTGGTTTTCAGCGCAAATGACATTATTATGTCTAGGTGTTATTATTCTGATTTAGAGTATTTATTAATCTCTAAATATTGCTCCCAAAATGTCTTATTAGTAAGTTCAGGCAGGGTTTTTCTATAGAGTTGCTTAACTTGAGAAAAATTCAGAAATATTTTTACAGATAGGATGATCGTCTTAATAAAAATTTTCCAGAATTCCACTCTAGAAAAATTTACAACAAATCCTTCCTGATTATTTATATGATAATATAGAGCTTTTTTGGCTCGAAAAACATTCAGGGGTCTGTAACCGTGCATAGGAATAACTTTGTATCCCTGGTCAGTGAGTTTACTATCTTGATGAAAGAATAAAGAAGGTAGCAGATGTCCATTTAAGGTCATCAATCTCAGCAAGCGATGAATCATGTTCTCTGCTTCACCAAGACTTTTTTGATACTTCTCATAAATAAAAGGCAAATCATGATTTTTTACTGGCTGTTCTCCTATATTTTTAATTTCTAAGTTCTTTTCTTCAGGATTTACAGATTTTAAATAATTAGGACCTTGGAGAAAATCATAGACAGCCTTCAAGACCAGATCCGCACTTTTATATCTATAGCAGAATGCCTCTTTCATGCTAAATTTTAGCAGATACTTGATAGCGTCTATTTTGCTAAAACTATCAGAATAAATGCTATTTAAAATCATCTCATTTTTTCTAGAGTAATAATTTGGCGTTGGAGAACATTTATTTTCAAATGATTCATGCCAAACACATATACCGTTAAGAGTAATAATTTTAAGGTGTAACCTAATAGGTAGTTCTATATCATCTCCTCTGATAAAAAATGGATAAGGTAGGCTAAAATCGTCTATAACATTAATGGGGAAACAAAATAACCACCAGCCATTGTAACTAATGTGTTCTTCAATCTCATTAAATAAAATATTTTTAATGTTTCTGAGGTCAAGGTCAGGTTTTAATCTGACAACCTGATCAGCCCATACAGACCCATTTTCATGCTGGATATATTGACAATCTAACTTTAACATACTGCCGCCAGTACATAAGCTTTTGTCATTAGTTACCATTTGGAAGTTGTAAATTCTTTCAAATACTTCTGGATAGATGATGACATCATCATCCATAAATATAATATGTGAGAAATCATTTTTTCTTTTTAATACTTCTAAAACTCCTCTTGTATAGCCTCCGCTACCACCAGCATTTTTATTAGGTATTAAATGTATTTTAGGATTATCAAATTCTTCTAATGTTCTACCATTATCAATTAAAAATAGTTCAAATTTATCTATAGATGTTGAATTTTTGAGAAAATATCTTTCTAAGAGATTCACATTTTTTTCTACATACTCTTCTCGCTTATATGTACACATGACCACTGCAATTTTTATGTCTGCTTTTGGGCGATTAATTCTATTTATGTTAAAATAACCTCCTGTCAATAAGCAGTTATTTTTTAAGGCTTCAATTTCAATGTATAACAAGCCTTTGTAAGAGCTTATGTCTATATCATTAAATGCAGTGATATCAGTTAAAATTTGCGAATTAATAAATTTTTGATCAATTAATTTTGGCGCTTCAGATAAATAATCTATATTGATGAGGTTAATCTGGAAAGCTCCCTTTAAACATAGATTAATATTTATGCTTTTTACATTAGTGTAATCTTTCCATTTTTGGACTGAAAAAGCATTAAAATAAGTATCAAATATGATTCTTCCCCCTTGTTTGAGTTCAACAAGAGTTTGCTGATAATTCATCACAGCTTTAGAATTCAATCTAAAAAATAACTCTTCTACAGAACAAATATCTAAATTTGGGAAAATAATATTTTGCAGTTTAATCGTAGTTGGAGTATTTAGATTTTCCAGCTTTGGATTTAGTAAAATATCTGACATGTGTATTTTATCCTGGTGTTCAATTTTGTAATCGTATTTTGGAGATGGGTGCTATTTCTTAAATTTATTTTCCACGTCAGTAGCATTTCCAGATACCATCCTATATCAATAATGCCAACGAGAAATAAAAGTTGGAATGTTCAACAAGTATCTCTACTCAAATTTGTTGGAGTCAGATTAACTTTATGTAGATTTAAACCCGCTTCCCAGCCAACATGAATACCCTCAAAAGCTTGTCGAATGTACTGGATTAAAATTGAATTTGGCAATTGATGTGTGAATTTAAGTCTGATAATTCTCAGCAGACAGCGATAAATTAAAAGTAAAGTCAAGCGGATAATAAAAACCGGAAACCAAACTTTATTAAATCCATGCTTAATCGCAAAATAAGTTGTATTTTTTGCTAAAGTATGCCAGCATGTGAGATGTTTTTGGTCGATACGATTATGACTAGGTTGAGGATAATGATTTACCACCACATCAGCATGGTGAACTTCATACCCCGCCTGAATTAAGCGTAAACAAACATCAGTTTCATCAAGAAAGTAATCGAAAAATTCATCATAGCCCTTGATTTTTTCTAGTAAATCTTTCCGAAATGATGAATTAGTGCCCATTAAACTGTTAAACCAAACGCCATTTACTTGGTTATAATTGCCAGAATCAGCCGGACGAATTGCAATAGTTTGACTAAAAACATTGCTAATACCACGATGAAACTGTAAGGGTTCACCTGGACGAGTTGAGTCTCTAACAGTACCTCCAACCGCAGCACATTTATCACCATACAATGCATAAATATTTAGTAATTCTTCTATCCATGTAGCTGGTGGAATTGCATCATCATCAAAAAAAGCGACAATGGAACCTGTGGCTAATTTAATTCCCAAATTGCGGGAGTAACTCAGATTTTTTTGCTCAATTTTGTGAAACTTGAGTTTAAACTTACTCTTGTTTGATAATCTATCGACTATTTCAATTGTCTGTGTTGTTGATGAAGCATCAATAACAATTACTTCAAAATTATGGTAGCTAATGAGTTCGAGTGATGTCAGCGCTTTTTCGAGAAAAATAGGGCGATCACTCGTACAAATTATGATAGAAACTAGACCAGATAAGAGAGTAGGTATTGCTTGCGCCATTTATGATATCTTTAACTTGCGAATTTGCCAGTATATCTGCGACATTTGGCTGAGGGTTTTGATAACTGCTTTCATCAAAATAAAAGGATTAATTGAGACTGGTAAATAACCATTACCTGTAAAATAGTAAACCCGTTTTGCTAAATTGAGAGCGTAAATTTCAGGATGTTGATAACTAAGGATGACAATATCAATTGGTTTCCAAAACCAAGCGATTAGCCACAGCCAAACACGCCCTACTAATTTCTCAGGTGGAAGCCAGGAAATAACCTTTGTAGCAACCTCCATCTTCCTTAAAATTTGACTTTGTACATCATCTTGATAGATGGTAGATTGCACTAAAATCTTAGCTTGTTCATCAATGATTGCTTCTAAAGAATATTCGGTGTAATTCACCGCTTTCGGTATCTCTCCCTGAATACCATTTATGAAGTCTTGAAACCCTGTAATAGAAATTTCAGCAAGAAAGTAACGCCCTGTAATCGCGTAATAAACTAGTCGTGGTACACTCACAATCACTCTTTTTAATAAAAGGTCTGGTCGGTGTTTTTGCCAGCAATAACAAAGATTACGCTCATCGTAATAATTAATCCAAGGTCTGCATTTAAAATCCGGGGAATAATGCCAAATAATAGAATCTGGATTTACAGCAACAATCCAGCCAGCTTGTTTGGCTCGCAAGCACCACTCCACATCATCAAAGTGGAGAAAGTAATTTTCAAATACTCCAATTGTTTCCACAATTGTGCGGCGCACTAGTAGCGATGCAGCCGCACAAATATCTACATTAATGTAGGGTTTACTATTCAGGATTTCTGCGGCTGAAATGTTAAATAAGTTAGCACCATTTGTTTTTAAGTGGGCTTTTTGATAATTAATATAGCTGCCTAATTCTTGAATTTTATTAGGTTCCTGTAATTTGCGAATTTGAGAACCTACTAAGCCTACTTCGTCATGATTTTCTAAAGTATTAATTAGTGTAATTAATGCTAATGGAGCTAGGCGCACATCATTATCAAGTAGCCATAGGTAATCATATTCAAGCTTACTCACCAACTCCAAACCGTAGGAAAAACCTCCTGAACCACCGAGATTCCTACCCGTTTGTAAAACATGAATTTGACCATAATAGTATTCTTCTAAATAAGTCTGAGTACCATCATTTGAAGCATTATCTACAACGTAAATGTCCAGATTTATATCCTGTAATTCCAGGTTGCTAATGTCTTCCAGCAATGAGCAAATATAATGTAGCTTATTCCAAGTAACAATAATAGCTGCTACTTTTATACTTCTCATAGTATTAATATACTGTCATGAATGGGATCATCTGTCAGTTAAAAAATAAATAAAATTTATACTGATGATAATAGATTACACAAGATATAATTAATTACACCATGCGTTACTTAATCAAAAATTATAAATTTTAGAAGCCAAAAAATATTACATGGCTCAAATATTTAACTTTTTCATTCTTGGGATTTGTCTACAGATTCCTTTTTTCTTGACAAAACAAACTTATCCAAAATCCTCTGTGCAGCACAGAAAATATTGTGCATTTTGGCAGGTCTATTGATAATTTTGTCCTAAGTTAAAAAGTGGTTGATGCGTACAATAATCAACAAAATTCCCAACAACAAATAGCTAAAACATTTGGAGTAAGTTGGAAATTAATTTCCGGTTCAATAAAGCAATACTCTAGTAGTAGAACAACTTTTGCTAATATAATTGCACCCAAATGATAACTGCTATATCCCATGTGCCAGTTCCAAGGGTGGAATGTGAGTTTAAAAAAAGATAATCAACAGTTACTATGCGTGATTTTGCTGTAATTTATGTAGTAATTATCTGGAAATTCGCACACAAAAAACCAGACACCATAAATTACCCCAGTTATTTTTCAAACTGAGCTAAACGTCTAAAACCTAAGAAAATTTACGCGGCTTTTTGTTTATTTAATCGCCAAAGAATCGTAAATCTCAATTAACTGTTTGGCACTGACTGATGTAGAATGGTTATCTGTCACCCATTCTCGTCCAGCTTTGCCAAGCTGTAGACAATAATGTGGGTTATGAATCAGTGCGATCGCAGATTGAGCCATACCCTCGATATCATCAACATCATGTAATATTGCTGTTTTCCCATCCACGACAGCCTCTGTTAAACCAAGAATTTTCGAGCCAATTACGGGAAGTCCAGCTGCATTAGCTTCCAGTGCAACTACTGGCAAACCTTCATATAAAGAGGGTAACAAAAATACATCACATTTACTCATCAATGATGGTACATCATCCCGCTGACCTAAAAGATACACCGCCTGGGAAAGTTTAAGTTGAGCTATATTTTTTTCGATGAACCCTCGTAGCGGACCTTCTCCTACCAAAAGCAGTTTGGCTGTAGGTATATGCTTGACAACTAATTTAAATATCGATAGCAATCCCAGGTGGTTTTTTTGTTCGCTGAAGCGTCCAACATGAAGAATTACAGGTACATCCTTTGACCAGCCAAAAGACTGACGAAAGGTATTGCGCTCTTCGGTGGTTGCTAATTCAGGAATATTTATCCCGTAATTTAGTATACGAGAACGTTTGTGTATTTTTGTACCTTGCAGATTGAGGCTATCAAGAACTGCTTGAGAACAACCTGTAACTAAATCAGAATGAGTGAGTGCATACCTAATGCTAATCATTGCATAAACTGAGCGCATTTGACGTATTGAAGGCAGCCGAGTAAAGGGCATCTGGTAACCAAAATAAGTATTATGAAAAGAAGTGATGATAGGAATTTCTAATTGGTGAGATACCCATACAGGCAAGCCACTATATACTTGTAAATGATTGTGTATTATTTGGTAATCTTCCTCTAGCAGTATTTGTCTAAGTTGTTGAGCGAATCTGACTTGATTAATACCTAATCTACAGCAAATAACTTTGGCATCTAAATGCTGTGCAATCTTAGCCAATACTCCAATATTTGACCCTTTACAGTAGAAGTCGATGACATATTGGCTTCGCGGTATTTCACCTAGCATATAAAGTAACCATTTTTCAATGCCACCTCTATTAAAATTGTTGATTAAATGTAGAACTTTTGGCATGAATTAGCGCCTTTTTTAATAAAACTAAAGAGTTAAAATTTAAGAGATGTGCCCAGGCGAATAGAATTGCCTGCGGCACACTGCGTGAACGCGGCTACACAGACAAAACCTGCCGACCCAGGTTGGAAAAACCTTCTCTACGTAGCCTTCGGCGTCGAAGACAGACGCTACGCGAACGCGTAGCGTCTCGTAGAGAAAATATTGTGTTAGTCCACGGAGGTGGACTTTGCTTGTGTAGTTGTCACCTTCATTCGCCGATAACTTTTAAAACATCCTCTTAGTAGAAAGTAGAAAATTTTTTAAATTTGTATCCTTACAGAATATTGTCAAGATGAAAAAGCTTTCCGAAAGCAGAACTTTCACCCATTAGCAGCTTTCAACATTTACTTACAGCAATTTTCACGCAATAACCACAGATCGTTTTAGGGGCGCAAGGCCTTGCGTCCCGGACGCATGGTCTATTTACCTGAAAATTACTGTAAATGCTAATTACTGTTTTATTTGTGTATTCATTTTGTACCAAGTTTTTGGAGTTTAAGTAATGCCAACTTGGCAAAAGTTTTATTTCTGAAAAATTTAGACTATCAGCAATTTTTTTATTTGTTTTAGTTTAATTACATCCTGTTATAGAAATCATATTTGATTTTTGAAATACATGTAGGCTGGGCAATGCCCACAAAAACCATGATATGGTGGGCATTGCCCACCCTACAGATACTGAGATTTTTTCAATAATCAAATCGGATTCCTATATATCATGTTCGGTTGATCGCTTATAAAATGACAAGTATTTATCCGAACATGATATTAGGGAGTTCCAAATAAAAAAATATCCAATTTTTATAGCAACCGCCAAAGTGCTTAGGACATTAACTGATGATAAAACCTAGACACAATCAGACTTGTAACCCAGCGATGCACTGAGCGGTCGTTGTGTCCCCAGCGATGCACTGAGCGGTCGTTGTGTCCCCAGTCCCCAGTCCCCATCGATGCACTGAGCGGTCGTTGTGTCCCCAGTCCCCAGTCCCCATCGATGCACTGAGCGGTCGTTGTGTCCCCAGTCCCCAGTCCCCAGCGATGCACTGAGCGGTCGTTGTGTCCCCAGTCCCCAGTCCCCTGCTATATTGTGAAGTTGAAGCCCCCCAAAATAAAAGCGGGCTTTGAAACCCGCGCCACAAGATTGGATGAATTATTGTTTGCAAATCCCCTCAAGACTAAACCTTTGCTTCTAAAGATTTGAGTAACTCAGTATTCACACCAGACTCACGAGTCAGAGAGATTTTACCAGTACGGGCTATTTCCTGCAGTCCAAATTTTTGCAGCACCTGGACGATCGCCACCATTTTCCCTGGATCGCCTACTACCTCCAAAGTCAGAGAATCTTCAGCCACATCTACCACTCGCGCCCGGAAAATCTGAGATAGTTCAATTACTTCTGAGCGGTTGCTGCTAGTAGCATTCACTTTGAGGAGCATCAATTCTCGCTCTACGCAAGGAGTTTCGGTAATGTCCTGCACCTTGAGGACATTAACTAACTTATATAGTTGCTTGGTGAGTTGTTCAATCACGCGATCATCTCCAGGTACAACCATTGTAATTCGGGAAATACCTCCCTGTTCGGCTGGACCTACCGCTAGGCTTTCGATATTAAAGCCCCGACGAGCAAATAAACTAGAAATACGGGAAAGAACCCCCGCTTCATCTTCTACTAATACTGAAAGGGTATGTTTCATCTTCGCCAACAGAGGCTAGGGCAGGATGTGATTAAGACAGTCATTAATTTAATGGCTGCACATGTACTATGAAATTTTTAGGTCTAAACTTTAATTATAACATTTATTAGTTAGTAATGCACCTTAGTAGTAAAGCTTTTATATTGTACTAAGTAATTGCTCTAATTGGAGACCAAAGTTTATGAGTTGGTTACAAAGACTTTTTGGACTGCAAAAACCTGAAAATGCACAGGTAAATCCAACTTCACAGCCAGTACTGCAAGCGCCTACCGCTAGTCAATCAATTCCCCCAGAGCGTGTAGGACTGAGTGGAGAATACGACCAAAGTGGGTTGGCAAAACGGGTGGCATTGGCCTTTGATCAAGACTCGGAACTCGGTGATCTGAATACCCTTTGGGTTGCTCAGACGGGAGGAACTGTCGTATTAAAAGGCAAAGTTCCTAACCAAGCAATTCTCAAGAAGATGATTTCTGTTGCGCGAGCGGTAAAGGGAACCACAGAGGTTGATACTACCCAAGTCACCATTGGCTAGTATCTATAGGGTAGGATAGCTGGATTTCCTATCGGAAATATGCTGAGAACCCCCGAAGATGTGGCTGACTTAGGAAGACACATCTGTGCTTTAAGCCGGGGGATGAAAGCTAGCCGCCTGATTTATCAGGCTTGTCTGTCTTAATTGCTTTTTTGGTTCTCAATATATTGCCTAACAACCTCGGTACTTACTGCTCCTGTCGAAGCAACAAAGTAACTAGGACTCCACATACTAGGTAATTTTTTCAAATGGGGAAACTCACAGACTTATCCAGCCAATCCAAAATAGCCTGATTTACCTGTTCTGGGCATTCATCATGGGGACAATGGCCGACATTTTCCAGATGCAGCACTTCTAATTTTTCATTGTATTGGGCAAATTGACGCCCCAATGCTGGCGGAACCCATCGGTCTTGTTGTCCCCAAATTAACAGCATGGGAATTGTTAAGTTTGGTAATAAAGCCTTGACACTAGGACTAAAATTAACTCCGCTAGCAGCTTGAAACAGAGCAATAAAAGCACGCACAGAACCTCTATCTTGGGGAGGAGCAGCGAATATTTCTAATAATTCATCGGTGACAGCCTCTGGATTGGCGTAGGCTGTGCTAGCCCAAAAGCGCAATATTCCTGGTTGGCGCACTAGTTTAAATAAAGGTTTCAGCAACAGTGGGGAAGCAATAATTCTTTTGATTGAGGTGATAATGGGCATGACAAACGGTCGCACCGAAGCAGGGATTGCTTCTTGCTCTAATGTGGGGTCTGGTAAACTCATCATCACCACACCCTGCACCATATCGGGATGGGCGGCCGCTGCTGCTAAAGATATCAGTGAACCTAGGGAATTACCAATCAATACCACTGGTTGACGAATAAATGCTTTCCAAAAGTCGTAAACTTGCTCTACCCACAGATGGACGCTGTAATTGACGGGGGCTTTTTCCGAAGCGCCCCAACCGAGCATATCTAGAGCGTAGACGGTGTGATGTTCGCCCAAAACCTCTAAATTATGCCGCCAATGACCTATGGAAGCCCCAAACCCATGTAATAAAATCAGGGGCGTTGTCTTTTGCTGATGTTGGGCAGAGCGAATATAAGTGTAGCGAGTTTGCCAGCCCCGCCAAACCCAGTCTCTTTGATTACCAACCCGTTGCTGCCAGTGTACCGCAGTGGTCACATTGCCCTCCTATTGATCGGTCAGTGTCTGGAGCATGTTAAGACGGCGATCGCCACTCTCAAACCCAATACCCGTGAATGAAATTGAACAAAAGACTGAATTTATTGGTTTTAAACCCGCGCAGGTGGTTTTTGTTTGTGTAGATGCGCTGGGAATCCGCCCTCTGATTCTGCCCCTAACCTAATTATAAACATTTGTATTTTTTATTACTTTTTGTTGGCAAAAGTGTCTTTTCAGTGTAATGTTGCTATCCTGGAATTATACCTTACACTTGAAAAGTCAATGACTTGACAAATAATTGTTACAATATTTAATGATTCTCCAATTTGTGTAATTTAGATTAACGATCGCACAGAAATTCTCTCACAATGAGTAGAATGACAAATACAACAACGACACAACTAGTTCATGGATTAGTTACCCTAGAACAATAGACTCATTTTTCATTCCTCAGCTATTTGAGGACTTGAAGCGTGAGGCTGATTAACCAAAAATTAAGCCAATCAAGACCAAACCCAATTCTTAACTAAGAGCTCCCACGAAACACAATGCCTGTGATTGAGAAAAAAAGAACTCGCGATTTGCCCCAAATTAACGAACGAATTCGTTTCCCTAAAATTCGGGTCATTGATACTGACGGTAGCCAACTGGGAATTATCACCCCACAGGAAGCACTACAACTAGCAGAAGAAAAAGAGCTAGATTTGGTGCTGCTGAGTGATAAAGCTGACCCACCGGTCTGTCGAATTATGGACTACGGGAAATACAAGTTTGAGCAAGAAAAGAAGGCGCGGGAAGCCCGGAAAAAGCAACACACGGCTGATGTCAAGGAAGTGAAGATGCGCTATAAAATAGAAGAACACGACTATAACGTCCGTGTCAAGCAAGCAGAGCGCTTTCTCAAAGATGGTGATAAAGTCAAAGCTACTGTGATGTTCCGGGGTCGAGAAATTCAACACAGTGACTTAGCAGAAGATCTACTCAAGCGCATGGCGACTGATTTGGAGCCATTTGGTGAGGTGCAGCAAGCACCGAAAAAAGAAGGGCGCAACATGATGATGCTACTCTCGCCCAAAAAATAATCTAGCGATTTGGTGACATCTCCTACACTTCTGCTTCGCAGTAAGTGTAGGCTTCTCAACGACTCCTCTACGAGGACATTAATTGAGCTTTAAGACCGTGCGCCCCACGGTTCTTTATATTTATAGCCGCATTCAAATCTCTGCACAAACTGGTATGACAAACAGGGCAGTTGTGCATTCTTTGAGACAACGGCTTTTTAACCTTGTGACCACAGTTAGAACATTCTTGACTTGTGCCGTTTGGCTTGACAGCTATTACTTTTAAACCAGCATTTTCGGCTTTGAAAGAAAGTATTGTTACAAACTGACTCCAACCAGCATCATTAATACTTTTAGCCAGTCTAGTTTTAACGAGTCCTTTGATATTCAATTTTTCAACAGCAACAACATCATATTTGTCAAGCAGTGACTTGGCTATTTTAAAGTGAAAGTCTCTGCGAGTATCGGCAACTTTTTTATGTTGTTTGCCCAATTTTTGAATAGCTTTTTTACGACGTAATGAACCTTTTTTACGTCTTGATACCTTACGCTGTGCGGATTTTAATTTACGTTCAGCTTTGCTTAGATGTTTTGGTGCAGCAATTCTAGAACCGTCATCAGCTACATAAAAATCAATCAAACCTACATCAATTCCAACAATATTATCAGGATTGAAATCGGACTTAATTGTGGGAACCGTCTTGTCATCAAGGCTCAAGGTTACATAATAGCCATCTGCTTTTTTGGTAACAGATACGGTTTTAATATCAAATCCATCGGGTATTGGTCGATGAACAATTACTTTAACATCCCCAATCTTTGACAGAGTGATTTTGTTTTTAACAAAGTGATGCTGTTTGAATTGAGTATAAGTAAAAGTTTTATATTGCCCTTTTCCCTTGAATCTAGGTCTACCAGACTTCTTCCCGCTAACGTCACCTTTTAACCATCTATCAAAAGCTAATTCAACTTTTTTAGGTACTTCCTGTAATACTTGAGAGTGAATCTCTTTGTACCAATGTCTATCTATTTTAAGTTGAACCAAAGACGCTTTTTGATTGTAGTATGATGGTTGTTCTTTTAATTCTGGTATGTGACAAATTAATGGACATCTATCAATAGGGCAGCGATTCATTTCATACCAGTCAAACCTTTGAGCCAACAAATAATTGTACTGACAACGCAGCATTTCTAATGTTTTATCTATTTTCGCTGATTGCTCTTTAGTTGGCTTGATTTTGTACTGGTATGATGTCTTCATTTTTTTCCTTTGTTTTCGACCTACACATAGGATAACATAAACGTCAAGACAATGTGTAGGCAATTATGAAAAATAAAGCATTAAATTTAAGAATATCAGAACGTAGATTAAATAAGCTACGGTTATATGCAAGTCAAAACGATAAAACTATGACTCATGTAGTTGAAGACTTTATAGACTCGCTCAAAGTTAAAAATGGCGACTCCTCCCCGACCCCACTCCCTGATCAACCTGACGGTTGATAAAGGTCGGGGGTCAACTCGTCGCCGCCCCGCCATTCATCTCATCACCTCCCTTCGCTTCGGTGAGAGGCTTCTTGCGGTTTAAGCTAAACCAGCAGTATAATTGACAACTAAAAATTTGATACCGTCAATGTAGTCGGTAAAATTGATCAAAAACTGATAGTCCTGAGCGCTGAGTGGGAAACATAATACTCAGATGCTCAGGACTTTTGCCATTTTTACGCGATGGGGGGGATGAGGGGAGTGAGGGAGTGGGGGAGTGGGGGAATGCTGAGTTAAAAAGTAGCAACGAATTATTATTCATCCCCATCGCCCCGATGCTGCTCGGATAAGCAGGGGAGGCAGGGGAGGCAGGGGAAGCAGGGGAGGCAAAACTCAACGCCAGCCTCCATTTCTCCCCCTGCTCCCCCTGCTTGCCTCAACCAAGAAATTCGTTAACCGAGCAGTATTGCCATCCCCCCCGATGCTAATAGTAGAAAATTAAACTGCATGGAACTAAAAAATCACTGGGTTACTACCAATCAAGACCCTCTAGCACGACTACTAAAGTGGGTAAATCTCCGACCAGAGGAGAGCGAACGCACTTGGATCATGTTTGCTTTTTACACTACTATTTCCGTAGGATTGCGGTGGGCAGAGGACAGTACAGTAGCACTGTTTTTGGATGAATATGGAGCTAACCCACTACCAGTGATGTATATTGCCAGTGCAGCAATGGGAGCTGGAATAGTTGTTATATATTCCTGGCTGCAAAAGATTTTCCCCTTGCGTTGGGTGATTGTGGCGATCGCACCCTGTATGGTAATGCCATTAGTTTTATTAGTCTTTTTGCATTGGGGAATTCATGTTTCTTACTTATCACTCATTATCGTATTTTTACTGAGGTTATGGGTAGACGCACTTTATGTGGTTAATGACCTCAACACGTCCATCGTTGCTAACCAACTATTTAACATTCGGGAGATTAAGCGCACCTACCCACTAGTCAGCAGTGGTATTTTGGTAGCCGATGTCATTAGTGGTTTTAGTTTACCTTGGCTACTGGAATTCTTGAGGCTGAATAAGGTAATCCTCATCGCCTGTGTAGTGATTATTTTAGGGGCTGGAATTCTATTTTATTTAAGTTATCACTATCGAGACGCTTTCCCCGATGCGCCACAACGGCTAATTCCCCAAGAACAAGCCTCACGACACCGCCGCCTAGAAACTCCATTAAGACGCTATACATGGCAATTGTTTGCCTTTGTAGGTCTTTTGCAAGTCATTGGGTTGTTAATAGATTTTCAGTATCTGCGGGAATTGAAGTCAACTTTCGGCGATCGCGAACTCGCTAGCTTCTTAGGTCTGTTTGGGGGGATTGTCGGACTGTGTGAGTTAATGACCCAGTGGTTTATCTCCAGCAGACTCATCGAACGTATTGGTGTGTTTTTCGCAGCAGCGCTTTTACCGATTACTGTTGGTTTTGTCGTACCAGCAGCGATCGCATTACTGAATATATTTCCCGCAATGCAATCGCAAAGCTTGTTTTGGGGGCTGATAATTCTCAAATTCTGTGATGAACTTTTACGCTACACCTTTGTCATGAGTAGCGGTCCGGCGTTGTACCAACCAATTCCAGAGCGAATTCGTAGCCGTACACAAACATTATCCGGCGGAACTGCCGAAGCGATCGCCACAGGTTTCGCAGGATTTCTCATTTTTGTGACCTTACTATTTTGCGGACAATTTGTTCCAGTTCCATTACAACAGTGGGTATTTATCGCAGAAACAATATTAGTATCTGGGGCTTGTTTACGAGTAGTTTTAATCCTGCGATCGCGCTATGTTGATGTCTTAGTTTTAAGTGCATATCGGGGTGAATTGAGTACCACAAATGTAGGTTTACGCCTATTTAAGCAGGGAGTAATCAAAGCCTTAAGCGAAAAAGGTACCGAGGCAGATAAACACTCTTGTATTGAACTTTTAGCCCAAATTGATCCCCAAGGAGCCGGCGAAGTTTTAGCACCATTGATCTTCCAATTACACCCAGATTTGCAATGCCAAACTTTAGAAGTAATGCTCATGGGAGATGCAAATCCTGCTTATTTACCAGATGTCCGCCCGTTATTAGAACAGCCCGAAGGAACTGTTCCCCCTGAAGTTTTCGCCCTAGCCTTGCGCTACGTTTGGCTAGCTGAACCACATCCTAATTTAAGCCTCTTAGAAGAGTACCTGCATCCACGACAAAACTCACTCATCCGCGCCACAGCCGCCGCCTTACTTTTGCGACAAGGAACGCCAATGCAAAAAGTAGGAGCTACCAAAACCATGCGACGGATGCTGACTCATAAGCAAGAACGGGAACGGGTGAATGCAGTTCACGCCTTAAGAGAAGCGGTTTATTTGCAGGCTTTAAGGATTCACATCCCGAATTTATTGCAAGATGAATCATTACGGGTGCGTTGTGCTGTATTAGAAATGATTGCAGCCACGCGATTAGAGGAATACTATTCAGCATTGATAGCAGCACTTTACTATAAATCCACCCGAAGTACAGCAATGCGTGCTTTAGTGAAACTAGAAAATGATGCCCTGGAAATGCTCTTAGAAGTGGCTACTAATATTTACACATCAGAAGTAGTGCGGATGTATGCTTGGCGGACGATTGGTCAAATCGGTACATTGGAAGCAATCGATAGTTTATGGCAACACTTAGAACTATCTTGGGGTACTACGAGATATCATATTCTTCGCAGCTTATTAAAAATCCATAAACAACCAGAGATTACTAGTTTAGAGGATCAATTCTATGAAAATAGAGTGGAAAATTTAATTAACCAGGAATTACAGTTTTTAGGCGAAATTTACGCAGCCTACATAGACTTAAGCACACAAGAGACGCTGGAAAACTATCAATCAGATGAGAAGATTGTGACTGTGGGTAAGTTACTCCAAGAGTCACTATTAGAATTGGAAATTGATGTCAAAGAGCGATTGCTGTTATTACTAAGACTGCTTTATTCCCCAGAAAAGATGCAAGCAGCCGCTTTCAATCTGCGGTCTGAATCAGGAGTAAACTTAGCGCGAGGACTAGAAATTTTAGACCACACCATAAATCTACCCTCAAAATCCCTGTTACTGAATATATTAGACCAGCGATCGCACGCAGAAAAACTGTATTTGCTTGGGGAAGCAGGATTGGTAGAATATCAAAAAATGTCAGTTAGCGAGCGGCTTTATCAGTTGTTAACCCTAGCTAATTTGCTTTCTGACTGGTGTTTAGCTTGCTGTTTTCATCTTGCTCAAATTAGCCACATTCGGCTAAAAATTGCGGATATTTTGCTGACTTTACGTCATCCTACAGGCTTTGTCCGAGAAGCAGGAATCTCATACCTGAATGTTGTTTCACATCGTGTGTTGTTAGAACTGCTACCCCAGCTACAAAAAGACCCACACCCACTTGTAATTGCTCAAGTTAAAGAGTTGATGGCAAAATATCAACTCGTCAAATAGGCGTGAGATTCCCCTTTTAGCGCCTATAGTCTATTGAGAATGGGTTAGAGTGATCGCTTTCCAATTAGATGAAGTAAACTCTAGCCCCTAGTCCCGCGATTTCAAACTATTTGTTTAGCCGGATAAATTTTTAGATACCCCTAAATCCACACGATATGATACCATCTGTAGGGGCACGGCATTGCCGTGCCCCTACGCGGAATCTAGATGTGTCAGCGTTTTAGTGGTATTGTATAAGACTTTGAAATCGCGGGACTAGCCCCCGATCTCAACGAGATGTAACGCAGTGACGTACTCCACACACTCCCTTTCAGGTGAGTGTGGGCTTCTGTGCGACTCTTCTATGAAGACATTGACTGAGCTTTAAGACTGTGCTACCCACGGTTCTTTGGTTAAGCCAAACAATTAGCTTTTATTTTAATAGGCTGCTTTTCAGCATTTAATTGGATTACACCTACTGGTTAAAATTATAATAAGTATTTAGAAAAAAAAAACAAGAAAGTGTTCATTCCTCACCGACCAACATTGCTGATTTCGCTATGCTCAATTTCGCTCGTTGGTCAATTCGTCACTCACGCGCCATTCATCCCACGCTCATTCGAGTGAGCGTGGGGCTTCTGTCGGGAAAGCTAAAACAGGAACCGTTATTTAGCTTGGTCTTTACGCTGAAATCCTCATACTCAAATCCAACCACTTCGACTGAGTAATCGGCGCACTACTAGAAATATAATCAACACCCGTCTGGGCCACAGCACGAATCGTGTCCAAAGTCACATTCCCTGAAGCCTCAATTTTCACACGGCTATCCTGCTGGCGAATCAACTGCACCGCCTGACACATTATATCCAGAGGCATATTATCCAACATAATAATGTCAGCTTCGTGTTGTAAAGCTGCTTTTACCTGATCGAGACTTTCCGTTTCCACTTCTATGGTCAAGGGATAAGGTATCTGAGAACGAATGCGGGTAATAGCCTCGCCAATTCCCTGTGCCGCAGCAATATGATTATCCTTAATCATCACCGCATCATCCAACCCCATACGGTGATTAATCGCCCCACCCACAGCCGTCGCGTACTTTTCCAACAGTCTCAGCCCTGGTGTGGTTTTACGAGTATCTACTAACTGAGCAGGTAAATCAGCAATTCGCTCTACATATCTATATGTAAGAGTCGCAATCCCACTTAGACGCATACCTAAATTGAGAGCAACCCGTTCCCCCATCAGCAGCGCATCCAGAGACCCCTGAATTTCTGCCACAACCTGTCCTGGTTCACACCATGCACCTTCATCTGTGACAGGAGCAAAGCTAACTTTCTCATTCAAAAGCTGAAACACCCTAGCCGCAATTGGTAAACCAGCAATCACTCCAGGGGCTTTAGCTATCCACTTGGCTGTTCCTGGGGTGACATTTTCGGCTAATAGACTATTAGTTGTGCGATCGCCCCGACCAATATCTTCCAACAACCAGCCACGCAGCAGGGGATCTAATACTATCCAGGGCGGTAAAACACCAAACTTGCTGACAATGCTCACAAATTTATCGTTTCCTTCTCAACTTCCAGGAATAATATAGCCTAGAATCCTTACCCCACAAGTATTTTTCTCTCGCATCGAAAAATCTGATTGTTAGCAGACCAGTTAGGAATACTCATTCAATCTGCGAATCAAGCGGGATAACTGACGAATGATATTTACCGCAATTTCGGGCGTTTCTTCAATCGCATCATAAAGTTGCTCTTGTGTCAATTCTAAACATTCACACGGCTCTAAAGTTGTGGCAGAGGCAGAACGGGGTTGTGTATCAAAAACTGCCATTTCTCCGAAATATTGTCCCTGTTCTACCTCTGCCAGTTTTTTCTCGCCAATGTGAACTTTAACTTTACCAGACACTACAATGTAGAGCGATTGCCCTTGTTCTCCCTGTGTAAAGATGGTGTAATTAGCTGGAAATGATAGTTCATCCATCACTGAAGTCAGGCGGACGATAAAATCATCCCGTAATTCCTTAAAAATTGGGACTCGCCTGACGAATAATAAACGGTCAACACTGGTTAACATGATTCGCGGTTAAAAAATACACACTAAAAATCATCAACTCTGTATATATAGCTAGGTTAACACTAACTTAGTGAGAGCGGGATGAGCTATAACTGCATTTGTCGGGTGCATGATGACAGAAGATATATGTGCCAATTCCGTAAGTCCTGATAAAATTGGTTTTGCAGATAGGTTGGCTACCAAGGAATGTTGTGGAAATGGATCTGGCGACTATTCATAGTATTCTTAGGGTTGTGGTTACTCCTTGATTTGGGTTCCCGCCTAGGAGCAGAGATTTTTTGGTTTGAGGAAGTTGGCTATCTACAAGTATTTTTGCTGAGGTTGGTGACTAGGGGTAGTTTATGGGTACTTGTGGCGAGTATAAGTGCTGTCTATTTACTGGGAAATCTGACTCTAGCGAAATGGCTGAAATATCCCCGTGATCTGAAAATTGAGCCAGTCAGGCGTGAAGAATTTAAACTCAGCAATGACCTGAAAGACTTTCTAGCTCCACAGGATTCCAAAGGTGATATAATCCTTAGTCATGATCGGCGGCGGTTTCCAGGATTAAGATTACGTTGGCTGCTACCTCTAGCTTTGGGATTGAGCTTATTGGTAGGATTGATACTGGCTTACTACGGTGAAATTGCCGTTTCTTACTGGAATTTGAAAGTTAACCAGGCTAATCTACCCGTAACCGCCTTGTTTGAACCAGAGGTAATTTGGCAATTGGTGCGTCAAATTATCTCCCAAGTTTGGTATCTTGGCTTGGTTGTGGGAATAGCGATCGCTCTATTAATTTATCCGCAATTTTTGCTCAGGGCGATCGCCATTGTGTTATCTGTCTTATTTGCTCAAGTCCTATCGCCACACTGGCCAAAAGTCCTACAATATTTCCATCCCACTTCCTTTAACAACATTGAGCCTTTATTTGGTCAAGATATCAGCTTTTATGTCTTCGCTCTCCCAGTTTGGGAACTGCTGGAACTCTGGTTAATTGGACTATTTTTATCTGGCTTTGTCGGTGTCACCCTCACCTATTTATTATCGGGAGACAGTCTCGGACAAGGAATTTTTCCTGGATTTTCACAACAGCAGCAACGTCATTTATACGGTGTCGGCGGATGTTTGATGCTCGTGATGACTTTGAGTTATGGGCTGAATCGTTATCAATTACTCTATTCCCGGCGTGGGGTGAGTTATGGTGCTAGCTACACCGATGTCACAGCACAGTTGCCAGCTTACACTATTTTATGTGTTTTGGCATTCGCGATCGCCTTTTACTTGTTGTGGCGAACCATCTGCTGGCGACCTAAATCACAGTATCGCCAATTGGTGTATTACGGCTTAGGAATTTATTTCATCCTGGCAATCATATCTGATCTGATTTTACCAAGTGTGGTGCAATATTTATTTGTGCAGCCCAATGAATTACAACGGGAGGAACTTTACATTCAGCGTACTATTGCCTTGACTCGCCAGGCATTTGATTTAGATACAATTGATGCTAGGATATTTAATCCCCAAGGTCAATTAACAGAAGCTGATATTAAAGCCAATGACCTGACAATTCGGAATATTCGCCTCTGGGATCAGCGACCGCTGTTACAAACTAACCGTCAGCTGCAACAAATTAGACCATATTATCGTTTCCCCGACGCCGATATTGACCGCTACACCCTGGAAACAGATATCACCACAGATGACAAAGAACCTACAGTACGGCGGCAGGTATTAATTGCAGCCAGGGAATTAGATTATACTGCCGTACCAGAACAAGCTAAAACCTGGGTAAACAGTCATTTAATTTATACTCACGGTTATGGGTTTACCGTCAGCCCTGTGAATACAGTCGGACCAGGTGGGCTACCAGAATATTTTGTCAAAGATATTAGCGGCGATAGTAGCGCCCTGACGACATCCAGCGCCGCCATTCGTGAAAGTATTCCCATTGGGCAACCCCGAATTTATTACGGCGAGATTAGTAATACTTATGTGATGACAGGCACAAAGTCGAAAGAATTAGACTATCCCAGTGGCAGTGATAATGCTTACAATACATACGATGGCAGGGGTGGGATTAATATTGGTACACCGTGGCGCAGGTGGCTATTTGCTAAGTATTTGAAAGATTGGCAAATGGTATTGACGCAGGACTTTGTACCAGAGACAAAGGTTTTATTCCGACGTAATATTAAGCAACGCATTCAGGCGATCGCACCCTTTTTAAGATACGACAGTGACCCCTATTTAGTTGTAGCCGATGCCAATCCCGGTGATACCAAAGAGCAAAATTATCTCTACTGGATTATTGATGCTTACACCACAAGCGATCGCTATCCCTACTCAGATACAGGTACTGAAGGCATAAACTACATTCGCAACTCTGTAAAAGTAGTGGTTGATGCCTACCACGGCACCGTTAAGTTTTACGTTGCTGCTACCAACGACCCGATAATTGCTACCTGGCAGAGCATATTTCCCCAACTGTTCCAGCCTCTTAGTACCATGCCTGCAAATCTCCGCCAGCATATCCGCTATCCGGTAGATTTCTTTAAAATTCAATCTGAGCGGTTGATGACCTACCACATGACCGACCCTCAAGTATTTTACAACCGCGAAGACCTCTGGCAAATCCCCAACGAAATTTATGGCAGCGAAGCACGTCCGGTAGAGCCGTATTATTTGATTACCAGCCTACCAAATATGCCCTTTGAAGAATTTATCCTACTTCTGCCTTACACTCCCAAACAGCGGACTAATTTAATCGCTTGGTTGGCAGCGCGATCAGATGGCAATAACTATGGTAAATTGTTGTTGTATATCTTTCCTAAAGAACGCCTCATTTACGGCACAGAGCAAATTGAGGCGCGGATTAACCAAGACCCGGTGATTTCTCAACAAATTTCCCTGTGGAATCGCCAGGGGTCAAAAGCAATTCAGGGCAATTTGCTAGTTATTCCCATTGAAGAATCCTTGCTTTATGTTGAGCCAATATATCTAGAAGCTACACAAAATAGCTTACCCACACTAGTTAGGGTAGTCGTAGCTTACGAAAACCGAATTGTGATGGCACAAACCCTAGAACAAGCATTACAAGGAATCTTCCAACCACAAGCGACGCGGGAGCCAGCAATTATTCGTCCTGTGGAGGAAGCATCCCCCCCTAGTTAGTATTGGATTATAGAGAAAATGCCGAAAACCCTTGAGGAACAGGCGCACAGCGCCATATTCCGTACTTCAGGCAAAGGTTTGGATAATCCTGGACAAAATAGGTAGTAGTCTGTCAATTTTGTTTTGAGGGATTTTTGGTAGTGTGAGCGTCTCGCTCACGCGGGCAAGATGCCCGCACTACAGTCCATCATTTTTACCTTGACAGAGTAGTAGGGGAGTGTCAAGTCCTAATCTACCTGTCCACTGCTATAGTTTGGGAAGAGTCAAAACAATCCGCGATAACGGATAAAAACCAAAATAACCGCCCAGGACCCCAAAGCAACTTTGATTGCGACCAGGATATTGAGTAAAGGTACAACCCCCCCACTAAAAAGTGCGCCCATCTCTCCGTGGGGTAATTCTAATCCGCACAAAGTTATAACTGCCAGTATAATGAAAATCAGCACCGAAATTTTTTCCCAGGTAGCAGCGTGCCAGCGCTGGTAAATCTCCTGCATCCACTCCGGTGATGAGGTAATCGCCACAAGACCAATCGCAGTTCCGCCAGCCACCCCAGCCGCAAAACCACCACCAGGGGTCAGATGTCCGCGAATCGCCAGCTCGATACTCACCAAAGCGCTAATGGTTGCGCCCAGACGCGCCAAGACAATTGATGGTTGATCGGTGAAATGATAGATCGCGCAGGACGGCCTTTCATTAGCCAGGAGAAAATAAGCACCCATAATGGCGATAGTAAATACCACTACCTCGAAGATAGTGTCATACAAGCGATTCCTGAGAATGATAATTGTCACCGCATTGGGTATGCCACCATCTTTGACAATGGCGTCAACTATAGAGAAATCGTTATCTGGTGCAGGATTCGGCAAGACGAGCATTTTCACATACAACGCTATCCCTGCAGCAATGTAGACCCATTTCATTAATGCTTCTCCCCTGAATCTGGTGTATTTACATAGGTTATAATTGTTGCAGGTGACGAAAGTTCACTTTGCATAATGTCATAGACGCGTTTAACCCGGATGGCGGTATGATAGGGTAGGTTTTCGTCCCGATTCGTTACTGGGTATTGATCAGCCGGTTCTGGTCTGACACAGGTTGCATGGACTTCTTTCTCCATCAGCGCCCGTTGCAAGGCTTGGGTATTCGGGTAGGGAACGAGATCTAGACGCATCTGGCGTTTGCGAAAAATTCTGCGTAACTCATCCATCAGTTGCCCAAAATGGCGATCGCCTTTGCCCTCTGGCTCACCTGCTGAGTCTTCGATAACACCAAGACGCATGACCAACGAAGAACGCACGGCGATCGCATAGAGAGTTATTGCCAACATCGTACCCACTAATGCCTCCGTCAAAGCCACATCCGGCGCACCCAAAAGCACATATAACAATGCTGCGACGGCTCCCAGTATTCCCCGAATTACCAGGGCATTGTACGGATTGACTTGGAGTATTAGCATACAAGCAGACAAGGGCAGCAAGGCAGTGATGAAATAGATAAACAGATCGTACTTATTCATCCTTACCCCCAGTAGTAGAACAATATGCCAATACATACCCCAACATCGTGTTCCACATTGCCAAACAGATGATACCCAACAGAAGTAGCGGCCATTCTCTAGGGATCTTCAGCAGCAACCCAAAGACGATACTGATTGAGCCTAGGGTATCGGAAACCGAAAGAGTATGCAGCTTGAATAATAGCGATCGCTTGCCCAATAGGAAAGATGTCCCCCAAAACCAGAAGACAAGCCCTATAACTATGCAGGTATAACTTAAGAAGTTGATCATACATCACTCATGCGTTTAAGGACATTTGCCAGCAGCATTAAGGCCGCATTACCTACACTCAGGATGATTACCCCGACAATGCCGATCATCCAATCATCACGGAAAACGGATACCACCAGGATCATGACTGCAGTTTTGGAGGAGATACTGGAAAATGCCAACATCTTTTGCCAAACAGCGTCATTTCTCCAAGCTTCGTAGATGGGTATGAGCAAGGCGACAATCATGGCTATGACGATGAGATTCATGGCTTTTTCCTCCGTTGAATCCGGTGTACTTCATACCAGCCATCTTCGTGGTATTTGACAACAATGGTTTTTGGTGTAAAGGTAATGATAAATATGTCTAGGAAGATGAGTGCTGATGTCCTTCTTTCTGGCACACGTTCCATGACGATCACTTCTTCGGTATGGGGACGGAAAATGATTTCCAATGCCTCAATATACGCCTGGGGAATTGCCACTATAATCTCACGTAACACCCGTAGCCAATCCTTTAATACTCCTACGGCTTTGGGGCGTCCCGGTAAAAGAAGGGAGATAATGACACCAATGATGATATTTACCAAAGTGAAATTGGCAGTGAGCAAGAACCAGATAGCCAGTCGCAATAGCAAATTTAGATATCCAGTCATGCCAACACCATCCAGAAGATGACAACTAACATCAGACTCATAAAACCGATGAGATGCTCAAATTGCTCAAGTAAACGCGGTAACTTGACTACTAATCGTTGAACAATGAAAAAATATACTAACCACCCAATGGCAATGGTTGCGAGTGCTTTGATAATGTTTTCGACAGTATACGCCTGATAATATACAACGTTGGCGACAATCAGGGCACCAATCAACAGGATGACACCAGGCCAAAAACCTCGTTTTACCTCATCTGTTCCCCCACGGGGTAGAAATATGAATTTGGCAAAGGATATTGCTGTGCCCACAGATGCAACGTTCATGGCGATAACTTGCCAAGATTCGAGATTCTTCATTGTCAACGTCTTAGCCCCAAAGCCAGACAACAAAGGAAAGCCGGATATCGATAAACTGGCTATTGCCAGGGCAATCCAAACGGCGGTATTAATTGGCTTATGTTGTAGTTCCTTGAAGTTGCGACTGGGTAAGACCCCGGCGATCAAAAACAGCGCCGATTTCACCAAGCCGTGGGTCAGAGCATAAAAACCGCCAACTATAGGTGCTGCGAGGATAAAGCCTAACTGGGAAACAGTATGAAACGCCAGCATTCGCTTAGTATCTTTTTCAAAGATGGCATAGAACACTCCGAGAAAAGCTGTCCCAATACCAAAGATTCTGATTATCGGGTCAATCTCATCCAAAATCAGGGCACAACGTACTAGAGGATAGACTCCAGTTTTGACAACGACTCCCGATAACAAGGCTGATACCGGCGTTTCCGATTCCGAGTGAGTCAACGGTAGCCACAATCCCGATACAAATACCCCACCCTTTACCAGTAGCCCCAAAAATATCAGAGCAAATGCTTCTGGTGGTGCGCCGCGTAAGGCGGAAAAAGCAAATGAATGATTTGTCTGATAGGCTAGTACCGCGCCCACCAGATAAAATAGCATGGATACATTACTGACAAACAGATAGCGCAACGCCACCCAAATCGAGCGATTAGTCCGGGGATAGGCAATCAGGAGAAACGCAGCAATACCGCTCACCTCTAAAGCCACGTATAAACTGATAAAATCTGTAGAGGCAAACGCCGCATTGACGCTGCCATGCAACATTATGGTCTGCGCGTAAAAAAAAGTTGTCTTATCGCTTTGCCAACAGTAAAGGATAACCGCAGCCGTTACCAGGGCATTTGTTAATATAAAGTAGCCGGTCAATTCGTCGAGTATTAAGGTGACACCGAAGTGATTCAGTAATATCAGCGGTTCCAGCGGTGACTGAGCAATAAATAACTGCGACGCATATCCGGCCGAAGCAAGAGCCATGCACAGGGCGAGGTATTTGTCAAGTTTCGGGAGCAGATAAATGATAAACCCCACCAAAAACGGTAGTGCAATCCAGATGATGGTAATAGTTCTCATGGGGTATTGTTTTTCTCGATTTCGTTGCTTTCCAATGTGGGATTATCCTGTGACAACTTCATGACACCGACTAGCATTAGGGCTTGAATCGAAAAGCCGATCACAATCGCCGTTAATATGACCGCCTGGGGAACCGGATCGGCGTAAGCGCCCTTTTTGACGGTTGATAAAATAGGTGTGAATAATCCCTCTCGTGATGCGATCAGGACGTAATAGGCGATAACCCCCGTACTCATGACATCCATCGAGACGATTTTCATCACAAGGTTCTTTTTTAGGAGAATGCCGAAAAATCCGCACAATATTGTGGCGAATATGCTTGCTTCTAACACAGGAATTGTATGTTGGGTAAGGGTTAACCGTAATTAGCCGAAAAACAAATTTTATATTTAAATATGTTCGCCACAATCACGGCATTTAATGTGGGTAAAGCTTTGATATAAAGTCATTTCACCAACTTCTCACTAGCAGAAAGGGAGTTTATGTTTTCGGTTGACATTGAGGTAATTTGGATAAGGTTCTAGACATATGCATGAGTTTAGACACTAATTTATAGTGTTTATCATAAATTTACACGTGTGTTATATCAACAATAGGTGGTATGCGGTACCCAAAGCAAGAAACTGCCATAGCTAGTCGTTATGAACTGCATAGAGAAATACAATGATCAAAAAGGGTTGAGCTTAAACAAAAAAGCCCCAGGCTTCACCCATTTGCGTAGTTTCTCGCAAACAAGGGAAGCAGGGGCAGAATTATTGTTTACAGCAATTTTCATGCAATAACCACAGATTCTCTGAGGGCGCAAGGCCTTACGTCCCAAAGGCGTGGTGTATTTACAGGAAGATGCTGTAAGTTAAAAGCTTTGTTTAGAAGCCTGCGATAGCCTAAGTAATGTATTATATTTGAATTGCGGAATGTGGGATTTAGATTCATCTACGACCTTTTTTGGAAATATCTAATCGTCAATTCCGTGAATTTTAATAGTGTTGTCGCTACTACCACTGACAATAGCTTGTTTAAGCTTGATAAGCTTTGCCTTATAGGGCTTTCACCCTGATTGATGTTTAATTACCATAAGGGGATCGGTAGAGCCAAAAGTATTTATCCGAACATGATGTTAAGGTATTAGGACTTACGCATTGACAAAAAACACAAAATATGTGGCTCCAAAAAACCGGAGATGTCGTAGGGGTTTAGCATTGCTAAACCCCGAAAACGCGGGTCTGTTTATAGCGTTTCTCGCCCTAGTGAGGTACATCGGTAAGGGCACGGCAGTGCCGTGCCCCTACATCGCGTGATACAATTTTGTACCTCATCTGAATAGGAAGTGCTATACCATCAAAGTAATAATTAATCAAAGCCTGAAACAACGTATTTTGGTAAAAGCATACCATGACAAATTTGTACAGTGCGTAAGTCCTAGGTATGTCCTCCCCCAAATTCTCTAATTGATGGTTTTTACCTGTTGATGTCTAAATCCCCAACAGGTAAATTATGAATTATGAATTATGAATTAGTTTAATTCAAGGATGGTTTAGCAAAGATTGTCAGCAAGACAGGCCCTAATAAATAGTAATGACCTACAGATAATAATCCAGCAGATGAGCCTAGCTGTTCGCGTTGTTTGGGGCTGTAAAATCTTGTTTTACCCAGAAAACCTAAGGTGAATTGAACTTCTGGTTCATTTTTCACAGTTGTGTCAACTAAATAGAATCGTCCACCAGGTGAAAGCACCCGCGCCACTTCACTTAAAACCTGTTGTGGTTCTAAATAGTGCAAAAAACTGATAGTGTTGAAAACTGCATTAAATTGACCTTCAGCAAAGGTCAGAGATTCTGCTTTTCCCTCAATATAAATTAAACGGGGACGATGGCAGTTATTCTGTCTCGCTATCCGCAACATTTTAGGGGATAAATCTAATCCGGTACCACGCAAATCGGGAAACTTAGCCGCAAGGCGTTCAAGTAGGCGTCCAGTACCGCAACCTAAGTCAAGTACATTTGGTTGTTCGGGAAAGTCTACATATTCCAGCAGGCGTTTGTGGACGGTTTGGTAAAACACTGATGGAAGCAGCCAGTCGTAGCTTGGCGCCCATTTGTCAAAAACCTGCTTTTTATTGGTGATAAATTCTTGAGTCATCAGTTTTCGCAGCTTATTTGCACTTTACACCTCAATGGGTGAGGTTTAAGCCGCGCCTCCAGGAATTGGTTAACAAGACAAATTCACTCTAGCCTAAACCTACCATTCTTGCTCAATAAATCCGGAATGTAGGAATTGGAGTGTGTTGTTGTATTTGTCGGGTGAAAATGAAACATTTAACCAGTGAAGAATTCAGGAACTGCATAAAACCACATAACCCCACAGTATCTATTAATAGGGGTTTAAACCTAACAGTTCCAACTAACTTGGAAATTTTTAATTCTCAGGAGAAAATTTATGACCGAGTTATCCGCGCCGAGCAAGCCCCTAAATTCTATTTATGGGGGCTAGGCGCGGGCGATTTCAATCTCTACGAGACGCTGCGCGTTAAGCGTAGCTATTTGCCGCAGGCTTTACGCCGTCCCCATTCCTCAACAAGTACTGGCGGTAATTCCTCGGTTTGCAGCTTCATTTTTTATGTTATCCCAAGCTGTTGGAGTTAAAAAAACAGTCCTTTTGCCTTTGATTTCGTCGTGATAAACTGGTTGATTTTTAATCCTTTTTATCCCTTTTTTAGTTGTTATCATAATAACTAACTGCTATACTAGATAGAGATTAACAGATGCAAGGAGGTGATGCGAGAGTGTTGGTACTAGAATATAAAGCAGTTGTCAAAAGAGCCACATCAAAAGCCATAGATGAAGCTATTCGTACGAATCAATTTGTCCGAAATAAAGTGCTTAGATATTGGATGAATAATCGCGGCGTGGGCAAAAAAGAACTATATCAGTACAACACTCAATTAAGAACAGAATTTAAATTTGTTAATGATTTAAACAGTCATGCTTGTCAGGCGGCAGTAGAAAATGTAGAACGTGCTATCAATAGATTTTTTGATAACTGCAAGAAAAACCAACCTGGAAAAAAGGGTTATCCCCGGTTCAAAAAGCATAGCCGTTCAGTTGAATATAAGGTGTCTGGGTGGAAGTTGCACCCAACAAAACGCCGTATAACGTTCACTGATAGAAAAGGTATTGGCGAACTCAAGCTATTAGGTAAATGGGATATTCATCAATACCCTGTTGAACTAATTAAACGAGTGAGGATTGTGCGTAGAGCGGATGGATACTATGTGCAATTTTGCATCAAGATTGATAATCAACAAGAGGCACCACCAACTACATCAGAAATCGGTATTGATGTCGGCTTAGAATATTTCTACTCTGATAGTAATGGCAACCATCAGGAGAATCCGCGATTTCTCCGCAAGGCAGAGAAAGATATTAAGCGGGTTCAACGTAACATTTACAAGAAAAAAAAAGGGTCATCTGGCAGAAGAAAAGCACGTGGTGTTTATGCTCGGAAACATTTAAAAGTAACAAGACGGAGGAACGAACACGCCAAGAGACTGGCGCGTAACTTATGCCTAGCTAACGCTAAGGTGGTATTGGAAGATTTAAATATTTCCGGCTTGGTAAAAAACCACAAACTAGCCTTGAGCATTTCTGATGCTTCTTGGTACAACTTCCGCCAGTGGCTCGAATACTTTGGTGCAAAATTTGGACGGGAAATCATTGCAGTTCCTCCCCACTTCACAAGCATTGAATGTTCTAATTGTGGTGCTAGAGTGCAAAAATCTTTAAGCACCCGTACCCATTCGTGCCCACACTGCGGATATGTTGAACAACGTGATGTGAATGCAGCCAAAGTAATTTTAAGGAGCCAGTGCCGTGGGCGGGTTTCCCGACTTGAGGCAACTGGCGTTCGTGCAAACGCTACCGGAGGGCATCCGGGAAGTAACGCCAGTAGAGATGTTTCCTCTACTTCTGTTGGTCGTAAGACCTGCAAAAGCAAGGAACGTCAGTGACGCTGGAATCCCCCGGATTTATCCGTGGGGAGTGTCAAAAGCTTTATTCAAGTCCAGTTACACAAAGACCTACTCCACCCAATCCGTAAGTGGTTGGAAGGGATCGAAATTCGTAACCGCAAACTAGCTCATTTCTTGTGCAAGGCTATTCCGGCTCAATGTCCCTTTGAACGAGATATTATCCTATTTGGTCGCCAGCTTTTTCACATTCCACCGATGTGTAAGTTAAATCCTCTTTACGAGGAAGTGGTGAGTTTGCGCTTTAAAGCTCTCTGTTATCTTGCAGATGAATGCGGCGAAGATGTAAACGCCTATTGTTAAACTTTGATGATAATGTAACGCAGTAGTCATTGGCAGCAGCAAATTTACGGTTGTTACGGGGTTAAGTCTATACTAAGCTAACTTACACCTAATTAGATATGTGGCTATTTAGCCAACTTGCCCAGTCTGTGTATCTGTTGACCAAAACCTGTTGAAACCATTAAAATCATCTATGACGCACATCTTACTGGTTGAAGATGAAGTCAAATTAGCGCGATTTGTCGAATTAGAACTAAATTATGAAGGCTATCAAGTCAGCATCGCCTACGATGGATTAACTGCAATCACGGCAACGCAAAAGTTACGTCCAGATTTACTCATTGTAGACTGGATGTTACCTGGTTTGTCGGGTTTAGAAATTTGCCACCGCTTGCGAAGTAGTGGTGACAAGGTGCCGATAATTTTATTAACAGTCAAAGATGAAGTGAGCGATCGCGTAGCAGTCTTAGACTCTGGTGCTGATGATTATGTCGTCAAACCCTTCAGTGTCGAGGAATTATTAGCGAAAGTCAGCGCCCATCTGCGAACAAACAAGGAAGCAGACGCCACCGATATCTTGGAATTTGAAGACCTCAGTTTAAATCGTCGCACAGGACAAGTGTATCGGGGCAAGCGATTAATTGAGTTAACTACCAAAGAATTTGATTTACTAGAATATTTACTCACCCATCCGCGACAGCTAATTACAGGCGATCGCATTTTAGCGGAAGTCTGGGGTTCCGACTTCATGGGCGATGCTAACATTATCGAAGTTTATATTCGCTACTTGTGCTTAAAACTAGAAGCCAATAACGAAAAGCGCCTAGTTCAAACCGTGGAAAGTCTTGGCTACGTATTGCGCGATTAAATTTTTACTGACATTGACCTCCTAACCTCCCATATTTTGCTGGGGTCTAGGGCTGCTTTCTCAGTAAAAACTCATTCAATTGAGAGCTAATTAGATTAGGATGCACAAAGTTGACTCTACAAGACAACACACAACAGCATAAACTCAAATTGCAAATCTCGAATGCTATGACCTATCTAGAAACAGCGGCGCAATTTTACCATAAAGTAGCAGAAACACCGCAAGTGGGACTTTGTTGTGTGCAAAGTACACCCCTACAACTACCAGGACTGAAAATTCCTTTACCAATGCAGGAAATGAACTATGGTTGTGGTACCACAGTTCATCCCACTGAACTGATAAACCAACCCACGGTGCTGTATGTTGGTGTTGGCGGTGGCTTAGAAGCTTTGCAGTTTGCCTATTTTTCCCGTCGTCCAGGTGCGGTAATTGCGGTTGATCCAGTTGAATCCATGCGGGAAGCAGCCACACGCAACCTGGAACTTGCTGCTCAAGAAAATCCCTGGTTTGACACCAGTTTTGTCGAAATTCGCCCAGGTGACGCCTTTAACTTACCCATCGCTGATGCTTCAGTTGATGTGGTAGCACAAAATTGCCTCTTCAATATATTTCAACCAGAAGATTTAACTATTGCTTTAAAAGAAGCATTTCGGGTCTTAAAACCAGGAGGACGCTTACAGATGAGTGATCCCATTGCTACTCGTCCCATTCCACTACATTTACAACAAGATGAGCAGCTACGGGCTATGTGTTTATCAGGCGCACTCACATATCAAGAATATACTCAATTGCTTATTAAAGCTGGCTTTGGTCAGATTGAAATTCGCGCCCGTCGCCCTTACCGCTTGCTAGATACCCAAACTTATAACCTAGAAGAAAATTTACTTCTAGAAAGTCTAGATTCGGTTTCTTTCAAAGTTGCTATTCCCGAAGATGGTGCTTGTATTTTTACTGGAAAAACCGCAATTTATGCGGGTGCAGAAAGTTTTTTTGACGACTCTGCAGGTCATCTATTACAGCGGGGGATTCCATCTGCGGTTTGTGATAAAACTGCTGCTAAACTTGCAGCTTTAATGCCTACAAAAATAATTATTACCGATTCCACTTGGCACTATAACGGTGGTGGTTGTTGTTAGGATTTTAAATAATGACCAATCACCAATGACCAATCACCAATGACCAATCACCAATCACCAATGACAAATGACAAAGAGTAATGAGTAATGAGTAATGAGTAATGAGTAATGAGTAATGACCAATGACCAATGACAAAGAGTAATGAGTAATGATTAATGAGTAATGAGTAATGAGTAATGACCAATGACCAATGACAAATGACAAATGACAAATGACAAATGACAAATGACAAATGACCAAAAAATAATGCTTCAAACAGCAATCACACCATTCAACCAAAAACTCAGTTATCCTTTGAGCAAAAAGGGCATTAGTGTTTTACAAATTAATCTCGGTAAACGCTGTAACCTTGCTTGTACACATTGTCATGTCGAAGCTAGTCCCAAACGTACAGAAGAACTTTCTGGGGAAATTTGCGAACAATTGATTGAGTTAATTCACAGATTTCCCGAAATTAAAATTGTCGATTTAACTGGTGGCGCACCAGAAATGAATTATGGATTCAAGCCATTAGTAGAAGCAGCTAGAGCATCTGGTAAACAGGTAATTGTTCGCTCAAATTTGACGATTTACTTTGTGGATGGGTTTGGTGATTTACCAGAATACTTCGCTCAACATCAAGTTAGAGTTGTGGCTTCTCTACCATGCTACCTAGCAGATAATGTTGATAAAATGCGCGGTACTGGTGTTTTTGATGATTCTATTAAAGCTTTGCAATGCTTGAACCAACTCGGTTATGGACAAAAACCAGATTTAATTTTGGACTTGGTTTACAATCCGCAGTTACCCACAGGTGAAAAATTTTCCTTAGCTCCCGAACAGAGTAATCTCGAACGGGATTACAAAATGTTCTTGCAAGAACATTTTCAGATTGTATTTAACAACCTGTTCACCATTACCAATCTGCCGGTTGGTAGAACTAAAATGCATTTAGAACGGAAAAACCTGTACGCCAGCTATCTACAGTTTTTAGAGTCGCATTTTAATACCAATACCATTGAGCATTTAATGTGTCGTGATGAATTATCGATTGATTATTTGGGTAATGTCTATGATTGCGACTTTAATCAGATGATGAATCTACCTGCGAAAACTTGTAATGGTGAAACCTTGACAATTAGCAAATTGCTAGCAGCTGGTAGTTTAGACCTGGTTGATGAAGTGCAAACTGCTTCCTATTGCTATGGTTGTACTGCTGGGTGTGGTTCTAGCTGTGGTGGTGCCCTGTTGTAAAGTCAATGGTTTTTCAATTTTGGATTGATGTATCTCTATGTATTTATGTAATCAAAATCATCAAATCCAATTTTGTAACAAAATCTGTTAAGTTTACATTGCTAATCGTCAAATTGGTTTATTATGAAATGAGATTAGTTACGTCTCCTCACACCACACCAAAATACCGTGAACTTCTCGAAGTTTTCACGGTTTTTATTTTCTTTTTGTAGATTAAATTATAGTGTTATAACTACTGGAAGTCGCGGATATACTAACAAAGTCTGCCTTTGGAGACTATCAGGTTTTATTTTGTCGTTGAAACTAAAATTAGCACCCTAACGACTGGAAATCACCGCTAGAGGAACATAGAGGTTCGCGTCGCGCGGGAAAGCCTCTGCAGACCATGAGGAAAATTTATGGTGTGGTGATGGGGAAATATTTCGTTACCAAAATTGTTACGAGGCCGTGGCGATGGATGAGCTAGTTTATGATGATATGCAGTTAAGCTCCTTAAACTACACCTAAAGCCGTGGAACTCCTGGTTTCACGGTTTTTCCCTTATTGTGTCGCTACAATGTCAGATACAGCAGATTGCAGGTAAATGAGGTACAGATATTACAATGATTTTCAGGTAAATAGACCACGCTTTTGGGGCGCAAGGCCTAGATCCCCTACAAGGATCTGTGGTTCAAAGAAATGAAAATTGCTGTATGTTAAAATTAAAAAATTGCTAAAAAATTGGTATTATATAGTTACCCTCCTAATTGCCAAGTCTCAATTTCCACGGCATATCCATCCAGCAGCAATCTGTAGAGATATGTAAACGGCATAGAAAGAGCGGGATTAAATTAAGTTTATTGGTTGGATTCTAGGAGGTTGAAAAATAAGATGACCGCGCCTCAACCAACAGTATTGACAAACTCTTATCTTTACGACCAAGATTTTTATCTCTGGATAGAGACAACTGCTAAACAATTAAAAGAAGCCAGATTTTCTGAGGTTGATTTAGAAAATCTCATCGAAGAGATTGAATGCATGGGAAGAAGTGAAAAAAAGGCAATAAAAAGTAATTTAATAGTTGTCTTAATCCATTTGTTAAAATATCAATATCAGCCAGAAAAGCGCCCTCCTAGTTGGAAAGGCTGTATTAGAGAACATCGTCGGCGCCTCAGAGAAGCTTTTGTAGATAGTCCTAGTCTAAAACCATATTTCCAGGAAGTTCTGCTGCAGTGTTATCAAGATGCAAGAAAGCAAGCCAGTGATGAAACTGGTTTATCGCTTGATACTTTTCCGCTAGACTCTCTGTTTAGTGTGGATGAATGTTTAAATGAAGATTTTTTACCAGATTAGTTACAACGGATTTCATCTAAGAGGTTGTTTGAAAAGTTCGACTTTTGACCCTTGACTTTTGACCCTTGACTCTTGACTCTTGACTCTTGACTCTTGACTCTTGACTCTTGACTCTTGACTCTTGACTCTTGACTCTTGACTCTTGACTCTTGACTCTTGACTCTTGACTCTTGACTCTTGACTCTTGACTCTTGACTCTTGACTCTTGACCCTTGACTCTTGACCCTTGACTCTTGACTTTTGACCCTTGACTCTTGACTCTGGACTGCGATCACAGAAGATATATGTGCCAGTTGCGTAAGTCCTGATAAAAATAAGTGTACATTTAAATGTACTATTATCATAGCTATTTCAATTGCGCTAAAGTTGCAAATAAGCGTGCATCTAGCTTGAGCCAGGAGGAAAAAGTGATGAAAGCAGTCATCATGACAGCAGCAGGAAGTCCCGAAGTTCTGCAACTACAAGAATTACCAAAACCTACACCAGGAAATTCAGAAATTTTAGTCCGCTTGGTAGCGGCTGGTGTTAACCCCATTGATACCAAACTGCGTAACCGAGGCACTTTTTATCCCGATCACACTCCGGCTATTTTAGGATGTGATGGTGCTGGTATCGTCGAGGCTGTGGGTGGTGATGTTCAACGCTTTCGCCCTGGGGATGAGGTATATTTTTGCTATGGCGGTTTGGGCGCACACCAAGGCAATTATGCTGAATATACCATCGTTGATGAGCGGTTTGTCGCCCGTAAACCCGCTTCTGTCTCCTTTGCGGAAGCAGCAGCCGCACCTTTGGTGTTAATCACCGCCTGGGAAGCTTTATATGAACGGGGACGACTGGAGCCTGGTGAAAAAGTGTTGATTCATGCCGGTGCTGGTGGTGTCGGACATGTAGCAATTCAACTAGCGAAACTCAAAGGTGCATCTGTCGCCACTACTGTCAGTTCTGAGGATAAGGCGAATTTTGTCCAACAACTAGGTGCTGATGAAGTAATTTTTTATAAACAAACCGACTTTGTGCAAGCCGCATTAAATTGGACTGGTGGCGAAGGTGTAGACTTGGCTTTTGACACTGTTGGCGGCGAAACCTTTCATCAAACCTTCCCCGCAGTGCGAGTATATGGGGATATTGTGACGATTCTCGAACCCGATGCCAAGACTGTTTGGAAAACTGCTAGAGTACGTAATCTACGCATCGGTTTTGAATTAATGTTGACGCCGATGTTGCTAGGCATCACACAAAGCCTCCAGCATCACGCAGAAATTCTCGAACAATCAGCAGCCTCAATTGATCAAGGTAAGTTAAAAATCCACGTCAGTCATAAGTTTCCTCTAGAATCAGCAGCAAAAGCCCATGAATTGCTTGAAAGTGGGTCTATCACCGGTAAAATTGTTCTGCTGATTAACGATGAAAGATAGGTAACGCAGACAAACCCCAGATAGAAACCATTAATTTACGACAAATGGCGTCGGGCGATCGCGACGTAGGAGCGTCTTTTGGATTGACCCCGACCACATTAGCGTAGCGGGACGAAGTACGGGTGCCTTGCTCGGGGATTTTAGATTGACGTGCTTGCGGTGCGTAAAGCCTACGGCATAGCGTAGCGTAAAGCGACGTAGGAGCGTCTTTTAGATTTTTACAGACACATGGGGTCTGCAAGGTACCCCAAAAATCTAAAACTTGTACTGAGCGAAGTCGAAGTATCCAAAACTTGTACTGAGCGTAGCCTTCGGCGCCCGCTCTTAAGTCGTTGGCGTAGCCTCTGTCTGCGACACGCACTCGCGTTCGTAGAGAAGTATCCAAAATCTAAAATTCGGAGGGTCAGAGGGAATAAACAGAACTAAGCGTTTGCTCGCTCAAAATACCTGAAGTCCTTACAAATGACCAATCACAAATGACAAATCACCAATCACAAATTACCAGTAGTCTCAGTGTATTGATCTACTTATTTCTTTTTTTAACATGCGAACCAAATATATTTAGTAGTAGATTAAACTGAAATAAAGGCAGTTACACAAATGTCAAGGTTATTCTATGTTTGTTTTGTGCCTAAGAAAAAAAACAACTTATACCAACTGTAAAATATGATGGTGGAGCTAAAGGTGACTAGTATTGATCATGACATCTTCTCTTTTTCAGGAGAAGTAAGAATTCCCCAAGCTCCTCCTGAATTTAAATCGGGTTTTATCGGCATTATTGGTCGTCCTAATGTCGGTAAATCTACTTTGATGAATCAATTAGTAGGAGAAAAAATAGCAATTACATCACCAGTAGCACAAACTACACGCAATCGATTGCGAGGTATTTTAACTACACCTGAAGCGCAGCTAATATTTGTGGATACACCAGGAATTCATAAACCCCATCATCAATTAGGGGAAGTTCTGGTGAAAAATGCCAAATTAGCAATTGAATCTGTAGATGTGGTACTGTTTGTAGTGGATGCAACAGTGGCTTGTGGATCAGGCGATCGCTTTATTGCCGATTTGCTAGGTCGCAGCCAAACGCCAGTGATTTTGGGTTTGAACAAAATCGACCAAAAACCAGCAAATTCCCAACTAATAGATGAGAGTTACACACAGTTAGCCCAGACTTATCAATGGCAAACAGTAGAATTTTCTGCTAAAACTAGTGTCGGGTTGCCACAACTGCAAAACTTATTAATTGCAAATTTAGAAGCAGGTCCATACTACTATCCACCGGACTTAGTAACCGACCAGCCAGAACGGTTTATTATGGGCGAATTGATTCGCGAACAGATTTTACTTTTGACCCGTGAAGAAGTTCCCCATTCCGTAGCGATCGCCATTGATAAAGTAGAAGAAAGCCCAAGCATTACCCGCGTACTCGCTACCATCAACGTTGAACGAGATTCCCAAAAAGGAATCCTCATTGGTAAAGGTGGCTCCATGCTCAAATCAATCGGTAGTGAAGCACGCGAACAAATCCAAAAATTAATTGCTGGTAAAGTCTACCTAGAACTGTTCGTCAAAGTCCAACCAAAATGGCGCCAGTCTCGCGTGACTTTAGCAGAATTAGGCTATCGCGTCGAAGAGTAAACTACAGGGGATTGGGGATTGGGGATTGGGGATTGGGGATTGCACTTCGGCTCCGCTCTGTTACCAGGGATTGGGGATTGGGGATTGGGGATTGGGGATTGCACTTCGGCTCCGCTCTGTTACCAGGGATTGGGGATTGGGGAGAATGACAAATGACAAATGACAAATGACAACTCCTATTTCCCCATCCTCTACCCGCGACTATCAAATTCTCCAGTCACCAGTAGCCAAATTCTCGAAGCGGAATAACCCTTGACAGGGTTTTTCTGGATTGCTTTCGCCAAAATAGCTCCTAATAGCGCACGACGGACTTCGGAATCTGTGACGCCAGATATCCCTTGCGCCCTAGAGAAATTAATAAAAGCGGTATCATAATCATCCCGACTGGCGGCTGCTTTAATGGCTATTCGCATCAATCGCCCATACTCCAAACCGTAATCCGGGTTAATCCACAGCCCATTAGGAATGCAGTCTCCAGAAAATAAATGGCCTGGTTTATTAGTAATTTGACTGACGCATTTAGAGTCATTCTTACCACCTACAACAGGGAAGGCTGTTGTTGTCACAGTAGTAATAGCCGCTACCACTACCACCAAAACCTGATTGAGTGCTTGTTTCACTTATTCTTTAGGAAAATAGTATATTTACTATTTTTACTTTTTCTCCCTGTGCTGTTAAAAACAAGTACATGAAAATACAAAAAATAAAAAACTCCCCTAGGTGAGGACGATTATGAGTAGGGGCGCAAGGCCTTGCGCCCCGGAAGATCATCAAACAACGCTAAACACCCTGATTTTCCCGTGGTATGAATTATAATTAATTACGTGGAATTTTATTAAATGGCGCATCCATGACGGCGTATTTGTCCCATCCTGGTGCATCAAAGTGCCACCATTCTGTTTTTAATCCAACAAATCCCTGCTTTCGCATTGCATCTTCCAATATTTGTCGATTTTTGCGAGACTGAATACTGCCACCACTATAATCTCTATGAGAAGCTGGAGTAAAAGCATCAAATGCACTAGGCATTTCTAATTCCTTACCACTGCTATTAATTAAAGTTGCGTCTACTGCTGCACCACGATTATGTCGAGAACCTTTGGCAGGATTAGCAACATATCTTTCATCAGGTAGGAGTTTCCACATTTCTTTTTGCACCGAAAGTGGCCTGTAGCAATCATAGACTTTTAACTGCAATTTATTATTTTTGGCTAAATCTTCTTGTACTAGTGAGAGTTTTTTAGCTGCTCCATACCGCAATATACATCTAGCATCAGGATATAATTTCTTTTTTAGGAAGTTATTTGGTGTAGCATAGCGAATATCAAGGGCAATGTTTTTGTTGATTGATTGTATATCAACTAGCTGTGAGTCATTTGCTGCATTAATTGCAGGTTGAGCCGATACTAAATTAGGTTGTGAAGTCGGCGAAGTGCTAGAAGCTATTACTTGATTTAGTGGATTTTGAGGATTACCAACAGAATTTTGACCTGCTTTACCCTGAGTGCAGGCTATTATGAGAAATAATATACATATTATCGAAATTAGAAATTTCCACCGGCGATTAATCATTAGTTTAAATTTTGATAAATGATAGGAGCTAGTACTGCTGCGCGGAATTTACAGCATATTCCAACTTTGTGATCTACTGATTATCAGGACTTACTTATACAAATTCAACAAATCTTTGCAATACAGGACTTACGCACAACTAACGGAGAAACGAACCACATTCGCGTAGCGTCTCTCTTCGAGAGGCTTCTCTATGTTCCCTACGGGACGCTACGCGTAAGCGAAGCCGCAGGCTTTACGCGTAGCGTGTCGTAGACAGAGGCTCCGCCAACGCCAACGTAGAGAAGGACACAAAGAACACGTTTACACAATTTACTACCCCAATTCCTTGAATCACAAAAACATCACGGGTCGTGTAGAAGCCACTTGGCAATAGATGCGTGGAGGAAACACGCCACGGCTTGTTTTAACAAGTGTGGAAAATGATATGATCAAATTGTGAGTAGGAATAACCATCTACGTGTTGAAGTGTTTTGTAAGGAGTAACCCCTGATTTACCTCGCATTCGCACAGGTTGCGATTCTGGGTAAAACTTGTAATGGGAAAACATGAAGCGTACCGAACTGGCGTTGTGATGGACTCGGAAAACAAAAAAATCCTATTTCGTACCTGCCTATGATTGAAAAAGAATTAAGCAGGCTCAATTTTAGTGGAAAAATTATCTTCGATTTATTACTTTCTAATGGATATAGCTCAAATCGATTTATTGAAGCAGATGTATATGAGGCTAAAGTTAACAGAGGCTCAATGAAAGTGATTGATTCTTCTAAATTAGATGAATTTCTTATGAGAAAAACTCATGATTTTTATAAATCTCATCCAAAGTTAGTAGAGAGTAATAATATCTTATTGGATGAAGAAAAATACCATTTAATTCACAGTTGATTAATTATCCATAAACCTCATCTGAAAGTAATAAATCCCTGGAGTCCTCGTGAGTGAAATTGACAAAGCTATTCAAAAGTATGAAGACCTACGCCAGTTAATCTCAACTAGTGATTTTATGGTCTCTGCTTATAAAGAAATTAATTATGGCTTACAATTTTCAATTCAAAAAGCAGGGTGGTCGGGTATTATCAGAATCTATCAAAATAAGCAGGGTAAGGTAAAGGTTGACTTTTCCCAATTAGATGAAAGTGAAAATTCCCGCTTGATAAAAAGCTTCTCTGAAGAAAAAAGTCTTCCTCTTCCTAAAGAGTTAAGCTCAACTCTCCCTAATGATTTGACATTACCTATTATTGGAAGTGACGAATCTGGTAAAGGGGATTATTTCGGGCCTTTGGTGAGTGCGAGCATATATGTAGACGAAGCAATGGCGAGCCAACTCACACTAATGAATGTGAGAGATAGTAAAGCTATAAGCGATAATAAAATTCAGAAAATTGCTAGAGATATCCGAAGAATTTGCCATAATAAGTTTGTGATTGTAGAAATTTCTGCTGCAAGATATAACCAGATATATGCCAAACTTGAAAACGAGAAAAAATCACTTAATGACTTACTGGCTTGGGCACACGCTAAAGCAATAGAGGATCTACTATCTAAAGTTGAATGTCAAACAGCGATAGTTGATCAATTCGCTGACGAAAAGCTTTTGCTTGAAAAACTACAAGAACATGGTAAGAAATTAAAAATTATTCAAGCTCATCGGGCTGAGAGTCATATAGCTGTTGCAGCAGCTTCAATCTTAGCAAGAGAGCGATTTCTCAATAAACTAGACAACTTGGGAAAACAGTACCACACAAAATTACCAAAAGGCTCTTCTCAAGCAGTTGTTACTATAGCAAGACAGTTGATTGAACAAAATGGTAGAGAAATTTTGGAGAAGGTTGCAAAACTCCATTTCAAGACGACAAATGAAGTACTAGGTTAGTTGTAGCAAACTGCAAACATAAACGCTTCAAACTGCAAACAAGCCGATTTTGAAACCACATTAAGGTTCTTGGTAACTTTTGGTGATCTTGGTATGAAACCGAGATACATGTAAAAACCTGCAAGATGGGCTGAAACCCCTTATCCTGTATGGTTTTGATAATTTGATATAGTAGGCTGAAAAAGCCGTGTTCGGTAACGAGAAACCTAGCCTTTTGGAGTCATCTTGCCGGAAAAAACACATATCTCGGCTCAATGCCAAACAGGTAACAACTAAATCTCATAAAAAAACTCAATCAAAAACTAAATCACCTGTACAATTAAGCTTACCATTAAAATAATGCCCAACTTATACATTATCGGTGGTGCAAACGGTTCTGGTAAAACCACCGCCGCTATGCAAATTCTCCCCTATTTTCTAGAAGTATTTGAATACGTCAACGCTGATGAAATAGCCGCCGGACTTTCTCCTTTTAACCCGGAATCTGTAGCAGTTCAAGCCGGACGTTTAATGTTAGAAAGATTAGAAACTCTGGTAAACGCTGAAGCTGACTTTGCCTTTGAAACTACATTAGCAGCCCGTAACTTTGCCCGATTCTTGAGAGAATGTAGGGAGAAAGGTTATATGCTCAACTTAATTTACTTTTGGTTACAAAGTCCCGAATTAGCCATTGCACGGGTACGCAGAAGGGTAGAAAGTGGTGGTCACAACATCCCAGAAGACACTATTCGCCGTCGCTACGAACGTGGTAGAAAGAACTTAATTGAATTATACTTACCTTTATGTGATAGATGGATTGTTTATGATAACTCTAACCCAATTTTACAGCTAATCGCTGAACGCCCTTTAAATCAAGAGCCTATCATTTATCAACCCCAAGTATGGAGTCAAATCACTACTAATGAATAAACCAACTTCTGCAAATAAACCAATTCCAGAGAAATTATCTAGCCAAATTGATGCAGGTGTTAAACTCGCTATTGCTAAGGCTATTGAAAGACACCGCAAATTAGGCGAATCTATTAGCATTTGGCAAGATGGCCAAGTTGTGACCTTAACTCCTGAACAAATTCCGCCTCTAACCTCAGATGACTAAACTTATGATAACCTCAGATGAATAAATTTCTGATGAGGAATTTTTCTTGTTTAAAAAATACATTTCTATTTAATTTCTATGGCTAACGAATCTGCTGCTATAGTCCAAAAACTCTGGAATTACTGCAACGTCCTCCGCGATGACGGCGTGAGTTACAGTGATTATGTAGAACAACTTACCTATTTATTATTCTTAAAAATGGTAGAGGAACAAAATCAACTTCCTCCCCCATTGGGTAAACGTTCCACCATTCCCCCTGATTATAGCTGGGAAGCATTACGCTCTAAAGATGGAGATGCTTTAGAAATTCAATATCGCCACACCTTAGAACAACTGGGGAAAGAAAAAGGACTTTTAGGCGTTATCTTCCGTAAATCTCAAAACAGAATTCAAGACCCAGCTAAATTAAAACGACTGGTAGAATTAATTAATTCAGAAACTTGGATAGGTTTAGATATTGACGTTAAAGGAGAAATTTACGAAGGTCTATTACAAAAGAACGCTGAAGATGTTAAAAACAGTTTTTATCTCAATGTGCCAGTTGCGTAAGTCCTGACATCGATAGTAAGGGCGCAAGGCCCTGCGCCCCTACCCCTACCTGTATTATCAGCCGCCCTTTGGCACCGTATCCCCAGGACCTGCGGTGACAATCACGAGATTTTCTGGCTGAATTAACTCCTGAATTGCTTGCTTTACTTGAGCTAGAGTTACTTGCTCAATCCGCTGGGGAAACTCTCTCAGTTCCTGTAAAGACAGCCCGTAGACAGCGTTATTCAAAATCATGCTGGCGACATCACTGGGATTAGCCAAATCCACAGGATAGCTATTGACAATTGAGCGTTTTGCTGCATTAAATTCTGCCTCAGTCACTCCTTGTTCACGTAACTGTTTGAGTAAAGCCAGGGTACTAGCGATCGCTTTTTGAGTATCACCGGGTGCAGTCTGCATCTGAATTAAGAACGGGCCTGGATTGACTCCGGCTGCAAATCCACTGTAGATCCCATAGGTCAGACCTTGGCGATCGCGCACCTCCGTACCCAAGCGGCTAGACAAGGTATCACCGCCTAAAATTTGATTCAACACTAGGGCTGCATAATAACGCGGGTCTTTCCTAGAAATGCCGTTATAACCGATGTATGTCACAGCTTCTGCCTTACCAGGAATCACCGAGGTTAGCTGTGTCATATTTACTGGAATTTTAACTGATGGGAGATTGAGAACAGGCGGCTTACCTGTAACTTCCCATTTACCAAAAGTCTGATTGAGCAAGGCTTTCACCTTAACTGGGTCAAAGTCACCCACCAGGGCGATCATTGTCGTATCTGGTCGATAATGTTCTTGGTAGAAGCGTAGCACATCATCATGAGTAATGCTTTTTAAGCTTTCGACTGTGGGAAAGCTATGGAAAGGATGATTTTCTGGGTAAATTGCTTGCTGGAATACCCGTCTTCCCAATCCCCTGGGGTCATCAAGCTGCATTTTCAGACTCGTCAAAGCCCGTTGGCGAGTTAGTTCGAGTTGGTCTGTGGGGAAGGTCGCTTTTTGGACAACATCTGCCAAGGTTTCAATTAAAATTGGCAAGTTAGCTGATAATCCCTGACCACCAATGGTAACTCCCTCACGCGCGGCGGTAAAGTCTAAAGATGCGCCCCGGTCTTCTAAGGTTTTCGCTAAAGCCAAAGCATTTTGAGTCTGCGTCCCATTCATTAAGTTGTTAGCAGTCAAACTCGCTAATCCAGCTTTTTGATTACCATCAAACTCATTCCCGGCGTCGATTTGTCCGCTGAGGTTGACAACAGGAACGCTATGGTCAGGTAACAGGAGAAATTGTAACCCGTTCTCTAGGGTAAACAGCTCTGGTAGCGATTGTTTGTTAGAAACAGTGGCTGATGTCGCAGGAGGGAGATATTTAGCGATTTCTGCTGGATCTACAGGCTTACCGGGGCTAAAGTTCTCGACGGTGCGACCAGAACCACCATTAGAAGTTCCTGGTTTACCATCAAGTTGCGTTGGCTGAAAGTAACCGATGGTTTGTTTCGCCGGACTGAGGTAAGTTTTCGCCACCCGCAGTACATCTTTTGGGGTAACTTTGGCGATCGCAGCGAGATACTGTTCAACATAGCGATAATCGCCAGTAACAGTTTGGTTATACCCCAATTGACTCGCCTGACTGGTAATATCTTGGTTTCCCAATACAAACGAAGCTAAAAGTAAGGTCTTCGCCCGATTCAATTCTTCTAAAGTGACTGGCTGTTGTTGTAGTTTGACCAAAGCTTCCTGGAGTACATCAGCAATTTTAGCCAACTCTTGACCTGGCGCCGCCGTAGCGTTAATTTCATACCAACCTGGTTCAATCAGTTCTGCAGCACTCGCATTAACTGAGCTAGCCAGTCCAGATTCGACCACAGCTTGGTAAAGCCTAGAACTACGTCCACCAGTCAAAATCGCATCCATCACATCGATTGCTGGTACATCAGGATGCTTAATGTCGGGCAGAGGATACACAAATTGTAACAGTGCCGCACTTCCCGGCTGCTTGAGGACTATTGGCGCTTTTTTGGTAACAGGGGTAGCAGGGGAAGGGTCGGCAATAGAAGAAGATGCATAGAATCTATTAAGTGCCTTCCTTGCGTCATTCAGTACCGTTTTCTCTGCCAACTTCCCAAAAGTTTCTTCCACAACTTTCAGCACAGGTTCTGTAGCAAAATCGCCGGTAATCACCAAAGTGGCATTTTCTGGGCTATAGTAGGTTTGGTAATAATTCCGCACCTGCTCCACCGTAAATTTAGTGACATCAGCTTTTGTCCCGCCCACAGGTAAACCATAGGCACGGTTGGGGAAAGCCGCTCTCATCACTGCTCGACTCAAACGATAACTTGGTGAATTTTCGTACCCCTGCAACTCGGATATAACTACCCGTTTCTCACTTGTTAATTGTGCAGATCCTACCAAAGCATTTTCCATGCGGTCAGCTTCTAGGGTCAGCAGTGCTTCTAGTTTATCTCGCGGCACTGTCCCAAAGTAAGCCGTTTCATCATAACTGGTAAAAGCATTAAACTGACTGCCTAAAGCACTAAATAGCCGTCCAAACTGCACCGGACGGTCAGCGGTCCCTTTAAACATCAAATGCTCTAATTGGTGAGAAATGCCATTTTCTCCCGTTCCTTCATTGCGTGAGCCAACTTTATACCAAACTTGTACACTTACCACAGGGGCGGTATGAACTTCCTTAGTCAGTACAGTTAAGCCATTGTCCAAGACCTTCTTTTGCACACCCTGGGTGAGTGAAGCCCCAGATACAGGTGCAAGGGCTTTTGGTGTCACAGCATTGGTAAAATTGCCCCAAAAGGGCACAACACTGAGGAGGAAACTCAGGAACAATCCTATAAGCATGTAACGTGAGTGCTTCATAAACAATTCACACAGATATCTTTCATTTTTAATTGAAAATTTCCCACTTTGCATCTGAGTCAATCAGCGCCCTTACACACCTACCAGTTTAATGAGCGATCGCCTTTGCTAACTTAACTATGGTTCGCCATTTCGCGTGAAGAATGGCGGAGATAGGCTAGCCACTAACAGAAATTGACAATTATTGTTAGTGGTGGGAGAATGAAAAATAGAGGTATATTACCGGACATGGGGCAATGAACGTTCATCTTGGTCAGACCTTCGATAAATTTGTGGCTGAACTCATTGAAAGCGGACTCTACCAATCGCAAAGTGAAGTAATCCGGGAGGGGCTTCGTCTTCTCAAGGAACGAGAAGACCTACGGAACCTCAAACTTCAACAGCTTCGCCGTGAGATTCAAGTGGGAATAGATCAGCTGGAGCGTGGGGAGTTGACTACCTACACCTCATCACAAGAACTTGCTGATGAAATCAAAACAAAAGGACGTCAGAAAATCGCCTCCTTAGAATGGAACGATCAGGTATGAAGGAGTTGCGAGTTACCGATGAAGCAAAATCGGATCTCTTGGAAATTTGGTTGTACCTCTCTCAAAACAATGAAAGTGCAGCAGATACCATTATTACCAAGTTAACTCAGAAGTTTGACGATCTGGTTGCAACGCCTGAAATCGGGCGAAAACGTGCAGATATTGCGCCTCTTATCCGCAGTTTTCCGGTGGGAAAGTATCTGATTTTTTACCGAATTATTGACTCAGGTATTGAGATTGTCAGGGTAATCCACGGTGCAAGAGATATTGAAAATCTCTTTGAGTGACCATAGCAGTCAGTAGGGTTAGCCTTTAATCTACTATCTTTTGTATAAGAAAATTACTTCATTGCAAAATTCCCACCAAAATTTTCATTAAATCCGCTAAATCATCGGGAATTCGATATAGGGAAACATCCTGAAAAATCTGCTGCTTTGTTTTTTCTAACCGACCAAAACGCCAAGCATCGCCAATTGTCACCGCACCATAAAATATATCACCTTCTTCTACTTCAGAAATTGCAATTAGTTCTACCGCAAGCTGTGTAAATCCCCGTGTCAAGTCATCATTTTTAGCTTCAACCACCAACAACCCTGGATTGCGTTTGAGAAAATAATCCAAATTACCCTTCAACCAGTTATTTACTAACAACGGATACTCAATTCGCACCTGACATTGACAATACCGAGCAACTTCTAGCAATGCAGGTGCTACAAGCGTCTCGCGTCTTGCTGTCTCACTGCTCAAAGTGAACTACCTACACCGATTTGGAGTACCAAATACGGTATAGGCTTCTGGTACATTTCGCAATGCTGCCAGAACTTCCTTAGAGGTACTATTAGTAGTAGAACCATCCACTACCGGATTCCCTTTACGGCGTTTTATCGTTGGGAACAGTCCCAGCCCAACGCGCTTTACGTTGATAGCGGCATTAATATCCCTATCAACCAAAAGCGATTCTTTTTCGTCCCAATAATTACGAATGTTGCAATCAGTGAAGATAAATTCATCACGATACGCAAGCAATTGAGATGTGTATGCAGGTTTGACTGCTATTGTCCTAGTTCCAGCTTTTCGGGCTATGTATTCTAGGATTGTGAAAAATTGTCCAAATGCAGCATCGTTCCAGGATTTATTTAATCCTGATTTAGCTGATTGACCGTTGGGTAAATATTTCCCATTTTCATCTTGTTTGGCTTTATTTTTCTTTGATAAAGCTCTTAAATTTAAATCTTCATATACAAAAACTTTCTTCCCAGTTTTGAGCAAGGTATGGGCAGTTTTAAAAGCATGGTCAATTCTAGCTCTGGCAATACGTTGATGTTCTTTTGCTTCTTTTTTAGCTAATTTACGGCGTGATTTACTGCCCTTTTTCTTGGTGGATTTACGTTTGGATATATCTGCTAGTCTCTTTTCGGACTTAGAGAAAGATTTTAGCGATGGTAGCTTGGTATTCTCTGAAGTTGCCAAATAATCATCTTCATGTAATACTGCATCCAATCCAAGACTGTTTTCCCAAGTTGGAGCAATTTCATCAGGTGTAAAGGTAGGAATATTTGGGTCTGACAAACAAATGGTTACGTACCACCCATCCGCCTTTTTTGTCAAAAGAGCATTTTTTAAAATAAATCCATTAGGTAATGGGCGATGTAAACGCACCTTTACCCAGCCTTTTAATTTTGAAAATGACAAAAATAGCCATTCTTGCTCAACACGTTCGACAGTAATAGCTTGACCTTCAATTTTTATTGTGCGATAACGCGCAGCATTTTTAAAACGAGGTTTGCCACTACGATTTCCTTTGTAATCACCTTCAACAAAGCGAGAAAAAGCTGAAGGGGCGACGAAACAAGCTCAAAAGCTTTGTATGTAAGGAGGGCAACGTTTTGTGGTAGAAAAAGATAGGTCTACTTTTGTCAATAAGACCTATCTAATGATAATGTTACCTGCATTCTACCAAAACCACTTAAAAAGTCAATTAAGTTTAGCAGAATACTTGCTGCTAAAAATTTTAATCCATCTATTACAGTCAATCAAAGAAGTAACTTTAGAAAAGTTAGCAAATGCGCTACCTTTGGCAGTTAAATTTGAGAGTAGAAGAAAGAGAATACAAAGATTTTTATCATTACCAAATCTCACCATTGAGAAAGTTTGGTTTCCCATTATTAAAGAATGGCTGGAAACATACTTCAAAGATGAAAAAATTATTTATATAGCAATTGATAGAACTAATTGGAGTCGGATAAATTTATTCATGGTGAGTATCATTTGGGATAAAAGAGCAGTACCAATATATTTTACTTTATTGCCAAAATTAGGTAATAGTAACATCGCTGAACAACAAAAAATATTGTCTCAAGTAATACCAATCTTTAAAAACTATAAAATCTGTGTATTAGGTGATAGAGAATTTTGCTCTGTCAAACTGGCAAAGTATCTCCAGGGATTGGATGTGTATTTTTGTTTGCGATTAAAAAAGAATGAGTTTTTGCAAGTTGAAAAAGATGTTTTTGTTGAGTTAAAAAATCTGGGTTTAGTACCGGGAGTTTCTTTTTTTATCAAAGGAGTTAAAGTGACAAAGACTCGGGGTTTTATGAGCTTTAATGTAGCGGCTAAATGGAAACGTAAAATCAATGGAGTAGCACCGAAAGAAGGATGGTTTATTTTAACAAATTTTGACGACTTAGAGTCGGCAATATCTGCCTATAAACAAAGATTTGATATAGAAGAAATGTTTAGAGATTTTAAAACAGGTGGTTATAATTTAGAAGAGACTAATGTTGAAGGCAACCGATTTATTTCTCTAGTTTTACTGATAACGCTCGCTTACACTTCTGCCATGATTCAGGGTCAAAAAATTAAACATAAAGGAATACAAAAATATGTAGCTCGTGTTAAAGAGTCTGGTCGCTCTGTGCGGAGACATAGTAGTTTTTATGTTGGCTTGTATGGTCAAACTTGGGTCAATTTCACAGATATTTGTATGGAATTAGTGACAGAATTAATGAGAATTAATCGTAATAAGCGCAAGTATTATCAACAGGGATTGAGGGCTATGAAGCTTATCGAGTCTATGTTTTAGCTTATTTCGTCGCCCCCTCAGGAGAAAAAGCCAAGTCTACACGCTTGGATACATCCTGTAATGTCTGAGATGGAACACTTGTAAAGTCTAGTAGTTCACCAGAATGACTTACCTTTATCAAGTCGGACTTAATAACAGGAAGTTGTTTTTTTTGTGAGTAATAGTCGGGGTTGTCTCGTAATTTTGGTATTGAACAAATTAACGGACAAAAATTAATTGCAGTCCGATTATACTGATACCAGTCGAACCTGTCTCCTAACTGCCTGTTGTACCAGTATCGACAAATTCTTAACCAATTGTTTAGCTGGATTTTTTGCTTGGTGTCTGGATAAGCGCGGTACTGATAGTTAAGCAGTATAAGGAAATCACCTACTTAATTGCATTTAGTGTTGACGTTTATTACTATAAAGTATCGAGAAGGAAAAGTCAACTATGTTGAATCCCAAGACAAGCCAAAATAAAACAAAAGATTATTAATTACTCAACTGCCCCAATTACCGAATCAGCCTATGGCTAATATTGGTAATTGGGGCGTTTCGTAATTAATCGCCTTATATCCCGACACCAAACTGAGTACAGTTATGGTGCCAGGCTAAGGCGCGAAAGCTAACTAACAATAAAGACTCATCAATTCGCTGTCGCAACTCTTCCAAGCGTTCTAAGTTGCGATCGCTGCGTGGTAATTCCAGATGTGTTTTCACCAAAGCATAGCCTAATTCAGCCAATATTTCGTCTGGCTCATAAGGCATTTCAAAATACGACCCAAATGTGTAGGATTGTCCCTCTTGCAAAATCCGACGGCGAGTCATGATTTTTGTGCTTGTGACTACACATTAAAGTACTATTTAATTTTAGCGTGGCGATTCAAATTATAATCATACATATAAAAGTGTTTATGGAGTGACTCTGTAAAAGGATCGCGTTGTCGATTCTGGGACACAGGGTAAACGTATTTATGACACAAGCACAAACAAAACTAGTAACTTTTGAAGAATTCACAGCATGGCGACCGTCAGACCTCAGGTACGAACTACACGATGGGGTAATTGTTGAAATGCCACAACCATCAGGAGACCATGAAGACGTTGTGGGTTTTTTGGTTCAACAATTCACTGTTGAATATGTGCGATTAAATCTACCTTATATAATCCCCAAAACAGTACTGGTAAAACCTGCCAAAAATGAATCAGGTTATGCACCAGATGTGCTGTTACTCAATCGCCAAAATCTTGTAAATGAACCATTGTGGAAGAAACAATCCACTGTAATTTATGGCGCATCAATTCCACTGGTTGTAGAAGTAGTTTCTACGAATTGGGATGATGATTACTACCTGAAGGGGCGACGAAACAAGCTCAAAAGCTTTGTATGTAAGGAGGGCAACGTTTTGTGGTAGAAAAAGATAGGTCTACTTTTGTCAATAAGACCTATCTAATGATAATGTTACCTGCATTCTACCAAAACCACTTAAAAAGTCAATTAAGTTTAGCAGAATACTTGCTGCTAAAAATTTTAATCCATCTATTACAGTCAATCAAAGAAGTAACTTTAGAAAAGTTAGCAAATGCGCTACCTTTGGCAGTTAAATTTGAGAGTAGAAGAAAGAGAATACAAAGATTTTTATCATTACCAAATCTCACCATTGAGAAAGTTTGGTTTCCCATTATTAAAGAATGGCTGGAAACATACTTCAAAGATGAAAAAATTATTTATATAGCAATTGATAGAACTAATTGGAGTCGGATAAATTTATTCATGGTGAGTATCATTTGGGATAAAAGAGCAGTACCAATATATTTTACTTTATTGCCAAAATTAGGTAATAGTAACATCGCTGAACAACAAAAAATATTGTCTCAAGTAATACCAATCTTTAAAAACTATAAAATCTGTGTATTAGGTGATAGAGAATTTTGCTCTGTCAAACTGGCAAAGTATCTCCAGGGATTGGATGTGTATTTTTGTTTGCGATTAAAAAAGAATGAGTTTTTGCAAGTTGAAAAAGATGTTTTTGTTGAGTTAAAAAATCTGGGTTTAGTACCGGGAGTTTCTTTTTTTATCAAAGGAGTTAAAGTGACAAAGACTCGGGGTTTTATGAGCTTTAATGTAGCGGCTAAATGGAAACGTAAAATCAATGGAGTAGCACCGAAAGAAGGATGGTTTATTTTAACAAATTTTGACGACTTAGAGTCGGCAATATCTGCCTATAAACAAAGATTTGATATAGAAGAAATGTTTAGAGATTTTAAAACAGGTGGTTATAATTTAGAAGAGACTAATGTTGAAGGCAACCGATTTATTTCTCTAGTTTTACTGATAACGCTCGCTTACACTTCTGCCATGATTCAGGGTCAAAAAATTAAACATAAAGGAATACAAAAATATGTAGCTCGTGTTAAAGAGTCTGGTCGCTCTGTGCGGAGACATAGTAGTTTTTATGTTGGCTTGTATGGTCAAACTTGGGTCAATTTCACAGATATTTGTATGGAATTAGTGACAGAATTAATGAGAATTAATCGTAATAAGCGCAAGTATTATCAACAGGGATTGAGGGCTATGAAGCTTATCGAGTCTATGTTTTAGCTTATTTCGTCGCCCCCTCAGGATTACTACACAAAGTTGGGTAAATATGAAAGTATTGGAATTCCTGAATACTGGATTGTAGACTACCTGGGACTAGGCGCTAAAAAGTTTACTGGAAATCCCAAAAAACCCACACTTTCTATTTATCAGCTAATAGATGAAGAGTACCAAGTTACCCAGTTTAGGGGAGATGAACGCATCATATCTCCCACATTTCCACAATTAAGCTTGACCGCTAACCAGATTTTTAGTGCGGGAATCTAAGTAAGTCGGCGCGAAAAAACAAAACTATATTACTACACGTAAATATGCCCCAAATGCTTACCTGTTTGACCAATGACAAATGACGAAGAACGCCTGTATGGTTCAATAGACCAAATATATAGTATAAAATATATCAATCTAGAAAATATTGAATTCGTAATGATACTTAAGTTACGCAAGGTATATAAAAATGTGGCAATAATACAATTATGAAGAATACATGAAGTGCAAAAAAGGCGATTGATTTTACTGTATTTTTAACATCAGGTAGTAATACTGATTGACAGAATTAATTAGGGCTTGCTGAATAAGTCTCTAAAGCGAACCTAGAAGCCACACAGGTTGCAAAATGGTTGTTTCATTGCTCAGTTTCCAAATTTACCCAGCGCTCGCTAACGAAAGTGCAAGGGTTTTGAGACTCTAGATGTTATAACCTTGCATTTGTTTGGTAAAAAAGGCTGGAATTCCTTACCTGGACTGCATTACACCTTTATTCAGCAACCCCTAATTACATATTGATTTTTTACCAAGCAAGAATTTCAGCCCATTTTTTGTGTAATTAATTCTGTGCTATTACTGAGTATCTTCCGTAACACTACCCTTAAAGAGGTAAATAATGAATTTGTCTAAATTGGTCAAAAGTCTGACTTTAACTGCAGGGATCATAATTGTATCAGAAACAGCGTTGTTTTCTCCAGAAAACAAGGCTTTAGCGCAGGTAGGATCGGCATCATTTGTTCAGCTTTTTGAGGCTGATGGCGATCCTGGTCAGTGCAATGCCCTTGCATCTGGTGTTATCGTAACTCCTTTCGGAATTTGGTCTAATCCTGTAAGGATAGACACTGATGGGAGATCGGGAGGCTGTCGTCAGGCGTTTACAGTTTCAGATCCACAGAACACACTTGCAGGTTTGAATTTATTTGTTGACTTTAGACCAGACGGCGATCCAGGTCAATGTGGCAATCCCGGCTTGAGAGGGATTCCCGTAATTCCTTTAGATGTTGCATTCTATGGTCCACTTTACAAAACAATTCTTCAAAGTATTGCTTACCGCATTGACACGGATAATCGCAGTGGTGGTTGCCAACAAACATTTTCTTTATCTGGTCGCAACGATATTGTTCTTGATGTATCTTTCACTCCAGATGGAGACGCGGGACAATGCGGTAACGCCGGGGCTTTTACCGTAACTCCAAGTAGTCCGGTGACATTCCGCATTGACACGGATAATCGCAGTGGCGGTTGTCGTCAATCATTTCGGTTGCGCCGAGTATAAAACTGCACTTTGTGAATAGTTCTGACTTGTCAGAACGGGATTCAGCCATTATAGTAGGGTGGGCAATGCCCACCCCATAATTCTACTAAACCTCAACCCCCAAAACTCGCACCAAAAAACCCCACTTATCCGCTGCTTCCTCAATAATCTTCGCCGTGGGCTTACCCGCACCATGTCCGGCTTTTGTCTCAATTCTAATTAACACCGGCGCATCACCAACATGAACGGCTTGCAAAGCAGCAGCAAATTTGAAACTATGAGCAGGGACAACGCGATCATCATGATCGGCTGTGGTAATTAAAGTAGCTGGATAAGCTGTATCTGCTTTGAGGTTGTGCAATGGCGAATAAGCATAAAGGGCGGGAAATTCCTCTGGGTTATCTGCTGAACCATATTCCGAAGTCCAAGCCCAGCCAATGGTAAATTTATGGAAGCGCAACATATCCATAACGCCGACCGCTGGTAAAGCAGCACCAAACAAATCAGGACGCTGGGTCATACAAGCACCCACCAATAACCCACCGTTGCTACCACCACCAATAGCTAATTTTCTCGGTTTTGTGTACCCATTGGCAACTAGCCACTCACCAGCAGCAATAAAATCATCAAATACATTCTGCTTTTTCTCCTTCATTCCTGCTTGGTGCCATTCTTCGCCATACTCTCCACCACCACGGATATTAGGCACAGCATAGACACCACCCATCTCCATCCATACCAAATTACTCACAGAAAAACTAGGAGTGATGGAGGCATTAAACCCACCATAAGCATAAAGGTAAGTGGGATTATTTCCATCTAGTTTAATCCCTTTTTTGTGAGTGATAAACATTGGCAATTTTGTGCCATCTTTGCTGTGGTAGAATATTTGTTGAGTCTCGTAATCATCAGGATTAAAATCTACCTTTGGCTGGCGGAAAAGTTCACTTTTTCCTGTCACCATGTCGTAACGATAAATCGTGCCTGGTGTGGTAAAGCTGGTGAAACTATAAAAAGTTTCGGTATCATGACGCTTACCACCAAAGCCACCTGCAGAACCGACTCCGGGTAATTCTACCTCCCGGACAAATGCACCAGTCAGGTCAAAAATTTTAATTTGGCTATGAGCATCTTTGAGATAATCAGCAACAAATTGGTTATTTAGTATGCTGACACTTTCCAAAGTTTCCGCTGCTTGGGGAATGATTTCTCGCCAACTTTCCGCCGATGGTTGTTGGGTATCGATAGCAATAACTCGTCCCCGTGGTGATTTTAAATCTGTGCGAAAATAGAAGACGCTATCATCATTGTCAATAAAGCTGTAATCAGCCTCAAATTTGTTAATTAGTTCCACTACTTCAGAATTGGGGTTAGTCAAATCTTTGTAGAAAACCAAATTTTTTGGGTCAGTTCCCTGCCAAACTGAGATGATGAGATATTTCCCATCTTCAGTAACACCGCCACTAAAACCCCATTCCTTTTCATCAGGGCGATGATATATTAATACATCTTCTGATTGGGTCGTTCCCAGTTGGTGATAGTAAAGCTTTTGATAATAATTGACATCTTCTAATTTAGTTTTTTCATTTGGTTCATTATAACGACTGTAGAAAAAACCTTGATTATCTTTTGTCCACGATGCGCCTGAGAATTTAATCCATTGCAGGTGGTCTTGGAGGTCTGCACCAGTTTCGATATCCCGCACTTTCCACTCTTGCCAATCAGAGCCAGAGCTAGATAAACCGTAGGCTAACAGGTTCCCGTCATCGCTGATTGATAATCCTGAAAGGGCAATTGTACCATCTTCTGAAAGTTTATTGGGGTCGAGTAAAACTTTCGCTTCGGCGTCAAGAGTTTTGAGAGTGTAGAGGACGCTTTGATTTTGCAGTCCGTCATTTTTGAAATAAAAATAGCGTTCACCGCCACCATTTTTTAAAGATTCACCCTCTTTAAATGGGATGCTATATTTTGCATAATCCCAAAGTTTAGTCAGCCGCTGTTTGATTTTTTCTCTAGCAGGAATTTCGGTAAGATAGGCTGAAGTAACTTGATTTTGTGCCTCAACCCATACCCTTGTTTCTTCTGAATCCGGGTCTTCTAACCAACGATAAGGATCTGCAACTACAGTACCGTGGTAGTTATCAACTTGATCGCTTTTGCGAGTGGGTGGGTAGATGAGGGGTTGTGCTGAGTAGGTCATAATTTGGGAAGGTAACTTTGTCGGCATTGTAGCAACAGTTATGGTAAGGAGTAATCTCCTAGTAAGTATCTATAGAGGATTTGGAGGTTTATAATACCAATTTGACAAAAGAATGGCACAGATAGGGTAGGGGCGCAAGGCCTTGCGCCCAGATTATCGATGTGTTGCGCCCAGATTATCGATGTGTTGCAAAGATTTTTGAATTGATATATAGCGTTTCTCGCCCTAGTGAGGTACATCGGTAAGGGCACGGCAGTGCCGTGCCCCTACATCGCGTGATACAATTTTGTACCTCATCTGAATAGGAAGTGCTATAACTTTACACAATGGTAGTATTAACCAGTTTTTCCCCTTTCAGCATCCTTCCTGCAGCTTCGAGTAGGGCTTCTTCTAGATAGGGTTTGGTGAAGTAACCGCTAGCACCAAGTTGAATAGCCATTTGTCTGTGCTTGTCTGCACCCCGTGAGGTGAGCATGGCGATTGGTAGGTGGTTGAGATTGTTGTCTTTTTGGATGCGTGAGAGCAACTCTAGTCCATCGCAACGGGGCATTTCGATGTCGCAAAATACTATATCACAAGGCAGACCAGAACGCAATTTATCCCAAGCTTCCTGACCATCACGGGCTTGTTCTACGCGATAACCTGCTTTGTTAAAGGTCAAGGAGAGCAATTCCCGGACTGTAATTGAGTCATCAACAATCAGGACTGTTGGGTCAATTTTCACAGCCGATGTATCTGGCGTATTGGGAGTAGCTTTTTGCTGCCAATAAGTACTAGTATTTTGTTTAGAAATCCGTCCCTGGAAGATGTCCATGATTTCTAGTACGTCAGCAATCGGCATAATACGACCATCACCTAGAACTGTAGCACCAGCTACACCGATAGGTTTAGGTGCTGGGCTTTCAAATTGCTTAATGACGATTTCTTGTTCGCTCAATACCAGATCAATCTGTAAGGCTATCAAGGTATTTCCCGATCGCACCACGACGACGGAAACCATATCATCATCTCGGTTCCCACCATAAACATTACCACGACTCAGCTGGCGATTGAAGCTTAAAAGTTCTTTCAGGGGTCGGAATGGTAATATTGTATCCCGCCAGGAAATAAATGATTGTCCATCGGCAGTGTGCTGGATATTTTTGACGGGTATATCTAGGGTATCTTCAACGCCGTCCATCGGGAAGGCAATCCTAGCTCTATCAGATACACAGCAGAGAGCTTTACAAATACTCAAGGTCAGTGGTAGACGTATTGTAAAGGTTGTTCCTTTACCAATAGCGGAATCGGTGTTAACTATCCCCCGAATTTCGCTAATCTCGGAGCGGACTACATCCATTCCCACACCACGACCTGACATTTCATCCGCCTGATCTTTCATCGTAAAACCAGACTGGAACAGCAAGTCATAGACATCGATGCGGCTCATGGCTTTTGCTTGTTGGGCTGTAATCATCCCCAGCTTCAAAGCCTTTGCTTTGACTCGTTCTGCATCGATCCCCGCACCGTCATCACCCACAGAAATCACGGTTTGGTTCCCTTGGTGAAAGGCGCGGATTGTAATCACTCCCACGGGTGATTTACCTAGGGTTGCTCGTTCCTCTGAGGTTTCAATGCCGTGAATGATTGCATTATTGAGCATGTGGGTTAGCGGATCATTCAGATGATCGAGGATCATCTTATCAATTAAGGTGTTCCCACCTTCAATAAGTAACTCTACCTGTTTACCATACTTAATAGCATTATCTCGCACTCCTCGCCGCAAGCGATCGATAGTTTGGGAAAAAGGCACCATTCGCGCCCTTGTCAGTCCCTCTTGTAGCTGGGTGGTAACTTGGCGGAACTGTCGCGCTACTCGCTCAGTTTCTTCGGTCACAAAGTCAATGTCACTAGCCGACTCTCGCACCCGCACAATCATTTCAATCATTTCCTGGGATAATGTATGGAAAGGCGTGAAACGATCCATTTCTAGCTCACTAAAACCCCGCTCTGCATTGCTGTCATGGGTGGGGACAGAAGCAGAGTCTTTGTGTTTGCGACTGGCGAGGAGAGAGGCTTCTAATAGCGATCGCTCATATAACTCCTGCATCCTCGCACCCACATTCGACAGCTGTTGTACCTGAATTAACAAGTTATCTAGTGACTGTCGCAGACGTTCGTGATCCTGCTCTAAGGTATTGCGGTTTACCACCAATTCCCCAACTAAATTGCTCATATCGTCCAGTTGTTTAACTGGCACTTTCATCGTTTCTTCAAATCTCGCCGCACGACGATTAGAGCTACGTTGGATTTTATTTGTATTCGATTTTATTTGTGGTGAGTGCGATATCGTTTGATCTGCTTGGGCTAGCAGTTTCTCTAAATCACTAAATTCATCGTCTATCTCTGGTATCACCGCCTTGCTAGCTGTGTAATCAGCAGCTGGTGTCAGTTGTGGCTGGAATGATAGCGGTGGTGAGGACACCTGTTCATTGTTGTCTGTACCCAGCAATGCTTCCAATGCAGCAAAATCTTCTACTGTGATAGCAAAAGCATTGCGAATAGGAGCTACTTGTTCTTCTTGTAGTAATGCTTCCAAATCAGCAAATTCATCTTGAATATAAGTCTGATTTTCTGGAGCTACTGCTTGAGGTATAATAACACCATTTTCTACTTGAGATATTTCGCCTATATCCAACACAGGCTCTGACAAATCCGCTGATTCTGCTGTGAGATTTAACTCAGATTCAGTGCCTATACTTTGTAATAACTCTTCCTGACTTTCTCCTGCTAATAAAGCATAATCTCTCATCAATAAATCATTGTCTAAACCCAATTCCTCGCTTTGTACAAGGCTTGCTTCTGTAAATTTAACTTCAGTTGCTAACGGAGAATCTAAAATCTCAGACTCAATTGCTATATCTGTAAAATTAAATTCTGGATTAATAGTTTCTCTTGGCAATAAATCATCTAAATCATTAATAGGATTATCGGCGCTGTCTAGCTGAATATAAGTAGTAAGAGTAATGGTTTGATCTTCATTCTCATCGCTAGCATCCAAAAACTCAAATTCCAGGTCAGTAAAGGATTTAGAACTATCAGCAAATTCTGTCTCTAGCGGCTGATTGGTAAATTCGGGGATGAAATCCAAAACTTCGGGAGTTAGATCTGTCGAATCGTTCTCTGATTGGAGGTGGATACTCTCAGCCACAGACTCTACATCATCCCTAACAGCAGATAAATTTGTCGTGTTACTTGCTGTAAACTCCCCAAACAAATCATTCCCCACATCTGATGTTATATTCAGTTCAAGTTCCGGCTCTGGCTGTAAAAAAGTAAGTTCAAAATCTTCTACACCAAAACTGTTTGTTGGTGAAGATATATCCTGCTGACTATCAACAAAAAAGTCTTCATTAGCCGCAGCCATAAACAAACTTTCTTCTAAAGCTTGCACAACTTCCTGCTTTTGTTCTGGTTCGGCTTCTTGTTCCCAGAAGTTGCTGATAGGGTCTTCTGACACAGAAAACTCTATATTTGTGTCATCAGATGTATTAAATAAATCTCCGATAGCTGACTCGCTTGGAGACAGTAGTGAATTCTCTTCCAGTTCCGCAAACAGATGATCGAAAGATACGTTTTCTGGCTGAGATATGTGATTATTAGGCGTACTTTCTTCCAGCCGATTAGTATTTTTATCAGCTAAAAATAACTCTTCAAAATTGTTTTCTTGCTTGGTGGTTACTTCGAGGCTGGCGATATTTTCCGTCTCTGCTGGAGTTAATTCTCCTGGAGATATTGATTCATTTTCATCTAGTTCCAACTCCACTAAATCGTCGCTGATATTCGCTGTGGATATTTCTCCAGCAGACTTTTGGGAATCATCGGCGATTTGGGTTAATTCATCTAGTCCCAACTCCAATAAATCATCGCTGATATTCGCTGTGGACATTTCTCCAGCAGACTTTTGAGAATCATCGGCAATTTGGGTTAATTCGGCGAAAATTGGCTCATTAGAGGAGTCTAAATTTAGCTCCAAGTCAGAAATATTATCCAACTCATCCAACTCAAAGGTTGTATCTGATAAAACATTGACTGGCAATTCGGAATTGTCTTTTTCTAAAAAATTGTCGCCAAATAACAACGATAAATCTTCACTATTAGCGGAGATTGTTGGAATTTCCTCACTGCTATTATCATCATCAAATAACAGAAAATCAGCAAAATCATTATCAAGATTCTCGGTTTCGCTGTTGTCAATAATTCCCGATGTATTGTCGGTATTCACGTCTAGGATTTCCTCTTGTTGCCAAGTCTCATCCAGTTCGGAATTGTCAATTTCAAACAAACCAGCAAGGGTATTTAACTCAGCTATTCCTACTTCTGGTCCCTTGGAATCAATATTGGTATTTGTTGGATGTCGATCATTTTCCAGACTGGATAAGGGGTGAGAAAGTAGAGAAGTTTCCGTGACTGTGTTTTCTGCGGCTGCGGGAATTTCTACGTCTAGATTAAGTTGCTCAGATACCTCAGTTAGGCTAATAATCGTGTTTTTATTGCCATTGACAAAATCATCTGTTGTTCCAGACAATAGATGATCAGCCCCAGTTTCTGTAATTGACTGTGTTGCTGGCTCTTGCTCTAGCAAATCAGGGGTTATTTCTAATAGTTCAATCTCAGGAAAGTTGAGGAGTGCTTCTAATTGTTGACTAATTGTAATCTCAATGTCCCTACCTTGTAGGACTAACTCCTGAGCTTGTTTAAATTCTGTAATGACAATTTTAGCTAAAGTTAGATAGGTATTTTCAGGATTAGCGATCGCACTAGCGGCCGCTTGACATAAACTACACCACTTAGGTAAATGAAATTTCTCACCCAGTGTGACTAATTGGTGACAGCATTGCTCTAAATTTTGTCGAGATTCAGGCGTTGTACTTTGCTTAAACAATTGCAACATTTCCCGCAGTGTTTGTAACACTTGGGTTTGAAACTCGCCCCAATTTTTATCTTCAGGGATGGGGACAGGCGATCGCTCCTCTTCGGATGTGTCAAACACAAGATTGGTGTCTTCGACCTGGAAAATCTGACTGAGTGAATTAACGTTATCTGTCCCTGTTGACTGGCTGTGAATTTCCCTAGTACTGCTAACTACTCCATTGGTGCCTTGTTTTACGAGTAATTCTAGATGCTCATGCAGCCATTGAAACACCGGCTCAGTTTCTGACATCAGAGTATTTGCTGTCTCTTCCGACAGACCATAGGGTCCGCTCAAATTCTCTAACAGCACTTTAAGAGTATCAGAGACACCGAGAAATAAAGACTCTAACTTTTGGTCAATCTGAACCGGATGCTCTTTGAGAACCTTGAAACAATCTTCCAAACGGTGAGAAGTGTGCTGGATGCTACTTAGTCCCAGCATCGCCGCTCCTCCTTTAATAGAGTGAGCCGCCCGGAAGACTTCGTTAATCATTTCCGGGTCGTTTAAAGTACTTTCCAGATTCAGCAATCCCTGCTCAATGGTATTGAGATGGTCTCTTGCTTCTTCAATAAAGTAACCCAAAATGCGCTGTTGTTGTTCCGGCAGCATAGTTCAAAGTTCTGAGTTATGAGTGCTAAGTTATTCTTTGTCCTTTGTCCTTTGTCCTTTGTCCTTTGTCCTTTGTCCTTTGTCCTTTGTCCTTTGTCCTTTGTCCTTTGTCCTTTGTCCTTTGTCCTTTGTCCTTTACTAATGACCAATAACAAATGACCAATAACAAATGACCAATAACAAATGACCAATAACAAATGACCAATAACAAATGACCAATAACAAATGACCAATAACAAATGACCAATAACAAATGACCAATGACCAATGACCAATGACAAATTACCGAGATTCGATGGTTTCGACTCGGAAGCGTTCCACGGAAGCTATCAAGTCGCGGGATACACCCACCAAGTTTTGGAGGGCGCCGGAAACTCGCTGGGCTTCCTGGGAGGTTTCTTGCGCTGTCAGTTCTACGGTTTGCATGACGTGAGCAACGGCGCGAGAAGTCTCCGTCTGTTCCACTGTATCCGTGGTAATTGAACGCACAAGGATATCAATACGATTCGCCACTTGAATGATATTTTCTAGCGATCGCTTGGCTTCTTCTGCCAATTTTGTGCCTTTAATGACCTGTTGTGTGCCTTCTTCCATTGCGGTCATTACAGAGCCTGTTTCGCTCTGAATTTGCATCACAATTTGTTCGATTTCCTTTAAGGATTTGGCAGATTTGTCGGCTAGCTGTCGCACTTCATCTGCCACAATAGCAAACCCCCGTCCGGCTTCTCCTGCCCTTGCTGCCTCAATACTAGCATTGAGGGCTAACAAATTGGTTCTCGAAGCAATCTGAGAAATCAAAGCCACAATCTTAGAAATTTCTTGAGAAGATTCTGCCAGTCGTTTCACCTTGCGAGTGGTTTCTGCTACAGTTTCCCGAATTTCTAAAATCCCCGCCACAGTATTTTCCACAGCTTCCCCACCTTTGAGGGCGATGGTACTAGCATCACGGGCTACAGTTTCGGCTTCTCGCGCCGCTTCTGCTACCCGCTGAATTGAGTCTGTCATCACCTGGACGGAATTCAAGGTGTTTGCTAACTCTTCAGCTTGTCGCAACGCATCACTAGATAAGGCTCTAGCAAAGGTTTCTGAGTTGGTTGCACCTTTAGTCACTTCTCTAGCTGCGACTTTTACCTGTTGGACAATATCCCGCAGATTTTGAATTGTCAGGTTAAAGGCGTCTGCAACGGCTCCTAGTACGTCGGCTGTCACCTCAGCTTGAACCGTTAAATCTCCCCTAGCGGCTCCTTCTACGTCGTCTAAGAGGCGAATTACTTGACGTTGCAGGTTTTCTTTGGCTTCTTCTTGTTCATCGGCTTTGCGTTGGGCTTCATTTGTGGTCGCGAAAATTACCCGCGCCATTTCATTAAAGCCGGTGGCTAGCATTCCTAATTCATCTTCGGAATAGACTGTGGCTTTAACATTGAGATTACCTTGGCGTACAGCATCAAACTGAGCTTGTAGATCCTTGGTTGTGCGCCGAATTTGCTTGAGTGTGAGATTTCCCATCACCCCTGCAGTCACACCACCAGCAATCCCAGCAGCTAAGGCCATAGCCCAACCTGTATTGCGTACTGACTCCCTTTGTTGGGCTGGCGAAAAGGTCGTAGCCGCAAAGCTGACTGTCGCTACCATCAGCGCCGAAACCACGCCCACAACCCCGGCTACTACCCATTGTTTGTTTTCTAGGCTGGCATTTTCTAGGAGTGCTAACCAGCCCTGCTCAACGCTGACGTTAGGTTCTAGCTTAGAGACATCTGTTTGGGTAAAGACTGGGACTGCTTCTTGGGAGCCGGTGATACTAAATAGTTCTTCTTCGCGATCGCTATTTGTGGCATCACTCATAGGAAGATCTATGCCTTTACTTGGCAATCTCCCATTGGCATCCAGGGTACCAACACGGATGGCGACTTCAGCAAAGGTTGGCTCTTCTTCTGTCAGATCAAAGCCAGGAATACTGCCTAGATCATCAAATTCATCAAAGTCATCTAAAAACTCGATATTACTCTTAGCTGTTTCTGCATTCAATATACCAGTTGTGTCTTCATCAGTGTTAATATCTTCCGTCCCAAATGCCGATTCAAATGCCTCAAAATCAAAATTATCATCCCCCTCAAAATTCTTGATGCCGCCGGCGACACCCGATTTTATCGCCTTTTGTTCTACCGCGTAATTTCGCTCAAAAGATGATGTGACTTCCGGCAAATCTTCTGCGGTGTCTGTGTCTGTTTGTCCCAACCAATTTTCTGATGTAACTTGAAAATCATCTTTGTTATATATCAAGTTTTTGGGATTTTTGCCAATTTCTTCTCCCATCGACTTGCTGATCAATAGAGTATCATCAGACTCGTCATTTTTTGGCAATTCCAAATCAGCACTCCTCGCTGCTGGCGAAGTTTCGCCAATCAACAACTCAGCCGGTATTTCCGAGTTACCTTGTGCAAAAGGTGAATTGCTATCGTCGCCAATACTGGGAACTGAATCTGACTCGTCAATAGTACCCGTTGATAGATCTTCTTGCCAGAAAGGGGGAAGTTCTAATTCTACTTGGTCTTGCCAACTGTTGCTTTGAGAATCTTGCTCACTTGGTTGTTCATGCAAGCTAAAAGGGTCTTCCGTAAAAGATGCTGCAGAATCTGCTTCTGGCGAAAATTCCAGATTGTCCGTGGGAATATAAAAGGGATTTCCTAATGATATTTCATCTATTTCCTCTGAAATTTCTTCCTCCTCACTTAAGGATTCAAAATCAAAGCTGTCCTCTTCTAAATTCTCACTCAAATCCCATTTTTTTAATTCTAGTTCATCAACTTGCACAGCTGCCGATATATCTACTGCATCTCCTTGACCATTGTCTACAGAAGAGTTCGATAAATCTAAAGTTTCTTGCAATTGATTAATACTATCAATTCCATTTTTGGCAAACTCTATAATTCCCGCATCTTCACTCAATACCAAAACTGTTTCATATTCTATTTTGGCAATATCATACTCCTGCAAAACGTAGTAGATATGACCCCTTAACAAATGAGAATTAGAGTCATCTGGTAAATTTTGCACCACCTCGTCAATTAAAGTGGCTGCTAGTTCATAATTCTGTTCTGTGTAGGCTGTATAAGCCTGCTGATAAGCTTCGAGGTACTCATCTATACTTGCTGCCATTTCCTCTCTCCCCATTTCATCCTGCCCACCTTGCACTCCGCAAAATTGCCATTTGATCGAGTAGTCGTAGACACTGATTGTGATTAGCATCTAATAACCACTCTCCGCGCAAAAAGGGAGCCATAGTATCCGGCACATGAGTTGGTAGCATCAGATGCTGGACATCAAGCCAGTCCATACCACCGATTTCTTCTACCGCCAAGCCCACTATCGTGTCTTGCTCTTCGATAGCAATCACCGGAATCTCTGCTCTATCTGTGTTTAACGCGGTTGCTTCTCCCAGAAATTGACCCAAATCAGCCACCCAAATTACTCGACCTCGTAAATTTAGAGTACCCAAAAGCAAAGGAGAAACATTAGGGATCGGTGTAATTCGATCTGGACTCAGTTCCATTACCTCCCGAATACCAGTTGCTGGTAGTGCAAACTCCTGATGCGAGGGAATATAAAACCGCAAATGTAACTCACCTTCAGGACTTTCTACTTGTAATTCAGGGCGGAAATGGTCTTGACCACTTCCACTTAAAAAGTCCGGTTTGCTGACCATATTTTCTTCATCGTTGCTTGTCCAACGTTCTCATAAAAGAACTTATAGTAAGCTAGGCAAAAGCAGTACCTAGCTGTGTGTACGCAATTCTGGCTCAACGGGCTATTCGACACTTGCGTTGCTCCCCACCCTGTAAGGATGGGGTAGTTGAACCTTATCCTCGCAGTAGTTGTTTGACTGTTCCCACCAACTCAGTTGGTTGAAAAGGTTTGGCTATGTAGGCGTCTGCACCCTGCTTCATCCCCCAGTAGCGATCAAATTCTTCGCCCTTGGAAGAACACATGACCACGGGGACATTTTGGGTTTTCGGATCGGATTTTAACCGTCGGCAAACTTCGTAGCCGTTCATTCGGGGCATGACAATATCTAAAACGACTAAATCAGGAGGTGTGCTTTGAATAGCTTCCAAAGCTTCTACTCCATCACTGGCATGGGTGACTATTAAGCCACTGGCTTTCAGGAGGTCTGTGATCATCTCCCGTTGTGCAATACTGTCTTCCACAATCAGAACTGTACTCATAAATGCGTATCTACCTCCTGATGTAGACGTTCCTTGTTGGAACATTCCCTGATTTCCTCACCAGCATTTACTGTATAAATTAATTCTATTTTTCACTAATTTACTAGATAATAAGGTTGTACTGTGGTTGGCTGATTCTGTGATAACATTTTTTACTCGATTTTTTATCGATTGAGCAAGTCTTGTATCTTTTTTGTGTCACTACAGCAGAGAGTAGATTAACAAAGTTGTTAACGGAGGCACAAGTAGGTGCAAATAAACCTTCTAGGCTTTGCTCGTCATTTGTCATTTTTCATGCTTCATTGGTAAGGATTTGGGGCATATTTACGTTTCGTAATATAGTTTGGTTGATTCCCACTGACTTACTTAAAATCTTTTTTATTTCCATCGTCTATGCCCTGTTGAGATATTTCTCGATGAGCATTAGTAACTCAGTATCGTCAAAGGGCTTTGTTAAATAATCTGTAGCCCCGACCATCTTAGCTCTGAGTCGATCATTGAATCCATCCTTAGCAGTAAGCATGATAATTGGCACAAACGCAAAGGCTTGGGAATGACGCAGCATGGCACAAATCTCGTAGCCGTCTAATTTCGGCATGGTAATTTCACAGAAAATTAAATCTGGCTGGAGTTGAAAAACGAGACTGAGCGCCTCTAAGGGATTAGTGATTGCGATCGCTTCATATCCTTGTGGCTGTAAGATAGACTCTATAGTTTCACCGATGCTGGTTGTATCGTCAATACATACTATTCGCCCCCTATAATTACTCTCTACCCGCACATCAGTTGTACAATCACTGTTTTTGTCAGTTCTTTTATATACTATTTTTAGCCAACCCTGTTGCACGTAAGGATATATTGCTTTGGCAACGGTCAAAATATCTCGGTTGAGATAACGCGCTAGTTGACGCAGGGAGGTTTTCCCATCTGCCCAATGTTGTAACTTATTTATTGTTTTTGTCGGTAGTGAGGAATTTAGCTGCACTATGTCAGCAAGCATGGGCAATTGTTCCGGTGACTGAATCTCTGGATATAGTTGTTTCCACTCTTGCAGTTGTTTGGTAATTTTGGTAACTAATGGTGTAATCTCCAAGCTAGTTAATTGCGGGGCAATTACTGAACTCTGATGGAAAATAAAGCTACCTTGATGTAAACTCAGCAAATCAAACAGTGTCTCATGCACCAAGCCGTGGATGATATTTCTCGCTACCTTGGGGTTAATCATGTTCCGTTCTAACAGTGCCCAAAGGTAAGTATACTCTGGTGGATTGAGCGATGTTAAGGAGGCTAAATGTATTTCGTCTGGCGGTATCTCAATACGGTAATGCCTTAAGTAATCTCCGATGCGTGAGCCGCTGCGATCGCCTTCTTGACAATAAATAATTTGACCATTCCATAAAAATACTAACCAACGCTGTTGTTGACACTTACGGCAATAGTGATGTCTGTTGGTCTCGTATCCATCAAGCTTTTCGCAATTCTGACAGTTCTTGGCTTCAACTAACAACTGTCCAGTTTTTTGCCCCAACTCCATCAATTGCAGGAGACTACGGATATCAATTTCATTTAAATTTCCCTGCATTTAGCTAAAAATTGCTCCTTGTTATCTTTTTGACATGTTTTGTGAATTTTTCCCGTTCTCGATTCCAGGATACATTACGTAACAATCCTGAACACCTTGTAATATTTTGTGACAAAGCTAGTGATCACACGGTAGTCATCATCACTGCTATTAGCACAAAATATAAAAACATAATTCAGTCGCTTTTATAAAAATCAAGACGTAACATATTGCGTCTATAAATTGTTTTGTCTGTCTTTTTTTTTCTTGGCTGAACTGAAATCAGACAAGTTAACAGAATTATCTAAGGTATAACCTAAAACACGGTCATCAAGTATATAAGGGATTAAAGGTGTGCTGTATTTAGCAGAAGTACAAAAGCAGAAAAGTGGTTTACTGGGTAGTGGAAGCAAAACTGAACTAAAACTGTTGGCTTGTCAACGGACTGATCAGAGTTGGAGTCCGGTTCCAGAAGAAGTGATTAATGCTGAAGACGCCAGCAAATTAAACGATGGCGCACTGGTATTAGTGGAAATGACTCCCAATCGTCAGCTACAGCGGATTCAAGAAGCAGGACGCCCTCTAGTTAACATTTTGCAAAATTTTTCTCGCCAATTAGAAAAATTTAAACTCAAGGAAGACGAAATTGACCAGTGGAAAGAATCGCTGACGTTTCAAGCGCAAGAATTGAATCGTCGGGAAATGGACATGGAAACCCGCTGGGAACAGTTACAACAAATTGAGGAGGAACTGCAAAATCTAGAGACGCAACAACAGCAAGTTAAGACATCTCGTGCAGAAATCGAACAGTTACAACAAGAATTGGAGCGCAATCATCAGGAACTCGAAGGCGCATGGGAGCATTTGCGCGGTGAGCAGCGTCGTATAGAGGAATACCAAGCAAATTGCCAACAGGGGAAGGTTTTGGATGAGGAGCAAAGTCGAGTCATCAGTGAATTGCTCGATAGTGAGTTGCTCGATCGCTTGTCTACTCGGGTAGCTCCCACAGAAATCCTCAAAGAACACCTCCAGCTGTCCTTTGAATTGGTAGAAAAACAGCAAGCGAATCTCAACCCACACTGGGAAAAACTTGAACAGCAAAAAACTTTAGCCACTCAACAGCAAGAGGAAGTGAATCGCCTGGTACACAGTTTAAGCGATCGCCAAAATGCATACCAACAGGCACAAAATTCTCTGGAGGAACAAACATCTCAGTTAAAAGTCCATACCGCCGTCCTTACTAGCAAAAAAGAGTATATTCAGATACTCAATGAACAATTACGCCATGAGCAGGACTTATATCAGGACATTCACTCTTTGGCTGCAAACTCCAGTGATGCGGTTATCAGCCAGCAACTGAATGTGGAAGCTTTAGAAAAAATGCCTCAAGAAGAACTGCAAAAATTGATACAAGATTTGCAGACAAAGTTTGAGATTGACTCTACCTTCGTCCAGGATCAAGAACTAGAACTTAAATATAAGCAAGATACTATAGAGGAACTGCAAAAAAAAATCAACCAGGCCTCTGACCAAGACCGCATCAACTTAGAAACAGAATTGACCGAAGAAAAAGACCTCTACCAAATGCTGAACGAAACTTTGGTAGGACAACGCCGGAATTTGCTAGAGCGACAGAAATTAATCAAGGAACACCGTAACATACTACGACGACGACAAGGAAATACACTGGCTGATGTACAAGAAAATCAGAAAATTGATTTCAGTCAGATTCTTTTGCAAATTGAAAACCAGCGACAACAACATTCCCAAGAACTGCAAAAACTAGAACGAGACATTGAGCAGATGCGTGCTGCTATTGAGTTAGCGCAGGGGACAATTAACACACAAAGCCAAGAACTGGAAAATAAACGCCAAGAACTCAAAACAATCGAGGAAAACCTACAGAACCTGCGAACAGCAACTGCTGAATGTTGGAGTCGCGTTAATCTCTATCAAGAAGCACTACAGCCAATTCAAGATTGCTTAGATGGTTTACGGGAGAAGCTTCAAGTAATGGTGGAAGATTTAGCTCAAATTCAAGAAACTGGAAATTATCAACTTCAGACTATCAGCCAAATGCGTCACACTCTCCTGAGTCTGATATCTCAGCCAGAATTGATTGCTTCTTGAAAGCGTTTGACCACCAATGGTAGGGGCGCAAGGCCTTGCGCCCCTACGAAGATCTTTGGTTATTACGTGAAAATCGCTGTAATTTGAATTCACTCACCGACCTACTGAAGATAAATCCAATCTCCTTCGACATAGGCGATCGCACCTCCTGGAAATGGATCGGTTTGCGAACGGTTTGGTGCTGTAATTAAAGCTGTTAATTTTTCTATATGTTCAAAATTTGGCGACTCAGGTAGTATTTTTTGTAATAGCTGACGCATGACACGCCGTTGCAAAGCCAGTGGTGCTGTTTGCAATACCCGACGATTTAGCATCACCATTATCCCATCCCCCCCCCGCATCGCTTCTTGGCGCAAATTATCTGCAGCTTGCTCTAAATATTCCACTTCCGCTTGTAGAAGTTCTGCTGTTTGCGCTAAAACTGATTCTACTTTCAGGTTGAAATTTGCTTGCAAATATGGTAATAATTCTTGGCGGATACGATTTCGGGCATATTTCACATCTTGATTGGTGGAATCTTCCCAAATTGGTAACTGGAACTGTTGACAAAATTGCTCTGTTTCTGTACGAGTCACTTCTAAGAGTGGACGTACCAGCAGAATGTCGTTAGTTAGTGGGCGTTCCCAAGTTAAAGCTTGTAAACCATCAGCACCAGTACCGCGAATTAAGTTATAAAGCAGAGTTTCGGCGCGATCGCTTGCCGTGTGTCCTGTAATAATATAATGGTAATGATTTGCTTGGGCGATCGCACTTAAAGCTTGATATCGCCAATCCCTTGCAGCTGCTTCACTTTTTACAGCTTCCTCAGCGGTTGCTAAATAAAATGATATTCCCCAACTTTTAGCTAAATTTTCTACATGGTCAGCATTAGCTTGGGAGTCAGAACGCCAGCGATGATCGCAATGAGCAATACCTAAATCCCATCCCCATTTTGATTGTAAATCTAAAAGTAGTTTAATTAAGCACAGAGAATCTTGACCGCCAGAAACAGCAACTAATAACCGCTGCTTAGGCTTAAATAGCTGGCGCGATCTAATTGTGCGATGTATTTTTGTATGTAGGGGAGTCCATACCATGTTGAATTTTGAACCGCAGATGGACGCAGATATTTTTCTATTGTATCGGCGTAGCTTTGTGTTGAGGTGCCAGACATGCGTCTACATCAACGGTCGCAATTTTCGATTTGGAATTTAGCACAATAATAGATATATATTTAGAACATGGGACTCTGTTCATCATCCCAACATTTATTGTTATACCAACTTCTATGTGTATGTTGGCATTCTGCTTGATTATCTATCCAAGGGATTGATGTAGGAAAATAAGAATCACCACTTCCAGTCAATAAAGATAATACTGAAGAAAAGGTAGTGAAACAACCAATTGGTAAAACCACAAGCAGTAATAGCGTCAGCAAAATATTATTATTATTACCCTCAACTGTGGGTTTTCTATGTAGGGCAATATTTTTCGCAGGCTTTGAATTTGACAGCATAATACCCGTATATAAATTTCATAAACATCTTTTATTTGGCGTGCCCCTGTATTGCTGGAACTATATTCCAATACTTTTAATACTAACACAATAGTAATATTACGTATTTAGGTTTTTCTACAAATACCATCGTTAATCGACTGTTAATTTAGTATTTGTTTTCTTGGTTTGATTTATTTTATTTGTTTTAATTGTTTGATTATAGCGATTCTCAGTTAAGTGAGGTACAAAATTGTATCACGCGGTGTAGGGGCACGGCAATGCCGTGCCCCTACGGGTGTACCTTACTAGGGCGAGAAACGCTATAAGTAAACAGACCCGCGTTGTAGGGGTTTAGCAATGCTAAACCCCTACGACATCTCCGGTTTTTTGGATTAACATATTTTGTGTTTTTTGTCAATGCGTAAGTCCTAACTCTATCTCGTGGTAGAGGAGCTAGGGGTGGGGTCTTATTTTCAAGTCAGCTAGTCATGGGAAAATCCCACAACTAAAAATGAAAATCTCTTAGACAGTCCCCAGTCCCCAGCGATGCACTGAGCTTGCCGAAGTGTCCCTAGTCCCCAATCCCCAGCGATGCACTGAGCTTGCCGAAGTGTCCCTAGTCCCTAGTCCCCAGTCCCCTTAGAAAAACCAACCGTAAGAATGTAAACCCTTACCTAAAAGATTCACACCAAGATAGCAAACCCAGACGACGACAAAGCCAGTAGCTGCTAAAATAGCTGGACGTAGCCCTTGCCAACCGCGAGTGATTCTGGCGTGGAGGTATGCGGCGAAAACTAACCAAGTGATTAACGCCCAGGTTTCTTTGGGGTCCCAACTCCAGTAAGAACCCCAAGCTTCGTTAGCCCAAACGCCACCAGCTATAATGCCAATTGTCAGCAGGGGAAATCCCAGTCCTATAATGCGATAGCTGATGTTATCGAGGGTTTCAGCTAGGCTAAGGCGCTGGGGTGAAAGGAGTTCAGAATTTTGGATATTGGATGTGGGATTTGGGATTGTGGTTGTGATGACTGCTCCCAAAACAGCTGTGTTACCATTACCGTTATCATTGGTTTCATAACGAGCAAAGCCATTATTTTCTACAGTCGCAGTTTGTGGCTGAGAAACTAGCTCGCCTGCTTTGTGTAACCGATAGCCATTACTACGATAGCCACCAGTACCAACAGAACTACCTTGTAGTTGGATGTTTTGACCGCGAGTGACGATGAGAAAAGCGATCGCTAACAGCGAACCCACCATCAAAGCAGCATAACTCAACATCATCACACTGACGTGCATCATCAACCAATTTGACTTCAGCGCCGGGACTAAAGGTTCTGCCTTTTGCATTTCTGATGGTAGTGTCAAAGTAGCAAAAGCTGTAATCCCCATAGCCACAGGGGCGGTCACAACCCCCACCAAGCGGCTACGACTGCTATTTTCAGCAATCAAGTGGACAGCGGTAATTCCCCAAGTTAAGAAAAATAGCGATTCATACAAATTGCTCAGTGGGAAATAGCCGGCTTCTATCCATCGCGCCCCTAATATTGTAGCTATGCACAAATTAGCGATCGCCATTCCCGCTGTCCCCAAAGCCGCCATTGTCGGTAGATTCGGAAAAGCAGCCCCTACCCAATACACCAGCATCGTGAGGAATAAGACCGCAAAAGATCCATTGTCCAGCCAGTTCTGGAGTAAAACCAGATTCATAAAGTCTTCTCCCTAGTGGATTCGTTAAAATTATCAGTTCTGACTTTTCTGATCCTATATCGTTACCGAAAATTTAGGTCTAGAGCCAAGTCCACAACGACCCCTCAGTGCTACGCTTCTAGGACGGCTTTTTGGTACAATAATCCCAACAGGCAGGGCATTGTCTGTTGTTGCTCAATGCCCATAGGTGTTAGGACTAGCCCTTTCAAGGTGTCTTATTTTCCAGTTTTTTCTGGTTTAGAATCTTAAAAGTTGAGACATGAGGTCGATTCTTGAGATAAGTCCGCTTTGGTTGAGGTTTTTTTGGACTTCGCGGATGACGACGAAAAGCCCTCAGCTTGACATGACCTGCCAGATGTTTGAGAATTTGCGATAATTCTGTGAAGGTCATGTTCTGAAAAACTCGCCATTCTTCAGGGGGAATTGCAATCATCATCCCCCGGTAAGTACCCTTGATTTCGTAAGCTTTGTAGTAGCTGGAAACTTCGGTTTCAATCTTGTCAGTACCATGAACAGTTCTGAGTGCAGCCTTAACCACAGACAGCTGGATATGGCTTTCGTAACTTTAGCAATTTTCGATTACGCAGTCTCTTAAACTGGCATTTTACTATTAGTTATCCATAAAAGTAGCGAAAGAAACACAAGATTTTAACGTCACCCCTTTAGTAAATGTCAACGTCCTAGAAACTCCTACTACTAGCAATTAATTACAAATGATGATGAATATTTCTAAAATTCTAAAATCCCAAATCTAAAATCGAATGAGGAAAGTTAATGAACGCAGAAATATCCGCCGCTTGGGACAAAGTTCAAAGCATAATTAATGGTTTCATCGCTTTGTTACCAAACATGTTCTTAGCGTTGATTGTTTTTCTATTGTTTTTGTTTATTGCCAGCAGAATTAAGGCATTTGTTAAACACTTAACTCGTAACCGTCGCTACGCCCGAAATCTGGGATTAGTACTAGGAAGGTTAGCCCAAGGCGCAACAGTTTTGATTGGTTTGTTTGTTGCCCTTTCTATTGTAATTCCCACATTTAAAGCTGGTGATTTAGTGCAGTTGTTGGGAATTAGCGGTGTAGCAATTGGTTTTGCCTTCCGCGATATTCTACAAAACTTTTTGGCGGGGATTTTAATTTTGCTAACAGAACCTTTTCAAATTAATGATCAAATAGTATTTAAAGGTTTTGAAGGAACTGTCGAAAATATCCAAACACGCGCCACAACAATTAAAACTTATGACGGTCGGCTGATTGTCATTCCTAACTCGGAACTGTTTACTAATTCTGTCACAGTCAACACTGCTTTTGATAAACGCCGATTAGAATATGATGTCGGTATTGGCTACGGCGACGACATTGATTTAGCCAAGCAGTTGATGTTAGATGCACTGTATGAAATAGATGAAGTTTTAAAAGATCCGGCTCCTGATGTGTTGGCGCTGGAACTGGCTGAAAGCACCGTCAACATTCGTGTGCGCTGGTGGATCAAACCGCCACGCAGAGCAGATGATTTATCTTCACGAGACAAGGTAATTTCGGCAATTAAGCAAAAGCTATATGTGGAACACGGTATTGATTTGCCATACCCAACACGACAAATTTTATTCCACGACCAAACCGAAGAAACAGATGGCGATCGCTCCCGTCAGCGTGAAGGTTGGCCAGCCGGTAAAAAAGAAGAACCAAAGCCTCGCCGTGTCAGCGATTCTCTCAGGTTACTGGCTCAAGCGCGTTCTTCAGAAGATGGCAACGGTAAAAACGAACCATGAGAAATGTTAAGATTTGAGGACATAACGCTTTCTCTAACAGTTAATTACTAGAACCAGTCAGGAAGTTAATTCAGTACAAAAACAGCAACAATTATTACAATTAATTGAGACGATTTTGGTTTATAAATTTCCCAGTATGGATATCAAGGAGATACAGGAAATGTTTGGATTAAGCGATTTGAAGCAAACACGAGTATATCAGCAAGCTTTTGCAGAAGGCGAACAGAAAGGAAAACAGGAAGGTATAGAAAAAGGAAAGTTACTTGCTGTACCACCAATGTTAGCTGCCGGGTTGACAGTGGAACAGATCGCACAAGCTTTAGGTTTAACTCTGGATGAGGTAAGGCAAGCTGCACAACAACCGACTCAGTAGACGCAGACAGGCTTGTAATTAGGGCTTGCTGAATAAGTCTCTAAAGCTAACCTAGAAGCCACAAAGGTTGCAAAGTTTATCCATAAATCAACAGTTGCCTCCAGGTCGAAGATTAGGTATTAATTGCGACTGCCACCCTGCCCATAGGTGTTAGGACTTACGCATTGACAAAAAACACAAAATATGGACTGCAAACAACCCCAGATGTCGTAGGGGTTTAGCATTGCTAAACCCCGAAAACGCTCACTCCTCACTTCTGTGGACTAGATGAGGGGGCTGGGGTATCAGCTTTTTTCAGTGAGATAAATAAGTCGTAGCGATTACTGCGACTGTCGCTAACAGATGTTGTCACCCCAATTGAACGGGTTGCAGCTAGCCAAGTTTGTTGATTGGGAATTAAAGTCGGGAGGGGAAAATTTTTCGCTGTCCGTTCCACATCAAGGAAAAATTGACCATTTGTGGGATTGGGTTCTGTCGGAACGGTTTGTTGAAATGGCGAAGTGCTAGCTAGTGTATAATTAGGGTTGGGGATAATTTTATCGCTAATGGGAGCGCCCACCACTAAAAAGGCGATATCTCCATCTAACCAGCCGTGGGTAGCGGTTAAAGTACCAAAAGGCCCAATCCAGTTAATAACCGGTTTACCCGCGACTGTTCCCGGTTGAATCTGGAACTGGTATTGATTTTTCATCACCTCATCTAGCTGTTTTAAAGATGCTTCAGCCGATGAGCGATCGCTTGCCTGTACCATGAAGAGGAATCCTGCACGAAAATCCTCTGATGACCCTGGTTTGGGGCTATTGGGAATTATTGAAACAGAAAACTCGCCTTTCATCCAACTGAGCAAATCCCGATCTAAATCCAGATTTGTCAGGGATTTAACACCACTTCGCAGCTGTTCTGCTGTGATCGGCGAGAGGGGATTTCCTTGGGATGTTAAAATATAGTCTGCCCACAAACGTTGTAAGTTTCCACCAGATAGCATCATTAAGGTTTCTGCTGGTACCCGGTTTTGCATTCTCCCGGCGTTGTTTTCCACCGCTAGCACGCGCTGACTGTTAGGATTGAGCCAGGAAACGCCTTTTAACCGGATTCCTTCTGGTTCTAAGGTAATGCTTCCCGCTAAACCTTGGTTATTCTGCAGTTGAGCCAATACTTGGCCAGGTAAATGACGATTGGGAGAAGCGGCTGCTATTTTCGCAGCTGAGGGCACATTTATATAAAACTGGGCAAATGGTTGATAATTAGCAATTTTGGGAAAATTATCAGCAAATCCCCCTGTTGTGGCTAGGGATACTTGATTTTTATAAGCGTCAATTGCTCTTTCTGTGGCTTTGGGATTATCGGTAATCACGAGGAACCGCCCATCTATTAATGTTGCGGAAAAGTTAGCCCCAGTTTGTCCATCGGTTTGTTTAATGGCAAAACCCTCATATGTACGGTCAATCCATTTGCCTTGACTTGGTGCTTTGGGTTGTGCTAAAATAGTTTTTGCTTTATCTATATCTTTGACTGGCAGCACCATGACCATCGACTGCTGACTAGTATCAGCATCAGTATTAGTCGCTACGGGTTTAGGTGCGGGTTGACTCGATTGGGGCGAAAGAATGGCGATTGTGACTTCATCGCCTACCCAAGGTTGAATATCTTTTTGGAAATCATACCCATTATTAGTCAGAAAGCGATCGCGCAGCTGCACTAAGTTTTTATCTAATTCTGCTTGGGTTTCTTTTGTCCCCAACGAGCGCAATTTCTCCCATTGCTGAGGATTTGTGCTGAGGGAAACCGCAAACAACGCATCTTGAGGAATAATATTTGCACCTACTGGCAAATTTCTCGCAAATAGTTGTCCCTGGGTTAAAAACCAGTATGCTGCACCCCCTGCGCCAATCAATAATCCAGCAGCGGAAAGTGTCAGTACCAGAGACGGTTTCTTTTTTTTCTTCATCGAGACAGACACAACAGGTAGTGCCATTGAAATTCATACCTCATACTTGCTAATTTATTACATATTGATGGAACCAATGTGCGTAGCTCCCAAATATTTAGTTAAATAAGGCGAAAAAACTTCATAAATCAATGTTAGGGGCTGTCCATGATGCCAAAACAAATAGTGACGCCCCCAAAAAGGCCCCTTAACCTCAAAACCAGACTCCAAAGCCACTGAGTCCCCGTAGTAAATTCCTTGAATATCCCTATATAACTCTGTACGGATACGAGCTAAACTCGCCCAAATCGGTAAGGAACGGTTTTGCAAAAACTCATCTACATGACTAGCTTCCCACCATGAAGTAGCGTAACCTAATCGCTGACCAGAGGCGGTACGCAGCCAGACCTGTCGCCGCAGTCGCGGACCTGGGACAGATTGAATTAAGTTGGGCGCATCATCTGCATTCATACCAATCAAAGACATGTCAATCACATCCACTTCTGTCGGCTCACCTGTGAGCAATTGTAAGTGTCGTGTTGGGGAGCCATCGCCCAAAAGTAGCAATTGCCAAGCTGGTGCTAGCACAGAGTGAGGCAAACTTTGTTGAATTACTTCCTCACCACCTTGCCAAATCGGAGTCAGGCGATGCCACCCCGTTGGTAATGTTAAGTTGTTTGTCGCTGTAAAAGTAGCAGTCAATGTTTTTTACAAAACTTCATCTATCTCTATAAAAACATAAAAAAAAGCAATAAGTCCAAAGTCCAGAGTCCAGATTCCATAAACAAAAGTCAACAGTTTCAGGTTGCTTAACCTTAACCATTGACTTTTGACTCTTGACTATATATGTAAAAAATGCGGATGGCGAGACTCGAACTCGCAAGGCAAAGCCACACGCACCTCAAGCGTGCGCGTATACCAATTCCGCCACATCCGCACAGGTTATCTAACTAAATGAATATAGCATAAAATTTTTGCTAGTGGATACCAGACTGACAGAAATATAGTTACTTCTCAAGTGATATTAAAGGGGTATAACCGAATGGCAGGCTTGTTGAGGCTCCGATGAGGGGGATGACGATGTTGAATAATTTTTCCCGACTCCTTTACCTCCCTTATCTCCTCCATCTCTCCTAGCTCCCCTAGCTCCGTGCCGTTCGGATATAGCCAACAGCCCCCTGCGGGTGGCCCAAACAGACTAGCAGCAGTAATATTGTTAGTCTAGTTAAACCCGTAGGGGCTTCTAAGCTAGATCCTACCCTTTGGGAAGCCGCCCAAAGGGCGTTTACACAATGCTTAAGGACGAGGCTTGGTAATCTGCCATGATAATTTGCAATAAGGGGAGAGCGTTGTTGCATGTTGAATGGGAGAGAATGTCAATCTACTGGTACTGATATCGAAGCTAGAAAATGAAGTTTGACAAAATATTAATTGCCAATCGGGGAGAAATCGCCCTTCGCATTCTCCGCGCCTGTGAAGAAATGGGAATTGCGACGGTTGCCGTTCACTCCACTGTTGATCGTAATGCGCTACACGTCCAACTTGCCGATGAAGCGGTTTGCATTGGCGAGCCAGCCAGCAGTAAAAGTTATTTGAATATTCCCAATATTATTGCTGCAGCCTTAACGCGCAATGCGAGTGCTATTCATCCTGGTTATGGGTTTTTGGCAGAAAATGCCCGATTTGTAGAAATCTGTGCAGACCATCATATTGCCTTTATTGGCCCGACTCCAGAAGCTATCCGCTTGATGGGTGATAAATCTACGGCTAAAGAAACCATGCAACGGGCTGGGGTGCCTACAGTTCCAGGTAGTGAAGGACTGGTAGAGTCGGAGCAAGAAGGATTAACACTTGCCAAGGATATCGGTTATCCAGTGATGATTAAAGCTACAGCTGGTGGCGGTGGACGAGGTATGCGGCTAGTGCGTTCTGAAGACGAATTTGTCAAACTCTTTTTGGCGGCGCAAGGGGAAGCAGGCGCAGCCTTTGGTAATTCTGGTGTTTATATAGAAAAATTCATTGAGCGTCCGCGCCACATTGAATTTCAAATTCTAGCAGATAACTATGGTAATGTTATCCACTTAGGTGAACGGGATTGCTCGATTCAGCGCCGCAACCAAAAACTGCTCGAAGAAGCTCCTAGCGCAGCTCTAGACCCAGATCTACGAGAAAAAATGGGACAAGCTGCTGTCAAAGCCGCTCAGTTTATTAATTACACTGGGGCTGGTACCATTGAGTTTCTTTTGGATAGATCGGGTCAATTCTATTTTATGGAAATGAACACCCGGATTCAAGTCGAACATCCCGTAACCGAAATGATTACTGGGGTAGACTTGGTTGTCGAACAAATCAGGATTGCCCAAGGAGAAAGACTCCAGCTGACCCAAGACCAAGTTGTTTTGCAGGGTCATGCGATTGAATGTCGCATTAACGCCGAAGACCCTGACCATGACTTTCGCCCTTCCCCAGGAAGGATTAGTGGTTATCTACCTCCTGGTGGACCCGGTGTGCGGATTGATTCCCACGTTTACACCGATTACCAAATTCCGCCCTATTACGATTCCTTAATTGGAAAGTTAATTGTTTGGGGACCCGACCGCCCCACAGCCATTAACCGAATGAAACGGGCTTTGCGGGAGTGTGCTGTCACCGGTCTACCCACAACCATTGGATTTCATCAAAAAATCATGGAAAACCCGCAGTTTTTACAGGGTAATGTCTCTACCAGTTTTGTCCAGGATATAAATAGCTAAGGGATTGGGGATTGGGGATTGGGGATTGCACTTCTCTGCGAGACGCTACGCGTAGCTTGCTTCCACGTAGTGGTACGGCTCCGCTATGTTACCAGGGATTGGGGATTGGGCATTGGGCATTGGGGGAGAAGAGAAAGTAATATTACCATGCCCCATGCCCCATGCCCCATACTTCGGCTTCGCTCAGTACAAGTGCCCCATGCCCTAATTGACACGCGACAACATGGTGAGCAACCCTTGCTGACCTAGTAGAATTTCTCGTAGCAGACTGAAAATACCAACCCAAATTATGGGAGTGATGTCCACCCCGCCGATAGGTTGTACCAGCTTTCGCATCGGTACTAAAAAAGGTTCAGTTGGCCAAGCTATGAGATTAAAGGGCAAACGATTCAGATCAACTTGTGGATACCAAGTGAGAATGATGCGGAAAATAAAGAAAAATGTCATCACTCCCAACACCGGACCGAGAATCAAAGCAGTCAGGTTAACACCAGTCATCGATTTGAGCTACCATCTGTGAACAAGCAGAAAATTTTAAGCTTTGTAAAGCACTCTCTCTCATTTTAACCAAATGCGGTCTCTTTCTTCTATGAATGAAACAGCAAACACGCTTTTGGGCGGTTATTGTTTCCTAGCTCATGGTGAGCAATCTCCTAGATGCTTCTCAAGGAACTGATACACCATTAGAATTAATATGATGAAGTGTGTAAAAAAAGGTTGAGAACTATGACACCTGCTTTAGCAAATTTTCTTTGGAGTCTGGTTTGGGGTGCAGCGATTGTCGTGATCCCAGCAACAGTGGGGCTGATTTTCATTAGCCAAAAAGATAAAATCCAGCGTTCATAATCATTTAGGGAGTTAATTCGACTCTCATAACCGATTTTTCTGTCAGCTATTTCCCTCGATCCACTAGTAGTCTGTCAATTTTGTTTTGAGGGATTTTTGGCAGTGTGAGCGTCTCGCTCACGCGGGCAAGATGCCCGCACTACAGTCCATCATTTTTATCTTGACAGAGTACTAGGAGCGTCAATTGCTCTGGGAAGAGACAAGGTTACTTAGCTGACAGATATCAGCTTTTTTAGCTTGAGCTAGATAGCTTCAGAGCATCTTTGCCAGATGCTTTGAAGTTTTAATATCTAAATATTGTGTCTGATTAGAGTAGTGATTTTAATTGTGACTCGCTAACATAGATTTGATATTGGGAAAACAGCAATGATAAATTTTGGGCTGAATTCAGCCAGTATTCTGGCTCAGGTAAATTTGGGGACGAACTCAGCCAGTATTCTAGGAATTTTCCTGGCTGTGGCTGGAGCAGCACTGTATTTTTTGAGGACTGTGCGTCCAGAATTGTCACGAGATCAAGATATATTTTTTGCGGCGGTAGGCTTACTTTGTGGTTTTATTTTGATCTTCCAAGGTTGGCGGTTAGACCCAATTTTACAATTTGGTCAGCTGCTTTTAGTCGGCACTACTGTATTTTTTGCAGTTGAAAGTATTCGGCTGCGAAGTATAGCTACCCAACAAGCCAAGCGCAATACGCCGATTGTAGACGAAGACCGACCAGTGAGTAATAAATATTCCTATGAACGGAGGTATAAAGCCGAGGTAGATGCAGAATTAGAACCTTTGCCTTATGAAGAGGAAGAACGCCCCCCCCGTGCGCGAATTCGGGGTAGTAGGGATGAGCGATCGCCTCGTGATGACTACTATGAAGATCAACCCCCGCGTCGTTCTGAACGCCGCAGCAGCACTGAAAGACAAGAACCAACGGATAAAACGCCCCGACGTAGTTCAGGACGGGGAGCAACTCGTCCAACTCAAAGAGACGATGATGATTGGGGTTCGGCCCCTAGGGAAGTTGATGATTGGGAAAGTTCTTCTGGAGAAGTCAAAAAACCTACCCGTCGTGGTAACAGTAGCCCTCAGCGTCCAGAAAGTCGTGATGAAGATGTTACCCCCAAACCCAGAAGGCGTCGTCCGCCTAGTGACTCAACTCCTCGCCGAGAACGGGAGGATGATGACGCGATCCCCACTGATTATGTAGATTACAAACCGATTGCAAAGCCCGATGACGATGCAGATAATTCGACCAATTTTGGAAATTATTAAAATATTCAGGGTGGATGTAGGCTGATAGGCGACGGAAAATAGTTGAGGTGAACAAAATTACGCCTAGATTTTGGCTCCAAAGACCCATTCATTGGAGCCTGGTTTTTAGCTTGGTAAGTGTGCTTGCATCTTGTAGTTCCAACGATATCCCCATTGGGCCTACCTCCCTCAATAGTCGCTACACCGAAGAACAACCGACTTTGAGCGGAAATGGGCGCTTTTTAGCTTTTGTTTCCAATCGTAATGGTAATCACCAGCTGCTAGTTTACGACTTGGAACAGCAACGGTTTATCGGCACACCAGGCTTAAACCGACGGGAAACAATTGCCGAAAGTCCTAGCCTGAGCTACACAGGGCGTTATATTGTTTATCTTACTAGCGACCAAGGTAGACCAGTTGTGGCGCTCTACGATCGCGCTATCCAACAATCGCAAATTCTCACCCCAATCTATCGCGGCCTGGGTCAGAAAGCCTGGGATCAGTCCAGATGGACGTTATGTTGTATTTGAAACAGCTAGCCGTGGTCAGTGGGATATTGAAGTTCTAGACCGAGGTCCAAATATAGAGTTAGATATTCCCAATGGTACCCCCGTGAGTCCACCGCCATAGGAGTAAGGAGTAAGGAGTCAGGAGTCAGGAGTAATGAGTAATGAGTAATGAGTAATGAGTAAGGAGTAATGAGTAATGAGTAATGAGTAATGAGTAATGAGTCAGGAGTAATGAGTCAGGAGTCAGGAGTCAGGAGTCAGGAGTTAGGACTGACAAATGACAAATGACTAATGACTAATGACAAATGACTAAATATTTTGACACTCTCAGGTCTAAAGACACTGAGATTCTACAGACAGAGTAAAACTCTCGCTACGACCGTCAAACGCCGTCTACCTAGTCACTCTAAGTCAAGCTTAGGTTTCTAGCTACTTTTATTTTTTCCAATGCTTTGGTGAATCCATCACTAAGCCAAGACGCGGTACGCTCCGCAACAAGCCTTTATTTGCTCTTTCCTGTCATACTGCGCCAGGACTTAAACCTAACCGTTGTTTCATAGGAGCCGGGATTTCTCCGATACTAGGATGCTTCAACACGCAGATGTTTTTTGTTCTTACTCACAATCTGATTTTAACACAAATACCACTGCGACTGAAGTCGCTCGTGCCGCTGACCACGAGCGGTCTGAAGACGCTGAGTTTCCCGCATCCCGCGTATTCCTATGAAACCCTCTATTTTGATTTCTGTGTTTACTTGCTTAGGTTTGACTGGGTGTTTTGGCTACCCGCGTCTGTTGAGTTATCCGTTTGATTCGGGGGGTCGGAGTTTGAACAGTCTAGCCTCGGAATTGAATCCGCAAATTTCGGGGAGATACATTGTTTTTACTAGTGACCGCCGAGGTAGCCCTGATGTGTACATGTTTGATACTGTAACTAGCAATTTGGTTGATGTGCCCGATTTAAATTCCTTCGATACGATCGCCTCTCATCCCAGCGTTTCTAGTGATGGTCGCTACATCGTTTTTGCTGCTAGTCGTCAAGGGCGATCCGCTATCTTCCTCTATGACCGAGAAACACGTCAATCACGGAATTTAACTGCTAATTTGCAAGCCGAAGTCCGCAACCCCGCCATTAGCGCCGATGGTAGTAGGATTGCTTTTGAATATAGTAATAGTGGACAGTGGGATATTTTAGTTTATGACCGTTCGGGACAACCATTAAATATCCCTCAAGATCCTCGGTGAGGAAGATGGGGAGAGGGGGAGATGGGGAGACAAGAAAATGATCATAGACTCTTGACTCCAAACTCCTCACTCAGCACTATTTATTTTCTAACTGTTGTACAGATTCGATGAGCGATCGCACTTGTGAAGTTCCCTGGGAAGATTCAAAGGAGAGGGGGAATTTACCCCTGACTATCATCCGCAAGCCGAGGGGTGCAAGACTGAGCAATCCTTTTAAATCTCGAAAATAATTACCTACGACTTGTAAACCAAATTGACGTTCATCAATCCAGCCACCTGCTTTGACTAACTCTATTAATACTTTGCGGTGACGAATTGTGCGGCTGTCACTGGCTTGTTTACGTGAGAGAATTTCTTGTTTAATTTTGGTGATTTGCTCTAGGGGTGCGACTTCCATTGGACAAACAGAGTCGCAGTATAAACAACGGGTACAACCCCAAACGCCTTTAGTACCTTCGTTGTAATTTTCTAGGCGAGTTTCGGTTTGGCGATCGCGTCCGTCTGCTACCATGCGGTAAGCTTTAGCTAGGGCGTGAGGTCCGACAAAATTTGGATCAACTTCACGGGCGTTGCATTCAGAATAACAAGCTCCACACATGATACAATTGCCAGTCTGATCGAGGCGCGATCGCTCTTCTGGTGTTTGCAAAAATTCCCTTTCTGGAACTTGTCTTGCTGCTGTACTCACATAAGGAGTAACCGCCTCGAGATTATTCCAAAAACTGTTCATATCTACGATTAAATCCTTAATTACGGGCATATTGCCTAAAGGCGCTACCGTAATTTCTGGAATAGTATTTTTCTGAGGTTCTGACGATGAGATATTTTGTAATCTGGCAATTTCGCTCCCAACATTTTCCTTACAAGCTAAAGCCGAACGTCCGTTGATTCGTATAGCGCAGCTACCACAAATGGTATTGCGGCAATTTTTGCGAAATGCTAAAGTCCCATCTTGCTCCCACTTAATGCGATTGAGACAATCCAAGATTGTATTGCCAGGTTCTGCCTCCAAAAGGTAAGTTTGCACTACAGGGGAGGAATTTTGCTGCTGTCGAATGACCTTAAAAAGAATGTCCATTACCACTCACCAAAATTTTCAAGTTACTACACTCATCAGAGAAATCATGACTATAGGCCGAGGACTCCAAAAAATAAGCTATACTTTTTTTGGCCTTGATTCCAGGTTAGCTGTTAATAGGCTGATGATTAAAGACCTACTGATTTTAATTTCAGGATAACCATTAAAATTTTAGTTGTAGAATGGCGATTGGCGACATTTGTCTCCAGATCTACGTCCAACAGCAAAAAAAGGTAATCATTGCTTCATATTTAAATCTACTGTAGTTAGTTGCTCCAAGTCCGCCAGTCAAAAATCCAAAGGCAATAGGGAAAGATCTATTGCCTCTTGCCCTTTGCCTACTCGCTTACCATGACTCTTGACTCTTGGTAATTTACCTCTTGGCTAGAGTCAGTGAGATAAGTCACATTGGCAGAGGGACTTGTGTTTATGCCCTGCATAGAAAAATTAACTAAATTAAATCCACCTTAGGTTATCACTAGATCTTCATGTCAACAGCAATCAGAGCCACGGGCTGAAAAATCCCTTAATGGTTGAGCTAGCGGAAATTTTCTTGTTATATAGAATTGTTAAATCTGATCATGAAGATTTGGTACAAGCAACAAAGCACTGTATAGATGTGGGAAAATTTATTCTTCCCTAAGACAGACCTGCAGAATACTATGACCGTTTTTTGGCTCAGTCCGATAAACAGGATGGAATTGCCTTACTATCAAGAAAATCAACTCACTCCTCAAAACTACCAGTCTAAATTTAGATGAATTTTGATAAAAGCCTTATGGCAATACTCACCACGTCAATAACGGGCTAGGAAAATCCTTAGCGCTTTTTACCTGCCGTGAGCTACGATATTTAGCTAAGAACTTTACCAGCAATTTAAATTCAAAATAAAACAACTATTTTGCTATTATTAGTCCATGCTAGTATTTAATATAAAATTACGAAGTCACAAAACCTGTCTCAATAGCCGTATACGCACGGCTACTACTGTTTTGTTTCTTTGTAATGTAGAGACAAGTAATTTTACGTCTCTACTGGCAGGAGAAAAGGGTGTATACCTGTAGAACCCTATTCAAATACTATGCTGTCCCAAGCTTGAGAGTATGAGTAGGGAACACCCTATAAATCACAGGCAAGAAAGACAAGCACTGAAAGTGGAAAACCTGCAATTTTTGGGGTCTACGACTTATTTGTAGTAGAACTCAAACAATTTGTAAAGGTGGCTGAAAGTTACACCGCTACAATAGCGCCAAAAGAAAAACAAATGATTTCCGATGGCGAATGATGGTTAAAAGTGCCGTAAAATGACCGAAATTAATGCTTGTGACAACCATGACCTTTAATTTGTTGTGGACAAGCATAATAGAGGTTTTTGGGCTACCTCCCCTATCCGCAGGAATTAACCCCTCATCCTAGGGACTCAGTAGCTTTGGAAAGATGCTAAAAAGCTAAATACTGGCATGAAGACGACATCGTTTATCAGTTTGGAGAAAGTAAGGAAATTTTGAGCATAATGACTGAAACTGCAACCGCGCCATTAACCGGAAAAACACTACTTGCTAAAGTAAAAGAACTTTCCAATTTACCACGTCGAGAAAGAGCCAAACAGTGTGGCTATTACACTGTTACTAAAAATAACCAGGTTCGTGTCAATCTCACAGATTTTTATGATGCCTTGTTATCGGCCAGAGGAATCCCTCTGAGTCCAGAAGCACCCAAAGATGGGCGTGGTCGTGAACCGACGTATCGTGTTAGCGTGCATCAAAATGGCCAGATTGTGATTGGTGCCACATACACCAAAGCAATGGGCTTAAAGCCTGGGGATGAATTTGAAATTAGACTGGGATACAAGCATATTCACCTGATCCAACTCGGTGAAAGTGATAAAAAATTAACCCAGCCAGATCTAGATGAAGAGGATATTGATGACGAAGATCTAGAAGACGAGGAGTAAATTTTTCTCATAGTCGGGAGCGGTTTAGGGAACTTCAAAAAATAAAAACAACCATTTGAAGTTGTTGACCGTTGACAATAAGCAGTCAACGGTCAACATTTCCGATTGAATATTTTTTTAGTTGGTAGTCCCTAAAATCTAAAATCTAAAATTCTGCGGGGTCTTGCTCGTACCCCAAAAATCCAAAATCCAAAATCTAAAATTCGGAGGGTCAAAAACCTAGATTTTTTGGACTTTTGACTCTTGACCCCCCTAGACTAACTACCAAAACCAGGGATTAAACGCTTGAGGGCGCGACCGGCAATGTCGCTATAATGGAGTTCGCCACAAAGTATTTGACCCATGATTTGGGGACCAGAAGGGCTTTTGACACCAGCTTTGTAACCAATGTTGGGAAGACGATAGAATGCTGCAGCTATTTTTTGTGCCCAGGCCATATCAGAACCCCATTGTTCATTAATGGCATTAGTGTATTCTTCTAAAGCGTTGATATTACCAGAAAGTGCTTGATTAATGGCAGCTGCTGCTAGCAACCCGCTAAAAATTGAGGGGCGAATTCCTTCAGCTGTCAACGGGTCAACTACACAAGCCGCTTCCCCGGCTAAAATTGCATTTTGGGTATGCAGCTTTTGCTTACCATCCCACAGGCAAAGGGGATGACCATATTGTTTGCTAGTTTTGACATCTAAATTAAATGATTGGGCGTATTCATCCAAAATCTGCTTAAAATTTTGGGGTTGGCCACCGATGAAAGTACCGACACCAATCGAATAACCATCATCCTTGGGAAAGTTCCAGATGTAGCCATTTTTGATTAAGCCAAACTCAAAATGTGCCATAGATTTATTCGACACATCTGCAGCTACTTCTGCCTCCAACGCTGCTGCTAAACGGCGTTTGCGGTCTTTGAAGCCTAGCCATTTTGCCATAGAACCTTTGGCGCCGTCAGCCGCAATTAAGTAGCGACCTGAAACTGGGCCATTGGCTGTATTAACATGCCAATAGTCGCCTTGAAATTCAATACCAGTGACTTCTGTATTGTCTTGCAGTTCAGCACCTTGCTTTTGGCCTTGTTGCACGAGGAAATAGTCAAAAACATCTCGCCTAACCATCCAAACTGGTTCTTTAATGCCGATTTTTGCTTCTACGGGGTCGCCTAATTTCCAGGTAAAGCGAAGAGTATCTACTTTCGCTGAAATCGCTGGGCTAAAATCAAAGTCAAACCATTGGGCGACTATGGGTGACACACCACCGCCACAGGGTTTATATCTTGGTAGGGATGCTTTTTCCACTACTAAAACGGAGTGGCCTTGCTTGGCTAAATGATATGCAGCGGTTCCACCAGCGGGTCCGGCACCGACGATGATGCTATCGTACATCCTGAATGTTGGCTCCTGAATTTAGTTTTTTTCCTGTGTATCTTTTTTCTATTAAGAGTCAGTCTCCGTAGACTTTAAATAATATCGTCATACCGGGCTTTCGTGTACATAGTTGATCATGAATACTTAGTTAAGCAATAGGGACACAAGTTTGTTGTGTCCCTAAATATGGTACGTATTTCCAGGGAATGAAAACATTTACAATTAAGATTGACACTCTCAGGTCTAAAGACACTGAGATTCTTTAAGACTTGCTTAAAAGGGATAGTCAAGTATCCCCCTAGACGCTCAAAACAACTACCCAAAGGTATTGCAATTGCGCTTACTTTTCTTTTTTTTGTTTTCCGAGTCCATCACAACGCCAGTTCGGTACGCTTCATGTTTTCCCATTACAAGTTTTACCCAGAATCGCCACCTGTGCGAATGCGAGGTAAATCAGGGGTTACTCCTTACAAAACACTTCAACACGTAGATGGTTATTCCTACTCACAATTTGATCATATCATTTTGCACAGGTGTTAAAACAAGCCGTGGCGTGTTTCCTCCACTGTCTAAAGCCAAGTGGCTTCTACACGACCCGTGATGTTTTTGTGAGAGTTATTAGGCTTAACTTCTCACTCCTGGTTTGTGATTTTTTAGACAGTGGAGATGTCTTTTTCCTTTTCTACCAGCAGTTCATCGATTCTGGCAATATATTTGTTTGTCAGTTTTTGCAGTTTGTCCTGCTGATCGCGTGCTTCATCTTCAGGGATAGCGGCGCTTTTTTCTTGTTTACGAATAGAGTCCATAGCATCACGGCGGATATTGCGAATACCAACGCGACCTTCTTCTGCATACTTGGTGGCGAGTTTGACTAATTCTTTACGTCTATCGCTGGTCAACGGCGGAATATTCAGGCGGATGACAGAACCGTCATTACTGGGGGTTAAACCCACATCAGACAAAGAAATGGCCTTTTCGACTATATTCAAGCTCTTCTTATCGTAGGGCTGAATGAGGATCGTTGAGGCGTCTGGCGTGCTAATATTTGCCAGTGATTTTAGGGGTGTGGGTGAACCATAGTAGTCCACCAACACTTTATCTAGTAAACTCGCATTGGCGCGACCAGTGCGAATAGTGTTAAAAGCGCGTTGAGTTGCTTCAACGGTCTTTTGCATCGTACTCTCAGCTTCAGATAATGTCACAAGAACCTCCCACAAGGGTGCCGATAGATTCTCCCATGACTGCGCGGTGGATGTTACCTCTCACCGTTAAGTCAAAGACAAGAATGGGGATATTATTTTCTTTACACAAGGCGATGGCGGTACTATCCATTACCCGCAAATCCTTAGCCAAAACGTGGGCGTAGGTGAGGCTAGTGTAACGCTTGGCCTGGGGATAAATATGGGGGTCAGCATCGTATACGCCGTCTACCTTGGTGGCTTTAAAAATCACTTCAGCATCAATTTCTGCGGCTCTTAAGGCTGCAGCGGTGTCAGTGGTAAAGAAGGGATTTCCCGAACCAGCACCAAAAATTACCACCCGTCCTTTTTCTAGGTGACGGATGGCGCGACGACGAATATACGGTTCTGCTAATTCTTGCATAGCGATCGCGGTTTGAACCCGCGTCTGTACCCCTATATGTTCTAGCGAATCTTGTAGCGTCATGGCGTTCATTACCGTGGCAATCATGCCGATGTAGTCAGCGGTGGCGCGGTCCATACCCGCCGACGCCGCTTTGACGCCACGAAAAATATTGCCGCCACCAACGACGATAGCGATCTGAACGCCAGTTGCTACCACCTCTTCTACTTCCTGGGCTATTCCTTTGACCACTTCTGGATCAATGCCGTAGCCCATATTGCCCATTAAGGCTTCACCGCTCAGTTTGAGTAAAACCCGTCGGTAATTCGTTCCCATGAAGTTACGCTTTATCGAAAAAGTTGCAATTGCCTCCAATTTAAGATAACAGCACAGTGTCCCCCTGTGTCTAGTTCCGCCAGATTAATGAAGTACCGATGGCTTCAGTTTCCCAAATGCGTATGTCTTGACCATTAAACAAAGCGGCGATCGCGTTTCTCAGATAATCCTCTCCCACGGCTGATGGGTGTTCGGGATGATCGTCAATCCTTCCTTTATATCGGACTATACCATTTCTATCTATTAAGAACGCCATTGGTGTTTTAGTAGCACCAAAGCTGCGGGTCACATCTTGAGTTGGGTCCCACAGATAGGGGAAGTTCAATTTGTGACTCTGGGCAAAAGCTTTCATATTTTCAAAGCTTTCCATAGTCTGCCGATTAGCATCATTACCATTCAATCCAATCAATGTCAAGCCGCTGTTGGTAAATTCTGCTTGAATATTTTTGAGCCTGTCTACATACAACCCTACGTAAGGACAGTGGTTGCACATGGAAATGACGCCCACGGCGCGGAACTTGTTAAGGTAACGGCTGAGATGGTGTACTTGATTGTCAATTCCTGGCAGTTCAAAATCTGGTGCATAACTCCCAACGGTCGTATCAATTGTTTCTACTATATTCATTTTCTTGGCCTGGCAGGAACTAGGAACAAAAAAATTCGGGCAAATTTAGCCTCACTTTTGTGTTGCAAGCCACTCCTTAGGCAATGCTGGATATGTCAATTATTTTATAAACGAATTTTGTTACCGTAAATTGTAAAACTACTGAATCTAATACTGGTGCTAATTTCAGCACACCACATGAAATGTCATAATAAAGATAACTGCTACAAACAAATCCAAGTCTGTGCCTGATATTCATCACCTGGGTTGATAAATTTCTCATCATGACTACTACAACCGCATTTACCTCGACAAAAACCTGGATTTGGCAAGGTTTTCCCATCAGCTATCAAAGTCAAGGCACTAGTGGACCTGCTGTAGTGCTGGTGCATGGCTTTGGCGCTTCCTGGGGGCACTGGCGTCAAAATATCCCTATATTAGCCGAAAATTGCCGTGTTTATGCTATAGATTTAATTGGCTTTGGTGGTTCAGCTAAACCCAAGCCTGGTGAAAACATAGCGTATACACTGGAAAATTGGGGACAGCAAGTGGCAGATTTTTGCCGCGAAGTTGTCGGTGAGGCAGCTTTTTTAGTGGGAAATTCCATTGGCTGTATTGTGGTTATGCAAGCGGCGGTTAGTAACCCCGATATCGCCTTAGGAGTAGCCTTGCTCAACTGTTCTTTACGCCTGTTGCACGATCGCAAACGGGTAACTCTACCCTGGTCTCGTCGCTTTGGTGCGCCCCTCTTGCAACGGCTATTATCAATCAAACCAGTTGGTGAATTCTTTTTCAATCAACTTGCCAATCCCAAAACTGTGCGGAAGATTCTACTCCAAGCCTATGCTAATTCGGCGGCGGTGACAGATGAACTAGTAGATATTCTGATAGCACCAGCAGGTGATCCAGGGGCTGGCGCTGTGTTTCTTGCTTTTACGGCTTATTCCACAGGACCGCTACCGGAAGACTTGTTACCTATTTTACCTTGCCCTGCAATTATTTTATGGGGAACTGCTGACCCTTGGGAACCAGTTGATTTAGGTAGAGAGTTGGCAAATTACCCCCAAGTACAAAAGTTTATTCCCCTAGAAGGGGTAGGACATTGCCCCCAGGATGAAGCGCCGGAGTTAGTAAATCCGATTCTACTCGATTGGATTGGGCAGATCAATCCTTGAATTTTTCGGAAACTTTGGATTTTGAAGCAATTACCAAAGATTTTCGTAGGGGCGCAAGGCCTTGCGCCCCTACAGTGTGTCTATCTAAAACAACGGGAATCCCACGTTGCTGAATCCGCTGCTGCGGCGGAATCGCCTGCTTCCGGAGGTGTATGCGCCACCCAGTCCGCTGAAGGTGCCAACGCCTACTGATTGGCTTCTATAGTCACTTGCTGAAGAAGAAATACCTCCACCTAGTATAGATGGATATGGATATGGCATATATATACCTCCTACAGGTGGATAATATATATATCCGCCGGCTATCAGTTGCTGTTCTTCTGTGGATAGCTCCACAAGCAACTCGGAATTGATGAATTGATCTGACATAATTGTTACCCTCTTTTTTGCACATAAATGTGACAGAAATATGTTTCCTTTACATATGTCTGTCACAGCTATGCTTCTATTTATAAATAAGTTTTCTCTTAATTAAATTATTCTAAAGTTATAAATTAGCAGGCGAAAGTTCTGGCTATTGGTTTATACCAATTCCCGTCTAAGGTTGAATGAAAATATTTTGTCCGTAATATACTTTCATTCAACTTAGATCTGTGATTTAAATGCTGCGTAAGTTTCAATGCGATTCAGTTAAGTAGAATCGTGAGATGGGTTTCGCCAAGACTCAAACCAATTTACACATTTTTATTTTTTCTGGGCTTAACCAAACCGTACTGAAATACATCCATAAAACCAGTGTTTACACCTCAATTTTCCATAGTGAATGCTTATTCTATTAGTCTGTTAATTTTGATTTGAGAATCATCAAATTAGCGACTAGTAAAGAACCATGCCATTATTAGTATTATTTGAATTCAAGCTCTTTGTCGTTTCGACTAAGCCACCGCTTCCCATACCGTTATTCAGCATTGGATTCAACAAGTCATTGTTAGGGCTTAGTGGCGAGAAAGGAAAATTTTGTTGAGAATTTATAGGTAAAACCTGACCGCCAGATATAAATTGTTGTTGCTCTACAGTTAACTCTACAAAAGACTCGGATTTGAGAATGAGAATTTGAACTGACATTTTTTGCCTCACTTACTTTTATAGGTGGGTGATAAGCTATGAATAGCTTTGACTTTAGACTCTTGATACTGGACAGCCTACAAGCAGAAATAAATAATAAATATTTAATCAATCTAGGCGTGCATCAGCTTAAATATGTTTCTAGTTATAAACATTTAATTTGTCAATTTAATTAGTCTCTGGTTATAAATTGATAAATTAAAATTCTATCTTTTGGCTAATTTATATGGCAGAATCAGGACTTAATCAAGCGGCACATATAGTAATCATATTTGGTTTCTGATTGGTTTATGAAAGAATCCGAATCAATACTGCTCGGTTAAGGAAAATCGTAGGTTGGGTTGAGGCTCTGCGTACTCCTTCGGAGAACCCGCAGGGTAACCCAACAAAGCCCCGTCCATGTTGGGTTTCGTTCCTCAACCCAACCTACGAATTTTAAGTTTTTTGAGCAAAACCTACGCAGTATTGGAATCCGAATATCTGTATTGTGGACATTACCGACCATTGAGCTTTGAGCCAGAAATTTATTTCACGGCTCAAAACATACGCAGTATTGTGGGGGTAGCCCATTAGTAATTACGAATTACTAATTGTCAACCTAGATGAGGTTTAATATCATTCTGATTGCCTCTTAAACTAGGATATTTCATGATGAACACTTATTTATGAAAATAACCTATTGAAATAAGTAGCCAAAAAATCCGGGGATGTATTCTGTCCTTCAATACCAGAAGGTAAAGCGTATTTTATGGTGGCTGACATGGTAATTTGTGAAAAATGATAGCCAGTTTTTTGCGTAGAAAGATAACCGTAACCTGGAATATTCGTTTGATTTTCGGCTGAGTTTTGAATGTCAGTCTTCTGGATGAAAAAATTAGTTTCGGCGTAAGGATTCAAGTCTTGTCCAGCCGTTATGGTTTCCTGCTCTTGTTCAGATAAATCCCTAAACAAGTCAGAATTTGTGAATTCATGATTTTCGGACATATGATTACTGTTTCACACTGATAAAAATCTTCAGATTGATAAAAACTGCAGATGCTCACCTGGCTGAGAAAGAAAACTTTCTAATGTCCCTTGTAGTTGTAGTTTACCCTTATCTAGTAGCACGATCCAATCAGCTCGATGGATGACACTAGGACGATGAGTAATGAGAATTGTAGTTTTACCTTTACGATATTCCAACAGCCGATCTAGTACGTGAGATTCGCTAACTGGATCGAGTCCAGCAGTTGCTTCATCTAAAATGAGTATAGGTGGATCGGTGAGGATACCTCTGGCGATCGCTAATCTTTGTCTTTGTCCACCAGAGAGATTAGCACCAAATTCTCCTAACACAGTTTGATACTTATTTGGGAGTTGACTAATAAAGCTATCTGCATCAGCAATATGACAAGCTTTAACAATATCTTCAAAGGAAATATAAGGCGTTCCTAGGCGGAAGTTGTCCAAAATTGAGCGACTCCAAAAATGTGGTTCTTGGGGGACATAAACTACTTGTTGTCGTAAGCAATCAAGAGAAAGGTCATGGATGTTAAAAAAGCCAATCCTGATATTCCCAGAACTGGGTTGATATAAACCTGATAATATTTTTGCTAAAGTACTTTTACCACAACCTGATTGACCAATTAAAGCAGTTACTTTTCCCCCAGGAATCTTGATGGAAAAATCTTCTAATAAATCAACTCTTCCAGGGTGGTGAAATGTGAGATGAGAACAACGAATATCTGCATCACCAGAGATTTTTCCTACAGGCTTTGGACTAGTTTCGACCACTTCCGGCGTCGCATCGATAACTTCTAAAAGGCGAGAAATTGCTGTTTGCGAGCGAAAATATTGATCTACTAAGCTAACTAGCGAACTAATTAAAGTTAAAACATTGACCTGTAGGGCGTTAAAAGCCAGCATTTGACCGATACTTAATTGACCCTGCATCACCAACATACTCCCAATCCCAAGTAAAATTACACCACCAATAGTGCCAAGAAGTCTAGCAACAGTACCGTTAATAATTCCGATTTGGATGGTGCTGAAAGTTAAATTTGCAAGACGACCAAAGCGACTTTGGAATTCATCCCAAAATTGGGGAGCAGCATTTGTGGTTTTGATTACCTGCGCTCCCTTAAATGTTTCTACCAAAACGCCTTGATTTTCTGCTCCCAAAACTAAGAGATTGCGGGTTTTTTGTTGGAGAATGGGTAAGAAAGGTAAGCTAGATAGAGTCATTAATGCAGCGATCAGAATGACTGCTAGTGTTAATTGCCAACTGTACAACAGCATTAAGCAAAAAGAAATGGCTGCAATAAAAATCTGGCTAGGTAAAAGAACTACTACCTGGGATACTAATTGGTTGATTTCATTAATATCTCCCAGTCGGCTGGTAATTTCGCCACTGCGACGGGCTTCGTAGTAAGCTAAAGGTAATTGGAGAATTATCCGCCCAAATTCCAAGACTAACCCTAATTGTAACCGTTGACCAAAGTGAGCAATCATAGTCGCTTGCACTACTTGCAGACTACTACTAAATAAGGTCATGACTACAACAGCTGACACTACAACGGTGAGTAATTGGGTATCTCCGCGAACCAATACATCATCTGTGAGCAGTTGGATTAAAACGGGAGTACCAAGAGCCAGTAGACCCAGGACAATGTTGATCATTAATACCTGAGCCAGTAATCCACGAAATGGTAAGATCCGGTGCAAAAAGCGCCCGAAACCACCTTTAGATTTTTCTTGGGTCTGCTCAAAAAAGCGGTCTGGATCTGGCTCTAGTAAAAGCATGACCCCATTCCAAGCTGTTGTTATCTCTTGGCGGGTGACATAACGGATGCCAACTGATGGATCTGCAATTACATACTTACTACCCTTTTTATCATATAAAACCACCCAGTGGTAGCCATGCCAATGAATAATTGCTGGTAGGCGGATTTCTTTGATTCTGTCGATAATCGCCGGTGAAGCTTTCACTGCTCTAGCATTAAAACCCAAAATCTCAGACCCACGTTTTAAACCTAATAAGGTTGTTCCTAACTGTCCAGTTCCTACTGCTTCTCGGCTTTTATTGATGCTTAAGAAGCGTTTGTAATACTTACAAATTGAAACTAGACAAGCGGCTCCACAGTCTTCTTCACTTAATTGTAAAACAGATTGGTATTTCTGATTGGGTTTGAAGAATTGCAACATCGTCACTAGACCTATGAAATTGGTACACAATATCAGTTAAGCGCAGCAATAGTTTCTATCCTGATTTATTTATTATTGGTCGTTTTTCATCTGTCATTTGTAAAGGACAAAGTACAAATTAAAAATGACAGCATTGACGAAAAAAACAGGCAATTTCGATGTGAAATAAAAACAGAATTTTTGGCTTACAAATTTGTGATTATTCTGGCTTTTCTGAGAACGAACTGAAGTACAGTTTCTTCGCGGGAAATAATATCAGTTCTACCTTCCATTCCAGGTTGGAGATGACACTGGCGATCGCCTCTACCGACATATAGAGTTTGCGGCTTAATGGTGACTTCATAAGCGGTAAGCTGGGGAAGACGAGGGGCGGAAGATACGCTATTTTGTACAACTGGTAGAGCATCTGGGGCGACAGTTTTCACTGTTCCTTTGAGAGTACCGTAGTCTGGATAGGGACAAGCAGAAACCTGCATCTGAACTTTTTGACCTGGTTTTACCTTGTCAATATCTTGAGCCTGGACTTGAGCCTTAATCAACAAAGGAGCGTCAAGGGGAGCAATCTGAGCGATCGCTTCACTGGGTTGTACTACCTGTCCTTGGTTACGAAGATTCAATTGCAACAGTGTACCGGCGATGGGCGAGCGAATCACGCTCTTATTCAGGTCAGTTTCTAGCTGTTTGAGTTCTTTGCGATTGCTAATAACTTGCTTTTCCAGTTCAAGACGCTGCTGGATGAGAGTTTCTTGTTCTTTTTTCAAAGCCGCTAATGTAGCCTCTCCCTTCGACTGTTCTTGGTTAATTCGTTCCCTAGCCACAGTGACAGTAGCATTACTAGGATTAACAGCAGTTTTTGCTTTTTCTAGGTTTATCTGGGCGACCTTCATGGCTTGTTGTTTTTCTTCCATTAGATCTTTAGCCCTAGCTTTAGCTTCTTCTAGCTTTGCTTCAGCAGAGGTAACTGCTTGTTGTTTTTCCTCAAATAGACTGCGAGGAACAGCGCCTGACATGACTATTGGCTCCAATCGTTCTCTTTGCACTTTAGCTAAATTCAACGCCGCTTCTGCTTCTTTAACAGTTGCTGTTAATACTTTTTCCCGCTGTAATCGGTCTAGCTGGTTTCTAGCTAACTTAAAAGTTGCTTGTGCTTGTATCATTTCAGCTGTAGCTTTAATTTGCTGATCTTGATAGTTACGTTGAGTCCCAGCTAGGTCAGCCTGAGCCGAGATTAAATTACGGCTAATTAAACGGGTTTCAGCAGCGATTTGAGCATTGATGTGACCATTCTGAGCATCGATTTGACTTAATTGTAATTGACTGTGCTGAATACTGTTTTGTAGTTGGCTTTTTTGGTTCTGAAGGCGGGAATCATCAACGTAAGCGATCGCATCCCCCTGAGCCACAACCTGATTTTCTTGGGCTGTAATCTTTTGAATAGTGCCCGTAACCTCAGACTGAACTACACGCAATTCTCCCACAGGTCGGATATTCGCCGGCACTTTGACTGTGACGTTGTAATTGAGAACAGATGAGAGACTCACCCCAGCGATAAAGGAAATCACTAGAACTGCGCCACCGATGGTAGTCCATTTATTGATCCGGGGGAGAAACTCGTTAGTTTCAAGTAAAGGGAGCTGCTCTAGATTGGGTTCACTAAATTTATTCCAAACATAATTTTCCTTTTGGCGTAATAAGTTCACAGTCTTGCACCTTTTGTTTTCAATTAAACGATGAACAAAAATTAGGGTGTTCTTATACTATTCCTCTTTCAAGTCATTACAAATTGGCAGTAAAAAAGTCTGGGTCAGGGAGCAGAAGTAAATAAGCAAGAAGAATTTGTAACTATAGTTGAGAGAATTGGTATAATATCACCCCTGTTGATTCCCAAAGGACAGGAGCAAAATTGATTGCACAAACCGGCAAGTCCACATAACTAGATTGCAAACTGCCTGCTTTGGAAAAATAACTGCCTTGGGTAATACGCCTAGAGACATAAATATTCGCCAGTTAAAGCTACAAACAATGTCAAAGGAGATAGCAACTCTTGACAAAAACTTTACCCTCAAGGCTTATACGGCTCACACGTTTACGATGAAAACAAAAGACAAGGTAATGAATTTTGGTAAACACCCTACAGCAATAAGCGTGTAATAGGTTAAGGAATGATACGGTAACATTGACTGCTAAAATTAGCAATACTTATGGTTTATAATAGGTTATAATGAATCGTGGGGGCAGAAAAAGGTATGCGGTGAATGCAGGAAAAGCCTTTTTCAAATCTTGAGTGTGGATAACACTTAGAGACAACAGAGGAGATCGTTCAAACTCCCTCAAAGTCCTCACTTACGTTGAGCGAGTAATAACAGTATCCTCTCCCCCTTTTTTAATTCCCACAAACAATTCTAGTCCTAGCTTTGCCCGAAAGTCTTGTTAGGGGCGCAAGGCCTTGCGCCCTTACCTCATTTCCCCAGATGTCTATTTGAGAACCAGAGATGCATTGAAGCTGTAGCAGCTAAATTTTCCGCGACACGTTAAAGGATGGGTGGAGGAGGTAAAGCTGTGATGTTCTCAGGAATAACTCCACCGAAGCCCAAGAAATCTTGTGCTGCGGTATTAATAGACTTATCCAAGTCAAGGGAGAAAGCAGCATCGCCTAGAGGTCCATTCGCCCTAGACTCAATAGAAGCTTTCACTCTTTCGGCAAAATTAGTGTTATTTAGTTCATAGTCAGCGCCACCACCTAGAAGCTCCTGTTGCTCCTCAGATAACTTGACAAACAACTTGGATGCAATGATTGGATCTGACATAATTGTTCGCCTCACGTAACCTACTGCTTGCGAGCAGGGGAAGGGCTTTGCTCTGGTAGCTGATTGTTTTTGGATCGGCTGTGAGAATAATTCAATTGAATGTTTCGCTACTGCCGATAAAGGGTGGCAAGATCATGGAATCTGTTGCACCAGTAACAGCGCCTGAAGCTTGTCCTAGGGAGTTACCGATGCTACCCAGAGGACCGGAAGTAGTTACCCCCTGTACAGTTTTATCGGAAAATTCAGTTTCTGACCCGTCTGTTCTAGCTCTACCGAGGGGACCTATTGGCGAACCACCGGGTAATACAAGATTCTGTCCGCCAGATAGCATCTGTTGTTGCTGTTCTGATAATTCGACAAACCAGTCTGATATAATTATGTGATTTGACATGATTGTTAGCCTCACTTAACCTAGTTATTTTGGCTAGTGGCTGGGAATAGGAACGAAGAACTAGGAAGATCAAAAAATTGTTTTATCTTCCTGTTTGGCTGAACTCGAAATCTGGTGGCAGGATCATCACATTTTGTGCAGCGGTGGTTCTGCCTGAACGGTCGGCAATAGAGTTACCAAGGCTGCCATTTGGACCTGAAGTTGTTCTTCCATTTAAATTTGCAGTCCTCCCAAAGTTTTCTGACCCAGTGATTAATGGTGCGTTTCCTAGAGCAGCTATTGATGGTATGGGATCGCCAAATTTAAACCCCTGCGATGGGCCGACACCACCACAAAGCAGTTCTTGTTGCTCATCAGATAAATCGACAAACAACTCCAGCGTGATGTTATCGTATGACATGATTCTTAGCCTCACTAAATTTTAAAACCAAAAATTCCAGAAACTGAGTTGTATAGCAGGGGACTGGGGACACAACGACCGCTCAGTGCATCGCTGGGGACACAACGACCGCTCAGTGCATCGCTGGGTTACAAGTCTGATTGTGTCTAGGTTTTATCATCAGTTAATGTCCTAAGCACTTTGGCGGTTGCTATAGATGTATTTTTTCCAGAAGCATTCAACCAGATGATCAGGTGCGATAACAGGAAAAATCTAGAATCCGCGCTTGCTTCTTCCCAGGAGGCTGGTTCAGGTTCAGAAGGGACTACTGTTGTTTGGTTGGATGCTCATTGCGCCTACGTTGTTGACGCTTGGTATATTGTTAAAACTATTAAACGGACTACCAAACGGAGACATTCCTGTAGCATCCGTTGACAATAAATTGTGTCCACCGGAAACAATTTCTGAAATCTGGTTATTAGTTTCCGTGACATTGCCTTGTGGACCAGTAGTAGTAGTACCATTTGTATTAGCAACCCTTTGAGCAAAATTATTGCTGCTCTGGGTAGAGTCGCCACCAGCTAGCATTTCCAGTTGTCCATCAGATAACTCGACAAGCCACTCCGATGAGATGATTTGATCTGACATGATTGTTTGCCTCAGTGACGTAGTTCTTAAACAAAGGATTCCAGAGGCTGACTCGCGGATGCACTATTAGGGACTAGCAAAAAATAAATTACCCAATATTTGAGTCTGTAGGGTGCCTCAACAGTTATCAGTTATCAGTTATCAGTTATCAGTTAAAAGTTTTGATAACTGATAACTGTTCGTTGACTACTGATTTAACTGGAAGTCCCTGATGCTGAATCGTTCGCCGTCGCCCTATAGTAAGCCGGTGAGAGTGGGTGCAGGACCTAAAGCGCCAAGTCCAGTTGGTAGAGTTGCTACACCCAATCCCAACAAATCTTGAGAAGCAGTATTAACAGCTGAAGTTTGTCCTACGGAGTTGGCGGTGCTACCATTAGGACCGGAAGTGGTGAACCCCTGTAAACTGACAATTCTGTTAGCGTAATTGCTCCCACTTAATTCAAAGTCAGCACCGCCAGTTATACTCTCCTGTTGCTGAACACATAATTCGACAAACAACTCGGATGCAGTGATTTGATGTGACATAATTATTTGCCTCATACTATTTTAGATTTGAAATTTTGCGAAAAGTCTAAGCGCCACAAGCCGACATCAAGAACTTTGCAAGACAGATGGCAATGATTTTTCAACTTGGTATCATCTATATAAAGGATTCCAGAGATTGACTTGTACATGTAATCAACCACAGGAAAGGACAACTCTGGAATCCGTGCCTACTTGCTGTGTTCTAGGAGCGTAAACAATGTTTGACCAGTTTAGGCGCCTGGGATTGTTGGTAAGGTGAGTCCCCCAACTCCTGTGCTTGTGGGGACTGCTAAACCGGTGAGAACCGGAGCAGCACCCAATGCACCAAGTCCTGTAGGAAGTTGTGCCACACCCAATCCCAACAAATCTTGGGCTGCGGTATTGACAGCCGAAGTAGTACCTATAGAGCTGGCGCCGCTGCCATTGGGACCGGAAGTGGTTAACCCTTGTAAATTAGCTAGTCTGTTGGCGAAATTGGTGCCGCTCAATTCAAAGTCCGCACCACCAGTGAGAAATTCTTGTTGTTGAGCAGATAATTCGACACATAACTCCGATGCAGTTATTTGATGTGACATGATTGTTAGCCTCACTTACGTAATTCTGAAATAAAGGATTCCAGAGACGAATGGCACTAAGAGCGATCACCGAAGAAGCGGAGGGGCAGGGATCTCTTAGCAGGGGGAGCAAGCCCTGACCTGGAGCCGTGGAGCGGAGCGGAACATGGATATGTTCGCGGAGCGTCTCGTTCGCGGAGCGTCCCGTAGGGAAGAGAAGCCCCGCCCTTCTAGGGCGCTCTTACTGGGGCGGAGTCTGAGCTTCCGTCTCAGTTTTCCCCCTTGCTCCCTGCTCCCCTGCCTCTTTTGACACTTTTAGGTAAATAGACCACATTTGGCGTAGGGGCACAGCAGTGCTATGCCCTTACAGTGTGGTTCAAATACGTGAAAACTGCTGTAACTTCTCTATTTGAAGACTTGAATGGCCAGGTTACTTCAGGTGGCGAATATGCTCTCTAGGAGGTCAGTTATTGGTTACTACCTAAACCGAAGCCGCCTAAGGGGCTGGCCGCAGGATTTGTGAAGGAGTTTCCACCAGTTGTTGGGCTTCCTGCTAAACCAGTGAGAACCGGTGCGCCACCCAATGCACCGATTCCTGTAGGAAGTTGTGCCACACCCAATCCCAATAAATCTTGAGATGCAGTATTGACGGCTGAAGTTTGACCTATAGAGCTGGCGCCGCTACCATTGGGACCGGAAGTGGTGAAACCTTGTAAATTAGCTAGTCTATTAGCGTAATTACTGCCGCTTAACTCAAAGTCGGCACCGCCGGTGACAACCTCTTGTTGCCCATTAGATAGCTCTGTAAACAAGTCGGATGCAATTATTGGATTTGACATGATTGTTAGCCTCACTTACGTTTTTGTCAGATTTTGTCAAAAAAGATTCCAGAAACTGACTCGCTCAAACAGAAAGCCAGATGATTCGTTTGTGCAAAAAAGAGGGTAACAGGAGAAGTTCCTGGAATCAAAGATTGCTGTCACGACCCAAGGGGAAGAAACCTTGAGGGACTAGATTGGAATGCACGTACACAACTGTAGCGTTGGTGGTCATGTAAGGGGTAACTGAAGAGGTTGACCTCTGCAATAGTTAGGTATTTACAGCAATTTTCAAGCAACCACATCTGTAGTAAAGGTGCAAGGCCTTGCGCCCTTACTGCGTGGATTTATAGGAAAATACTGTAAAGATCGCAGAAGCCACTGAGTTTCCCGCATCCCACAAGGTTTTATGAGAACCCCCACCCACCATTCCCGAACTAAATAGGCGAAGCGGTCGGCTGTGGGAATGGTTCAAGGGCTTGGCGGAGTAGATATGTCCGCCTATTGACCAAGACCGGTGCCTACTGTGGCAGGACCTTGAGCAGGTTGTGCTAAACCAGTGATTGTTGGTGCTGCACCCAATGCACCAATTCCTGTAGGAAGTTGTGCCACGCCCAATCCCAATAAATCTTGAGAAGCGGTATTGACAGCCGAAGTTTGACCTATAGAGTTGCCCGTGCTACCATTTGGACCGGAAGTGGTGAAACCTTGTAAATTAGCTAGTCTGTTAGCGTAATTACTACCGCTCAACTCAAAGTCGGCACCGCCGGTGACAACCTCTTGTTGTCCTTCTGATAACTCTGCACACAACTCGGATGCAATTATTTGATTTGACATGATTCTTAGCCTCACTTACGTTTTTAGGTGGTTCATCACCTAAGAACTTAACTATAAGCATTGTTTGTCAGGAATTCATAAATCTAAGGGCTGAAATCAAATTTGTAGATTTACCTCTCAACGTAGAAATAAAATCTTGTATTTGTTGTATGTATAGCAGGCAAGGGGCTATGCAATAGTTCCAAATCACATAGTCAAATATAGTCAGACTTATGCAATTTAGCTTTAAGCGACTCTACTTTCAGCATGGACACGCTTAAATAGTGGAGTTATCCGCCTTGGATGTACTACCAGACACCCCCTATCCCTTAGAATAGACTGGAGACAGTCAAACCCTTCAGGATTACTTTTTCTGCCGATGTTGTACCCTGCGTTCACGTCAGCATGAATCTTCAAACCATCTTTACTGATATACCACGCACGTTTGACACGTTTTCCTGAGAATACATGCTTGATCTTGTTGTTAGGTTGATAAGTTGGGATGATGTCCCAATCAATCGCTGAAGCCTTACTTGTGTAAGATTCTTCTGCTACCTTAACGGTAATACCGACTCTAACTAATTTATAAGTCAGTATCTCGATAAATTTAGCATGTGGTATTTGAATAAAGCTTTGGTTTGTACGTTTACCTAAATTAAGACGTGTTTTCCATTGTTCGTTTTTCCCGATTGAGACGTGAGTTACACCAAGAGATAGAAGTTGATCCACAATCATTTTTGTGGCTTGATGCAAATATGAATCTATAAATTGATTACGGTTGCGGACGATATTTGCGATTCGCCTTGATTTAGCTTTACCATGAGGCAGAAAACCTCGAAACTTGGCAATCTGCTTGTTATAAAATTGGTTGGCTGATTTTAATGGTTTCCCGTTTACGATAATTGGCTGTTCGCTAAAGTCGTTGAAAACAATCGTCGCTAGATTGTCTAAGCCTATGTCTATCGCCGCATTCAGTTCAGGATTCAAACTACAAAAAAACTCTGACAACTCGGTAATTTCATAGACTATTTCGATAACGAAGCATCCAGTTTTTGGGACAATTCGCACTTCGCACAAGTCCTCAAATCTTAGTCCAGGCTTTACCGGGATTCTGATTGGCGACATTGACGGGACAACCGAACCTTTACTAAATTCTCTTTTACCAATGGCTTGATTGTTAAACTTAATCAGGTTCTTATCATCAACATAATTAGGTGGTTTTGGTCTACCAGTGAACTTAGTTGGTTCAAGTTTGTAAGCCACTAATGCTTTGTAGTAAGCAATCCACGCATCTGCATTCTGTTTTAATACGAGTTGAGCTACTTTTGCGCTTATTGCTTTGTAGTTCTCGTTTTGTTTAAATAAAGTGTCTAAGCTAGCTTGTGATTGAGTTCCCCATCCGTAGAAAAAACCTTGGCGTTGAGTGAATTGAGCAGTGTTATAAAGCTGTCGAGAAATAGTGGTAATGTCACTACAATAATCAAACCAGTCATGTCCTTCTTTGATTATGTGCTTTTCTACTTGACGCATATTTATACTGAGCGTAGTCAAAGTATTGATCAACTTTGGCAATGAAATTAGTATATCATTCAAGATACAGTAAGATATGCTTGACTAGAAAACTTAATCAATCTGTTGGAGAATTTAAGGCTTCTACAATTTTTTCGGTTTTGCGCTTTGCCCTGATATCTTTTTCGGGTCGTCATCAACAATTACCGTACCCGTGGGAAGTTGTTCTGTTGGATATGGTATTTTACCTGCTTTGTAATGTCGTCAAGCGGTAAGGTACGAAATCCCCAAGGTTTTAGCATAATCAGATAATTTCATTAGGACTGTCTTTTAGACTATATCTGACTCTGCTAGACTATATTTTGTTTAAAGTTTTATCATACTGCGTAGGATTTGCAGGGGAGGCAGGGGAGGCAGGGGAAGCAGGGGAGGCAAAACTCAACGCCAGCCTCCATTTCTCCCCCTGCTCCAAGAGCTTGCCTCAACCAAGAAATTCCAAAACCTACGCAGTATTGAGGGGCTATGGGCACGAGGTAATCAGCAATGGGCTAGGACTAGTCCCGCGATTTCAAATCCCAAAAGCCTTCAGACCGCTGACTACACGAACAGCGAAGAGGGAGCGGCTTTCTGTAGGGTAGCCTGTACCTGGGCAGGAAAATCAAGATTTTGCATAGTCCACGTAGGTGGACTTTCATAAAAGTACTCTAAGCTCCAAGCCTTGTCACGACTGGGTTTCCTGGCACTACAAGTTATGCTTTTCTGTATTACATAGCGTGATGCCCGTTAAAATTCTCAAAAAAGTTAACATTTCTACATAAAAAGTGTAAACTAAAGTTACATACATAAGTCGAATGGCACGAAGTTAAGAAAAAACCTCGTGTTAGGCTTTTGTTGTGGGTAGTGTTAATAAACATTCAATAGAGTAAATCGGAACTATAGGAATCCGGTTTGATTTTTGAACATGTCTAAGTATCTGTGGGTAGGGCTATGCCTTACACACCTTGGTTTTGCTTGGCATTGTCTAGCTTAGGTGTAATTCAAAAATCAAATAGTATTCCTGTACTACCAAAATCCCACAATTTTTTAGTTTGAATAAAGGTCAACAGACATGAATACAGTTCAAGCAAGTTTTGAAGCGAAAGAAACTGAATTTCACGTACAAGGTTACGAAAAAATCGATTTTAGTCTGATCTATGTAAACGGTGCATTTGACATTAAAAACCGAGAAATTGCAGATAGCTATGGGAAATTTGGTCGCTGTCTGACTGTGATTGATGCCAATGTGTATGAACTGTATGGCGAGCAGATTAGGTCATATTTTAGACACTATGACATTGAACTAACAGTATTTCCCATCATCATTACAGAGCCGGATAAAACCATTGCAACTTTTGAAAAAATTGTTGACGCTTTTTCAGACTTTGGCTTAGTTCGTAAAGAACCAGTCTTGGTTATCGGTGGTGGTCTAATTACTGATGTAGCTGGGTTTGCTTGCGCTGCTTACCGTCGCAAGAGTAACTACATTCGCATTCCTACGACCTTAATAGGCTTAATCGATGCAGGTGTAGCAATTAAGGTAGCGGTGAATCATCACAAGTTAAAAAATCGCTTGGGAGCATATCATGCACCTTTAAAAGTGATTCTCGATTTCTCATTTTTGCAAACCTTGCCAACGGTTCAAGTTCGTAATGGGATGGCAGAATTAGTAAAAATTGCTGTAGTTGCTAACTCACAAGTCTTTGAACTACTATACAAGTATGGCGAAGAACTGCTTTCCACTCACTTTGGACATGTGAATGGTACACCAGAAATCAAAGAGATTGCCCATAAAGTCAACTACGAAGCCATCAAAACTATGTTGGAGTTAGAGACTCCTAACTTACATGAAATAGACCTTGATCGCGTCATTGCTTACGGCCACACTTGGAGTCCTACCCTAGAATTAGCGCCGCGTGTACCCCTATATCATGGTCATGCCGTCAATATAGATATGGCTTTATCTGCAACCATTGCAGCACAACGAGGCTACATTCCCACACAAGAGCGCGATCGCATTCTAGACTTGATGAGTCGTATAGGTCTATCACTCGATCATCCTCTACTAGATGAAGATTTACTCTGGTATGCTACCCAATCTATTACCCTAACACGAGATGGCAAACAACGCGCCGCCATGCCTCGTCCTATTGGTGAGTGCTTCTTTGTCAACGATTTGACTCGTCAAGAACTTGATGCTGCTTTAGCTGAACACAAACGTCTTTGTGCTACATATCCTCGTGGTGGCAAAGGCGTTGATGCCTACATTGAAACTGAAGAAGCTCAACTATTAGGGGTGTGAAGATATGACGAGTGTTGTAAAACTCCCAACAGCTAGACCAATCACGCCACACAGCATCTTAGTTGCCCAGTTACAGCAAACCCTGAAATTAGCAAAAGAGAACAACATTCCCCCAGAGATATTAGATTCTCTGTGGCAAGCAGTTCAATTAGCAGCGGGTTTAGATCCCTACTTGGATGATTACACCACCCCAGAATCGAGCGCATTAACAGCATTGGCGCAAAAAACTAGCCTTGAAGACTGGAGCAAACGCTTTAGTGATGGGGAAACAGTCCGTCAACTAGAACAGGAAATGCTGTCAGGACATCTTGAAGGACAGACATTAAAAATGTTTGTTCACATGACCAAGGCCAAGCGCATTCTAGAATTAGGAATGTTTACAGGGTATTCGGCTTTGGCAATGGCAGAAGCATTACCAAGCGATGGGCAACTCATAGCTTGTGAGGTAGACCCCTATGTCGCCCAATTTGCTCAAGCTTGCTTTGACGAGTCTGTCCACGGCCACAAAATCGTCGTCGAAGTAACACCAGCCCTAGAGACACTCCACAAACTAGCAGCAACAAAAGAATCATTTGATTTAATCTTCGTTGATGCCGATAAAAAGGAGTATGTAAAGTACTTTCAAACCATCTTGGATAGTAGCTTGCTAAGTCCCGACGGGTTAATTTGCGTGGATAATACATTGTTACAAGGACAAGTTTACCTACCACCAGAACAACGCACCGCCAACGGTGAAGCGATCGCTCAGTTCAACGCTGTTGTCGCCGCCGATCCTCGTGTAGAGCAAGTTTTGCTACCCATACGAGATGGTGTGACCTTGATTAGACGGGTAGCATAATTGAGGGCGATAAGGAGGATGAGGGGTTAATCATAGACCTCTTGCATAAATAAAAAAATAAGAACCCTACCCTAAAGCAAATTCTCCCCTAAGCGCTTGCGCTTAGGGACTGGGGGTGGGGTGTTAGAGGACTTTTGCAAGATTTTTGACTACTCCCTCATCTCCCCTACTTGCTCATCTCCCTCATCTCCTTATAATTTGAAAAACTTATGGCACAATCGATTTTTGTATCTCTACTTCCATCGACAACGCCTTCAAGGGGTGTGAGGCAAAAGATAGTGGCTCTATTCAAGACTCTGGGTACACTGACATTATTATTAATCGCCTTGCCATTCAATGCTTTGATAGTGTTGATATCTTTATTGTGGGGCATTGTGCGATCGCCGTTTACCAAAAGCAGCAGAGTGGCTACTCCTCCTCAGACTATCTTGGTGAGTGGAGCCAAGATGACCAAAGCATTGCAACTGGCTCGCTGCTTTCATGCAGGCGGACACAGAGTTATTCTGATTGAAAGTCATAAATACTGGTTGTCTGGGCATAGATTTTCTCAAGCCGTGAGTCGTTTTTATACAGTCCAGGCTCCGCAATCAGACCCAGAAGGCTATATTCAGTCCCTAGTAGAAATTGTTAAAAAGGAAAAAGTTGACATTTATGTACCTGTATGCAGTCCTATCGCTAGTTACTACGACTCTTTAGCAAAGCCTGCACTAGCAGAATACTGCGAAGTTTTGCACTTTGATCCAGATATCACTAAGATGCTAGATGATAAATTTGCCTTTACGGATCAAGCGCGATCGCTGGGTTTATCTGTTCCCAAGTCTTTTAAAATCACAAATCCTCAACAGGTTATCGATTTTGATTTTAGTCAAGAAACCCGCAAATATATTCTTAAAAGTATTGCTTACGACTCCGTTCGCCGCTTAAATTTAACCAAACTTCCCTGCGACACCCCAGAAGAGACAGCAGCCTTTGTCAACAGTTTACCCATCAGTCCAGAAACACCTTGGATTATGCAAGAGTTTATTCCTGGTAAGGAGTTCTGTACCCATAGTACAGTGCGAGATGGAGAATTAAGATTGCATTGCTGTTGCAACTCTTCGGCGTTTCAAATCAACTATGAAAACGTCGAAAATCCCCAAATCCGTCAATGGGTGCAACACTTCGTCAAGAATTTGCAACTGACTGGACAAATTTCTTTCGACTTTATCCAAGCCGAAGACGGTACAGTTTACGCCATTGAATGCAACCCCCGTACTCATTCGGCAATCACAATGTTCTACAATCATCCTGGTGTGGCAGATGCCTATTTTGGGAAAACTCCTTTAGCTGCACCGGTGGAACCTTTAGCAAGTAGCAAACCCACTTACTGGATATATCACGAAATCTGGCGACTAACTGGTATCCGTTCCGGGAAACAATTGCAAACGGCTGTTAATACCCTAGTGCGGGGTACTGATGCTATTTACTGTCTTGATGACCCCATACCATTTTTGACCTTGCATCACTGGCAAATTCCTCTACTTTTGCTCAAGAATCTGCAACAACTTAAAGGATGGGTAAAAATAGACTTCAACATTGGCAAATTGGTGGAATTAGGCGGCGATTAAAAGGCTATTTTCATCTCAGAGACAGTAGTAAAAATCAAATGCAATTAAAGCTTTTATAAATCGTTTCATGAACTACTAAACTCCAGTTACAGCCTTAAATCACATAGGAAGATGAATCATGCCATTACTTCGTATTCTTCATTTAGTTGGGTCTGCCCACAATGATTTTTACTGTAATTTGTCACGCCTTTATGCTCAAGATTGTCTAACAGCAACAGCAGAGCCATCGCGCTATGAATTTCAAATTGCATACATCACACCTGATCGCCACTGGCGATTTCCTCGTACCCTGGAACCAGAAGATATTGCTGTCGCCAAACCGATGACTCTGTTTGAAGCCATAGAGTTGATCACAGCGCAAAACATTGACCTTGTGATACCACAAATGTTTTGTATTCCGGGAATGACTCACTACCGGGCTTTATTCGACCTGCTGAATATTCCTTACATCGGTAATACTCCAGATATTATGGCGATCGCCGCCCACAAAGCCAGAGCCAAAGCAATTGTCGAAGCAGCAGGGGTGAAAGTACCTCGTGGAGAACTGCTGCGCCCAGGAGACGTACCGACAATTTCACCTCCAGCAGTTGTCAAACCCGCAAGTGCTGACAACTCTTTAGGGGTAGCCTTAGTTAAAGATGTTACTGAATATGACGCTGCCTTGAAAACAGCATTTGAATATGCTTCGGAGGTGATTGTCGAAACATTCATCGAACTCGGTCGAGAAGTCAGATGCGGCCTCATTGTTCAAGATGGGGAGCTAGTGGGTTTACCCCTAGAAGAGTATCTGGTAGACCCCCAGGAAAAACCCATTCGCAACTATGCTGATAAACTCCAACAAACCGAGGACGGCAACTTGCATTTTACTGCTAAAGATAATATTAAAGCTTGGATGGTAGACCCTAATGACCCCATCACCGAAAAAGTTCAGCAAGTAGCTAAAAAGTGTCATCAGGCTTTAGGTTGTCGCCACTACAGTTTATTTGATTTTCGCATCGACCCACAGGGACAACCTTGGTTTTTAGAAGCCGGGTTGTATTGTTCTTTTGCTCCTAAAAGTGTGATTTCCTGTATGGCGAAAGCAGCGGGAATCCCTCTAAATGAGTTATTAATGACGGCTATCATTGACACTCTCAGCCCTGAAGGGACTGAGATTCTGCGGACAGAGTAAACTTAGGTAGTATCCAAAGTCTAATTCTCGCTACGCTCGTCAAACAGCGTCTACCCAGTAAGCCTAAGTCTATGCTTAGATTGCTGGCTACTTTTTTTAGTATATTTGCTGCACCGTTTAGGTCAGCATTAACAATTGAACCATTTGCGGTTCGGTACAATCCACGTTCAACACGCTTACCTGACGCTTTCCACCCAACTGGTTTTTGACCATAAACGGGTAGGGAGTCTCCATCTAAGTAACTTGCTTTTGACGTGTAGGATTCTTCTGTTTGGTGGTATCTAATTCCGTGTAAATCACATAGTTGTTCCAATCTGTCTTTAAGTTTGCCCAAGGGCATTTGAACAAATTTGGTTCTTGCGTACTTAGCGTGCTTAATTATTAATTAAAGTTTATAAATTTGCTTTAAAAGTAAGGCTTACAGGCGTTCATAATTTAATTTTTAGCAATATGATATAAAATACAGAAAATAATGGCTATTATCTTAGCTCTGCAAGGGTTTCAAGCTGATTATTTAATAAATTCAGCACGCTAAGTACGGAAGAGCCACCTTGGGCAACAATCAAAAGGCTGCTTGACCAAGCCAATTTTAGATTTTAGATTTAATCCAAAATTCAAAACTTGTACTGAGCGAAGTCGAAGTATCCAAAATCTAAAATTGTTTACCCCTTGTGGTCGGGGTCAATCGCACCCCAACCAGCGGGGTGGGTGCATCAAAAAGCCATATTCAGCACTTTCCTTAACAGCAGTTGGTCTTCTAGTTTGGCTTTTAAACGGCCATTTTCTAGATCTCGAATCCAACTTTGGCTTTTACCTGTGAGCTTTGCTAACTCTCTCTGGGAGAGATTCAGATTTTTTCGCGCCTGTAAAATCTCTTCACCGAGCAGATCGCCTGTGATTTTTGGCTTTTTTGTGGTTTTGGAATTGCGCCGCTGCTTTTTTTCGGTCTGGGAGTTTTGCACTTTCCATTCTGGGGGAAGTTCAAAGGACAAAATCCGAGCATTTAGCAGCAGATTCCACTTACCACGGGGGCCTGAGTCTGTGAGCCTGGTGTCACCACCGCCGTCATTAGTCCAAAATTCTAATGCTGCTTCTGGATCTTCGGGAACATCAACTAATTTTGCCCACAGTGGTTGAATTTCTGTTGGATAGGTAACGGGGTCGAAGTTTGGTTTGACTCCATAATGATTGAGCATTTCTAAATCGCTTTCAAAGGTACGTAGTAGGCGTTTACGTTCTTCTCTTTGTCTGGAGGCGAGGGTAACTTTTTCCTCACCGTAAGCAACGCGCAGCAAAGTAGGAACGGTAATACGTTGTTCTTTACCCATTTTGGTTTTAAACAGCAACCATAGCATTAATCGGGCGGCACCTTCATGTTGCTGCCAAATGCTCATGACTGTGGTTAACAGGGTTTTAGGTAGAGTACCATATTGATAGAATGCGTTTCGCTCTTTACAAGCTTGTTTGTTTAAGAAATGCTGTGCCCAGATTCCCGCTTTCACTTTAAAAGTTAGTCCGATGAGATATTTGCATCCCAAATCGTCTTCTTGAAAGTGATGTTCAATGTTTAGCAAGTGCCATAGGCGAGTCCCTGCTACGGAAAATCCCCTAACTCGACCTTGTTGGGGCCAGTCAATGGATATGATCAGTGAACAAGCTTGTTGCACGATGTTTTTCATTAAATTGAGTTTGGCGGTTTTGCTCAGGTCTTTGCGTTTCTCTAGCCCTAAATATTTCTCTAGCTGGCGTTCGTCGATCGCAAATTCCTGCTCCCAAGGTTGCTCTTTGGCTGTGGCGTGAGCTGCAAAAATTAGATGGATACAAGCGGCTCTAATATCTAGGGCTGCAATGCTTTCTAATTGTGTGGTGCGATTGCTGACTTGGAATGGATCTTGGATGTGAAAGGCGATCGCCCCTTTTCCCTGATTTACTTGTCGGCCATAACATAAGTAACCTGCTTCATCAATTTCCCAATGTAGTGATGTGCGCTGCGCGAGGACGTTACAAGCTTCCCAAATGGCGATCGCTGAAGCAAATGGATGATTCTTCCCGTTAGAAAATAAATCTGGGCTGCTAGCATCTCTCGGTTCAACTTTACATCTCCCTTTTTTCGCCTGCAAAGGTATGGGAGATTGGGTTGGACAGGCTATTACACATTGCGGTTGGGGATAATAACCCTCACAATTGTTACAAAGACAAGGATCGATCCAGTATTCATTGTTCTCTATTTTGATTGCACCCGTAGGACATTGGGGACGGCAGTTGTCACATCCAACGCAACTTTTGTTAGGAATTGTATAAGGCATATTACTCTTTTCCCACTCTAATCGTTGAGATGTTTGGCTCAAGTCTCCCCTGGATGTTTCCTTTCGCTTCATGAAATTCACGACTCGCTACTATATTTTTCCCGAAAAGAAAAATATTTTATTAGCTCACTATTTCCCCACATCTATGTTCAGAATGTGCATCCATTTGGAAGCTATTTAAGGCTTGAAAGCCTAGCCTAATATTACTTCTTTATTAACTATACATTTCATAATAAATATGCTGGGTTTGTTCACAACGAGCCTAGAAATATTTCTTAATAATTTAATCAAATCCTTAGTAAATAAACGTATTTTATTTGACAAAAAAGTTTAACAAAAGTGTTTTCGACGAACAGTTAAGTTTCTAAATTAGAGGATGCATATTTTTTATTCAAAATTTCAATATTCCAGAACTTACTCTCCGGGCACATGTGTTACAAGAAATATAATTTCAATATCCGGATAAAAAATAACAGAAAAGACTTGAGATAAAGTCATCAAATTTTGATTGAATAAAAATTAATTGTTTTACATCAAAATTAGGGATTTAAGATTAGGGTAAGATAATGATTAAATCGCCAATATTTTTGTAGGGCTAAATGCCGAGGATTGATTTATGGCAACACTCACAGGATTGACATTTGGAGGTAAAGCCTGGACACCAAAATTTGCCCAGGAAATTGACAAAGATAAATGTATCGGCTGTGGCAGATGCATTAAAGTTTGCGGGTACAATGTGCTGGGATTGAAAGCACTCAACGAAGAAGGAGAATTTGTTGAAGACGAGGATGATGAAGAAATTGAACGGAAAGTGATGACAGTAGCTAGCCCAGAAAACTGTATTGGTTGTCAGGCTTGTTCACGTATTTGTCCCAAGAATTGCTACAGCCATGCGGTATTAGACAGCTAATGTTTTGGCGAATCTGGTAACAATTGTTATCAATTTCATCAATTTAGGCACTGTGGAAATAAAGCCCCAAGCAAGGTCACTAGAGGGGAAATCTATAAATTTACCGTAACTAGCAAAAAAGTTCACAGTAAACAAAAACGTAAATCACTAAATGTTATCTATTAACAGTTTCAAACTTGCTGCTCATTTAGCCTAATTAATATTAGGGCTAATAGTGCCTGATTGGAGGAAATAGCTTGTTGGGAAATCGCAGGCTCCTTTGTTATAGGAGTTGAGATATTGCTTGATTGTTTTGGGGGAAAGATGTGAAAAGATATGGAAATTTCCCCCATTTTTCACAGAAACAAGTTAGAAAATTAATGAGTGAAAATAAAAACACTGCCCTGTGAAAGTAGGGACTGGGGACACAACGACCGCTCAGTGCATCGCTGGGGATTGGGGACTTGTACTGAGCTTGTCGAAGTATTGGGAATTGGGGACTGGGAAGGACGAGAAAAGAGTTTTCTGAATATCCAGTACCGAATACCTAATAATTAATCCTTGGTAAAAACCAGAAAATTACACATTGGATGAAGTTTTACAGAGCAGGTAGCATGTATGCAAAAAATTCCTGTTTCACTATGGACCCTGATTGCTGGTATATTAATTGCAACAGTCAGCATTTGGATTGGTCAAAACCACTCATTAATGCCGGTCGCCGCATCGCAACAAGCGCCTTTGGTAGACGGATTTTTCAATATCATGTTTACCATTGCCATCGGCCTGTTTTTGGTGGTAGAAGGAACAATTCTGATTTTTCTGTTTAAGTTTCGTCGCCGTCCAGGGGATGACACCGATGGTTTACCACTAGAAGGTAATGTTCCCTTAGAAATTTTTTGGACAGCTATTCCATCAGTAATTGTGATTGGTTTGGGAATCTACAGTGTAGATGTCTATAACCAAATGGGCGGCTTTGAACCAGCAGGTCATGGTCATTCCTCGGCGCATGTGGCTGTGATCAGCGGGTCTGCTTTGGCTGATACTTTGGATGGCGCCCCTGACTCTATGGCTGCTCCCAAAATTGGGATTGGTGCGTCTCCCAAAACCCAAGGTAAATCAGCCGATTTGGTGGTGGATGTCTCCGGGATGCAGTACGCCTGGATATTTAACTACCCTGAGAGTGGCATTTCTTCTGGAGAATTGCACGTTCCCGTCGGTGCTGACGTACAACTCAACCTTTCAGCTCAGGATGTAATTCACTCGTTCTGGGTTCCGCAATTCCGGATGAAGCAAGACGCAATTCCTGGGATACCTACCCAACTGCGATTTGTCGCTACTAAAGTAGGTGCTTATCCGGTAGTGTGTACGGAATTGTGCGGTTCTTACCACGGCTCCATGAGAACTCAGGTAATCGTTCACACACCAGAAGAATATGATAGCTGGGTGAATGAAAACCTCGTTGCTCAAAAGTCCCAATTGCATCAAGCCATTGCAGTTAACCCGGCGGATTTATCAACATCAGAGTTTCTTGCTCCTCATGTCCATCATATGGGAGTGAGTGCGGTAACTCTAGAGTCATTAGTCAAGAGTCATTAGTCAAGAGTCATTAGTCAAGAGTCAAGAGTCAAGAGTCAAAATTAACTACTTTGGACTTTTGACACTGGACTTTGCGTAGCGGTGAAAAAATATGACACAAGTAGAATTTCCACGAAATACGCCGCCAGATAAGCTGGTAGCTGGTCACACCTCCCATCCCAAAGCGTGGAAATGGCAGGACTACTTTACATTTAATGTTGACCACAAGGTTATTGGGATTCAATACCTAGTGACGGCGTTTGTTTTCTATTTGATTGGTGGACTGATGGCGATCGCCATTCGGGCTGAACTAGCAACACCAGATGCAGATTTACTCGATCCGGCTCTGTATAATGCTTTCATGACCAATCACGGGACGATTATGATTTTAAAGTAGACTTGTGGGTTCCGTGGTATGATGTTCTGGCAGTTTTACCGGGACATTTATGCAAAGGTTGGTAGTTGGCTACTGTCGCGTCTCTACCCAGCAACAACAAACCGACGGTCACGCATTGGAACGCTACATTGGAGCATTAATACTATATGGTATCCCTGAAAACCTTGTTTTTTTCGATGTTGAATCCGGCGCTTCCGAAAACCGAAAAGGATTAAACGAAGTTATAACACTGGTCAAATCAGGGACAGTTGCCCGTGTAGTTATACCGAACTTCGATAGACTAACAAGAAGCCCTGGTCAGTGGGAGCAACTGCGGGAATTGTTTGCTAAACATGATACAGTTCTGAAAACACTGGAAGATGGTGAACTAGACCTGCACAGCCCCGACGGGAAATTGATGGGGCGAATGAAGGCAGCTTTTGCGGCTCAGGTTCGGGACAGGATTCAAGCGCATTCAAAGCAAGGACATGCCAAACATCGTGAACGCAAAGAGCCTTACAAACCAATTTTCGGCTATGTAAAAATCGATAGTGAATTACGTCCTAACAACGATTTATACCCAGAAAGCGACAAAAGTTATTTTGAAGTTGCAAGATCCTTGGTTGATTTGTTTTTAAAGCATAAAACGATAGCTGGGACAATAACAGAGTTTAGAAAAATCTACTACTGCCCACCAGCGAGCTATTACGGAAAAATTCACTTAAAACCACCATTAACCCATAGTCTAAAACGTTGGTTAGGAAATGCAATTTTACGAGGAAAAATACAATACTTGTCTTATGAAAGAAAAACACCAATTCTCATAGTTGACGGTAAGCATAAACCACTAATCACTGAAGACGAATGGTTAACTATTAAAGCTGTATTTGAAGATAATATTGTTCGGAAAAAGGGTGTCTCTACTGATAAATTAGTAAATGTTTTCAGCGGTATTGCTCGCTGCAAAAACTGTAGCGGGTTGATGACTTTGCGAGCCAACTTCAAACGTAAAGATGGGTCTTATGGCTATGCTTTATCCTGTCGTAGGGCTAGGGAACGTGACCCACGATGTAGCCCTGAGTTCGCACAGTACAAAGGTGCCACTCTCGATAAGATTGAACGAAAAGTCCGTGACGCATTGTTAACCCATGCAAAAACATTGGTTGATAAAGTGGTTGACTTATCAAAAGCACCACAGCAAACAAACCCTGAAACAGAAGCGCTGATTAAATCTATTGAATTATATGAATCAATGGGCGACCCTGATTTACAAGAAGTCATCGAGAAGAAGAAAACGCAGCTATTTTTACTTCAAGAAAGCCAGAAAATGAAGACAGCAGAATCAACCGAAAGAGAAAAACGATTTCAAGACCTAACGCTACTAGACGTTGAAATCTGGGAGAGCATGTCAGCCCACGAGCGAAACTTGCTTTACAACGACTTGATTGAGGTTATCTGGTGCAATAGAGGTGTTATTGACATAGTTTTTAAATCTTAATTTTCGTTCTTCCTCGGTCAATAACAGCAATTCCTCTCTAGTGATCTTAGTTTCTTCAAGGTATTTATCGACACGTTTAAAAGCTTCTCGCAAAATATCTGCTGCTAATCTCATAAAAAATGTTCTGAAGCGATTTTTCTCAAAAATATTATCACTAATTCAACCGCTATTTTGCTTGTTTAGTAACATTCTCAGCGGTTTTTATGTAATGTTTACTCCGAGCATTTTCTATCGACTGCACATCGATAAAAACTCAGGTCAGGTCGCTAAAAATAAAATATTGAATTGATATATTAGTGATATATGCAATTAAGTAAAAATGCTTGATTTATTGTGATTTTTAATGATTCTTTCCTAACTATGCACCACTAACGTAAGTTGCTATAGGACTCCTATTTGATTTTTGAACAAAATTAGGTATCGTAGGGTGCGTTAGGATGAAATCCGTAACGCACCAAATCTTTGATGATGGTGCGTTACGCTGTCGCTAACGCACCCTACGCATCTTTTCAAAAATCAAGCCGGATTCCTATAGTTAGATTAAGTAGGGTGCGTCACAAACTTACTCCTTTTAATCATGTTACCCATAATTCCATGTTTTTCTGTGGATTGTCCCCAGTGCGATTGGTGGATTTGGTAACTTTCTAGTACCGCTGATGATTGGTGCTAGAGATATGGCTTTCCCCAAACTGAATGCGATCGCCTTCTGGTTAAACCCACCAGCAGGATTACTACTGTTAGGTAGTTTCATCTTTGGTGGTTCCCAATCTGGTTGGACTGCTTACCCACCATTAAGCTTGGTGACAGCCAACACCGCACAAACCATGTGGATTTTGGCGATTGTGTTGGTAGGAACTTCCTCAATTTTGGGTTCTTTGAACTTTGTCATCACCATTTTGATGATGAAAGTTCCTAGCATGAAATGGGACCAAGTACCCTTGTTCTGCTGGGCAATTTTAGCAACTTCCATCCTGGCACTTCTCTCTACACCTGTGTTAGCTGCTGGTTTGGTGTTGCTGTTGTTTGACCTCAACTTTGGGACTTCTTTCTTTAAACCAGATGCAGGCGGTAACGTTGTTATCTATCAACACTTGTTTTGGTTTTATTCCCACCCAGCAGTATATTTAATGATACTGCCAATCTTCGGCATTATGTCGGAGGTAATTCCCGTTCACTCCCGCAAACCAATCTTCGGTTATAAAGCGATCGCTTATTCGAGTGTCGCCATCTGCGTTGTCGGTTTGTTCGTCTGGGTACACCACATGTTTACCAGCGGGACTGCTGGTTGGATGCGGATTTTCTTCACTATCTCCACCCTCATCGTCGCCGTTCCCACTGGCGTCAAGATTTTTGCCTGGGTTGCTACCCTCTGGGGTGGTAAAATTCGCTTCACCAGTGCCATGCTATTCGCCATTGGCTTATTATCCATGTTTGTCATGGGCGGTTTAAGCGGCGTGACAATGGGAACAGCGCCCTTTGATCTTCATGTCCACGACACATATTATGTTGTGGGACATTTCCATTACGTCCTGTTTGGCGGTTCCGTGTTTGGTATCTACGCAGGTATCTATCACTGGTTCCCCAAAATGACCGGACGCAAATTGAATGAAATTTGGGGTCGCGTTCACTTTGTCCTCACCTTCATCGGCACCAATTTGACCTTCCTACCCATGCACGAATTGGGCTTGCAAGGAATGCCAAGACGGGTAGCTATGTATGACCCACAATTTATCAACCTCAATCAGCTTTCTACCTTTGGTGCATTTGTCTTAGGGATATCGGTAATTCCCTTTGCTTACAACATGATTCAAAGTTGGCTCAAAGGCCCCTTGGCTGGTGATAATCCTTGGCAAGCTTTGACCTTAGAATGGACAACCAGCTCACCACCTATCATTGAAAACTGGGAAGTTTTGCCTGTTGTAACTCACGGTCCCTACGACTACGGTCATCGTGCAGAAGTGCAACCAGTTGGAACACCGGAAGTTAGTGCTTAGAACAGGAAACTCCGAGCTTGGAACAGGAAACTCCGAGCTTGGAACAGGAAACTCCGAGCTTGGAACAGGAAACTCCGAGTTCAGTAGTCTGTAGGGTGCGTCAGACAGGTGAATTTTCGGATAAGATGACTAATTTTTCGCTGCTGACGCACCGTACTTTATCTTACTCACGCAAAGGCGCAAAGGCGCAAAGAAAGAGTAAATCATATGACCATAGCGACAACAAGCGAACATCACGAAGAACATCATCCAGATTTAAGAGTTTGGGGATTATTGACATTCCTCATCTCTGAATCGTTAATGTTTGGTGGATTTTTTGCCACTTATTTGTTTTTTAGAGGTATTACACCAGTTTGGCCGCCAGAAGGAACTGAGGTAGAGTTATTTTTACCAACAATTAACACCATTATTCTGGTTTCTAGTAGTTTCGTCATTCATTTTGGTGATGTGGCGATTAAAAAGAATGATGTCAACGGTATGCGGTTTTGGTATGGAATCACCGCTATCATGGGCGCGATTTTCTTGGTAGGTCAGATTTATGAGTACGCCACATTAGGATACGGTTTAACTACTAACGTATTCTCCAACTGTTTTTATCTGATGACAGGGTTCCACGGTTTGCACGTATTTGTGGGACTGTTGTTAATTTTAGGTGTGTTGTGGCGATCGCGTCATGCTGGTCATTATTCTGCTAGCAAACACACAGGTATCGAAATGGCAGAAATTTACTGGCATTTTGTCGATATAATTTGGATTGTTCTCTTCACTCTCATCTACATTCTCAGTATTTTTTAAACAAGTTAGGAATTTGGAGTTGGGAGTTATAAGTACAAGAACCCCACCCCCAACCCCCTCCCCGCAAGCGAGGAGGGGGCTATGATATAACTCATAACTCATTACTCCTTACTCCTTACTCCTTACTCCTTACTCCTTACTCATTACTCCTTACTCATTACTCCTTACTCCTTACTCCTTACTCCTTACTCCTTACTCATTACTCCTTACTCCTTACTCCTTACTCCTTACTCCTTACTCATTACTCATTACTCCTTACTCCTTACTCATTACTCCTTACTCCTTACTCCTTACTCCTTACTCATTACTCATTACTCCTTACTCCTTACTCCTTACTCCTTACTCCTTACTCCTTACTCATTACTCCTTACTCCTTACTCCTTACTCCTTACTCCTTACTCATTACTCATTACTCCTTACTCATTACTCATTACTCCTTACTCCTTACTCCTTACTCCTTACTCCTTACTCCTTACTCCTTACTCCTTACTCCTTACTCCTTACTCCTTACTCCTTACTCATTACTCCTTACTCCTTACTCCTTACTCCTTACTCATTACTCCTTACTCCTTACTCCTTACTCCTTACTCCTTACTCATTACTCATTACTCCTTACTCCTTACTCCTTACTCCTTACTCATTACTCCTTACTCTCAACGAGGTTTTTATGCAAGTTGATCCAGCAAAGTTTTCATGGTTTGAAGTTCCAGAGGATATCAAAAAGTTATTGATATTAGCAGCACAAACCTGGGAGAATACCCCAGAATCAGAAAAATATATTCAAGAGGCTTTAGATAAAGCTGGCGAATATACAGATATATTTGTATCAGCTTATAGATTTTTTTACTACAAAAATAATTATCCTTTAGCGCTGCAAACCACAGTTAAATTATTAGATAAAATAAAAGCAGCGGAAAAATTACCTGATAATTGGGAGCAACTTAAACCAATATTGGTGAGTCGAAAAGAAGACCCGCAAATTCGATTGTACTTAAATACTTATGCTGCTTCTGGGTTAGTATTAGCCAAACTGGGAGAGATTGAGCAGGCGAAACAAATAAGTAGCCAAGTTAAACAAATTGACGATAAAAATGATTTTGGTTCCGGTATTCTTCTGGATATTTTGACACGTCCAGCCCAAGAGGATTGATTTGTCATTGGTTATTTTTTATTTGTGATTTTCGCTGATTACAGTAATTTTTATGCAATAACCATAGATCCTCGTTGGGGCGCAAGGCCTTGCGCCCCAAAAGCGTGGTCTATTTACGGGAAAATGCCGTAACAAATGACAAATGACCAATGACCAATGACAAATGACCAATGACAAATAACAAAGGACAAATGACCAATGACAAATGACAAATGACAAATGACAAATGACAAATAACAAAGGACAAATGACAAATGACAAATAACAAAGGACAAAGGACAAAGGACAATTAAAGCATGAAAGGTAAGGATTGGCTGATAACTGGTGATGGTGAGTATCAAGTCTGTAAATCTGTGAGAGCATGGGATTTGTTGCGGGAGAATTATCGCCTGTATCGGTTTTTAACTGAGGTAGAAGATGTTCTCAATAATGTTGAGGATGAATCTAGTAGACTTCCCGAAATCAGGATGCTGGTAAGGCGATTGATGGTTAATTCTTACTGGGTGCAAAGTCAATATTTACAGCCTTGTCAGGAAACGGGAACTTCTGTGTTACTGCTGTATGATGAGTTAGGTTTTCCGCTAACAGTGCAAACGGTAACTTTTGCGCCGGGAACTAGATCCACAATTCATAATCATGGAACTTGGGGAGTGGTGGCGGTGTTAAAAGGTCAGGAAAAAAACACAATTTGGGGACGAACCCACAGCCGAGAATCTGAGGATAAAATTGAAAAGACGGGAGAAATTACGTTATTTCCCGGAGATATTATTAGTTTCACTCCTGATGCAATTCATAGTGTGCAATCAGTAGGTGATGAACCTACGGTAACTTTTAATGTTTATGGCGAAACCGATCCGAAACAAAGGTTTGAATTTGACTCGGTGAGCCATATTGCTAAAAAATTTTAAGTTGAGCGGCACAAATTCAAATAAGTCTTTAAGGTGGGAAATAGGGGATTGGGAATTGGGAATGGGGCATGGGGCATAGGGCATGGTAATTTGTCATTAATGATTGGTGATTTTCGCCTATTCACAAATGACAAATGACAAATGACAAATGACAAAGGACAAAGGACAAAGGACAAATGACAAATGACAAAGGACAAAGGACAAAGGACAAATGACAAATGACAAATTACCAATGATAAATGACGTGATATAACTAGGAGAAAGACAATGGCAAGAGTAATTTTCTATGAAAAACCGGGCTGTAAAGGTGGTACTAAGCAAAAAGTTTTATTAACAGCTGCTGGACATGAAGTGGTAGCATATAGCCTGCTTGCAGAACCTTGGACAGTGGAGCGGTTACGGTCATTTTTTGGCGATCGCCCCGTAGCTGATTGGTTTAATCGTAGTTCTCCACGGATAAAATCTGGTGAGGTAATTCCCGAAAAAATCGATGAGCAAACCGCCTTGGTGCTGATGCTACAAGATCCGCTGTTGATTCGCCGTCCTTTGATCCAAGTAGGCGATCGCCGTGAGGTAGGTTTTGATGTCGAAAAACTTGATGCTTGGATTGGCTTGAAGCCTGTAGACGAATCCTTTAAGGAAATGAGCGAAAATCTGATGAGCCAAGATTTACAAGGCTGCGCCCACGGTTCTGGTCATCACCACCATCATGGGAATGGGAAGTGTAGTCATTAGTTGAATGATGGCGAGAGGGGGATGAGGAGGAATAATCAGGGTTAGGAGAAGCCTGGTTTCTTAAAGAAACTAGGCTTCTATCTTTGTGCTTGGTGAGAAAATCACCCTTCAAATAAAACCCTACTGAAAATAAAATCAAATCTTTGACAAATGAGTATATGACGTGTATAAAAATACTAGATAGTCGAGAATTTCTCAAGGAATAGTAAATATGCCGAAATATCTCAAAAATTTCTTGCTACTTTTGCCTGCTAGTATTTATGCCTTAGCTTGTTTTTATTTTAGTACCACCTTTACAGGAGAGGAAACAGAATATTATCAAAAACTAATTTTATGTGGCGCATCAATCCTCAGCAATTTTTATGTTTTGTACTACCACTACACGAACCCACCACATCCAAAATTCCTCATGCTACCCAAGAGGAAATTATCAATCAGAACTCACGTAATTTCTGGAAGTATAGAGGTTGTTTTTGGTGTTATAGCATTTTTTAGTAGTAGTCCAGAAATACCGGCTATGATCATGGCACTATCAGCCATAATCGGTCACGTCACCTCATCTTTTTACCAAACACCGATTGTTTTTGGCTCCAAGAGTGCAATGGTTCCAGGGTATCTCTTCTTTGTCAGTTTACATCTTTATAGTGCTGTTCATCTCCTTTTGGAACCGAATTCAAATTTTTGGTTAGTTAACACATTTTTAGTTCTAAGTACATACGTTTGGTGTCGAGTATTCTACTTTGTGTTTACTGTTTTTGGACTCTTCAAAGATAATCTTTATTCCGCATCGATTCTGGCGGCTGGTGTGTTGATATTACCTTCTGTATTAGGTGCTGCTGGTAACTTGTTTTTTATCGCTTTTGTCCTTGGCTATAATGCTTTGTACAAGTTAATTATGAATCCCACAGCAGCAGAGTGGATAAGCTGGACAAGAGAAAGTGAAAGACAAACATTAATTGATGAAGATGCGAAAGAATTATGGATAAGTAATAATTTGTCAATCAATTCAGATCAGGTTGATGAGCAAACAGTAGCAGCAGCAGTTTTTGCTCAATTGGATAAAAATAAAACTGGAACTTTAGATAAGGTAGAATTGAAAACTCTTTGGCAAGAGTGGCAAGTTCCAGATTCTTTTATCGATACCTTTATTGCTCGAAACACCGATTTGTCTGAATTTACTTTTGCTAAATTTTATGAAAAAATCTGGCAGATTAAGGGTGTTAAAGAACGACTGAAAAGAGAAAACATTAAATCTGAATGTTTAAGCAAGGGCAAAAATATCAGCAATGAAGAAAAATGCAGATTGATTTTCGAGCAAATAGATATCGATAGGAGTGGTTACATTGATGAATTTGAGTTAAAAACTCTATTGCTAGAATGGGGATTGCCTTCTATTGAAGTTGAAGAATACATGCAAAAATATGATGATAATAAAGATTTGAAAATTTCCTTGGAAGAATTCTTTAAAATGCGTCCTATTTGGTCTTTTGCTTACTCAGATATAATTCTGGCGACTTGATTTATATCATGTCCGAGTAATTAGTTATGATTCCCATATTCATTGCACCCCACCCCTTAATCCCCTAAGCGCAAGCGGGGAGGGGAGACAAAGCACAGCTTTGGCGGGGTGGGGTTCTTCAGGTTTAGTAAGTAATTAAGCGGACATGATATTACAGCAGTTTTCAGGTCAATAGACCACGCAGTAGGGGTTTAGCATTGCTAAACCCCTACAAACAATTTGGTTCAAATCGATGAAAATTGCTGTAACTATTTACAGCAATTTTCAGGTAAATTCTCGTTCCCTCATCTCCCTCATCTCCCCAATCCCCACTCTCCTTAACGCGCAGTAGCGGTTTCCAAGGTTAAATCTTGAAACATGAGGGTGCTGAGGTAACGTTCGCCGAAGGAAGGCTGAATCATGACGATTAAACGACCGGCGTTTTCGGGACGTTTAGCTACTTGAATTGCGGCGCACAAAGCAGCGCCGGAGGATATTCCAGACAATAATCCTTCTTCTTTGGCGAGACGCCGCCCATAAGCCATCGCCTGTTCATCGCTGACGCGGATGACTTCATCAATCAAATCGGTGCGGAGAATATCAGGGACAAATCCGGCACCAATACCTTGAATTTTATGGGAGCCGGCTTGACCACCAGAGAGTACGGGACTGTTGCTGGGTTCAACGGCGATCGCCTGAAAACTCGGTTTACGTTCTTTGATTACTTCAGCTATACCAGTAATTGTCCCACCAGTACCCACCCCAGCAATCACAATATCGACTTCTCCATCGGTATCAGCCCAAATTTCTGCAGCGGTAGTTTCGCGATGAATTTTCGGATTAGCTGGGTTCTGGAATTGTTGCAGCATATATGCATTGGGAGTATTAGCCACAATTTCCTCAGCTTTGCGAATTGCTCCCCGCATCCCCTCATGTCCTGCTGTCAATTCTAACTTAGCACCATAAGCCTTGAGCATCGCCCGTCGTTCTTGGCTCATGGTCTCTGGCATAGTTAAAATCAAACTATAGCCACGAGCTGCTGCTACCATCGCTAGGGCAATTCCGGTATTACCTGAGGTTGGCTCGACTAAAATGGTCTTCCCAGGCTCAATTAAACCCTCTGCTTCTGCAGCAAGTACCATGCTAATCCCAATGCGGTCTTTGACGGAAGCTGCGGGGTTCATCCCTTCCAGCTTGACCACGATCCTGGCTACTACACCCTCAGATTGGGGAATCTTGTTGAGTTGAACTAAAGGAGTGCGTCCAATAAGTTCTGTTACATCTTTAGCAATTTGCATTCATTAACTCCTAGCATTCCAAATTTAGTCCGGCTTTATTCAATTGAAATCTGCTGGGGACCGGAAGCTTTACCATTATCCGCCTCATTAGGGGCGCAAGTTTTTCCACAGCTACCGCTGGAGTTATTTTGTTTATCGAGCCAGGTTTTAACCGGATCGTCTGCAAGGTTGAGCCGAAATACACCAGAAACCAACCCACCGAAAAACGAAACTGGGTAATGGGTCAATTGTTTAAAAATTGGTGACAATTCATCAATAAACATTTTAGAGTCTCCTGGAGTTGCCGGAAAAATTATCATTTCTTAATTGATCGTAACATCCTCACCTGGAAAATCTGTCTCCGATAATGATGCTACTGGCGAATCGAAGATTTAAACCCTCATCGCACCGGAAAATCAGGGTTTTTGGCGTCGTTGAATAATTTGTAGGGATTTGTAGGGGCGCAAGGCCTTGCGCCCCGAATCACTTATTATGTGGGTTGCTGCTCTGGAAACATACATTTATCAGAGTCGCAGCCAACTGGACCGGCTTCTGTCATTTCACCTAAATCATAGCGACTGAGGGCTGCACAAAAATCATCGGTTTTGCGCCGCAGTTTTACTTCTTGAGTCAAGCGCTCATAGGTAAATTTGTCAATAGGTTCAAACGGCAAACGTGGGAAAGATTGCAAATCGTCAAACCGAGCTAAAAGTGCTGCAGAAATATATCCCTCATCATTCTGGATGGCTTCGTAAATGCGTTGTCCTAAAGGTTCAACTTCCTCGGAACGCAACTCCAAAGTTGCAGATGTATTGTGGGTGACATAATGGCGCTGCACCTGCATGACAAAATCTAATTGAGCTAAAACAGAGAACTGAGAAACATCAATTTGATCTGCGCCTGGTAAATCAGCCCAAGGTACGGCGACGGGGATTTGTACGAGCCATTCACTCACTCTAGAATCAAAGGGATCATGCAACAAATTGCCATTTTCATCTTTGTCAGATTGGGAAGGAATGACATTATAACCGTAGTCAATACAAGCCAAAGCTACCGGGTCATTTTTACCGAAAGTAATCCGCCGAATAAATCTTTGGGCTTTGGGGGGGTGCCATCCTGAACTAGCACCAGTCAACAAAGCTTTAGTACCACTAGGTTGGACTGTAGTACAGCGATTAGGACGTTTGAGATTATGGCGATCGCAATAATCCCATACTACCCGATGTACAATTTCTTTCCAGAAATTCAGATATTTCTCTTCCTCCCGTTTAAAGGCTAATCCTTGTGCATTTGCGGGTCTACCTTCTTTCCACCAACGCAACCAATCAACACCAAAAGCATGGACAAAGAAATCAAATAAACCCGTGAAAGAAACACCCACAATCGGGTCTAATTCGCGGCTTTTTTGATAACGTGGTTCCAGGAATTGATGATTTAAAAGTGCGGCTACAGATAAAGCACCTGCAGTGAAAGCCTCCTCTTGTTCTTTGTAGTTATTTGGGTCAATTTGATTGAGGTGAACCTCAGACAAGTTACAGTGAAAGTTAGCTCCAATAATTTCCAAGGATGTTGTTACCCTAGAGGCTTTTTATCCTCTAGTTCTACAGGTTCTATATTCCCTGTAGTTCCGCGTACCTTTTGTACTTATGACTGCAAATGATAGAGAAATTCCTTTCGACTACAGGGTTTTTTTACAACAATTTGGCAGATAGTCCTGATATCCAAATAGAAGCTGCTAGTCATATGTACCCCCACACTCTTGGAGAGTTTATATTCTAGAAAACAATTTCCATTGCAATCTAGTTTCACTCTCTACGCTGTACGGTGTCAATAGCTTTTTAGTTCCATTGATTACCACGGGATTAGCTTCTCAGCTTTCCCCGTATTTGCGGGGTTTTTTACGTGAGGCAAATATAATTAGATACCACACGGATTTAAGCCGTAGCGGCCCAAACGATGTTCTAGTTCATCAGCATCAAGATGAGGATGACGTTCTTGCAACCACTGTTTTGCTGTTCCTTGTTCATAAGCCTTCAAGAAATCAACTTTTAATGCTTCTGTTGCTAGCAAATCAGAGTTTGCTCTAGCAACAGCTTCACCAGCCCATTGAATTGCCCCTTCGCCGCTATAATACTGTTTGCGAACTGCATCAATAGATTCTTCCAGAGTAGGCTTGCGGTGAAAAACTCTGGTATGATTTGCCATGCGTAGAGCATCACGTTCTGGATCAATTCGCCAGTTTCCTTCTGCATCTTGCTGCCATAAATTATCTTTGGCATTGGCAAATAAGTGATCATTACTATCACCTTGGCGCATACCAGCACTGTTATGAACTAGCAAGCCATTGGCAATAAATTCATGGTCGCCTTCAACTTCAATATCAAAAGTTTCAGCTTCACCTGCAGGAGCGACAAATTGAACTTCCATTGGCAACCAGTGTGGATTGACCAAATCTTCTGCTATGAGTGTATCAAAGTTGGCATCTCTAAAGTAACCAGGTCTACTTTTCGGGTCAACCCAAATTACATCAGCGCGACACAGCGTTTCTGGTTTCCATCCTGTAGCAGCTAACTCTTTGACAAATGGATAAGGTAAGGTTAGCCCGTTCTTTTTAGCTAACTTGATAGTAAAGCCATCTCGAACGGCAAATTGATTAATCAAACCGACAGCCACAGCTTGAGATTGCAAACCTTTGATGTGAAGGGCATGACATCCATGATAAACTTTATCTCTTCCTTTAATAGATCTTGGCTGACGTTCTTGTAAAGTTGTAGAAATTCCCAAGGAAAGAGATAGTTTTTGGATTTCCCTTAAAAAGTCTAACTTGTTTGAGTTGAGCAGAACATTTCGGGAAGGAGTTCCATCAGCATCACTTAAACCCGCCAAGAAAGCGGCACGAATTTCTCGATTACCTCGCCAAACAAATTCTGGAATTACAGGACATCCCCAAGGCTGTTTATATTTCAAAAGTTCTTCAGCTAATTCTTGGCGATAAACCTTGATAAACCCATAGTTACCTTTGCTCCCATCAGCAATAGTGGGAGTATATCCCAAATTTTGCAGTATACGAAGACATTTTTCACCCAGTTTACCCTCAAGCCTAGATTTAGAGAGAGTAAAAACAACTTCAGATTGTCCTGTGGATCGTCTGTTGGCGTGTCCATCTCCTATATAGAAACCGAGTAACCAAGCGTAGTCAATACCGGCACAGTCAGCACCTTTGTTATGGGGAACTGAAATCAGGCGATCGCCTGGTTGTAATTCACCAGCATACTTCCAGGTATAAGAACGCAATCCATCATAAACTGCAACGCGGTGGTTAGCAGTACAACGAATTGAGGTAATAGGAGTGCGAATTTCTACAACATCCTGCATACCTTGGATGAATTTATTCACTACTGGACGGTACTCACCAGAGGAGGTTAAAACCAAATCCCCGACCTGAATATCTTGAATAGGCTTCATCCCATCAATGGCTGAAACCCTTGCTCCGTAAGCGATACATCGACGAATATTTCCCGCGACAATAGTCACAGCCGCCTCATCAATTAACACACAGCATTCAACAGAATTTAATTGTCTACCTACAGCTTTATTGAGAATTGATGCACAACGCTGATACAATCCCGGTAATTTCACAGGATTAGCCACGCCACCAAAACCCTTGAGGGTTTCACCAGCTTGACGCACGTCACTAATATCAACAGTTACTTCAACTGCATCAGTAAAGCGTTCATCGGTGGAGAGTTCCAACAGGGTTTGATATGATTTTACCCAACCTTCGCGACTATCGCCGACCTGAATAGTAACCCTATTACCCTCTGTGTAGGTTTCTGTATACTCACGACGCAGTTGTTGAGGCGTATTGCCAATTTCACCTTTGACGGTGACATTTAGACGATTGCGGACTTTGGGGAGTTGATTAATATAATCTGGCTCTAAAACGGCTCCAGTACCAGATCCCATCATCGCCAGATCCATCATTAACCCGAAGGCTTTCCAGTCTACTAGGTTGGTAGACGTACAATTATAAGCCCCGGAAAAATTCCTTGGCTTGGTTATCCAGTCAGTACCACCAACCCACAACCAGCGCCCACTCGGCAAAGTTTTCATATTCCGCTGCATATTATCTAAAATAGCAGCTTCCTGACGGCTGAGTTTTCCCAATTCGACTAAGCCCATGAGAGTGCGATCGCACACCTGATCCCATGTTTCCCTTAATCCCGCTGCAGTACGGCGGCTATAAGTCCTAAAAAACACTGGGTTGGCTGCGGGGGCTGTTTCTGGAAAAGCTGCACCCTGACGTTTGCTTTCAAGCTTCTGAACCATAACACGAGTCTTGTTCTTCACTGACAGATTATGACTATACGCCAAGTGGGTGGAGGATTAAAGCTTGATAAATTTGCCACTTTATGTTTTAGGATTGGGGCATGGGGCATGGGGAATTGGGCATGGGGGATGGGGCATGGGGGATTGGAGTATCAATATTACCCATTGCCCATTCGGATTTATACGGATTAATAATAAATAATATTTAATCAAAAAAAAATCGGGTTCTTGCGTACTTAACGTGCTAAAATATTAGCATATCTATTTATATTTCAGTAAAGTTAATTATGAAAAGAGTCCTTACTCAACTCCAGGACTTACCAGGCGTAACGGTGGAATCCAGTATACAAGAAGGTTTGGTATTAATTTTATCAGTAAGTAAAAAGGAAAAAAGTGCAGTATGTCCACACTGTGGTACAAAGTCAAGACATCTACACCAGAATCAAAGCCATTTAGTCAAAGATTTACCGATGGGGGATAAAGAAGTAATACTAAATTTAAATAGACGAAGATTTAAGTGTAAAAAATGGGGTCTTGCGTACTTAGCGTGCTAAATTTTTTGAAAAATAAGCTTGAAACACTTGATTGGCTGAGATGACAGCCATTATTTCCTGCGTTTTAGGTCAGATGATTAAGTTTTTGGCTAGAAGCGCCTGTAAGCCTTGATTGTAAAGCAAAGTTATCGACTGTAATTAAAAATTTAGCACGTTAAGTACGCAAGAACCAAAATTATGAGAAAACATCATCCCCAATCCCGATTCATTTCGCCGCTTTATCCACCAAGAAAGATAATAGATAGATAATCGTCGCCGCGCCGAATGAAAACAAAGCAATAATCGCGTCACGGGGTAAAATCCCATCTAACCAGCTTCCTTGAATACTGGAAACGGGATAATTCTTATCTAAACCAATTTTAATCTCTTCAGTTCTCCCAGCAATGCGGACTTCTAACCCTTTTTTGGGAACTATTTGTAGTTGGCGGATAAGTTCTATATTCAGGGGGATATCAGGCTGTTTTCCCATGATAAACTGATTTGTTTTAATTTCTCGTTCCTGTTCCACCATGCGAATTTTGCCTTCAATAATCGTCGAAATCGCCAAATCATCGCGGATATTGACATTCCGATCTAAATGCTCAAACTGAACATCTTTAGTTTTTATCTGACCGCGAAACCATTGGTCATCATTATTTGAGGGTACGGTTGCTGTCGTCAAATAAATACTGCTATTTTGCCCTATCTCTAACTTAACTTCCTGATTATTAGGCGTGAAAATAAATTCTCTGGGTGTTTGCTGCGCTGAATTATTTGGTAAATTTACACCAGGTAACTTATAACCTACTAAAGTCACTTTGACTGGTTCATTACCTAAATTAAGTCGTAAAATATTTGGTTTATTTTTGACATTTTTACTTGTTTCCGGCTGCAGAGAAAACCCCAGCCGCTGGCGATAAAAGTCGTAACTCAGTCCCAATACTTTTGTATTTGGTTGCAATCGTAATTCAGTTAAGTCGATTTCGCTTGTTTTTTTGACAGGCGAGATAATTAATTGACTTCTGCTGTCAATTCCATCAATTGTCAACCTATTCAACTCATTAAGCTGAGGAAGAGATTCGCTTTGGAATTTACCTGTAAAAGTCATGGTTTGTATACCTTCACTTTCCAGGTTACTAATCTGACGAATTGATGAAAGAAACAGTTGAGGTTGCTGGTCATTATAGATAAAGCTCATTTCTTCCACAATGAGATTACCTTCAAAATTATGGGTGCTGGGAATAATCGCAATCAAGCTGAAAAACCCAAAACCCAGCAGTAACAGCAGCACAAAAACAAATAATTTTTTCCGAGCAAGATATTTTTGCACCCATTGTAACCCCATGAAAATGTAAACTGCTGAGACAATCACAAAACCCACGCTCACAATTATTAAATCCCTGATTCCTCGGAGTATCGAAGTGATGAACAAGAGAAATATTCGCCCAGTTTTGTGACTACTTGTCATAATTTATTTTAGCCAGTTGGGGTTGTGTTCAAAGTTAAAACGGCGCTCAAATTTTGCTGTTGGTCTGTTAATTACTTCTTGTTCCGCAATTACATTGATTTCATAGCGTCCAGCATGGGCTTGGCGTCCATTCCAGGTGAAGACTACTTCCCCAGTCTGGAAATTTGGGCGCAGCTTCCTGTAGATGAATTTACCATTGCGGCTAATTTCCAAAGTAGGGAATTTTGCTCGTTAGGAAGAATAAAAAACAAATTCATACTGTCCAGAAGACTGTCCAATTGTCACAGGTAAATACACCGAGTGGGAATTGAAATTCACCTCAGCTAAGGCGCGTAATGTATTTGGTAGAACTCCCGCTTGCTTTAAAACATTCGGCTTTAAGGGAAATGTAAAACGAGACTTATTGGAAGTCAAGGACAATTGATCCAAAAGATAATTCTTTTCCAGAGATTGCACTTTCACTTCTGGAGTATTATTGCCGATGCGGGGAATTAGCAGCGTGAGGAGGTGAGGATAATTACTAATACCACGAATCGCTACAGAAATCAGGCGAATTCCACCACTAATTGGTCGAGTTGAATTCCTTCACAACGATGATTGTCTCGACGAATCCCAATTCCCTCTTAATCCCATCGACCTTCTTCCCAGGCTTTAATCGCATAAAAAACCGAGGAATAATCATCATTAGCAAAGGACATTTTCATTGCAGCTTGCACAATTTGCCGCACACCTTTAATAGTGCTAATATCTAAATCACTAGATTTAGCCTCATTGATAAATAAATCTACGTCTTTGAGCAAGTGTTTAGTCGGAAAATTCGGATTAGCAAAATTCCCATCCAACATGCGTTGCAGTTTTTTATCAAAAGTAGGCGCATAAAGTGAACTTTCCCGCAGGATTTGCATAAACACTTCCGTGTCGATATCCTGACGCTGAATAAAAGCCAAACTCAAAGCAAAGCTTGTTGTTAAAGAAGCAATCAGTTGATTAAGTGCTAATTTTACCGCAGCCGCCGAACCTACAGGACCAATCAGTTTAGGCTCTGGTCCAAAATTTTGCAATAAATTTAAGTAGCGTTGATATTGTCTTTCTTCAGCGCCTACCATAACAATTAATTTCCCAGTTTGCGCTTCGGGAATACTCCCCAATACGGGAGCTTCTAAATACTCACCACCAGCCGCAACTACTGCATCTCTAATTTCTTGGCTTTCTGTGGGGGTAATTGTTCCCATTTGAATCACAGTACGTCCTGAGATAGTATGCCAAGAAGTATCAGAAAGCAGCACACTATAAATAGCAGCAGTATTAGTCAGCATGAGAATTATACAATCAGCCGCACGAATTGCATGGCGGGACTGTGTCGCAATTTCTGCACCAGCTTGCTGTAGTGGTGCTAATTTTTCTGGGGTGCGGTTGTAGGCAATTAAGTCTATATTTGCAGCTAATAACCTTTGAGCCATCGGTAGACCCATTAAACCAGTTCCCAGAAATGCCACCTTCATTGTTTACGTTCCTTTGTTACAGCTTAGGCGTAGTCTGTCGTAGACATCGCATTTCCATTATCCATTAACAGTTAACAGTGAACTGTTAACAATTAACAATCTGTAGGGGCGCAAGGCCTTGCGCCCCCACCGACAATCATTTTCACATAGCCCAGCAAATCAGGTTTTTTGCATCGAACAATCTGTAGGGGCGCAAGGCCTTGCGCCCCCACCTCGCCTTGCAATACTGCGTAGGTTAAGAAAATCGCAAAGCGTGAAACCCTTGTAGAGACGTTACATGTAACGTCTCTACATTCGTTAACCGAGCAGTATTGTCTCGCCTTGCGCCCCCACCTCTTAGCCACCTGCGGCAAAAGTCGCCATAATTATTACTGAAAGTAAGATACCAGGGGTAAGTAGTGTAACTAGGGTTAATAGGTCATGGGTACTCATAAATATTATTTTCCTACTATGTTTGTCGTCACTATCATCAGTGTTATGGTATTCTAAAGAAACTCAGGCTGCCTTAATAGAGTTTTAATTTTTCCGTATAACTGTTATTCAGGGACAGTCAAGCCTTTGAGTTGTTGAGATATGGCTTTTTCCGGCAATCCTTTGCTTTGAATCAGGACGCCGAAGTTGCCTAAGCCTGAAGGGTCAATCAACTGGTGTAGTGACTCCCGGCGCTGTAGCATGTGAGATAGGGATTGCTGTTGATAGGAAAGGGAAGCAATGCGATCGCCTAAACCCAAAGCCATCAAAAATAATGCTTGCTGGGTAAAACCAACTTGATTTAAACCCTGGCGATCGCCCCATCGTTCCAAGGCTGTAAAGTCTACATGGGCTGTTATATCTTGCAGACCGATGTTGATATAGGGGTCGTTATGGTGACGATGGTGATAATAGCACTTTAACGTTCCTTGCGATCGCCTAGGGTTGTAGTAACGCAGGGCTATGTAACCATAATCAATAGTTAACACATACCCGCACTGCAAGCGCTCTGCTACTATACTCAACCAGTCGAGAGCTGCTAAATTAATTTCACTATGGTAGCCATCTTCATAAACACTGTGGGTAATTTCAATTCCCACCAAATCCAAATACTCAGCCAGTTTTGGGGTTGAAGGTTCCCCGACAACTTCCACAAATGGCGACATAACAAGAGAATCATTCCCTATCTCTGGCTTTGTCCCCCTGTCCCTGGTTGTCACATAAATTTCTTGCAGTTGCCCCGCTTCTCGGATAAACTGATGCACAGGCAAAGCATCCACCAATTCATTAGAAAAAAAGCAACCAGTAATTGAATTAGGTGATATTTCCTCTAGATTGCACCAACGCACAGAAAATGCTTGCAAGCGTTGCTGCTGTTCTTCCCTTAACCCTGGTGACTTCTCCACAATGATATACTCTAGGGCAGCAAAAAAAGTTGGATGCTGCTGCTGACTATAATTGAGGATATGGGATGCTAACAATCCTTGCCCTGCTCCCATTTCTACCAGAGAAAAGGGTACTGGTCGCCCTAAAATTTCCCACATCTGGATAAATTGCACTGCTAGCAACTCACCAAAGTCAGCACCAAGATGGACAGAGGTGAAAAAATCGCCACCCTCAAACCCAAGTTTGACTACATTGCTAGAATAGTAGCCGTGTTGATGGTGATATAGCACCATCTCCATATATTCAGCAAAGGTGATTCGCTGTTGGGGACTGGTTTGAATACGACTAGCGATCGCTTGACACAGCGCTGGATTGGAATCCATAAGCAAGTGAGGGGTGAGGAGTGAGGGGTTGAAAAAAAATCTAACTGCTGAGTGCTAAATTAACAGGCTTAAGCTGGGAAATTTTTATCTTTAACCGAATACTGGTTTTATGAGTTTTTTTATACAAAAAATACTGTAATCTAGAATGATTCCGGTTTTAACCTGCCAAATCAGGAAATTATCTATGTTAGATATTAAGTAAATACAATATACAACTAGTATAATACATAGCAAGTATTTACCGTAATTAGATAACATATAAGCTCAATTGATTACATATTATGAGCGATTGTAAAATATCATACTTTGGAAAATATCATAATCAGGTATTATATGAACGTATGCGTAAGTTCAGCCAAATGGCTCATTTATTTGTAGATATTGCTACCGCTATGGTGGCTGCCCTACAGAATTTGCCATAGGTAAATCAGAGGATACTATGCAATAATTGCAATTTGTCATATCTGTATTTACATCTGAACAAATCGTTGTTTGTTTAAATTTACGTGATCCCACATGACTATTTACGTTGGAAATCTCTCCTACCGCGCTACCGAAGCGGACCTAAGAACAGTATTTACAGATTATGGCGAGGTCAAACGAGTTGTCTTGCCTACTGACCGCGAAACAGGGCGGGTGCGTGGCTTTGCTTTTGTAGATATGACTGAAGATGCCCAGGAAGACGCCGCTATCACAGAACTAGATGGAGCCGAATGGATGGGTCGTAAACTCAGAGTCAACAAAGCCAAACCGCGAGAAGATAACCGACGAGACCAACGAGGTAGCTGGACGAATAAAGAAGAAATTGAATAAGCATGAAATAACATTCTACCACTTGTTTTGTAGTTAAGCAAGACACTTGTCTGTGAAATTTACCGAAAATTTGGGTCTAGAGCCAAGTCCACAACGACCGCTCAGTGCTACGCTTCTAGGACGGCTTTTTGGTACAATAGTGGCAACAGGCAGGGCATTGTGTGTTGTTGCTCAGTGATGTAAGACGGGCTATGCCTGCTGTTGCTGTTTGAATCCAGAATCCGTGAACTTTCTCTTCAGGGAGTATTTCAAAACAATTCCAGCCATAAGGATAGCATTGTGTAGGCGAATCACTCACCTATACGAAATTATGCAAAAAAACAATTCATCAATCCTCCAGGAGACCCCCACCAAAACCGTACTCGGTTTGGTGGTGGGAGGAATGGAGGGCTAATTGCGAACGCGAGAGCGTGCCGCAGGCAAATGTCCCCATCATTGTTTGTGCTAAAGCACAAACAATGATGGGGACAGTTGAGCAATTAGCAAATATTTTGTTATCCGCTAAATTATGCATTGTGTTTTCTGATATAGTGGGATGAGCTAAAAACTCGGTCAAATGCAAACAATATCGGTAAAATGTAAGATTCAAGTCCCTGTAAAGTTGCGCTCGGAAATAGACCGCACTTTGCAGGGGTTTGCTGATGCTTGCAATCAGATATTGGAAGTTGCCAAGCGTGAAAAATGCTGGAATACTACCAAGCTTCACCACTTGGTTTATCAGCCAGTACGCGAATCTACGGGCATTAAAGCAAATCACGTTTGTCAAGCTATTCGCCGCGTGATTGGTAACGTCAAAGCAGTTAAACAAGTCCACAAGTTCAGACCAACATCTATTAACTTGGATGCTCGGACTTTTAAGTATTTGGAAGAACTGCAAACTGTGGGCGTTACTTTGATGTGTGGCCGCAAAAAGTTCAAATTATTGATTGGTAACTACCAGTTGGCATTGCTTAAAGGACAATGCCCAACGGCTGCTACCCTCAATAAAACGAAACACGGCGATTACTACATCAATATCTGTGTTGATCTGCCTACCAGTCCCACGGGTAAAACACCCAAGGTTATTGGGGTCGATCTTGGTCGGCGTGACATAGCGACCACCTCCAACGGAGATTCTTGGAGTGGTAAACAGATTCAAAACACTCGTGACCGATACAGTAAGGTCAGGGCTAATGTTCAAAGCAAACGCACGCGCAGTTCTAGAAAACTGTTGCGAAGGCTCACCGGCCGTGAACAAAGGTTCCAAAAGTGGTTGAATCACAATATCTCGAAACAGTTGGTTCAAGATGCTAAACAAAGTAATTCTACTTTGGCGTTTGAAGACTTGACAAATATCAGACAATCGCTCAACCAGCAACCTAGAAGCAAGACCGAACGCCGCAGAACCAATAATTGGGCTTTTTACCAATTGCGGATGTTTGTTGATTACAAGGCGAATATTGCTGGTGTGCCAGTCGTCTTTGTTCCACCTGCCTATACCAGTCAAACTTGTTCGCGGTGTCACCATGTACACCCCATTAAAGGTAAATCCTATCGTTCTCACAAGTCTTTCAAATGTGGGCATTGCGGTTTTGAGCATGATGCTGATATTAACGCCGCATTAAACATTGCAGCTTTGGGGGTTTCCGTAAACAACCCTGAAGTTCCGGGGATTGCTTGCTTGTTGGAGGGACAGCTTAGTTTGTTTCCGACTGGTGGTGAAATCTGGGACAAAGCCTACACCGCATTTGGTACTCCAAATCGGTGTAGGTAGTTTACGCAATTTCGGATTTTGGGATTGAGATTTATCCCAGGCTGCCCAACAGACTGATTTCTTTAGTTTATCTAAAATCACATTTAAGTTCGCAAATTACCTTTCTAAGATAGAAACAGCGACTATAACTAAGATGCCACCAACGGCATCAACTAAACCACCAGCTAGTCGCAAGGGAGAAAAAACAATGGCTCAAGCCCCAGAATCAGAAGATTTGTCTATCAACTACGCTACAGACAAGAGCCTAGATCGTGATTGTACAACCTTATCCCGTCATGTTCTCCAGCAACTGCAGAGTTTTTCGCCAGATGCACAGGATTTGAGTGCGCTGATGAATCGCATCGGCTTGGCAGGAAAATTGATTGCTCGTCGCCTCAGCCGTGCTGGTTTAATGGAAGGAGTTCTGGGATTTACTGGGGAAGTGAATGTCCAGGGAGAATCTGTCAAAAAGATGGATGTCTACGCCAATGAGGTATTTATCTCGGTATTTAAGCAAAGCGGCTTAGTCTGTCGCCTAGCTTCCGAGGAAATGGAAAAACCCTACTATATACCCGAAAATTGCCCCGTTGGTCGTTATACCTTGTTGTATGACCCCATTGACGGCTCATCCAACACCGACACTAATCTGAGCTTGGGTTCAATCTTCGCGATTCGCCAACAAGAAGGAAACGATAGTGATGGGAAAGCAACTGACCTCTTGACCAATGGACGCAAGCAGTTGGCTGCGGGATACATTCTCTATGGCCCTAGCACCATGCTGGTCTATACTATAGGCAAGGGAGTCCACTCATTTGTCCTTGATCCCAGTTTAGGGGAATTCATCCTCACACAAGAGAATATCCAGATTCCTAGCCACGGTTCTGTGTATAGCGTCAACGAGGGTAATTTCTGGCAGTGGGAAGAATCATATCGGGAGTACATCCGCTACGTCCATCGTACAGAAGGTTATGTCGCTCGTTATAGCGGGGCTATGGTCAGCGACATCCATAGAATTTTAGTTCAAGGGGGTGTATTTCTCTACCCAGGCACAATTCAAAAACCAGAAGGTAAATTGCGCCTACTGTATGAAACCGCTCCCCTAGCGTTTTTGATTGAGCAAGCAGGGGGTCGCGCCACTACAGGACTTATAGATATTTTGGACGTAGTGCCGAAAAAAATACACCAGCGCACGCCTCTGATTATTGGTAGCAAAGAGGATGTAAGCAAGGTGGAGTCTTTTACTCACAACGGTCACTAGGCAATTGAAACTTCAAAATGATTAAAGTATAATTACTTAATGATTTTGATTGTTTGAATGATGCTAAGTAAGTCAGTGAGTGACCGAAGTTTCAAGGATGCATCTAGTATCAGCTAGTAAGTAAAAGTCTATCTTGATCACCTGTCGCTTAATTATAACCTATCTCAGTAGATCGATGAGATAAGTAACTGGTCAAGCCAAAATATATAATATTGGCAAAGCCACAATTCACAGTTGCAAATCCACTGATTAGCCTTGCCAATTTCTCTAGAAAAGATAAATAGCAAAAGGAAAATTACCGCTATGGCAACTAATCATCTCTTAGAAATGAAACAATGCGGTCAAAGTATCTGGATGGATAATTTGACACGTGATATTATTCAATCAGGCGAACTCAAAAACCTGGTTGAAAATCAAGGCATCTCTGGGATTACCTCCAACCCAGCTATCTTTGAAAAAGCCATTGCTGGGAACGTAATTTATGATGCCGATATTGAAGCCGGAATTAGGGCTGGATTACCGACATACAAAATTTATGAATCCCTCACTTTTGCAGATATCCGTAATGCCTGTGATATTCTGCGTCCTGTATATGAAGCCACGAATAAATTAGATGGTTATGTGAGTATAGAAGTACCACCAACCATCGCCCATGACACTCAAGCCACAATTGCCGAAGCGCAGCGCTATTTCCCAGAAATTGGTGCAGAAAATGTCATGATTAAAATTCCCGGCACAGAGGCTGGTTTGCCCGCCGTGGAACAGTCAATAGCCGACGGCATTAATGTCAATATCACACTGCTGTTTTCTGTCAATAGCTATATCAATTCAGCTTGGGCATATATTCGCGGCTTAGAAAAACGAGTGGCACAAAGTGAGGATATTAGCAAAATTGCTTCTATAGGGGCTGGGGGCTGGGGACACTTCGGCAAGCTCAGTGCATCGCTGGGGACACAACGACCGCTCAGTGCATCGCTGGGGACACAACGACCGCTCAGTGCATCGCTGGGGACACTTCGGCAAGCTCAGTGCATCGCTGGGGGCTGGGGAGAATAATAACTCCTAACTCCCAATGCCCAATGCCCCATGCCCCATGCCCAATCACCAATCACCAATCCCCAATCCAAAATCCAAAATCTAAAATCTAAAATTCCTATGGTCAATTTGCTAGAAAATCCTTTGCGCGTTGGTCTGCAACAACAAGGGATGCCCGAACCCCAAATTATAGTCATCTTTGGCGCCTCCGGGGACCTGACCTGGCGTAAACTAGTGCCAGCGCTTTACAAATTACGACGGGAACGACGGATTCCCCCGGAGACCACGATTGTTGGTGTCGCACGTCGGGCGTGGAGCGACGAATACTTCCGCGAGCAAATGCAGAAGGGGATGGAAGAGGCTCATCCCAATGTCGAATTGGGGGAACTCTGGCAAGACTTCTCTCAAGGTTTGTTCTACTGTCCTGGGGACATAGACAACCCTGAAAGCTACCAAAAACTGAAAACCCTATTGACTGAATTAGACGAAAAACGGGGCACAAGGGGAAACCGGATGTTTTACCTCTCCGTTGCGCCAAACTTCTTCCCTGAAGCCATCAGGCAGCTAGGGGGAGCAGGAATGCTAGATGATCCCTACAAACACCGTCTGGTCATTGAAAAACCCTTTGGTCGAGACTTGGCTTCAGCCCAAAGCCTTAACCAAGTGGTACAGAAATTTTGCAAAGAAAATCAAGTTTACCGCATTGACCACTACCTGGGTAAAGAAACAGTCCAGAATTTGCTGGTGTTTCGCTTTGCCAATGCGATTTTTGAACCCTTGTGGAATCGTCAGTTTGTTGACCACGTACAAATTACCGTGGCAGAAACTGTGGGAGTGGAAGACCGCGCCGGATATTATGAAAGCGCCGGCGCTCTGCGGGATATGTTGCAAAACCACTTGATGCAACTTTACTGCTTAACCGCGATGGAAGCACCCAACTCAATGGATGCTGATAGTATCCGCACGGAAAAAGTAAAGGCGCTACAAGCTACACGTTTAGCAGATGTGCATAATTTGTCACGGTCAGCGGTGCGCGGTCAATACAGCTCTGGCTGGATGAAAGGTCAAGCGGTAGAAGGGTATAGAAAAGAACCTGGAGTGATTCCCAGCTCGACCACACCCACCTATGTAGCGATGAAGTTTATGGTGGATAACTGGCGTTGGCAGGGTGTTCCTTTTTACCTGCGTACTGGTAAGCGGATGCCGAAAAAAGTCAGCGAGATTTCCATCCACTTCCGGGAAGTACCATCGCGGATGTTCCAGTCTGCAGCCCAACAGACCAATGCCAACATTTTAGCCATGCGGATTCAACCGAACGAAGGCATTTCCCTGCGGTTTGATGTGAAAATGCCAGGGGCAGAATTCCGCACCCGTTCCGTGGACATGGACTTTAGTTATGGTTCCTTTGGTATCCAAGCAACTTCCGATGCCTATGACCGCCTATTTCTCGATTGTATGATGGGCGACCAAACATTATTCACCCGCGCCGACGAAGTAGAAGCAGCTTGGCAAGTAGTGACACCAGCTCTTTCTGTTTGGGATGCACCCGCAGACCCAAATACCATTCCCCAGTACGAAGCTGGTACTTGGGAACCAGCAGAAGCGGAATTCTTGATTAATCAAGATGGTCGCCGCTGGCGCAGACTGTAGAAAGTTAGTCATTAGTCATTAGTTATTAGTCATGAGTAAAATCAATGACAAATGACCAATGACAAATGACAAATGACCAATAAAAACTAACAACTCAAAATTACTATGACTTCCCAAGCTCCTACAATTTTTTCACTTCAGGCACCCAAGGATGTTTCGCTCACAGAAATAGAGACGGAACTGAATCAAATTTGGCAAAGTTACGGCATTACTGGTGAGGACGGTGGTCTGCCAGCGGCGACTCGTGCCACAACTTTTACTTTAGTGGTTTACGAACCAGAAGAAACCCAGTATCTTTTAGCTGCTTTGAGATTTTATAATGGACCGATTGATGGGATTTTAGGTCCCCAAACACAAGCAGCGCTACGGGAAGTTCAGAGACAAAATGGAATGCCAGAAACTGGTATTGCTACACCAGAAATCCTCAGCATATTGCGCGAAAAATTTGCCAAACGTCAAGGAAACGGGGCTGCAGGAGACAATACTTCTGGTAATATTAATTATGGTGATACCAGTAGCCCCAGAATTGCCGATGAAATTGCTATCCGCAACCCGTGCCGGATTATTGCCCTGTGTCCCATTGCTGGTGAAGATGAAGGGGTAAAAGCTCAAGTTTCTGCCTATTGCCCGATTCAAAAGCAATCTTCTAGCACCCTCATTTGCTGCGAATACATCACTATTTCGGGCACAGCCGCTGCTTTAGAACGGATTGCTGGTATGATTCCAGCTTTGTTAATTGGTGGGTTGCCGAAGTTTCTCTGGTGGAAGGCGACACCAGACCCCAATAACTCTGTATTTAAGCGACTGGCAGCGGTCTGCAATAATGTGATTGTCGATTCTTGCAACTTTAACGAGCCAGAAACTGATTTACTCAGCCTAGAAGAGTTGGTTCAAACTGGTATACCTCTAGCTGACTTGAACTGGCGTCGTCTGGCTGCATGGCAAGAATTGACCGCTCAAGCTTACGATTCGCCCCATCGTCGTGCGGCGCTGAGAGAAATTAACCGCGTGACGCTAGATTATGAAAAAGGCAACCCTGCACAGGCTTTGCTGTTTTTAGGTTGGTTAGCAAGTCGTTTACAATGGTTGCCGGTTTCCTATGAAAAAGAAAGCGGAGATTATGATATAATCCGCATCCGCCTGCTGGCAAATGACCAACGCCAAATAGAAGCTGAGTTAGCAGGCGTTCCCGTGGCTGATGTGGGTGAAATTAGCGGCGACTTGATTGCTTTTCGCCTAAGTTCCACCAATCCGCAAGCAGACTGCGGTACGGTCATCTGTACTGAAACTGGTGGTTGTATGCGGATGGAAACACAGGGTGGCGCCCAAGCTGCGGGTCTGTTTCAACAAGTAAGTTCACTTTCTGAACAAAAGGCGGAAGTGCTGCTCAGTCAACAGGTACAACGCTGGGGACATGAGGCACTTTTTGAAGAAAGTTTGGGCGTGACAGGGAAGATTCTCCAGTTAGGAGTTAAGAGTTAAGAGTGATAAGTTAGGAGTTAGGAGTTGTAACTTTTAATTCCTAACTCTTAATTGTTTATAAAGAAATCACCCAAAGGTATCAAAACTCCGCAACAAACTATTGATTTAATTCACCAGCGATTACAAACAGCAATACAAATCTCACAAATGAGACAAAACCAATTATCATGAAACAAACAAAACATTATACATTATGTTAAATTATACAATCATTTCTGGCAATATATTTCAAGATTTAGGATTTCTTAATGCAGAAGAAAAACTAGCCAAAGTAAAATTAGCTTCTGTGATTGCTGATATTTTAGAACAAAAGCAAATTACACCCCAGCAAGCGGGGCAACTTTTCGGACTAGAAAGTGATAAGGTAGATAATTTAAGTAACGGTATTCTCAAAGATTTTACTATTGAAAATTTATTATTTTATTTAATAAAATTAGGACAGAGTATAGAAATTTTTGTAAAAAATGAACTACCAGAAAAATCTAATCACAAAATTAATGTTGTTTATCAAAAAATAGGTTAAGAACGTCTTGATAAAAAATTATTACTGAGTACCTCAAATGGAGATGAAATGGAAAAGATAGAACTGGAAATAGATAGACTAACCTTTGAACGAGTAAAAACCTTGGCAATGCTTAATAAATCAACTGTGTCAGAATTACTTACTCAAGTAATGGCGCGTTTAGCAGAGATTCAGGAAAAAAAAGATCCTTTGATGGGATTATATGCTGATATTCCAGAAGTAGTTGATGAAATTTTAGCCGAGGCAATGGAAAAAAGAGGCTATAGGGTTTAGGTTATCCGCTTATATTAGATAATTGGCGTTTATAGTTAATATAGCGAGCAATTACTTAGTGTAAGTAATTACAAATTTTCTATGTCTATCATCATTGCTGGGGAACGTAGTGGGGTGGGGAAGACAACTGTCACGCTCACCCTTTTAGCATCTTTATGTCGTCGGGGTTCAACTGTACAATCGTTTAAGGTTGGCCCGGACTATATTGACCCGATGTTTCATCAGCACGTTACTGGTCGTGCGTGTCGGAATTTAGACCCTGTGCTAACTTCTCCAGCTTACGTTCAGCAATGTTTTGCACGTCATAGTCAATTGAGTGAATTTGCACTCGTTGAAGGGGTGATGGGGTTATTTGATGGAGTTAAGGGGACTGGGAGACAGGAGGACAACTTTTCTCCCATCTCTTTTGCTAGCACTGCTCATATTGCGCGGTTGCTAGATTTGCCTGTAATATTGGTGATTGATTGCAGTCGGTTGTCTGGTTCGGTAGCGGCGATCGCACATGGTTACTGCTCCTTTGACCCGAAAATTAAAATAGCTGGGGTGGTATTAAATCGCGTGGGTAGCGATCGCCATTTATCCCTACTCCAAGATTCCCTAGAACCCCTAAATTTACCAATTCTCGGTGTCTTAAAACGTCAAGATAACATCACAATTCCCGATCGCCATCTCGGTTTAGTACCCACCAGCGAACTTCCAGAATTAAACGCTGTGATCAATCGTCTCGCAGACTTAGGTGACACCTGCTTCGATTGGGAACGCTTATTACCCCTATTGCAATCTGAACATCTCCCGACCTCCCCACCTCCCGACCTTCCCACCTCCTCTGTAAAAATTGCAGTCGCTCGCGATCGCGCTTTTAATTTCTATTACCAAGACAATTTAGATTTGCTACAATATTTGGGCGCCGAATTGGTATTCTGGAGTCCTCTGGAAGATGCGGAATTACCACAGGATGTGCAGGGAATGTATTTTGGTGGTGGTTTCCCGGAAGTTTTTGCCCAGCAACTGGCAGAAAATACTACTGTGCGTGATACAGTCAAAGCAGCAATTTTGGCGGGAATGCCCACTATTGCTGAGTGTGGCGGATTAATGTATTTATGTGAGCAAATAATAGATTTTGCAGGTAAATCTTGGCCGATGGTGGGAGTGTTACCGACATCTGCTGTTATGGGTGGGCGTTTAACTTTGGGCTATCGTCGTGCTGTAGCTTTACAAGATAGTCTGCTAGTATCTTCAGGTTCAGCCGTTTATGGACATGAGTTTCACCGTTCCCATTTAGGATTAACTCCTAATCAGCCTTTGTTTGCAACTACTCGCTATGATTCTGAAGAAAATATGGGGTTTGAGGGATGGGGAGAAAGTCTTAATCTTCACGCTTCTTATGTTCATTTGCATTGGGGCGAAAGTGTAGAACTTCCACAGCGGTTTTTAGCGCAATGTCTATAAATCAGAGTTCAACATTACCATATATTTTACGAAGGGGCGCAAGGCCTTGCACCCCTAGTCCCGCGATTTCAAACTATTTGTTTAGCCGCATAAATTTTTAGATACCCCTAAATCCACACGATATGATACCAGCTGTAGGGGCACGGCATTGCCGTGCCCCCACTCGCTCCTACATGTGTCAGCGTTTTAGTGGTATTGTATAAGACTTTGAAATCGCGGGACTAACGCTTGGTCTATTTACAGGAAGATGCTGTAAAGGTAAAAATCTACCTGCAGCGTAAAGACTTGCGAGTATCCACACCAGTTTTAGAATTCACACCACTAGCTTTAGCACAAAGTTTTTTTATTTGCGTTCTATCTAAAACTGCATTTGTGAAATCAGCACCAGTGACATTAACATTATCAAAAATCGAACGTAACATCATTGCATTTTCCAACACCGCATCACTTAAATCTGCTCCTTGGAATTTGACCAGATAAGCTATACCTTCACTAAAATCTACACCATGCATATTCACTTCCTCTAATAACGTACCGTTAAACACCACACCCCGTAAGTCAGCATTGCCAAAATTAGCATTCTTTAAATCGACATTGGTAAACTCAACCCCGATTAAACTTTGACCAGAGTAATCCTTCCCGCTGATTTCCTCGTTACCAGTAGCACGGATAACACTGGAAGAACTCGCAGCTTGCGCTGAGAGGGGAAACAAAAAAATAACCATAGCCAGGACAAAGCTAGCTAGTATTTGCCAATACTTCATAACGTCTTCTTAATAAATCTCAACACTTTCACCAATAACTATTAAACCCTGAATTAACCCCACAAGTGAGGACTGAGGAGTTAGGAGTCAACTGACGTGCTTCGTAGTGTAAAGCCTACGGTATAGCGTAGCGTAAAGCCTAAGGCATAGGGTAGCGTAAAGCGACGTAGGAGCGTCTTTTAGATTTTTACAGACACATGGGGTCTGCAAGGTACCCCAAAAATCTAAAATCCAAAATCCAAAATCCAAAATCTAAAATTCGGAGGGTCAATTGTGCTATATCACTAATAGCTGATCAGTGAAAACTTATTTACGCCCGTTACTTACAACTAGCGACAGTTAGGGGTAATGGTCGCCCTGCTAATTCCTCCGCAGGACAAAAGGGTGATTTAATTAGTCAAGCTCAGGCAATGGAACAGTTTGTACTCGCCCAAGGCGTTGCCATCACTGATTCAATTCAAGAGATTGGTGGTGGCTTAAATTTTAAGCGCCCCAAATTTTTACAGCTTGTGCGTTTCGCTATTCAGGGAGAAGTCAAAGTAATATATGTAGCACACAAAGATCGACTTTGCCGATTTGGATTTGAGTTAGTCGAACAGATTGTGTTGTGGGGAGGTGGTTTAATTGTTGTTGCCAACGCCGAAACCTTGTCTCCTCATGAAGAGTTGACCCAAGATTTGTTATCAATTATCCATTGCTTTTCATCTCGTTTGTACGGGCTGCGAAAATACAAGTCGAAAGTAAAAAAGATTGTTGACGGTATTGATCCTTGTACAGAATGAAGTATACTTAGTTTTGTAGACAAGTTTACTAAGATTTAGTTATGTATGCTATCAAACGAGAATTAAAACTGAATAAAGTTGAAACCTCCTTGATGCGTGGCAATGCTGGGTTTAAGCGATTTGTCTACAACCTTGGGTTGGACTTGCTCACAGCTTCTTGGAGTCTTGAAAACGTGAAAGCGTCTGACTCCAAAAGAATTGATGCCATTAAGAAAGTATTTACCCAAATCACAATGCTTCGTCCTGAGTATGCATGGATGAAATCATATCCATCCACTGTTTATCAGTCAGCATTCATTGATTTAAAAAATGCTTTTTCGAGATGGCGTGAAGGTAAGTCGGGCTTCCCAAAGAAAAAATCAAAAAAGAAGGGCGATTCCTTCACTGTTTACAAAACCTCTGGTATTTACCCAGAAAAAGGTAAACCTGCCTTACCCTTTACCAATCGAGTTGTGATTAAACCAGGTAAGCGAATTAATTTACCTGGGATGAAAACATTTAGAATTAAAGAACGAATCAACTTCATCTGTAGTTCTCAAACTTTTACAGTTTCAAGAAGTGCCAATAAGTGGTTCGTTTCTTTCGTATTGGATGCCGAAAAAATTCCGCCTATTATTCATCCAATCGAAAAAATTGGTGTGGATTTGGGCGTAAAATGTCTAGCAACAGCAACGGACGGTTCAAAATACGAGATGCCTGCTTCTACCACAAGAGCGAAAACCAAGCTCGGTAAGATTCAGTGGCGTAATCGCAATAAAGTCTTAGGAAATAAAAAGCTTAAGATCGTTGCATCAAAGAAAGCTCGTAGTTTTTATCTGAAAGTGGCTCAATTGAATGCGCGTATCGCTAATATAAGACAAGATACAACGCAGAAAATGACGACTTCTTTAAGTCGAAAGGCTTACATAATTCGGATTGAAGATCTCAACGTCAGCGGGATGATTGCCAATCACAAGTTAGCCAATGCTATAAGTAACAACTGTTTTTACGAAATTCGTCGTCAGTTTATTTATAAGCAGGCTCATTATGGAACAAAGGTAGAACTTGTAGATAGATGGTATCCAAGTTCTAAAACTTGTTCTAAGTGTAATTCTATCCAAGACATGAAGTTATCAGACCGAATATTTAATTGCAAAGTTTGTCAGCATTCTCAAGATCGTGATGAAAATGCTGCCAAAAATCTTGAGAATGCCCCTAAAAATAAAGTACGGTTGGCTTGACCGAAACTTAACGCCTGTGGACAAGAAGTAGCCGACTACCTTGGATGAAGCAGGAAGCAGACCCTCTAGAAATACTTATTTCTAGTTGAATGGTGAGACTTGAATAAGTTTAGCCAAGTTTTGTAGAGCAGGAGAAAGCCGCATTTACTCCACCACCACCCAACCCCAATCAGCCATTACCTAATTTTTGTCTATTGCTACTTGAACCTGTGCAAGTAGATCATTTAGAGTTGCGCGGTGAACCACAAAATCGCTGGCTATACTTACGGGACGATAACCACACTTGGTCTAGCCAAGAAATTAATCCTTGACGGCTCACTTTCTCAAATCCCTGCACCATCGAGGAATTTCTGAATCGCGTGATCTCTGAGGTTACACTGAAGAGCATCTGTTGGTAAATTACCTTCGTCATAGGCTAATTTACCCACCAAAACCGGAACTTTTGCAGAAGAGTAAAGGGGCTTGAGAGTTTGTATTTGTTGTTCTAGAGACTCAATGCGGTCAACTAAAGCGCGAATCACTTCGGCTTCAGAATCTGGTAAGTTGTTATGTTCTAGGGGAGCAACGCGCACACCAGAACGGTAGACAATCCGACCGGGTACGCCTACAACAGTGCAATTAGAAGGTACATCCCTGAGAACCACTGACCCGGCGCCAATGCGGACATTATTACCGATTTGGATATTCCCCAGGACTTTCGCACCAGCACCCACAACGACATTTTCGCCTACAGTGGGATGGCGCTTGCCACTGTCTTTACCAGTTCCACCAAGGGTGACACCTTGATAAATTAAGGCATAGTCGCCGATGATCGCAGTTTCGCCAATTACTACACCCATACCGTGGTCAATAAACACCCCTTTGCCAATTGTTGCGCCTGGGTGGATTTCAATCCCTGTGAAAAATCTACCTAAGTGAGAAATCAGACGGGGAATAAAAGGAATACCAATAATATGCAGCCAGTGAGCGAGCCGATGGCATAACAGGGCTTGCAAACCAGGGTAGCAAAACAAGACTTCCAACAAATTACGGGCAGCTGGGTCACGTTCAAATATGATACGAAAGTCGGTAAGCAGTGTAGATAGCACTAGTTAATACCCTCGGAAAGCAAAACGAGCTACACTGCTATATTATCGGTTAACGGTTGACCAATCCAATTTTAGATTTTAGATTTTAGATTTTAGATTTTAGATTGTTTCGGTATCTTGCAGGCTCCGCAGAATTTTAGATTTAATCCAAAATTCAAAACTTGTACTGAGCTTGTCATTGGCGTAGCCTCTGTCTACGACACGCTTCTCTTCTTAGGCTCCGCCAACGCGTAAAGCCTGCGGCATAGCTTTGCTTAAGCGTAGCGTCCCGTAGGGAACGGTCATTTGTCATTTGTCAGCTGCACTGTCAGAGTGTAGTTACGCCTAACGTCAGAATTGAATGTACCTACCCAAATTTTATAAATTCCTTTTTGCCATGTGCGGTCTGGAATACTAGCATCTTTACTCTTACCAGTGTCATCGCCGCAATGAATTTTATTTTCCTCTGGTCCTTGGATAACTAAAGTAGTGTCATAACCACCACTGTTGATGAGTATTTGTAGATTAGAAAAGTCTTTTTCCAAAACCAAGATGTGATCGGGAGTGGTATCAGCATACCCAACGCAAGCATTCTTATCGTCATCGCGGTTACGAATCGCTGACAAGGAGTAAGAACCCCCTGTGTAGCCAGAAACAGTTACTTTTTTTGTTGTTTGAAAATCTGATGACAGCTTGATGGGATCAAAATTTGCTGTCTGTGCGATTACAGGCGTAGCAGTGATCGCTGTCAATATAGCCAAAACCCAGCCGGCTCGAAACAGAAGTCGGGGGCGATGATACTTCATAGCAGCCCTCCAACAGGCTATTAAGTAGTTATTCTCTATACCTAGAGTAACAAAAAAACCGTGATTTCCCATAAGATGTGCCAGATTTTAATGTGCCACAATCTAGCGTTGTGAAAGAGCAGGGGGAGACTTGTACTCAGCGGAGCCGTTGACGTAGCCTCTGTCTACGACACTCGTCCCGCTCTTAAGGTAGAGAAATATGGGGGGATGATTGAGGTCTAAAGGCTCAACCCGGATTTCTCACAAGACCTAAGAAAACAAGGGTCAAATAAAATTCTGCATCTAGATTAATGGCTTAATTGCACAAAGAATATATAGCTTAACCATCGGCTATGCACGCTCTGCGAACGCAGAGAAGACACAAAGTATTTTTAAGTCAGTCAGACAAGGAATAAAGATAAGTTTTTGTTGTAATTAATTAGTTAGAAGATAATTTTTAATGATTGAAAATTACAAAAAGACGTTGTTTTCAAAACTTAGCAGAAATGCCCTATATCAGATGTTTATTGTCAATCCATAAGTCCTAATTTTATCGCTACATCAATACGCAATTTCTATTTTGGCGCAAATAAATGTTACCTTTAATCTCGGCAATCCATTATTATCTATTGCTTATTTGGTAAAGCTTTCAGGCATATTTATTTTTTTGTTTTTTGAAATATAGTTTCTTCTGCTACAACAAATTCATTTAATATTCGTCATATAAAAAATATTGATATTTGGTAGACTTGTAATTTTTTTCAAATAAAACTAGAATCTATGCATGTTAAGTAAAGCTAGTTGTTATCTAAGAGGTTGTTTGAAAAGTCGGGGATGTTGTAAAAAAGCTCTCTCGGTATAAGCTGTGAATAGATATTAGACAGCACCGAGAGAGCAACATGAGTAAAGCATACCCCAGCAATCTGACCAGTGCCCAATATGAATTTCTCAGTGATATGATTCCAGAACCGAAACCCGGTGGTCGCAAGCGTGAAGTTGATATGTGGCAAGTCCTCAACGCCATCTTCTATGTTCTAGTTGAGGGAGTCCAATGGCGAGCCTTACCCGGTGATTTTCCTGTGTGGCAGACAGTGTACACCTATTTTCGCAATTGGCGCAAAGATGGGACGTGGTTGAAAATTCATGATAGTCTGCTCTATTGGATTCGGATTGAACAGGAGCGCCATCCGAGTCCGTCGGAGGCGATTATCGACAGTCAAAGTGTGAAAAGTGCCGCGATGGTAAGTCAATCCGTAGGCTTTGATGCAGGCAAGAAAATCAAGGGACGCAAACGATTTATGACAGTCGATACCTTGGGGCTAGTTTTGCGAGTCTTGGTCACGGCAGTGTCGGTGAGCGTGTTCGCGTTAGCGTCCCGCAGGGAAGGAGGTAAGCAAGTTCTCAAACGAGTCAAGCAGTCTCAAGATCAGGTATTTCGCTTGACAACCATTTGGGTAGATGGCGGCTTTGATGGTGAGCCTTTCATGCAGTGGGTAATGAACTTTTGCCGATGGATTGTGCAGGTGGTTCTCCACCGGATAAATTTTAAAACAGCTAATAAGGGTTTGTTGGGTTACTCTGCGGGAACGCCTTGGCGCAGCCTCTCATATCATGTCCGCTTAATTACTTACTAAACCTGAAGAACCCCAAAGAGCCAAAGCTGTGCTTTGTCTCCCCTAAGCGCAAGCGCTTAGGGGTTGGGGGTGGGGTGTTTTATTATGGGTAATTGACCGGACATGATATCATAGAGAAGGGCGAACGCAAAGCCTCAACCCAACCTACGATTTTCTCCTAACTCCAAACTCCTCAAGGCTGGATTTGGAAGAAGATACCACCTTTGAGGAATCCGCTATCGCTACCGTAACTACTAACTGTGAGCGATCGCAGGTTGTGGAATAATGGTTTACCTACTATTTCTACTAGTTTGAGTATCGGTTGTTGACGCTCTAAAAGTTTTTGAGTTTTTGTCCAGTCCAGATATATATAACCTTGGTTGGGTTGGGGAATGACCGCGATATTATTTTGGAAATTGGGGTTTTCAATCAGGGAATCTTCCTTAGCTATCAGGATTTCGTTGATTGTTTCCAAGTTGGAAGCGAAAATTTCGTAATTTCCCAGGGTTGTATGTACAGCCTGTACTTTCGCCTCGATACTAAAGGATGGTTTGTCTTTGGTGTCGGTTTGTTGAGTAGCAGGTGTTAACTCTGTCCAGGCGAAGATTTTTTGCTGATCGAGGCTGAGGGAACTAGTGTTAAGTCCATTGGCGGAGGCGATCGCATCTAAATGAGCAATACCTTCTGATAATCCTGGGGATTTTTCGACGACAAACACCCAATTGGCTATTGTTTGCTCCTTTTGGGCTAATAATGCTATGGCGTATTCTCTTTCTACCCAACTGAAAATATCTTGTGACAAGTTTAGACCCCAGCGTTTTTGCAGATCTGCTAAGGGTTTGACTAATTTAGAAGTTATATCTTCCCCAGCACCATATAGCGTTGTTGTCGCTTGTCTTGTGAATTTGGCTAAATCGCTGTCTCCCAAATTGCTCAAATTGGCGCCAGCAATTACCAAGCCAGCAGATTCAGGAATATATTGCAATGCGCCTACAGGTTGAGCCAGTGGCGCAGATGGGGGTACGATTTCTGTTACACTCAGAAGGCTAGTTTCTGCCAATAATCCTTGAGGATTCAATACCAAAGAAATAATTTGGCTAGTATAAGTTGGTTCCCTCAGTTCTAAACCTTGCCATTTGGCGACAATTGGCAGATTCAGGAAGGCTGTAGCCAAAGCACCTTTGGGTAATTGTTGGATAGTTTTTTGATATTCGCTAGAACTGCTTAAATTTACATCGGGAGCTTGGACGTTATTAATAGCTTCCCGCAGGACTTTGGGATCATTAGCAAACAATACAAAACCATTGCCAACAAATGCACCAGCTAGCAGGTCCTGCAATGGTGGCTGATTGTCATAAAGCAGCTTCACACCATTATATTCTTCGGTGGCTAAGTTTCCTCCAGCTAATACCCGCTTAGAAAACAACAATTCTAAAAACTCGCGGCTTTTCTCTGGTTGTCTAGTTGCTAGTACCATGAGATACCCTGGCTGCTGTCCATTCTCTGGGTCGCGATCCAGGTCTAAGCTGGTGACAGCCAATGTAATTTCATTCCCTAACCAGGGTTTAATATCTTGTTCGTAATTTATGGCACTATTAGCCAATAAACTGGTTTTGAGTTGAGAAACTTCTCCTTGACGCTCCAAAGCCTGCAGTCGGTCTGGATTATCCAGCAATGACACCATCACCGGAGCAAGTTTCGATACAAATATAGCAGCACCAGGCTGGGAGGTAGGAGCAATCAGGCTAACCGGACTTTTGGGAAAAAACCAGTAAAAGCCAGCAATAACAATCACTATCAGTGCGATCGCACCAGCAACTAAAAAACCAAATAATGAGCGTTGGCTATTCACATTAGACCTGTCTTAATTGGGAAATGGGGATTGGGGATTGGGGATTGGGGATTGGGGATTGGGGATTGGGGATTGGGGATTGGGAAATGGGGATTGGGGATTGGGGATTGGGGATTGGGAAATGGGGATTGGGGATTGGGGATTGGGGATTGGGGATTGGGGATTGGGAAATGGGAAATGGGGATTGACAAATGACAAATGACAAATGACAAATGACAAATGACAAATGACAAATGACAGCCGTTATAAATAATATAGGATTGTTTACAAAAAACTTATGACAGGGAAATCTTTTAGTCAACCCATTACTCAAATTAGTGTAGAGGATCTGGCAGAACGTTTGTCTGCTGGTGATTCTAGTATTCAGTTAGTGGATGTGCGCGAACCCCAAGAATTGGCGATCGCTAGTATTGAGGGTTTTGTTAATCTACCCCTGAGTGAATTTGTCGAATGGGGCGATCAAGTCCCTACTCTCTTAAATCCCCATGCTGAAACCCTTGTACTTTGTCACCACGGTATTCGCTCTGCCCAAATGTGCCAATGGTTACTTGCTCAAGGATTTACAAATGTTAAAAATATTTCCGGTGGTATTGATAACTACTCCCGGTTAGTTGACCCTACCATTCCCCAATATTAGCTCCCATACTTCTTCACAAGCCAGGACTGTAGTAATTGTGGTGCTAGAGTTCAGAAATCCCTAAGCACTCGTACCCATTCCTGTCCACATTGTGGATATGTATCCCAACGAGATGTGAATGCAGCCAAAGTAATTTTAAGTCGTGCAAACGCTACCGTCGAGCAGACGGGAAGTAACGCTTTTTCGTGATGTTCCCTCTACTTCTATTGGTCGCATCGCCCTTGGCGTCTCCCCTTGGGAGAAGACCTGTAAAAGCAAGGAACGTCAGTGACGCTGGAATCCCCCGGCTTTAGCCGTGGGGAGTGTCAATTAAACAGATAAAATATATCTGAAAAACATAAAAAAATTAGTATCTAAACTAACAATTTTATGTATAATAATATGGGAAAATACGGGTAAAAGGTGCATAGCTCAACCTAAATACAGAGTAGCCATCTCAGACTGAGTACAAAACACTACTACCTACCTATTGCCTAGCGCCTTGTTCATTTGTCCTGATGTCCGCCTTTGATGACCAAGTTATCCACGCCGAGCAAGCCACTAAATTCTATTTATGGGGGCGGGGAGTGTCAATTTTACTATAAAATCAAATAACTTGCTATCTTAAATAACTATTATTATTTTTACCTTTGGCGATAAAACCAAAAAATATTTGCAAAGTTTCGTGAAAATTTGCCTTCAGTAACAGATTTCTTATGCAAGTCCAGTTGACAAATCGACAACAGCATATACTTTGGGCAACTGTAAGGCACTATATTGCTACAGCAGAGCCTGTTGGTTCAAAAGCACTGATCGAAGAGTTTGACCTGGGTGTCAGCCCAGCAACAATTCGCAATGTGATGAACGTCTTAGAAAAATCTGGGTTACTTTACCAACCACACACCTCTGCTGGACGAGTACCTTCTGACTCTGGTTATCGCATTTATGTTGACCAGCTAATTACACCTTCAGAAATTTTAGCAAAAGAGGTAGAACTGGCACTGCAAAATCGGCTCCACTGGGAAGATTGGAGTTTAGAAGCGCTACTACAAGGCGCGGCGCAAATTTTGGCTAATTTAAGTGGTTGTATTGGTTTGATTACCATGCCGCAAAGCAGTAAAGTAATGTTGCGACATTTGCAATTGGTGCAAATTGAAGCAGGAAAGATTATGCTGATTGTGGTGACAGAAAGTTATGAAACACATTCGCGATTGATAGATTTGGCGTCATCATCAGCAGAAACAAAATTCGATCCAGAAGTCATAGATCGGGAATTGCACATTGTTTCTAACTTTTTAAATAGCCATTTGCGGGGGCGAAGTTTGTTGGAATTAGCCACTCTCGACTGGACTGAATTAGATCAGGAATTCCAACGCTATGGCGAATTCTTGAAAAATTCCCTGGCCGAATTGACCCGTCGCACTTTAGCACCAGCTGCTACACAAATTATGGTTCGGGGTGTGGGAGAAGTTTTACGCCAGCCAGAATTTTCCCAATTACAGCAAGTGCAAACAATTATCCACTTATTAGAAGAAGAACAAGACCAACTGTGGCGATTGATATTTGAGGCTTCCGAACCTGAAGATTTAGGTAAGTCGCGGGTAACTGTTCGCATTGGCGCAGAAAATCCCCTAGAACCAATACGCACTTGTACTTTGATATCTTCTACCTATCGTCGAGGTAAAGTACCAGTAGGAAGCGTGGGCGTTTTGGGACCTACGCGCCTAGATTATGAAAATGCGATCGCCGTTGTCGCTGCTGCTGCTGAATACCTGTCGGAAGCCTTCAGTTAACTAATTAAAATCATGTGCCTACTTAGCTTTCGCGCCTTAGCCTGGCACCATAACTGTACTCAGTTTGGTGTCGGGATATAAGGCGATTAATTACGAAACGCCCCAATTACCAATATTAGCCATAGGCTGATTCGGTAATTGGGGCAGTTGAGTAATTAATAATCTTTTGTTTTATTTTGGCTTGTCTTGGGATTCAACATAGTTGACTTTTCCTTCTCGATACTTTATAGTAATAAACGTCAACACTAAATGCAATCAAGTAGGTGATTTCCTTATACTGCTTAACTATCAGTACCGCGCTTATCCAGACACCAAGCAAAAAATCCAGCTAAACAATTGGTTAAGAATTTGTCGATACTGGTACAACAGGCAGTTAGGAGACAGGTTCGACTGGTATCAGTATAATCGGACTGCAATTAATTTTTGTCCGTTAATTTGTTCAATACCAAAATTACGAGACAACCCCGACTATTACTCACAAAAAAAACAACTTCCTGTTATTAAGTCCGACTTGATAAAGGTAAGTCATTCTGGTGAACTACTAGACTTTACAAGTGTTCCATCTCAGACATTACAGGATGTATCCAAGCGTGTAGACTTGGCTTTTTCTCGCTTTATTGAAGGTGATTACAAAGGAAATCGTAGTGGCAAACCTCGTTTTAAAAATGCTGCGCGTTATCGCACAATAAAAATTGAAGGTCAAGCTATTACTGTCGAACGTGTTGAGCAAGAATGGCTATTTTTGTCATTTTCAAAATTAAAAGGCTGGGTAAAGGTGCGTTTACATCGCCCATTACCTAATGGATTTATTTTAAAAAATGCTCTTTTGACAAAAAAGGCGGATGGGTGGTACGTAACCATTTGTTTGTCAGACCCAAATATTCCTACCTTTACACCTGATGAAATTGCTCCAACTTGGGAAAACAGTCTTGGATTGGATGCAGTATTACATGAAGATGATTATTTGGCAACTTCAGAGAATACCAAGCTACCATCGCTAAAATCTTTCTCTAAGTCCGAAAAGAGACTAGCAGATATATCCAAACGTAAATCCACCAAGAAAAAGGGCAGTAAATCACGCCGTAAATTAGCTAAAAAAGAAGCAAAAGAACATCAACGTATTGCCAGAGCTAGAATTGACCATGCTTTTAAAACTGCCCATACCTTGCTCAAAACTGGGAAGAAAGTTTTTGTATATGAAGATTTAAATTTAAGAGCTTTATCAAAGAAAAATAAAGCCAAACAAGATGAAAATGGGAAATATTTACCCAACGGTCAATCAGCTAAATCAGGATTAAATAAATCCTGGAACGATGCTGCATTTGGACAATTTTTCACAATCCTAGAATACATAGCCCGAAAAGCTGGAACTAGGACAATAGCAGTCAAACCTGCATACACATCTCAATTGCTTGCGTATCGTGATGAATTTATCTTCACTGATTGCAACATTCGTAATTATTGGGACGAAAAAGAATCGCTTTTGGTTGATAGGGATATTAATGCCGCTATCAACGTAAAGCGCGTTGGGCTGGGACTGTTCCCAACGATAAAACGCCGTAAAGGGAATCCGGTAGTGGATGGTTCTACTACTAATAGTACCTCTAAGGAAGTTCTGGCAGCATTGCGAAATGTACCAGAAGCCTATACCGTATTTGGTACTCCAAATCGGTGTAGGTAGTTCACGAGATGATCTGGCGCGTCGCGGTTGGCAAAATTACCGGGTTTTCTGGTTCATAGCTTTGATTCCGTTATTCGGTCCGTTAATTTACTTGTCTGTGCGTCCACCTTTACCAGCAGCGGAAGCAGATTTGAAGTTGTTGACGGTTGACGGTTGATGGTTGAGGCTTGCTAAAAATAGCAAATCTTAAATAATACTTAATATTGTTGGTATAAAAATGACAAGTTGATATTTTGTCTCATATACTCGATGATTAATCAAGTCAAGTGTATTATTGACAATTGACTAAATTCTGACCCGATAAAGAATTAAGTATGACCACTTCTGATCTGACAAATTTTAACCAGCAAAGCCAACAGGAATTTTCCTACACTGCAGGAAGTTCATTCTCTTCTGCAGGACAAAAAAACTTGTTGATCTTTAAGGTAATTGAGTCTGTATTACTGGCTGCTGTTGTGGGTGCTGGTTGTTTGATTGTTCTTTGTTTAGATAATCCACAAGCTGTAATTGCTGGAGCAGCAGGTCTGACCTTGGCGATTTTGTTGTTCTTCATTAACAGAGAAGTGCTTCAAGAATCCAAGAAAGCTGCTAACCAATCTCAACTTGCCAATAAAGCTGAACTCTATACTTATCTATTGAGCAATAATAGTGCTTTGGAAAAAACTTCCCTAACTCCAGCCAGAGGCAAGGCTTTACAGTATAGTCAAGATTTGATTGACGATTACAAAAACATTCGGAATTTATCCAGGACTCTTTACTATGTTCTGCAACTTCTCACCGTTATTTTATCAGGAGTTACACCTGTTTTAGTCCTGGTAGACAAATTGGAAGCAGGACAAGCATGGCTCAAATGGCTCCCTGTAATCTGTCCCGCTGTTGCTTCTATCGTTGCTAGTATAGTTACCTCCTTTCCTTTTCAAAAGAATTGGGTTGCTGCTAACACCGCTGTTGAATTGTTAGAAGCTGAACAAGAGAAATTTATCTTGGGAATCACTCCGCCTTATCGTTGCTATGATTTAGCAGACGAAATCCAGCAGCAACAAAAGTCCAGCCAAGCGATAGAATACTTTGTTGTGCAAGTAAATAACATTCATCTCCAGCAATTGCAGCAAACTGAGGAGAAGAAGCAAGAGAAAATAGAGTCAGCGCCAGCTAGCGAGTCAAAGTCGGAATAAGCTCAATCTAGCTAATTTGTATCAACAGTGTCCAAAAGTAGTAATAACTGGAAATCTTTTGATGATTTCTGCGTAGTACTCGGAGTTTTAACAGTTCAAGCGCTATTTTGTAATTCTCCCCATATAATTTCCCCATAACTCCGCCGCTTGAGCGCTGCTACCAGATGTGGGGGAGTTGTTATCATTTCCTAACCAAATACCGGTGACGAGTCGCTGACTGGGTATAAAGCCAATAAACCATAAGTCAACGTTTTTATCTGTTGTCCCGGTTTTACCAGCTTCCCCCAATCCAATGGCCGCACTGCGACCAGTTCCCCTGGAGATTACCCCACGCATCAAACTAGTCATGGTTTGGGCTACGTCATTGGGTAGTACTCGTTTGTTGGCGTCTGGGTCTTGGTCGAAGGAATAGATGACACGACAGGTTTTAAAATCATTGAGATCGCGACAATCACCACTGTCTAAAATCCGGCTAATTGCATGGGGAGGATTCCACACACCACGATTGCCAATTGCACCAAAAGCTCCTGTCATTTCTAATACATTAACCACGCTTTGACCCAGTACTAATCCGGGTACTGGATCTAGGGATGACTTTACCCCCAAACGCTGTGCCATCGCCACTACTTTATCTAGTCCGATTTCCCTAGCAATCCTGAGCGCAATCGGGTTTTCTGAAAGGGCAAGTCCTGTAGCCATGTCTAAACTAATACCAGAACCAGAACGACAGGGTTTGTAGGTAAAGCCTTGCCAAGTTAAAGGATCACAGGAATAACTTTTACCTGGTGAAATCCCTTGCAAAATAGCGGCAGTATAAGCAAAGATTTTGAAGGTGGAACCTGGTTGTCTTTTGGCTTGGACGGCACGATTAAATTGACTTTTTTTGTAATCTGTGCCTCCCACCATTGCCAGAATACTACCGGTGCTGGAATCTAGGGTGACTAAGGCCCCTTGCGAAAACCCAAAATTTGAGCCATCCCTATTGACAGAATTCCGCAATGATGCTTCTGCTTGGGCTTGAATTTTGGGATCTAGTTGGGTTTCAATAATATAGTTGCCTTCTTTGGCTGCTCCCTCCCCCAAGATTGATTCGAGTTCTTGAAAGACGTAATTATAAAAATAAGGACTAATTGTTTTAGATTGCAGCTCGCAGACTTTGGCGCTGACTTTGACTGTCGAGCGTCTGGCTCGATTCGCCTCTTCTGGTTTGATTTTACCCATTTCCAGCATTCGCTTAATCACGCGATTGCGGTATTCGGCTGCTTGGAGTTTATTTGGACCATCGCCACAAAAATCGAAAGCGTTGGGACCTGGTAAAATTCCCACCAAGGTTGCTGCTTCCGCTAAACTTAAATCTTTCGCCGGTTTATTAAAGTAATACCGAGACGCATCTTCAAAGCCTGAGGTATCGGCGCCCAGGAAAACTCGATTTAAATAAGTCAGTAAAATTTCATCTTTGCTGTAAAATGTTTCTAATTTCAGAGCAACAACAGCCTCTTTTAATTTGCGTGCTAGGGAGTCTTGCCTACCTACATAATCACGGAACAAACTCCGAGCGACTTGCTGGGTAACAGTACTAGCACCTTGTTGCACATCACCGCTGCGGCTATTAATTAATAAAGCTCGCAAAATCCCCAGTGGGTCAACCCCAACGTGCCAATAATAACGGCTATCCTCTGAAGCTACCACAGCAGCGGGCAAATAAGGGCCAAAGTCCGCCAATTGCTTCATGTCTATGTGAGCAGTAGTCCTTGGCTCACGGAGGGGGGTTTGTCCATCACGGGCGTAAACCACAATTGGGGCGCGGGTAGCTGTGGGTAGGGGTGTGACGGAAAATTTCAGCCATTCCACGCCAATTACCAGGGACAACAAACCGGTGACACCACCAACACCATAAGCGGCTACAGTTCCCGCTTTGACATACCAAGGCGGTGGATCAAAGTATTGTACGCGGACAGAAGCCTGGAGTTCTGGTGGACCGAGGGTCAGGACATCGCCGTGACGTAATTCTAGGGAAGTGATCCGACGCTTACCACGATAAATACCATTGGTAGAGTTTTCATCTTTAATGACGAAAACCGGCGTGCGTTGGCTAGAGTCCCGCGAGAGTGACAGGTGAATTTGGCTGACTACTGGGTTACGAATGACTATATCACAGGATTTAGAACTACGACCGAGGATATAGCGATCGCCCAACAGAGGATATACCTCCGCCTTATCCACCCCTGCATCCTGCACCCAAAGTTCCGGTACTTTGGCATTACGTTTGAGCGCCAGTTTGGAAAAATCAACCCTAGCTTGAATTGTATGTGCTGCCTGAGTCAGTTGACCAAGTAACGTTTGTGGCTTTTGGGGGGGCTGGGGAGAATTCATCGGCTATTTACATCATATTTTATTCGTGAATAATCAGGCGAATCGCAATCGTGATCTTCTTATTCCATCATTTTACTCATAAGCCAAAGCAGAAATTAGCTGTACTGAATTATTTCCGCTTCAATCTTACACCAAGACAATAAATAGCTAGCAGATTTACGTGGCTCATTTTGAGCAATTATTTACATAGACAACAATTCTGAGTTTTTGCCGATAATCTTGATTATATCTAGTGTTATTAGTTCTGAGAACGAAAGCTAATCGGCTTGTTTTTGTATTCTAAAAAACCAATCAGCAACAAATCAAGTCTGTAACCTTTTCCGCCTTAACATATCCACACAGTTTTAAGCAAAGATATATATCCTCTTTTAGGAGGATTTTATAAAATTTTTTGTGAGATTTAATTAGCCCAGTATTCCGTTGAGGTTAATTTCAGAATGAAGGGAAAATCTCTGAGCCTGATTGGTACAGCACTAACTTTGGCACTAACTAGCGGTGTTGCTGTTGCCCAATCAAGTGAATCCCCCATCGCCGAATCCAATAACACATCGATTAGTTCTCCAACGGAAATCAAGATGTCACCGCAAGGGATGAAAATTCTGTGTGAGTATTTCCCACTGAATTCCCGTTGTCCTGGTGGCACAGCACTCACGCCTAGTAATCTTGATCGCAGTACAACTCCAGAAACCAAGCCTGCTGAAGGCAGCACTACTCCTAACAGCACGACTGTACCAGGAACCACAATTGAGCGTCAAACGCCAGGTAGCACTAGCGAACCAGGGACAAAACTTCCTGACTCCACCACGCCAGGTAGCATGATTGTACCTGACTCTGGCACACCCAGCAACCCAATTCCAGCCCCAGGTAACATGACTGTACCTGAGTCTGGCACACCCAGCAACCCAATTCCAGCCCCAGGTAACATGACTGTACCTGACTCTGGCACACCCAGCAACCCAATTCCAGCCCCAGAAAGCACGACTACACCTAAGTCCAGCACCCCAAATAGCAGTACTGAACCTGGTGGTAAGCTTCCTGACCTCACCGCTCCAGGTAGCACTACCGAACCTGGTACTACCAAGTAAATTTCCTACCCTGGATTTCCATAAGTAAACAATTGTATCCCCGACGGCCATTCCAGGCAAGTCGGGGATAATCTTATCGTGACCGACGATGAGTAGTTGGTGTTTTTTGGAAGGAGGCTATCAGCAGACAAACAATGCCGATACTAATAAATGAATCTGCCACATTAAATACAGCAAAGTTAATTAGGCGAAAATCGAGAAAATCGACAACATAGCCTAAAACAAAGCGATCAATCCCATTACCCATAGCTCCACCTAAAATCAAGCCATAGCCCAGTTGATCCCAAAGACTTAACACAGGACCCAACAAAGCCACGCCGATCAATACCAAACTTACTCCCAAAGATAGCCAACGCAACCACTCGACTTTTCCACTTAGCAGGCTAAAAGCTGCACCTGTATTGGTGACATAGGTCAGGTGAAATATCCCTGGTAATAGTGGTATTGTTTGTCCCAATTTAAAGGATTGTACCACCCAGTATTTTGTCAGCTGGTCCAAGAAAAAAGCTATCAAAGCAGCAATCCAGAAGAAGCGATTTTTTAAACGCATGGAACTAGGGACTAGGGACTAGGATCTGGGGACTAGAGATTAAGAAGTAGGATTTGGGAATTGGAGGAATTTTTAATTTTAAATTTCTCGCCCCTAGTCTCTAGCTCCTAGTCCCCTCATAACTAATAAAACATTAAGTGACGTAAGATATAAGCTATTACAGAAATGGCGCAGATGACAGCTAGTTGCCCTGGTAGTGCAAACCACGAATATTTGAGGATTGCGGAGATCAAGCCTAGACTTTCTGTACCTTGCCACTGGAAAAAATAGCTCATAATCAAATAACTAATACCGCAGATGTGGACAGTTAACAAGCCACACAGGCAACTAAAAGTCAGAGTTTCTAGCCGGGGTCTAGCTTCAAAGGCTAAATAGCCACAAATCCAAGCCCCAGGAATAAAGCCCAGCAGATAGCCAAACTGAGATAGCTTGACATAACCGATACCGCCACCTTCAGAAAATACTGGTAATAAAGTTAACCCCATAACTAAATAGGCAATTTGCGAGAGGGCGCCAGCATTTTTACCGCCTAAACAACCCACCAGCAGCACCGCGCCAATTTGATAGCTGACACCTAAAGAAAAAGTCTGAATTCCGTGCTGGCTCCAACTCCAAGGTAAGGTGATACCATGAGCTTCTAGGAAGGTGCCACCCATTGTCAGGAGTAAGCCTATCATCGACCATAATAATTGATTGGAAGCGGCAAACATTTATAATGAAAAAGGGGAAAGGCAAAAGATCAGAGCAATAGCCACCAGTATAGGCATTAAAGTTCTACTCACACCTTCAGAAGTAGCATATTTTCTTTCACCTTTTTGGTTTGGAGCTTTTCACACCTGTTTACCAAGAAAAATCATTCCTCTCAGCTTGTTAACCTTTTATTAACCTTGTTGTTAACGTTTTAGCGGTATCTTAGAAGCGCTCACCTGCAAATTTATCAAAGAATTGACAGCGATGCTATCAAGTCTGATTTATATAAAAAAAAACAAATTCACAGCATCAATATCCACATTAACACTGATATTGAGCCTAACTGCTTGCGGCGGACAGCAAACCACAGACAATCCTACCGCTAAAGAAACTCCTGGTGGTGCAACAGATACCACTGCCACCAACCCAGGCAAAAAATTGGATCTTGGTGGTAACATCAGCTTAACGGGTGCTGGTGCATCTTTTCCGGCACCACTGTATTCTAGTTGGTTCATTGACTTGAACAAAAAATATCCTAACCTGCAAGTTGACTATCAATCAATTGGTAGCGGTGCTGGTGTTGAGCAATTTATCAAAGGTACTGTAGACTTTGGTGCCAGCGATGTGGCGATGAAGGATGAAGAAATCAAGAAGGTTGATAAGGGCGTAATTTTGCTACCTGTCACTGCTGGTAGTATTGTACTAGCTTACAACTTGCCAGATGTGCCTGAACTCAAGCTACCAAGAGCAGTTTATACTGATATTTTACTAGGCAAAATCAAGTCTTGGGATGACCCCCTGATTGCTAAGGCTAACGAAGGAGCCAAGCTGCCTAAACTGCCGATTACAGTAGTGTATCGTGCTGATGGTAGCGGTACCACCGGTGTGTTCACAAAACACCTCAGCGCTATCAGCCCAGAGTGGAAAGATAAAGTGGGTGATGGTAAAAGTGTCAAATGGCTTGTAGGCGTTGGTGCCAAGGGTAATGAAGGTGTAACAGCCCAAATCCTACAAACTCAAGGCGCAATTGGTTACACTGAATACGGCTACGCCAAACAAAATAATCTCAAATTTGCTGCTTTAGAAAACAAAGCCGGTAAGATTGTGGCTGCTACCGAGGAGTCGGCATCTAAAACTTTAGCAGCAGTAACTCTACCAGAAAACCTCCGCGCCTTTATTACAGACCCAGAAGGTGCAGATTCCTATCCCATCGTTACCTATACTTGGATTATGGCGTATAAGAAATATCCTGATGCAGCCAAAGCCAAGGCTATGGAAGCTATGATCGAATACGCTTTAACTGATGGTCAGAAGCTGGCCAAAGAACTAGGGTATGTTCCTTTACCTGAAAAGGTAATTGCCAAGGTAGCCGCTGCTGCCGATCAAATCACTCCAGACTATAAAATTGCTGTAGGCGGCGGTACTAGCGCTAGCAAATAGCAGGAATAGTCAACAGTCCACAGTGAATGTTTGGACTAATGACTAATCTGGTTCCCTCACAAATTTTATCTAATTTAATCATTAAATTCCGTAGTCATGACTACAAATTCACAGAATCTGTCATCAGAGATTAAACAGCGCTCTGAACTAGACAAATCGCTGGATCGGAGCTTTATTTGGCTGACTCGGATTTTCGCGCTCTCTGTAGCTGGCATCTTATTATGGATTACGTTACAGGTGACGATTGGTGCTTGGCCAGCTATCCAAGAGTTTGGTCTGGGCTTTTTAGTTAAAAGCAGCTGGAACCCTGTTAAAAATGAGTACGGCGTGCTGCCTCAAGTTTATGGCACTCTAGTTAGTGCTTTGATTGGGCTGCTGATATCTGTACCCATTGGGGTTGGTACGGCTGTTTTATTGAGCGAGGATTTTCTCCCAGTAAAAATGCGGTTGGTATTGGTATTTTTGGTAGAACTTTTGGCTGCCATTCCCAGTGTGGTCTACGGGATATGGGGCATTTTTATTTTAGTGCCAATTACAACTAGTGTCGGTAAATGGCTTAATGAGTCCTTGGGCTTCTTACCATTTTTTAACACTCCTCCTACAGGACCGGGAATGTTACCTGCGGGGATGATTTTAGGGATTATGACTTTACCTATTATTACCGCTATATCCCGCGATGCGTTGATTTCCGTTCCACCGAGTTTACGCCAAGCGGCTGTAGGACTGGGCGCAACTCGCTGGGAGACAATTTTTCAAGTTATCATCCCAGCTGCCTTTTCTGGCATTGTGAGTGCGATAATGCTAGCACTCGGTCGGGCAATGGGCGAAACAATGGCTGTGACAATGTTGATTGGAAATTCCAACAACATTAGCTTATCACTTCTAGCACCAGCCAATACAATTTCTTCTCTACTGGCAAATCAATTCTCTGAGGCTAGTGGTTTGCAAGTAGCGGCGTTAATGTACGCGGCGTTAGTTCTATTTTTCTTGACGCTTGTAGTCAATGTACTGGCAGAGTTTATTGTTCTGCGAGTCAAGCGAATTTAGCATAGTTATAGGATTGCTATATGATTTCTAATTTTCCCGAAAGCAGCTTGACTCGCGCCCCCATGTCTAAGCGGACACTGTTTAATTCAGTGATGACAGGTGTCGCTTTTGCATGTGGGGTATTGGCGCTTGTGCCTTTGCTAGCAGTGCTTTCTTACGTTATCATCCAAGGTTTTAGCAGTCTGAGTCTCGATATTTTTACTCAACTCCCACCAGCACCCCTAAGAAAGGGAGGCGGTTTTGGTAACGCCATTTTAGGTACACTGTTGATGGTAGGCATTGGGGCGTTAATTAGCGTCCCATTCGGTGTTTTGGCAGCAATCTATTTAACAGAATTTAGTTCTGCTCAAATAGCTAGAGGAGTACGTTTGGCAACTAACATCCTCAGTGGAGTTCCCTCAATTATTGCTGGGGTATTTGCCTATGGAATTGTGGTTTTGACCTTGACAAAATACAACTTAGGCTCATACTCAGCGATAGGTGGGGGTTTTGCATTAGCAATTTTGATGTTACCAATTATCGTCCGCACGACTGACGAAGCCTTGCAGTTAGTATCCCAAGATTTGCGACAAGCATCTGTCGGGTTAGGCGCAACTAACTTTCAAACTGTCAGCCAAGTAGTGTTACCAGCAGCGCTACCAGCAATTGTCACAGGATCTACCTTAGCAATCGCACGGGCTGCAGGCGAAACCGCACCTTTACTATTTACGGCTTTATTCTCCCAGTTCTGGACTGATAGCTTATTCAAACCCACCGCGTCTCTGGCTGTTTTGGTTTATAGGTTCGCGATTAGTCCCTATAAAAATTTACAGTCCCTAGCTTGGGCAGCGTCACTGATTTTGGTACTAATGGTGCTGATTACCAGTATTATCACTCGCTGGGCAACTCGTCAAAAGGCCTAGTTAAAAAGTATCTCCAGGGCGCATTACTATCCCTATAACTTACAGTAGAGTGTTTATGGCTACTAACATTAGCACCGCGAATGACACGGAAACCGTTTTACGTACAGAAAAGCTCAACATTTACTACGGTAACTTTTTAGCTGTGCGGGACGTTTGGCTAAATATTCCCAAAAATCGCGTTACAGCTTTTATCGGTCCTTCTGGCTGTGGTAAAAGTACATTACTGCGCTGCTATAACCGTCTCAACGATTTGATAGAATCATTTCGGGCAGAAGGTGAGGTTTATTTTTACGATAGAAACTTGTATGCACCGGAAGTTGACCCTGTAGAAGTGCGTCGTCGAATTGGGATGGTGTTTCAACGACCAAACCCATTTCCGAAATCAATTTATGACAATATTACTTTTGGCGCCAAAATCAATGGCTACACAGGTGATATGGATGAATTGGTAGAACGGAGTTTGCGCCAAGCTGCTTTGTGGGATGAAGTTAAAGACAAACTGCGAGAAAGTGGTTTATCTTTATCTGGTGGACAACAACAACGGTTATGTATTGCGCGGGCGATCGCCGTCCAACCAGAAGTTATACTGATGGATGAACCTTGCTCTGCCCTTGACCCCATCTCGACTCTACGGGTGGAAGAACTAATTCAACAACTTAAAGAGCAATATACCATCGTCATCGTTACCCACAACATGCAACAAGCTACACGGGTATCGGATATGACGGCATTCTTTAACGTCCAGAGGTCAGAAGGCGGTAGTCGTAGCGGCTATTTAGTTGAGTATGACGCGACAGAAGTAATTTTTAACTCTCCTCAGCAGCAAGATACTAGAGATTACATTAGTGGTAGATTTGGTTAAGGCAATACCAAAAAATAAATTATCCAATATTCCTAGTACTCTGTCAAGATAAAAATGATGGACTGTAGTGCGGGCATCTTGCCCGCGTGAGCGAGACGCTCACACTACCAAAAATCCCTCAAAACAAAATTGACAGACTACTAGGGTGCGTTAACGAAGTGTAATGTACCATTTTTCCTCACTAAAATATTGATAGAATTGAATACAAAACTTAACAAAGACAAAAGATCAATATGCGTGTATTACACACAATGCTACGAGTAGGGAACCTGGAAGAGTCCTTAAAGTTTTACTGTCAAGTCCTGGGTATGAAATTACTGCGCCGAAAAGATTATCCAGGGGGAGAATTTACGCTGGCTTTTGTCGGGTACGGTGACGAAAGCGAGAATGCAGTCATAGAACTCACTTACAACTGGGGAGTAGAAAAATACGAATTAGGTACTGGGTATGGTCACATTGCTCTTGGCGTCGATGATATTTACGCCACATGTGAACAAATCAAAAATCATGGCGCTAAAGTAACGCGAGAACCAGGTCCAATGAAACATGGTTCTACAGTCATTGCTTTTATTGAAGATCCAGATGGGTATAAAGTAGAACTGATTCAAGTGAAGGTTGACGGTTGACCCTCCGAATTTTAGATTTTGGATACTTCGACTTCGCTCAGTACAAGTTTTGGATTTTAGATTTTTGGGAAGCAAGACATAGGGAAAAATGAACAATGGAAAACACGTCTTAATTTAGGTAAACGTACAAACCAAAGCTTTACTCAAATACCACATGCTAAATTTATCGAGATCCTGACTTACAAATTGGAGCGAGTCGGTATTACCGTTAAGGTTGGAGAAGAATCTTACACGAGTTTGGCTTCTTTTATTGATTGGGACAATATCCCAATTTACAAACCTAACAACTTCGTGAGGTACGTCTTCAATGGAAGACGTGTTGAAAGAGCGTGGTATATCAGTAAAAATGGTTTGAAGATTCATGCCGACGTGAACGCAGGGTACAACATCGGCAGAAAAAGTAATCCTGAAGGATTTGACTGTCTCCAGTCTATTCTAAGGGATAGGGGGTGTCTGGTAGTACATCCAAGGCGGATAACTCCACTATTTAAGCGTGTCCATGCTGAAAGTAGAGTCGCTTAAAGCTAAATTGCATAAGTCTGACTATGTTTGACTATGTGATTTGGAACTATAGCATACAGATATCTCTATCTTTTATCCTTCCCGAATCCGCAATTTTACACTAAAATCCAAAAACTAAAACCCAAAAGCCAAAATTCTAAAGATGCAGCCTACAGATCCGAATAAATTTACTGATAAAGCCTGGGAAGCAATTGTCAAATCTCAGGATATAGTCCGTGGTTATCAACAGCAGCAATTAGATGTGGAACATTTAATGATTGCTCTGTTAGAAGACCCAACTAGTCTGGCCATCAAGATTCTAGCTCGTTGTGAGGTAGATCCCATCCGCTTACAACAGCAATTAGAAGCCTACACCCAACGTCAGCCTAAGGTTGGTAAAAGTGACCAACTTTACCTCGGTCGTAGTTTAGACGTAATGCTTGACCGTGCTGAAGAAATTAGAACCAAGATGAAGGATGCTTTTATCTCGGTAGAACACATACTCTTAGCTTTTGCTGAGGATGAACGCATCGGAAGGCGGATACTCAAAGGCTTTAATGCGGACGCTCCTAAGTTGGAGGCTAGTATCAAAACTGTTCGTGGTAGCCAAAAAGTGACAGATCAAACCCCAGAGTCTCGCTATGAAGCTCTCCAAAAATTTGGCAGAGACTTGACAGAACAAGCAAAATCTGGTAAGCTAGACCCCGTAATTGGGCGTGATGACGAAATTCGGCGGGTAATCCAGGTATTGTCACGCCGGAGTAAAAATAATCCGGTTTTGATTGGTGAGCCTGGGGTGGGTAAGACTGCGATCGCTGAGGCTTTGGCACAACGAATGGTTAACGGCGACGTTCCCGAATCTCTCAAAAACAGGCAATTGATTTCATTAGATATCGGTAGTTTGATTGCTGGGGCTAAATATCGAGGCGAATTTGAAGACCGTCTCAAAGCAGTCCTGCGGGAAGTCACCGAATCTAACGGTCAAATTGTCTTGTTTATTGACGAACTGCATACCGTTGTGGGAACCGGTTCCAATCAACAAGGGGCTATGGATGCGGGGAATTTGCTCAAACCAATGCTGGCGCGGGGAGAACTGCGCTGTATTGGCGCTACTACCTTGGATGAGTTCCGCAAACACATTGAAAAAGACGCGGCCTTAGAACGCCGCTTTCAGCAAGTATTTGTAGATCAGCCCAGCGTCGAAAATACAATTTCCATCCTGCGCGGGTTGAAAGAACGTTATGAAGTCCACCACAACGTCAAAATTTCTGATTCAGCCTTGGTAGCAGCAGCCACCCTGTCAGCACGTTACATTTCTGACCGGTTCTTGCCTGATAAAGCCATTGACTTAGTGGATGAGGCTGCGGCACAGTTAAAAATGGAGATTACCTCCAAACCTGCAGAATTAGAAACTATTGATCGCCGCCTGATGCAGCTAGAAATGGAAAAGCTGTCATTGGCGGGAGAAGAAAAAGGTACAGCGCAAACTAAAGAGCGTTTGCAGCGAATTGAGCAAGAAATTGCCAATTTGACCGAAAAACAGCATGTATTTAATGAACAATGGCAAGGTGAAAAGCAGGTATTAGAAGCAATTAGCGCTTTGAAAAAAGAAGAAGATGCTTTGAGAGTACAAATTGAGCAAGCAGAACGCGCCTATGACCTCAACAAAGCTGCCCAACTTAAGTATGGTAAACTGGAAGGAGTGCAGCGCGATCGCGAAGCCACAGAAGCGAAACTCTTAGAAATTCAAAACACAGGTACAACCCTGCTACGGGAACAAGTCACCGAAGCCGATATTGCTGAAATCGTCGCCAAATGGACTGGAATTCCCGTAAATCGCCTGTTAGAATCGGAAAGGCAAAAATTACTCCAACTCGAAAGCCATTTGCATCAACGAGTCATTGGACAACAGGAAGCCGTAGCCGCAGTAGCAGCCGCAATTCGTCGCGCCCGTGCGGGAATGAAAGACCCCAGTCGTCCCATTGGTTCATTTTTGTTCATGGGACCGACAGGAGTAGGTAAAACCGAACTCGCTCGTGCATTAGCGCAGTTTCTCTTTGATTCCGATGACGCTTTAGTTCGCCTCGATATGTCCGAGTACATGGAAAAACACTCCGTGTCTCGCCTTGTGGGTGCGCCTCCCGGATATGTCGGCTATGAGGAAGGTGGTCAACTTTCCGAAGCTATTCGCCGCCGTCCCTACTCGGTGGTACTGTTGGATGAAGTGGAAAAGGCACATCCAGATGTGTTTAATATTTTATTACAGGTGCTAGATGACGGTAGAATTACTGATTCCCAGGGGAGAACAGTAGATTTTCGGAACACCGTTATTGTCATGACTAGCAACATCGGTAGCGAACACATCTTAGATTTATCAGGTGATGACTCCAAGTATGAAATGATGCAGAAACGAGTCACCGAAGCCTTGCGATCGCACTTCCGCCCCGAATTTCTCAACCGCGTCGATGATATCATTATCTTCCACACCCTCAATCGCTCAGAAATGCGCGATATCATCCGCATTCAGCTAAAAAGGGTGGAAAATCTCCTCAAAGAGCAAAAAATCTCCTTCGATATATCCGCCGCCGCCTGTGATTACCTTGTCGAAACCGGCTATGATCCAGTTTATGGCGCCCGTCCCCTGAAACGAGCAATTCAGCGAGAAATCGAAAACCCCATCGCTACCAAGTTATTGGAGAATACCTTCATATCTGGAGACACAATTTTCATTGATCAGAGTGAAAATGGTCTGTCTTTTAGTAAAAAACCGGCGGTGAAGGTTGCTGTATCTCCAACTGCGGTCAAATTGTTGGAGGGAACGATTAACAGTTAAGGGATTTCCAATTAAAAAAAATCTCCCATCTGTAGGGTGCGTCAAACTTATAGCTTCTTGTGATCACATGAGGTATATCATAGCCCAATACAGTTCAGTTAAGGAAAATGGTCGTAGGGGCACGGCACGAATAAAATTGTCATTAGAAGAAAAGATTTTGGATGCCGTGCCCGTACACTGTATAGCATTGGAGTCTAACTGAACTGTATTGTATTATAGCCCCCTCCTCGCTTGCGCTTAGGGGGTTGGGGGTGGAGTTCCCCTGGCTAAATCCGAGTTGTTTGGTTTTCTAACGCACCCTACGCCTTATTGGTACGTAGTAGGTTGCAGATGTCGCCAATATCGATTTAAGTGTATAAAATAATATTGTGCTTTCGTCCTATTTGATGCTGTGACAGTCCAATAGGATTAAAGCCGTTTGTCATATTTTTTTGTAAATCACTTTTCCCAGATAAAAATCGCAAATCCTTCCATTGAACTTTGCTGGGTGGGTAAGTTCGTAGTCAATAATAAAGTCCTGATATCATGTCCGGGAGCTTACCCATAATACCCGCAATGTAGAGACGTTACATGTAACGTCTCTACAGAATATTTTATTACGGTCATATAACCGGACATGATATAATACGTATTTTGTGAAAAATCAAATATGAAAGTAATCGCCTATCCAGCCTTTAAAACTAAATATAAAAATCCTTATAATTGGCTTTTATATACAAATATGTTAAAACAAGACGTAACAGTAGAAGAATTTTCGCCCAAAAAGATTCTGCTAGAAAAATATGATATTTTTCATGTTCATTGGGTAGTCGAAACGATTGTTAGACATCCTCATCCATTAATAGTATGGATGAGAGCTATAATTATGCTCATCTTGATAGACTGGGCAAAGATTAGGGGAACTCGTATTATCTGGACAATTCATGATGAAAACCCCCATTTTATATTACATGTAAGGATAGCAGATTGGTTTCAAAAAGAATTTATCAAACGCATTGATGGGTATATTAGTTTAAGTGGAGCCGGAAAAGATATCGCAGAAAATTGTTTAGCGCCTTTAAAAGATAAACCCTGTTGTATTCTTCCTGCTGGACACTATCGAGATTTTTATCCTAATCAAATTACCCGTAATCAAGCAAGAATAGAACTAAATCTACCTGATAACTATCGAATACTGCTATTTTTTGGTTATATAGATATTTACAAAAATGTCCCACATTTAATCAAGATTTTTCGACAGTTAGCTCCGCCAGATTGGTTATTAGTAGTCGCAGGGAAAATAGAACGTCCTCACTTGGAGAACGAAATATTATCTGCATCGGAAAATGATGACAAAATTAAGTTGGTTTTGAAATATGTACCCGATGATCAAGTTCAGCTATATTTCAAAGCTGCGGAATTAGTTGTTTTACCGTTTAAAGAAATTCTCAATTCTGGAAGTGCTTTATTAGCGCTTTCCTTCGACTGTCCTATTTTAGCCCCTCACCTAGGTTCTATGCCAGAACTTCATTCAGAAGTGGGAGAAGATTGGATGAAACTTTATACTGGGGAATTAACCCAAGAAAATCTCCAGGAAGGCTTAAATTGGTCGATACAGCAACCACGTCCGCAAAGTCCACCCCTAGACAAATTAGATTGGTATAGTTTAAGTCAAAAAAACGCGGAATTTTATCGGTTAATTAAGAGGTAATTGGAATGAAACTAGCTTATGTAAGTACCTATGATATTCTGAACACTTCAGGCTGGACAAAACATAATGTCGGAAATTATGGGTCAAATTATTACATATTTCAAACCTTAGCACAACAGAGTATATCTATTGAGAATGTAAGTAATTTCCAGAAAAAATATTCTTGGTTAACTAAAAGTAAATGGAGTTTTTATAGATACTTCTTTCACCAAGATTATTATAGATGGGCTGACCCAATAGTCAGTAAAAATTATGCAGCCCAAATTGATAAACAGTTGTCTAATCTAGATGTAGATATCATCTTGTGTACAGAAGGGTCTGCACCAATAGCATATCTGAATTGTCAAAAACCATTAGTGCTTTGGGTGGATACAGTTTTAGCAGCATTGATAGATTTCTATCCATATTTAAGCAATCTTTGCCAAGAAACCAAAAAAAGCATTTATCAGCTAGAGAAATTAGCTTTAGATAAATCTAGTTTAGTCATTTTTGCATCGGAATGGGCGGCTAAAAAAGCCACAGAAATTTACAATTTAGAGCAAAATAAAATCCAAATCATTACTAGAGGCTCAAATCTAGAATTAAAGCCAGAGAGAACGATTGAAGATATTAAACTTTTGCTAAAATCGAGAAGTACAGAGATTTACAAATTGATTTTTATTGGCATTGATTGGCAAAGAAAAGGAGGTAATATCGCCCTAGATGTAAGTAAAGAGTTAAAAAAAATGGGCTTTAATATAGAACTCAAAATTATCGGCGATTTACCAAAAGATAGCGGAAATCTCCCAGATTTTGTCAAGCCAGTAGGATACATTAACAAGTCTACACCTGCAGGCAAGCAACATTTTTATGATTTGCTCGCTGATTCTCATTTTCTCATTTTACCGACTCAGGCAGATGTAACTCCTAATGTATTAATTGAAGCCAACGCTTTTGGTGTTCCTTGCGTAACCACCGATTTAGCAGGCATTCCTAGTATTATCAAAAATGACCTAAATGGCAAAACTTTTCCTGTAGATGCCGATATCAGAGATTACTGTAACTATATTGCAGATTATCTTACTGATGAGCAAAAATATGAAAAATTGGCTCTTTCATCATTTAATGAATATATAAATCGTTTAAATTGGTCGATAGCTGGTCAAACTGCTAAAAAGTTGTTTCTGGATTTACAGCCATTTTCAGGTAAATAGACCACAGGGTAGGGGCGCAAGGCCTTGCGCCCCTACGAAGATCTGTGGTTCAAATGAATGAAAATTGCTGTAATTTAACAAATTTCGGGTATTTACAGCAATTATGGCTCAAAATCTACTACTCCACCACATAAGTTTTGATAGCTTGAAAATAGTTGCGCCCTTGGGCGTACCGACAATCAAGAGCGCTCTTAGCCCAACTACGAACAAATATATCAGGAATCAGGACTCTTTCGAGCTAGTTAAGTTTAATACTGCTATCATATTACATTGATCGAGTAGGGAAATCCGAATCGCCTATTGGGGACAAACAAACCTCTCAAGTAGAGCGATCGCATTAGTTCTGCCCTTAAAATCCTCAATTAGAGACTTTCATACCATCATACATTATGCTAGAACAAGGAACTATCAGTATCCATACTGAGAATATTTTCCCGATTATCAAGAAATCACTCTACTCTGACCATCAAATTTTCTTGCGAGAACTGGTATCCAATGCTGTAGACGCTATCCAAAAGCTAAAAATGGTATCCCGTGCTGGGGATTATGCTGGTGACATTGGCGAACCAGAAATTCAAATCGCTATCGACAAAAACAACAAAACTGTTTCCATTTCCGATAATGGTATCGGGATGACCGCTGAGGAAGTAAAAAAATATATCAATCAGGTTGCTTTCTCTAGTGCGGAAGAATTTATTCACAAGTATCAAGGTAAATCAGATCAACCGATTATCGGTCACTTCGGTCTTGGTTTCTACTCCTCCTTCATGGTCGCGCAAAAAGTCGAAATCGATACCCTATCATACCAAGAGGGGGCGCAGGCCGTTCACTGGAGTTGTGATGGTTCCCCTGCGTTCACCCTAGATGAATCAACCCGCACAACTCGCGGTACCACCATTACCCTCACTCTCCAGGCGGAAGAAGAAGATTATTTAGAATCAGCACGAATTAAGAATCTTGTCAAGACCTATTGCGACTTCATGCCAGTTCCCATCAAACTGGAAGGTGAAGTATTAAATCAGCAAAAGGCACCTTGGCGGGAATCTCCCACCAACCTCAGCAAAGAAGAGTATTTAGAATTTTACCGCTACCTGTATCCTTTTCAGGAAGAGCCTTTACTGTGGGTACATCTAAATACAGATTATCCCTTTATCATCAACGGAATTCTATATTTTCCCAAAATGAAGCCCGATGTCGATGTGACAAAAGGGCAAATCAAGCTATTTTGTAATCAAGTTTTCGTGAGCGACAACTGCGAAGAAATTATCCCGCAATTTCTGACACCGATGCGGGGTGTAATTGATAGCACCGATATTCCCCTCAACGTATCGCGCAGTGCTTTGCAAGGCGATCGCACCGTGCGGAAAATCGGCGATTATATAGCCAAGAAAGTAGGCGATCGCCTCAAGGAACTTTACCGCGACAACCGCGAACAATATATTAATGCTTGGAAGGATCTCAGTACATTCGTCAAATTTGGCGTTCTCAATGACGAGAAATTTAAAAAACAAGTCGAAGACATCATCATCTTCCGCACCACAGCGAAAGTAGCAGAAAAAGCCCCAGCCGAAACACCCGCCGTTGAAGTACAATCCCAAGAAGGCGACCTTTGGCAAGATATTACCCCCAAACCCAGCAGCCCTGAAAATACAGGACTCAGCACTCCCTATACAACCCTGAAAGAATACCTAGAGCGTAACAAAGAACGCCACGAAAACCGCGTTTTCTACGCCACCGATGAAACCACCCAAACAACATACATAGAATTACACAAAAGTCAAGGTTTGGAAGTCCTATTTTTGGACTCCTTCATTGACACCCATTTCATTAACTTCCTAGAAAGGGAATATAATGATGTGAAATTTACACGGGTAGACTCCGACCTAGATAATACCCTGTTGGATCAAGATAAATCCGGGGAAATAGTTGACCCCAAAACCAACAAAACCCGGACTGAGGTCATCAAAGAGTTATTCGAGAAAGCCCTCAACAAACCTAGGCTGAATATTCGCACCGAAGCCTTAAAATCCGAGAATCCCCTAGGGACACCACCAGCAATGGTGCTATTACCAGAAATTCTCCGCCGCCTGCGGGAAATGAACGCCATGATGCAGCAGCAGACAACAGAATTTCCTGAAGACCATATTCTACTGGTAAATACAGCTCATCCCTTAATTCAAAATCTCGCGAATCTCAATCAAGGTAGTATTATTCAAGCTGATGGTCAGTCACCGACAAATCCCTTGGTAAACTTAATTTGCCAACACGTCTACGATTTAGCACTGATGTCACAGAAAGGATTTGACGCCGACGGAATGAAATCCTTCGTCGAACGCTCAAATGATGTACTCACCAAGCTGACAGAACAAGTTAGCAAGTAGCCATCATTCCCGGCGTATACCAGGACACATAAAAAACTCTACCCACAAGGGCATGGGGCATAGGGCATAGGGCATGGGGCATGGGGCAATACTGCGTAGGATTTGCAGGGGAGGCAGGGGAGGCAAAACTCAACGCCAGCCTCCATTTCTCCCCCTGCTCCAAGAGCTTGCCTCAACCAAGAAATTCCAAAACCTACGCAGTATTGCTCCCCCATCTCCCCACTTGAGGCCAAAGCCCCTAAAATAGAAAGGCTGTATGGAAATCATCATCTGGAGATACGTGCTATGTCTCGTCGCTGTGATCTAACTGGTAAAAAGGCAAATAACGCCTTTTCAATTTCTCACTCCCACCGCCGCACCAAACGCCTTCAGCAAGCCAACCTGCAAACCAAGCGCGTTTGGTGGGCGGGTGGAAATCGTTGGGTGAAACTGAAGCTGTCTACCAAAGCAATCAAAAGCCTAGAAATTAAAGGTTTAGAAGCAATGGCAAAAGAAGCTGGTATTAACCTCAATCACTACTAAGGGACTTCCAATTATAGCTGGGGACACAACGACCGCTCAGTGCATCGCTGGGGACTGGGTTACAAGTCTGATTGTGTCTAGGTTTTATCATCAGTTAATGTCCTATAGCGTTTCTCGCCCTAGTGAGGTACATCGGTAAGGGCACGGCAGTGCCGTGCCCCTACATCGCGTGATACAATTTTGTACCTCATCTGAATAGGAAGTGCTATAAGCACTTTGGCGGTTGCTATAAAAAAATATCCAACGCCCGATCTCCACAAATAGCCTAGGGCGTAATTCCTGTATTGGATGATTTATTTTTTGTCAGTCCCTAATTTCTGAGCCTTTGCCAAAGCTTCAGAATATTCACTACCTCACCTCCCCAAAATGGGGAGGTTTTCAATTTTAAAATTCCTTCATATTATTTTGCCCCTAACTGATATGTTTCCTTTAACAGATGGGTATTATAAATTTACCTTCACTAATAACATCTTCATGAAGTTGCCTTCATATGAAATATATTTTGGTAAACTTCATGTGAAGTTTTGATGTTATTTTCCGTGAGAGGCCATGAATTAACTAACTTTGAAAAAATCAGTATTTTCCGATTTAATAGGCAATATTGAGCCATGATATAACTTGAACAAACCATACTTTTGTACTGCACCCGGATTTATTTTTATTTTTTATAAAAACGGGTGAATGTTTCCATCAATAACAACTCAAATTCTGTCTGTTGAATTAGTTAAGGGATATCGAAAAAATAAAAACAATCACTTGTGTTAGCTGTTAACATTTGCGATTGAATATTTTTGATTTAGAAGTCCCTAACTAGCATGATTGCCCATATTTACAACATTTTTACACCCGTCATCAAACACTTGACAGGAAAGCAGATATGTCTAAAAAACGCCAGCCAGTCAAGGCAATACATAAACTATTCAATAAAGCTAGCAAGCAGTTTTTATCTGCTATTAAAAAGCAAATAATTTGGCTATTACGAACTTTTTTTACTACCAGGAGAAAACGAAGTTCAGTCAACGCTGGGTTTGTGTTACCAACAGTAGTGTTAGTATCTCTAGTATTAGTACTGGTGACAACTGCAATTTTATTTCGATCTTTTGATCGGTCGAAAAATGCCAATAATGTTCGCGTAAATGAGACGGTTATTAGAACAGCCGCACCTGCTCTTGATCGCGCCAAAGCCAAATTAGACAAGTTATTTATAGACCCTAGATTGCCCCGATCAACCCCAACAGATGTATCCTTGAGCCAAGTCATTAATGACAATATTAACGAATATACATTTGGTGATGAAACACAATTAAAATTGGTTAAGGATGTTAATGGCGACGGCTCTATTGCTGACGATGAAAATATCAAATCAGTGTGGAAATATCCTGTTGATACTGATAATGATGGCAAATTTGATAGTTTCACTCTCTATGGCATTTATTTTCGGACTCCTACTAGTACCAGAGCCAGAAGTCCCCTAGAAGCAAGGGCGCAACCAATGGACGAAGGTGCTACAAGTGGTCGATGTGTGAGTAATGTGGCTACTAGTGCTGACTTAGTAGGTAGTCAAGGTTGGTATAAAGTTGGTGGTAAGCTTAAGAGAAGCATTTTTGTTTACACAACTACAGTACCGATCACAGATAAACCAACTAAAGAGACATTTGGTAATGACCATACCAAGTATGAGAAGTTTACAAGCAATAAAGGTTTTGTTGCTTTAGAGTATCAGCAAGATAGAGAGCGGATTCCATTGAGCAATAATGCAGTCGTCTACGAAGATGATTTAGAAATAACCCCTGGAGCAGGGATAAATTTGAATGGACGCATTTTTACTAATGGTAATTTTCTGACCAGAAAATTCGGTAGTGATATCAGATTTTATCTAGTAAGCAGTCCTAAATCTTGCTATTATTCAGAGGAAAATAGCAAGATTGTTGTCGCTGGAAATGTGATCAATAGCCGCGTTAATGAAACTTCCAAGGGTAGCAGTGTACAAGTAGATTTATTTGACAAAAATTATGATGTCACTAACCTAACCCTCAGCACTTCTACTATTGATGACACAAATAAGTCTGTACCTCAAGCTGTCTATGGTAATACCGCAGCTTACAATGATAAGGCATATGTTGACCGTATTCAGCGGTTAATAGATGCAACAAATACTAGCTATCCAGATAACACCTCTCTTCCAGACGAAGTTCAGAACAGCATTAACAGCGATCTAATTGCTGACCCAACCCTTGACAAGGTAAAACTACGTGATGATAAGCTAAAAATCTACTTTAGAAAGAGGACTCGACGGGTTCCTTATGTTGAAGTTCCTTTTGATAAAGGTGAAGATGCACTTAAATATGGCAGCGTTGATTATAAAACAAACAGCCCGCTGCAAGGAAGTGGAAACTCCCTACGACCAGTGGATGCATGGGCATTTCCCTTCAGTCCATCCGATGGTACAACTGCTACTGGTTATGCTGGGATAAGCGTTAAAACCAATAGTACAAAAAAACTTTATCTATCGGCGACAGACCCACTTGTACAACTAAAAGATGGAAAAGAAACTCTATTAGGCGATCGCGTTTTAGTTGGCAACAATATGCCCGAAACCTGGTATGATTCGAGTGCGAGTGCAAATAAATTTGTCGCTTCACCAGATCAAGGACAGCTGATTTCTGGTAGAGAGTGGGATAACAATACTAATGCTCGCAAACGCTACTCCCAGGCTTACCAATTAGACAACTTAGGCGTTACAGACCGGGACGGCTTTTGGGAAAAATCAGCAGCCCAACAACCCACAGGGCCTCTGGATGTGGTCGGGGGCTTAAGAGTCATTACAGGTGCTGGTATTTACTTGCCTAATGACTACAACCCTAGTACCAAGACTTTTAATAACACAATAAAGACAGTCTGGCCAGATACAATGGCAACTGGTGTGACTAGTCAGAGTCAAGGCTTACCTAATGATAAAACACCCTATCTGCAAATGCGGACTACAGTAGTTTATCATTACCAAGATGACCCCTACGATCCCAAAACTCCCACAAACTATCAAACTCCCATCGCCTGTGTCAGCAGCTATTACGACCCTACAAATAAAGATGCAGCGATGAATCAGTCAGGTTTACCAAATGTTAGGGACAGAACTACTAACAGGGCTTTAACAGGGCTACCCACAGTTAGTGATACTACTGGCAAATCTAATAATGGTGTTGTCTACTCAGCTTCCTCTCTGGCTACAACAGGTTATACAGACATATTAAATTACCAAGCAGCACTAAAATACCCTAATGGACGCCTAGTCAATGAACGACTTAGCAGTGCTTTGGCTAAAATCGCAGCTAGTGGAAATCTGACGCTTTCAGAACAATCGGCTGTAGATTCTGCCATGTGTGCTTTAAAAATTTTAGATGGCACTATTGGCAATCCTACAGATGCTGCAATTCCGCATGGTGCTATTATGGAAACTGCTTTTCTTGATGCCAGACAAATTAAGGCAATTGATAAGACTGTAAATTCTGCAAACTATGATTTGGGTATTGAATTCCGTCAGCCATTAGAAATTCGTGCCACCGTCTTGGATTTGGATTTATTGCGCCGAAAAGCCAAGAATAATGGCGAGTTTCTATTTCCCAATAGTGGGGTTATTTATGCCACCCGTGATGATGCACTTCCAGACCAAAGCGATGCTACCAGTCCAGATGTGAGTGCGACAGATTTTAGGCTAGACCCTACTCGCCGTCCTAATGGCATCATGTTGATTAATGGTCGTGACTTAAGTCGTAACTCTACCTATCAAGCAGCAGAAAAGGGTCTGATATTGACATCTAATCTGCCAGTTTATATCCAAGGAGATTTCAACAAGCACACCAAGGAAGAGTTCACAGAATTAAACGCCTGGGGTGATGACTTCTATAAACGTAAAACCCTCGATTCTGACTTCGCCTGTCGCAAGGGTCAGTTTTCTAGTTGCACGACTGGTGAAACTTGGCGACCAGCCACAGTACTTGCTGATGCGATTACGGTTTTGTCTAGTAATTTCAAATTGGGCTACCGCCAAGATGGAGATTATGACCTCAGCGACAATTATGGTAATTATCCTGAAGGCTATGACCTTAACGGTATTTCTGGTCTAGAAACAACACAAATAACACTAGATGAAACAGCAATTAAATTTGACCTAAATGTTGATGGTGATATGCTTGATACTGCCATCAATACTTTAGATGAAACAGCCCTGAAGGCTGACATCAATAGTGATGGCGATACGACAGACACAGCAGTACCAATTACTGAAAGCAATATCATTGCCACAGTCGCTGCTAGGTTAAACGGCTTTTGGGATAACAACTTCGTCACCAGCCGTAGTGTTATAGACAGCCGTAATGTTATAGATAGTGACTACTCTACTAGTAGTGGTACAGGCCCAGGTAGCTCTTACTTCAACAACTTTGTTACCCCAATTCAACGCCGGGGATCATTTCCAGAGTACGTCATGGAAATTTGTCGCAAATCAATAATTACAGCCTGCAAGCCCGATGATTGGGTGGTTGGTACGGTTGATGATCCTAATTTAAAAGCAAGTCAACTAATACCAAATAATTCTAGTTATACCGTTAATAAGCTCAGAGCAGGTACTACAGCTAGACCGGCGTCGCCGAAAACAGAACAGAGCTTCCCTCGCCGAGTAGCATTCCTGCGGGACTCTAGCGGTAACTTAATCTTAACTGGTACGGCTCCTAATCTCAGACCAATACCTTTAGGAATCAAAAAGGGTACTGATGTTACCAAGACTACTACAGATTTAATAGTTGACTCAGGACAGGTAAATTATTATCCTTTTGATGATGTTACGTTAAATAGTGTTCCATACCCAGCATACAGTTCTAGCAACAGACCTAGACTACACTACAACGCTTTGTGGTTTAAGACAGATAATGCCTCCGTAGCCAATTATGGTCAGAACTATTTTCTGTGGATTGAAAATCGCACTGGACTTACTAATACTAGAAAGATAGACCAACCTTTGTTAGTACCAGTATTGCAACTTCAGTATACCTCCATATCTCCAGCAGCAAACACAGCTACTCTGAGCAACGGTCTAGATGCAACGTCTTTAAACTGGATGCAACGTGCTACTGCAACAGAAACCAATTTGGTGTTTGCTCAAGGTAATACTCCAGAACGCCCTCCAGTCTCTAACCTTGGTGAAACTAATGGAGGTTTGGAAAACTTTGTACGTTACTTAGAAACTTGGGACTTGGGTACTACCACCATAAATCACAAAGCTGCTGGTTCTTTCATCCAATTTAAACGTAGTAGCTATGCTACAGCCCCTTGGCAAACTCTGATTGCTTCCCCAACACCAACAGGTCTGATTTTTGGATACCCGCAATCTTATCAAGCAGCCACAGCCAATTCGGGTCGTTCACCTTTTTATGCTGCTCCTAGCCGTTCCTGGGGTTATGACGTGGCTTTGCTGACCCAGCTACCTGACTTATTCTCGCAGCGTTTTACAGCACCAGGACTCAACCCGCCTAATGAGTTTTATCGAGAAGTTGGTCGAGATGACAATTGGGTGAAAACTTTGCTCTGTGCAGTCCAAGAAAGCACCTTATCTGGTGGCTATGAAAACGCTGCTGCTGCATATAACGTCACTACTCCAACTGCTATTAGCTACAAATACGCTATTAGGTCAGACCAACGTCCTAGTACCTGCCCTTAATTACAATACAGTTCAGTTAGACTCCAGTGGTATACAGTGTAGGGGCACGGCATCCAAAATCTTTTCTTCTAATGACAATTTTATTCGTGCCGTGCCCCTACGACAATTTTCCTTAACTGAACTGTATTGCCCTTAATTAGCCATTAGGCTTTTAATTTTACCATGTTGGCAAAAAAGTCGGTATTGCGAAACTTAAATATTTCCCAAACCCTTATCAATGACAAATGACCAATGACAAATGACCAATGACAAATGACCAATGACCAATGACAAATAACAAATGACAAATGACAAATGACAAATGACAAATGACAAACAGCAGCAAGCATCTGTATCTAGTCAATCAGGCTTCACGATTATCGAGTCGTTAGTAGCTATTCTGGTTGTTAGCCTTTTACTAGCAGCGATCGCACCTGTGATTGTCTTGTCTGTAGCCACGCGAGTGCAAGCAAAGCGCATTGAAACAGCAACTGATGCTGCTAAAAGCTACATTGATGGTGTGAGATCTGGCACAATTACAGCTCCTCCTTCTCCCCTCACAGGTACAAGTGACACAGCTCTATCCAGCTATGCTGCTCCTACGGCGGGAAGTTTAACCTGTGGTACTGGTAGTGGTTACTGTACTGCACCTGCAACTAATTTGTACTGTTTCTCTGTTGATGGTAATAATTGTACAACTACCAGTACCATAAACTTTGTGATTCAAGCGTTTAGGTATAACAAAGCTACAACTACTACTACAAGTGGCTATCAGTTGGGTATACGTGTTTACAGAGCAGATGGTTTTGCTAGTGATGGCGGCGTTCTGAAAACAGCACCGAATAAACAAAATACTTTCACTGCGGGTTTAGGCGATCGCAAAGCACCATTAGTAGAAATGACCACAGACATAGGCAAAGGGGTGTCATTTAGTGATTTTTGCGATCGCCTTAAACCAACTACTACTAATCCTAAATCTCAATCTAAATGCTAAATATCTGCAACTCTCAGGAGAAAATGTAGCATCATGAGACCTTTTAAATGGCTTTTAAGTAATCAGCTAAAATACTCTCACACGAAACAAAAAGGCTTTACCCTCATCGAATTACTGGTTGGTATCGCCCTAGCTTTTCTGATAATCACACCAATGCTGGGATTTATGATCAATCTGCTCGACAATGACCGTAAAGAGCAAGCTAAAGCAACTACTGATCAAGAACTTAAAGCAGCACTTGACTACATTGCACGAGACTTGCAACAGTCAGTATACATCTACGATGCTGATGGCATAGATAATATTCGCTCTCAATTACCTAAATCATCTACAGATGATAAGAAAAAATATTTTCCTGTTCTTGTGTTTTGGAAGCGACAGTATATTTCTGGAGGGCTTGTTGTGAAGACAACAACTACAACAGGTGCAGACGGGAAGACGAGTACTAGTACCGAAAATGATGATACTTTTGTTTACTCATTAGTCGCTTATTATTTGATTAATGATGGTGACACTACATGGTCTAAAGCAGCCCGAATTGGTAGATTCCAAATCAGTAATGGCTATGGACAAACTGATACAGATAAACAAAGCACTAGAGATGCTGGTTTTCAGTTGTTTAATCTCGACGATGAAGGAACTCTTAAGACCAAAATGAATAAATGGACAAAGAAAAGTAGTGAAAATTATTCTCAAGACATATTGCCTCTAGTAGATTATATTGATCAAACCACCACAGATACTACAAGTACAACCAACCAAACACCCTCTTGCTCAACTGACTACCAAATAGTGCCAAAATTTTCTGGTAGTGGAGATTCTGTAGCTACAGATAATGTTAAAACACGCGGATTTTACGTCTGTGTTGACTCAAACAATACTGTAGCAGAAGTTTATTTACGCGGTAATGCTCTCGCTCGTATTCAAGACACAAATATAGATTTCGATCAAACTAGTCAAAACAGAAAAATATATTTTCCCCAATCAAGTATCCGAGTTCAAGGAATTGGATTCTTATTTACTAAATAAGCAATTAAATAGTATTAAATACCGCAATGTATAATCTATTTTTCAAGAAAATTCTACAGAAAATCTCTGTAAATATATTAACTGCAAAACCAAAAGACTCATTATATTTAGCTACAAACAATGCTGGATTTAGCCTAGTTGAGATTTTGGTTGTGTTAGTTATGTTGGGAGTTTTGGCAGCAATTAGTACTCCTAATTGGATTGCATTTCTCAATAGACAACAGGCTAATAAGGCGAATGATGTTGTTTTGGCAGGAATCCAAGAAGCTCAGAGACAAGCTAAAAGGCAAAAACTTGGTTATAGTATTAGCTTTAGAACTGACAATAATATTCCCCAAATTGCTATTTATCCTAAAGATTCTGACCCCACAAAATTATGGCGTAATTTGGGTACAGATGTAGGAATAAAATCAGGATCAATAGTAATTGGAACTAATCTCACTAATATAAATACTACGACCAGCACCACTTCTGTAACCTATGCCGCTGCTTTCAATTCTACCGCGCCACAAACAATTACCTTTGACTACACAGGTGCTTTGGATTTGGTAGTCAAGACAAATACTAGTAGTTTAACATCAGTCCAGAACGATAAAATTACTAGCAAAGGTTTAATTGTAGCTGTTGCTGTGGCTCAATCTGGCTCTCCTACTCAAGCTACTAACCTCAAGCGATGCGTGATTGTCAAAACTCTATTAGGTTCAATAAAAACAGGAAAAGATACTGAGTGCAACTAAAAGCTTTATTACTATAAAATCAAATAATTAACCAATCAATTTAAAAAAATATTGATAAATACAGCTAGGTAGGGCATTGCCTAGTCCCGCGATTTCAAAGTCTTATACAATACCACTAAAACGCTGACACATGTAGGAGCGAGTGGGGGCACGGCATTGCCGTGCCCCTACAGATGGTATCATATCGTGTGGATTTAGGGGTATCTAAAAATTTATCCGGCTAAACAAATAGTTTGAAATCGCGGGACTAGCCTACAGATACCACAGATATAGGACTAATATCAATACTGAGATTTCTTTCATATAGCAGGGGACTGGGGACTGGGGACTGGGGACACTTCGGCAAGCTCAGTGCATCGCTGGGGACTGGGTTACAAGTCTGATTGTGTCTAGGTTTTATCATCAGTTAATGTCCTAAGCACTTTGGCGGTTGCTATAAATCAAATATGATTCCTATATCTTGAAAAATCAAACCGGATTGCTATAGTTAAGCAATTGTTCTACAAATATCTAGTAAATATACGGTATTCGGAGACGGCTCTATAGGTTCAGAATTAATTCATCAGATTAATTTTTTCTGTAGGGTGCGAAGACTATGTACCTTGACTTTAGCGTGGCAATTCCAACTTTCAATGGTGCAAACCGATTACCTGAATTACTGGAACGACTGCGAAATCAAGCCAACACTGAAAACTTATCTTGGGAAATTATTGTTGTAGACAATAATAGCACAGATAATACAGCAAAACTTGTTCAAAGTTATCAAGAAAATTGGCCATATCCTTACCCTTTAAAATACTGCTTGGAAACAAAACAGGGAGCAGGATATGCCAGAAAACGGGCAGTGCAAGCAGCAAAAGGTAAATTTATTGGCTTTTTGGATGATGATAACTATCCAGAATTAAACTGGGTAGCAGCAGCTTATGATTTTGGAAAAAATTATCCACAGGTAGGAGCTTTTGCTAGCCAAATTCATCCTCAATGGGAAGTTGAACCACCAGAAAATTTCCAGCGCCTTGCTCCATTTTTGGCAATTACAGAACGGGGTAATTTACCTTTGCTGTATAAACCAACTCAGAAATTATTACCTCCCTCTGCTGGACTTGTAGTCCGTCGGCAAGCTTGGTTAGAAAGTGTACCCAATCAGTTGATATTGACTGGCAGAGTTGCTGGAAATATGCTGACTAGTGAAGATTTAGAAATGTTGATATATATCCAAAAAGCTGGGTGGGAAATTTGGTATAACCCAGATATGGAAATTTATCACAAAATACCAAGTTGGCGATTACAAAAAGAGTATTTAATTCCATTTTTTCAAGGTATTGGACTTAGCCGTTATATTACTCGGATGTTGAGTATAAGGAACTCTTGGGCTAGACCAATGATTTTTTTTGCTTATTTTATAAATGATGTGCGTAAAGTTTTTTGGCATTTAGTTAAATACCATTTAAAGGTTAAAAATGACTTGGTTGCTGCCTGTGAAATGCAACTAATGTTTAGCAGTTTAATTAGTCCTTTTTATTGGCTTAAGAATGGTTATAGGAATAATATCTGATTATTGAAAATATCTAAATAGTAGCGCCATATATTAATAAATATTTTTTCGTTATAGCGCTTCTCGGTTGAGTGAGGTAGAAGAACCCCACCCCCAACCCCCTAAGTGCAAGCGAGGAGGGGGCTATAAATGTTTGATTTCTTATTTAAAGTACACTAATTAATATAGGGTCAAATGACAACCACAAAAAATATTTTGGTGCATTTTCTTGTAAAAAATATTTTTCATAATTCCTCAAATACTGGTTTTGCACTAGTAGAGATATTAGTAGTTACCTTAATAATTGGTTTATTAGGATTAATTGCACTACCCCAGTGGATGGCTTTTGTAGATGTTCGTCGCCTGAACAGTTCCCAGTACGAAATTTACCGTGCTATGCGCGAAGCCCAAAGCCAAGCTAGCAAGGAAAAATTAACCTGGCAAGTCAGTATTCGTGAACAAAATGGCATCGTTCAATGGGTAATTCATCCGGCAGAAAAAGGAATATTTATACCCAATTATGTAAGTAACAATGATAAAATATGGGATAGTGTTGAACCAAATGTTCGCATTGTTCAAGATAAAAATCAAAAAGGTAAAAACGAGACAACTTTTCCTAAACAACTTTCACAACAAGTATGGCGAGTTTTATTTAACTATCAAGGTTGTCCTGTCTATGAAGTGGGAGATGAGTGTACTAAAACCGCACTCAGAACACTAGGACAGATAACTTTTTATAGTCAGAATGCTGGTAAAGCTAGGCGTTGTGTCTATGTTTCTACGGTTTTAGGTGCAATGCGAACTGGAAAAGAGCATATAAAACCCAATACCGACAACAAATATTGCTATTAAGATATTTGTTGTTTGTTCAAACAAGGTATCACGTGTTGAAATTACCAGATAGCCCAAAACAGCACCTGATTATTTTTACTCGTTATCCCGAACCAGGGAAGACAAAAACCCGACTAATACCTGCTTTGGGTATGGTTGGTGCTGCTAATCTGCAACGACAGATGACCGAATATACAATATTTCAGGTTAATGAATTGCAAAAAGCAACTGGGATAAGCTGCGAAGTGCGGTTTGCAGGTGGTAACTTGCAATTAATGCAAGATTGGCTGGGGTTGGGTTTGATTTACCAGTCTCAAGGTGAAGGAGATCTAGGTGAGCGGATGGCGCGATCGCTTTTCGATGGGTTTCAAAGGAGTGCAGAACAAGTAATCATCATCGGTACTGATTGTCCGGGGGTGAATTCCCAAATCTTAGCAACCGCCTTTGAGCAACTCCAAACCGTTGACCTGGTTATTGGTCCGGCGATTGATGGTGGTTATTACTTGATTGGTTTGCGTTGTTACATCGCGGAATTATTCGCTAACATTGACTGGGGTACCGCTGAAGTATTGCAACAAACTTTGGACATAGCCCAAAAACTTAATTTATCACACATCCAATTGCCTCCCTTGGCAGATGTTGACCGTCCAGAGGATCTTCCCATCTGGGAACAAACTCTTCAGGGGAGTTGACACTCTCAGGTCTAAAGACACTGAGATTCTTTAAGACTTGCTTAAAAGGGATAGTCAAGTATCCCCCTAGACGCTCAAAACAACTACCCAAAGGTATTGCAATTGCGCTTACTTTTCTTTTTTTTGTTTTCCGAGTCCATCACAACGCCAGTTCGGTACGCTTCATGTTTTCCCATTACAAGTTTTACCCAGAATCGCAACCCGTGCGAATGCGAGGTAAATCAGGGGTTACTCCTTACAAAACACTTCAACACGTAGATGGTTATTCCTACTCACAATTTGATCATATCATTTTCCACAGTTGTTAAAACAAGCCGTGGCGTGTTTCCTCCACGCATCTATTGCCAAGTGGCTTCTACACGACCCGTGATGTTTTTGTGAAGGGAAAGGATGTACATACTTTTACTTAAGCGAAGGTAGTATAGTATAACACCAGGATTTTTCTGACGACAGTCTAAAAGACAGATGCTACCGTGGTGTGGTTCCAAACCAAAAGGCAGATATTATGTATCCAAAGTATACCTACATGGTATTTTTATACAACAGTTAAGGCCATTGGCAGAATCTTCAAGTAACTTTAAATAGGACAATCACTCCTAATTTAGTACAAGACTGAAAAAATATGGTTAACCGGTTTGCTTCTGTAAATGCTCCCCTCACACTCAAAGTGGTGGGAGTTACCTTAATTCTTTCCTTTTTGCTTGACTTTTTGATTTTGTTGTTACCCTTCCAACCGACCGACCGGGGATGGCAGATCAACTTAGCAACAGCGCTAGTTGACCGGGGAATTGTGCCTATGGTGGGTTTGGGATTTCTGTTCACTGCCTATTGGATCGAGAATGCAGGGGATGGCGATCGCTCAAGAACCCTAGATTTAAGAGTTCCCGGACTAATACTATCAAGTATTTTAGGGTTGTTATTCTTGTTGATTTTTCCCCTGCATCTTAATAATGTGAATCAAGCCAAAACTCAAACAGTAACTCAAATCACTCAGGAAGCAGAGCAGGCAGAAAATCAACTAAATAGTCGGTTATCGCAAATGCAAGCCCAACTGAATACTGAGCAAGGCAAAGCACAGCTAGAACAGTTGCGGAACCAAACTAAAGCTCAGTTTACGGAAATCCTCAAAGACGAGCAGAAATACAAGCAAGCACTTGCGAGTCCTGAACTTTCCCCATCGGTGAAAGAGTTGCTGCAAAAAGCTAAAACAGATCCTAAGGTACTTGACAAAGCTATCGAACAGCAAACAGATATTCAGGTGGTACGCAATCAACAACTGAGCCAAGTCCGCCAGCGCAAAGAAGAAGCTGAAAAGCAAGCTAAAGATGTCGCTTGGAGATCTGGACTGCGGATTGGGATTAGCAGTTTACTGTTGTCAATGGGTTACATTATCATCGGCTGGACAGGATTAAGAGGTATAGGTTCTTTACAAAGTGGTGGACGTAAAGCTCCCGCACGCTAATTTAGCATTTCCATCAGTCAATAGTGAACAGTTAACTATTAACTGTTCACTGTTGACTGTTGAGTGTTCACTTTTCCCTGACCAAGTGAGAGAAAAATTTTTACTAAGAGTTGAGAATGTTTTCCATTTACATACTGACATATAACGAAGAATTAGATATTGCCGCTTGTATAGAGTCGGCGATGCTATCAGATGACATTATTGTTGTAGACTCATGTAGTAGCGATCGCACCATAGAAATTGCCAATCGCTATCCCATCCGCGTTATTCAACACCCTTTTGAAAGCCACGGAACCCAGCGTACTTGGATGCTAGAGTCTATCCCTCCCAAGCATGAATGGGTATACATTCTAGAAGCCGATGAGCGCATGACACCAGAACTGTTTGCAGAGTGCGAACAGACAATTTTGCATCCAGACTATATCGGCTATTATGTCGCCGAACGTGTGATCTTCATGAATACTTGGATTCGTTATAGCACTCAGTATCCCCGTTATCAAATGCGCCTCTTCCGCCACGGTAAAGTCTGGTTTACAGACTATGGTCATACTGAACGGGAAGTGTGTCATGGTGCAACTAGCTTCTTAAAGCAAAGTTATCCCCATTACACTTGTAGTAAGGGCTTGAGTCGTTGGATCGAAAAGCACAACCGTTATTCTACAGATGAAGCCAGAGAAACACTGCATCAAATAAATCAAGGAGATGTTAGCTGGCGATCGCTCTTTTTTGGCAAATCAGAAATTGAAAAACGCCGCGCCCTGAAAGATTTGTCTTTACGTTTACCTGCTAGACCGCTGCTACGCTTTTTGTATATGTATTTGTTCTTGGGTGGCTGCCTAGATGGGCGGGCTGGTCTAGCTTGGTGTACACTTCAGACATTCTATGAATATCTAATTTTGCTCAAAGTTTGGGAAATGAAGCATATGCCCACACCGAGTTTAGACACAAGTACAAAACTGGCGCCAAATTTGAGTTCACAAAGCACACAGGCTGATCCGGCTTAAGTCAAATTGCCCGGATTTGAAAGGCGCAGGCGATCGCCGTGGAAAAATCTTCAAATTAATCGCGCAAAGTTACCGAAGCACTGGGTTTAGAGCCGCCGTCCTTCTAGGACGGCTTTTTGTGATAGATTTAAATTGTCTGTTGTAGAATATCCGCCGATACAGGACGACTCAAATGAGTGAAACACGACCGGTCGGGAAACAATAAAGACAACTCGGTGGCGAATACGAGTATAAAAATAGCTAGCGAAATTAACAAAGTAGCACCAACCAGAAAACAAAATATTTTTCTCCATAAATGTATCGTGGGGCGCACGAAAACGCGCTAGGCTTAATATCCTAGTAAGTCTCTGGAGATGTAGCCCTCTGGTGGGGTCAACTAAGTTGAGCTATTTAATTGGTTCTGTTGAACGGTTAATTGGTTTAAGCACTGCCAGCAATGGACAGTTGATTTTAAGGTGTGTCGGCACTCGTGAGAAAAATCAAGGGTTTGGGTTGGGCATATGGGGGCGCATAGGGCAGGAAAAATTAACCAATGCCCAATGCCCAATGCCTGATCTCCACGAATAGCCTCGCCGCGTAAGTCCTGCCCATCTTTGAGCTTAACGGAATCACGGAAGTCCCCACCTTCAACGAAGTAAGGTGGGGATGGACAGTGGACGATGACGAAAACATCTTGAGCCGACATCAACCGCCTGGTTGATTAGAGATAGCGAAGCAAGCCGGAGTACTTCACTCAGTCCTGATATATTCAAATTCACTTTTATGCAAGACCGTAAACCTCAGCAACTAGCTCGTGAATTGGCGCTGTTAAGCCTGAGCCAGTTACCATTAAATCCCAAAAAATTGACAGAGGACCAACTACCCAAGTTAGTCCTAGCCGCCGTACGCACCCTGCGATCGGAAGTACAAGATACTCTGGATAATGCTGCAGGTGAACTGCAACGTAGTCACGATCGCGTTTTAAGTAGTCAAACTCGCGCCTCAGACATCAATTCTGCTAGAACAATGCTACAAGAGGCAATTTCCTTTACCCAAACGGCAATTAATCAGCTGGGTGCAGCGGTGGAGTTCCCGGAATTGATTCAGCTAGCAACTCAAGACAAGACAGTCAGCAAATACGCTATCCAAATTGTCAGAACAGTCAGCGACGAACGAACTATTATCGATGAACAGATTACCTATGCTTTGGTAGATTGGCAAGTCACGCGCCTCGCCCAAATCGACCGGGATATTCTGCGAATCGCTGTAGGGGAAATGCTGTTTTTAGGATTACCAGACAGTGTGGCTATCAACGAAGCAGTAGAACTAGCCAAACGCTACAGTGGAGATGATGGACATCGCTTTATTAATGGTGTGCTACGCCGATTCACAGAGCAAAAAAAGCTCCATAGCGTTGGTTCATAACGAAACCAACCCTTATGAGTGTTAAGTTTTGAGTTGAAAGTCAGGAGTGAGGATATCCAGACGGTTTTTACTGCTAGAAACAGTCAGGAGTTATTTTAAACTCTTAAACAAGAACTATATCGCGCTTCTGTAATGGCTTTTAATTGGTTCCGTCGTCAATATAACGATTCCTCTGAGACTCCCCCAGAGCAAAAACAGGGAGAAACTCCTCCTGAACAAGAACCCCAAGCACAGCCAACCCCAGCTGCTGAAACTCCACCAGAGTCAGCGGCTGACTTGTTGGCGTTTGCTAAAGCAGCTTACAAAAATATCCAGGAAAAACAACAATCTTTAGTAGAAATACCTCCGGAGTCAGCGCCTGTAGCTGAACCGGAAACTGGAGAAACCGCACCACCCCCCGAAATAGATGCAACTGTTACCCAAGCAACTATTGAAGAACCGACGGAAGTCGCCCAAACTACAGAAGTTGGGGAATTAGATAGAGCTAATATCCCAGTAATTACTGAGGAAATATCGGTAACGGAGGAAGAAAGCACAGCAAATTCTTCAGTGGCAGATGTCTCTAGCCAAGAACTAACGGTAAGTGAGGCAGAACCAGTAGCCACTGAATCAATTATTGCCACAAGCGACGACCAGACACAACCGACAGCGCCAGCCAGCCGATCCTTTTTAGAACGGGCTGCGGCTGAACGACAAGCAAAGCAGGAAAGACTGATAGCCAGTGCAATTCCAGTACCAGAACCAGAGGTAGTACAGCCACAGGCTACCACTACTGTTACACCACAGACAACAGAAGAAATTCCCGAATTGGCATTTGATGAAGGATTTGTCTGGTCAACCGAAGTCTTAAAAGCCCAAGGTAGGCGAGTCCAAGATGTTTCGATAGAAGAAATTACCTGGCTGAAAAAGCTACGCCAAGGTTTAGACAAAACCCGCCGTAGTATACTTAATCAACTGAAGGCAATAGTCGGTCAAGGTCCGCTAAATCAAGCGGCGGTAGCCAAAATCGAGGCATTGCTTCTGCAAGCGGATGTGGGTGTAGAGGCAACAGACTATATAATTAATGCTCTCCAGGAAAAACTGCGAACAGAAGTTACTCCACCAGAACAGGCGATCGCCTACCTCAAACAAATTATCCGGGATATGCTGGATGCTCCCATCCAAAAATCCCTCAAACCTACTTTTTCCCCAGAAAAAGAAACTTTGAATATTTGGTTAATTACCGGGGTAAATGGTGCTGGTAAAACCACTACTATCGGTAAAATCGCTCACTTAGCCCAAAAATCTGGCTATAAATGCTTGATTGGTGCAGCCGATACCTTCCGCGCCGCCGCTGTCGAACAGGTCAAGGTTTGGGGAACCAGAAGCGGTGTGGAAGTTATTTCCAATCCCGGTAAGAATACTGATCCTGCAGCAGTGGTGTTTGACGCGATCGCCGCCGCCCAAGCACGGGAAACTGAATTACTTCTGGTAGATACCGCAGGACGACTGCAAAACAAGAAAAACTTGATGGACGAACTCAGTAAAATCCGGCGGATTATTGACAAAAAAGCCCCGAATGCCATAGTAGAATCATTGTTAGTCCTAGATTCCACTTTAGGGCAAAATGGATTACGGCAAGCCGAAGTTTTCTCTCAAGCTGCCCAACTCAGTGGTGTGGTATTAACCAAGCTTGACGGCACCGCCAAAGGAGGCGTTGCACTGGCTGTTGTGCAGCAGCTAGGTTTACCAATTCGCTTTATTGGTGCTGGTGAAGGCGTCGAAGACCTGCGTCCCTTCTCCAGTTACGAGTTTGTCGAAGCGCTATTGAGCGGCTAGTTTAAGAGCTTTCACTTAAGATTTTTCTTGGAAAAGTAATAAATTTAGGACTTACGGCTCTGGTATTATCACTTGATTAATTTCACTTAAAATGCTGGAAAAACCCTAAGTCCTAAAATCATAAATTTTCCACCAAATGTGGATAATATTTGCTAGAATTTCACTTTAATGCTGTATTTTTTAGCCCCTGAACAGAGTTATTAAATAGAGCAGGAAAGACAACTATTCCAGGGAAGCAGTAATCAAGCTACTATACCCTGCCTTGAGCCGCTTTGCATCTACAAAATCACTGAAACACTTGCAATGTAAGGACTGAGAAGCTTGCCCCTTCACTGAGATCGAGGGCAAGATTGAGCATTCTACATAGCGTTAGTAGGTGTATTAGCAGCGAATACTTTTTCAACAATTCAAGAATATTTTCTGGCGACATTTAAATGTGTCAAATGTGATAATTAAACTAAAACATCAGAGTCTAAACTTTCGATTTCCAGGTTTCAGGGTCTGGATATTATGCCTTTTGTGTGACTATCTGCTAGTTTTTTGCATAATATAAAAGCATCTGAATAGGCATATTTTCCGATGTAAAAATGAGTGCCAAACCCTGTACCCCCAATCATCAAATAAACCCCGAAACCCCTAGCCCCCTAGACCCCTCAGTTTAAAGATGAAATTTGATAGTGTAAGTTTTTTTACGAAAAACGGATATTTTTATATCTAAAGGTATATGAATGAGTAATTAATTTATGGAAAAATGAAAAGCTTTATACGGACTGAAAAATTTAGTGATTATTACGGAGAGAGTTTTCACGAGGAATACATGGCGTTAAAATGCAATATTTAGCAATAAATGCTATAAGCAAATGCAATACTTGTAAAAGTTACGTCTTACGTCTTTTTACTCTTGCTAAAGTGACAAATCTTGTCCCAATATGGTTTAGCAATCCCAAGACCAAAGATTTTCTCCGTAATCTAAAATTTGCTGATCTTAAAGTGCAATAGTACCCGTGCCTGTGTCTCAACTGCCCTCTCAACCCACTGACAGTAATAGTAGTGCTACGACGGATGTCACACCAGTCGTGGCACTGAAGGAACTCGTGGCTAGGCTGCACCGGGAACAAAACAAAATCCAAGATTTGCTAAGTTCTTTAGGATTTGCCTTAAGAAGCTTCAATAATTTGAATCAATTTTTGGAGCTGATACCGCTGATGGCAACAAGAGTAACAGACGCAGATGGTAGCGCTCTGTTTCTCTACAAACCCAACGGTCAAGTCAGATTAGAGCAGCTACACTGGCAAGATAGTCGCCAGCGTAAAAACATCCGCAAAGCCCTAGAAACAGCTACCAGTCAAATTACACTTATACCAAATACTGCCCCATTAGCAAGCGCCACGGGGATGTTGGACGATCAGATGCATCGTTACTTGGGGCCAGATGTACAAATCTTTGGTACTGCTATTCTGGTGAAGCATACAGAACGGGGATGGCTATATGTCTTAAGCCGCGATCCAGAATATAGCTGGACAGAAACCAGACAAAAATTAGTCCGGTTAGTTGCAGATCAAACAGCAGTAGCTATCGAAAACGATGAACTAGCAGTAGAACTGAGGAAAAAAGAACGCCTAGACCAAGAATTAGAAATTGGTGCCGAAATTCAAAGACGACTCTTACCACGTCAATGTCCCACCATTCCAGGTGCAGTCTTAGCCGCACGTTGTAAACCTGCCAATCGTGTCGGGGGCGACTACTATGATTTTATTCCCACCAATCACAAGCAGATTCAACCACATACCAAAAGTAGCTCGGAAACTGTCCCCTGGGGATTGGTAATTGGGGATGTCATGGGCAAAGGAGTCCCCGCCGGGTTGATTATGACAATGATGCGGGGAATGCTAAGGGGAGAAGTATTACACGGTAATACCCCATCGGGAATTCTGCAAAACTTAAATCGAGTGATGTATGCGGATTTGGAAAATTCCCACCGCTTTGTTACCCTATTTTACTCAGAATATAATCCCCAAACCCAAGTTTTATCTTATAGTAATGCCGCACACAATCCTCCTTTGTGGTGGCACGCAGCCACAAAAACTGTGACCAGATTAGATACCATAGGAATGCTCATTGGTTTGGATGCCAATAGTCAATATGAAGATGCCCAAGCCCAATTAGAGCCTGGGGATACAGTTATTTACTATACAGATGGTTTAACCGATGCCGCTGCTGCAAGTGGCGATCGCTTCGATGAAGAAAACTTCGTTACTGCCTTCAATACTGCTTGTAAATATTGCAATGGTCCACAAGAAATTGTGGATTATCTTTTTGACCAAGTTGAGCAATTCATCGGACCGGATAAGCAAAACACCGATGATATGACATTAGTTGTTTTACAAATTCAATAGTCAGTTGTCATTTGTTTCCCCATCACCCCATCACCCGAAGCGTGCCTGTTAATGGGAAAATGAAAACCAGACATGACGCTTGCCTTGTGTTGCTTCCAGGCGAAAGGAATCTGTAAAAATGTGGAAACGAATTGTATTGATTTTGGTATTGGTATTGAGTTTGGGCCTGAGTAATTCTGGTGTAGCGGCTGCGGCTGGACTCAACAGCTTTGTAGACACTATTGATGGGTATGAGTTCTCATATCCCAACGGCTGGGTGCAAGTTAAAGTTGCTAATGGGCCTGATGTGGTATTTCACGATTTGATTGAGTTTAGTGAAAATGTCTCTGTAGTGATTAGTCCGGTTCCCGAAGGTAAAACTTTGGCAGAACTGGGCACAGCAACAGAAGTAGGATATAGGCTGGGCAAAGCTGCTCTTGCTCCTCCTGGCTCTGGTCGTTCAGCGGAATTAGTCAATGCTGTTGAACGAGAATCTAACGGTAAGATATACTACATCCTGGAATATGCAGTTAAACTCCCCAATAATCAACAGCGACACAACATTGCTAGTGTAGCCGTTAGCCGTGGTAAGGTTTTTACCTTCAACGCCTCGATCCCCGAAAACCGTTGGCACAAAGTTAAATCCATAATTGACGATGCGATAAATTCTTTCTCGGTGTATTAATTGGGATTGGGGCATGGGGCAGAGGGCATGGGGCATGGGAATAGGATATGCTGAATAGGAAATCCTTCTCTCCATCCCCCTCCTTTCCCTATCTCCTCTATTATGGGCATACCAGCCTTTGTCCTAGCCTCCGCTTCCCCGGCGCGACGCCGCTTGCTGCAAACTGTTGGTATTGAACCGATAGTTTGTCCCAGTGATTTTGATGAGTCGCAAATCCAACTGAATGATCCTGGTCAATTAGTGCAAACTCTTGCCAAGTGTAAGGCAGAAACTGTGATTGGGCAATTTGATTCGGCTTTAATCATGGGTTGCGATTCGGTTTTGGCGATTAATGGAGAGATTTATGGTAAACCAGCAGACCCTTCAGAAGCGATCGCCCGTTGGCAAATTATGCAAGGTAACTTTGGCGACCTTTACACAGGCCATACCTTGATTGACCTTTCCCAAAATCGCACTTTGGTAAAATGTCAGGTGACAAGAGTTTATTTTGCTCAAATGAGCGATCGCGCTATTGCAGCCTATGTGGCTACAGGTGAACCCCTAAAATGTGCTGGTGCTTTTGCTCTCGAAGGTTTTGGTAGTCTATTCGTGGAAAAAATCGCCGGTTGTCACAGCAATGTCATTGGTCTGAGTTTACCCCTGCTGCGGCAGATGTTAGCAGAACTTGGATACGATGTTACGGATTTTTGGAAATAGTCAGTCATCCAAAGTTAAAGACCACAGGACTTACCATATCTTCTAGGGTGCGTCAGATTTGAGCTTTTCATGATGAACCACAGATTTTTGCCATCTCACGCACCCTACGAATGTGCCCGGAGAGTAGGTCCATGACTCAATACAGTTCAGTTAGACTCCAGTGGTATACAGTGTAGGGGCACGGCATCCAAAATCTTTTCTTCTAATGACAATTTTATTCGTGCCGTGCCCCTACGACAATTTTCCTTCACTGAACTGTATTGGTCCATGACCAATAACAAAATTCCCCCATCTTCCCATCTGTAGGCTCTGTTACGTTTTCCTGCAACTGATGAATGTAGAATTCATTTAACCAAAGTTTGATGGAGTCAGAAAAAATCTTAGGGAGAACAGTTAGGTCTTTGGAATGGATATCCAAAGATGCTTCGTTGTCTTCATTAGCTATCAGCAAGCAACCCTATTTGCAGATTGACCAGCAAGTTAAGGAAAATATGATGTTAACAATACTCGAAGTAAGTAGACCCAAATAAACAAAACTATGTACTTTACGTAAAGTTACCTGAAACCTTTACCAATCAACAATAGCACAGCACCATCATACTCCACGGTATCACTTCAATTAGGGAACTCCAAAAAATAAAAACAACCACTTGAAGTTGTTGACTGTTGACAGTTATCAGCCAAAAGTTGCGATTGAATATTTTTTATTTCAGAAGTACCTTAACCAGATGTATCTCACCACATTTACCAAAGCATCTATTCCGTGGCACAAGATCTGTAGGCTCTAAAAGTCTTTAAAACTAAGAAAAGTTTCTTCATGATTGGCAATGTTTAAGACATTTGTCACAAAATTATCTTTGTTATAAGCGGCTGAATTGGCTGTTTATTCAATACATTTTGTGAGTCATATAACTGTGCGTAAGTCGGTGGAAATAAACATAACTATGTCAGTAAATATCTACCTAAAACTTTTGCAAATGACAAATGACAAATGACAAATGACAAATAACAAATGACAAATGACAAATGTGAATTTTATGGACGCCGACCTACTTAACTCACTTGTTTTTACTACCATCAGCACAATTTAGATAAACGGGCAAAACATACCATGTCAAGGGTGACTGAGAAGCCAAAGTTAAGGGAGCAGCCACTTGAACAAGCTAAGGTTTGGTGGAGCATTGCTGTAGCCTTACCAATAGTAATCGCGGCGGGTTTATTAGGTACAGCTAAAATTGAGCAGCTCAAAAAGCTAGCCTCCACTGTATCAATTAACCCAGTTGCTCACAACATTAGTGCTGTGGGGCGTTTGGAACCGCGAGGAGAGGTGATTAAATTATCTGCACCAACAGCAGGAGTGCAAAGCAGTTCAAGAATTCAGCAACTCCTGATCAAGGAAGGAGACCGAGTGAGCAAAGGTCAAGTGGTTGCGGTTTTGGACAATCACGAAACCCAAGTAGCAGCGGTAGAACAAGCCAAAGCAAAACTGCAGGAATCTCGTGCTAATTTAGCGCAAATTAAAGCAGGTTCCCCAAGAGAGATTCAAGCTCAAACATTTGTAATTGCTCGCCTACAAGCGCAGTTAGGTGGTGAAAGGGATGCTCAACAAGCCAGCATCACTCGCATCGCAGCTCAGTTAAGTTCAGAAAAGGTCGCCCAACAAGCAACGATTAATCGCCTAGAAGCTGAACTCGAAGGGCAAAAAGATACTTTAAGAGCAACGTTGTCTAGGATACAAGCAGAGCAACGCAATACTCAAGTCGATGCTCAACGCTATGAGATGTTATACAACGAAGGTGCTATTTCCCAACAGGAACGGGATAGAAGACGCCTAAGTGCAGAAACTAGTAATCAGCAGGTTGTTGAAAGCCAAGCCACCTTGAAACAGGCGATCGCCACTCTCAAACAACAAATTGCTGAGGGTAGAGCCAACCAGGTAAAAACTTTAACAACTTTGCAACAGCAATTGATCGAAGCCAAGGTGAATCGCGATAAAACCATCGCTACTTTACAACGCCAAATAGAGGAAGAACAAGCCAAATTGAACCGACTGATGGAAGTTCGTCCTACTGATGTGCAAGTGGCACAAGCACAAATCAGCAATGCGATCGCAATGCTAAGAAAAGCGGAAGCAGAGTTGAGGTTGAGCTATGTCAAAGCACCTATTAATGGTGAGATTTTAAAGATCCACACCAAATCAGGAGAAGCCATCGGTCAAATGGGTATTGCTGAAATTGGCCAAACCGATCAGATGATTGTTATCGCTGAAGTACCTGAAGATAGTATTAGTAAAGTGCGTCTCGGTCAACACGCTATTATCACTAGTGATAATGGCGCATTTAACGGCGAATTAAAGGGAACTGTCACTGACATTGGCAGACAAATCGGCAAAAAAGATGTACTCAATACAGACCCCGCCGCTGATGTTGATGCGAGAGTTGTAGAGGTAAAAGTTGCTCTCTATCGAGAAGATAGCCAATTAGTTGCAGGGTTAACTAACGCTAAGGTAATGATTGAAATTAATTCTAAGTAAGCAGGTAAATGGAAATAAACCTAATACCGCTACGGGGAATTAACAATTCAATATTTACATCAATATTCACAATTAATCCAACTTCAGCTTTTGAGAGATTTGGAATGGGTGTTTTATTTACGCCGTGCTGTACTAGTACTTTATGTAAACACACAAAAACCCTTACCAATGAGCAATAATCAATGACAAAGGACGACCATGACCAGTAGTTTCATTGTGCCCACTTACTTAAAATGAAAGGTAAAATACCTCTATCATGGCTACAACTAACACGAGAAAAAACACGTTTAGCGGTGGCTCTAGCAGGCATCGGTTTTGCTGATGTTCTGATGTTTATGCAACTCGGTTTCCGAGATGCTCTATATTATAGCAATGTTCGCCTACATACTAGTTTGCAGGGTGATATTGTTTTAATTAACCAGCAATCTAATGCTGTACTGTCAATGAAAAGCTTTTCTCAACGGCGGTTATATAAAGCTTTAGATTTACCAGCAGTACAATCAGTACATCCTATATATTTAGACTATACAAGTTGGAAAAATCCTGAAACAGGACGCCCTCGTAGTATCCTAATTTTTGGCTTCAATCCAGAGGTTAATTTATTCAATTTATCTGGAGTTGAACAAAATTTAGATAAACTAAAACTGCCTGATGTGGCTTTATATGACCGTTCTTCTCGTGTAGAATATGGTCCCATTGCTGCCAATTTTGAGCAAGGTAAAACTGTGATGGCAGAAGTAAGAAGGAGGCGAATTAAGGTCGGAGGTTTATTTACTTTAGGTGCATCCTTTGGAGCCGATGGAAATTTAATTACTAGTGATGTCAATTTTTTCCGAATATTCAATAATCGTCAACGAGGATTAGTTGATATTGGTTTAATTAGATTAAAGCCCGGAGCAGATGCTAATACTGTTGTCAAAGAGTTGAAAAAATATTTACCTCAAGACGAAATAAATGTGTTAACCAAGCAGGAATTTATTGATTTCGAGCGTAATTACTGGGCAACTAGTACCGCGATTGGGTTTATTTTTACTCTAGGGACAATTATGGGTTTTATTGTGGGAACTGTGATTGTTTATCAAATACTTTATACTGAAGTTGCTGATCACTTGGCTGAGTATGCAACCCTGAAAGCAATAGGATATACACAAAATTATTTATTAACCGTGATTTTACAAGAAGCTTTGATATTAGCAATTGTCGGATATCTTCCTGGATTTACTTTTGCTATGTTTTTGTATAAACTTGCTAGAGATGCCACACTTCTGCCAGTTATCATGAGTCTTGAACGTGCTATTTCTGTAATAATTTTGACTATTATTATGTGCTTTATTTCTGGAGCTATTGCTGTCCGTAAATTGCGCTCTGCCGACCCAGCAGATATTTTTTAATTAGTTGTCATTGGTCATTGGTAAGTATTTTTGTAGGGTGGGCAATGCCCACCTTATTACTCAGAAAAATTGGCTACATTAACAGCACTCCTAACTTTTAGTAAATAAATATGAATCACAAATTATAAATTAAAGCTGAAATCTGGGGTTTTGGCAAAATTAATATTTTATAATTTATAAGTGAGGAATTATAATTTCTTATGGAAACTCCAGTTCTGTCTGGTAACTGCCAATTTATCGATAATCATTGTATGAAGAAAACGGAACCTGTAATTGCCATTAAAAATCTCAATCATTACTATGGTAAAGGTACACTGAAAAAACAGATTTTATTTGACATTAACCTAGAAATTTATCCAGGAGAAATTGTAATTATGACTGGTCCATCGGGGTCAGGTAAAACCACATTACTCAGCTTGATTGGTGGTTTACGGTCGGCTCAAGAGGGAAGTCTGAAATTTTTAGGTACAGAACTATTGGGTGCTAGTCAGAACCAATTAGTACAAGTCAGGCGCAAAATTGGTTATATTTTTCAAGCTCACAATTTGCTGGGGTTTTTAAGTGCTAGGCAAAATGTGCAAATGGCGGTGGAATTGAATGACAATATTGCCCAAAGCGAAGCAATTGCTAAGTCAGAAGCTATGCTAAAAGCAGTTGGGTTAGACGAACGAATTAATTACTACCCAGACAATCTTTCTGGTGGGCAAAAACAAAGAATTGCAATAGCTCGCGCCTTGGTTAATCGTCCACCACTGGTGCTAGCAGACGAACCAACGGCTGCATTAGACAAACAATCAGGACGGGATGTTGTGCAAATCATGCAGGGACTGGCCAAAGAGCAAGGAACTTCGATCTTGTTAGTGACTCATGACAACCGCATTTTGGACATTGCTGATCGCATTGTCGAAATGGAAGATGGTCTTTTAGCACGTGATTCCCAAAGTGTAGTTATCAATCACGATTCTTGATGATAAAATTTTGACATAAAATTATGCACCCTCAAGTGATGATCATTATTTAGCAAAGCCTGAATTTTTGATTTCAGATTGTCGCTGCTGTTTTGAGTTATTAGCTTGGCGACTAGTGCGAAAAGTCACATTTACGCCTTCATTCGATTGTTCCAGTACTAGTAAAGGCGTAGGCTTCGCCTTTTGATCCCAATGCATTGAGGCAATCCGACCTTGAATAGTTGGTTGCCAAGTATCTTCGTCTTCCATTGGGCTAAGGTAAGTTTCAATACAATCAATAATTTGGCTAATAGTAGCAGAAGTTGCTTGTGTTGGTAACTTCATTAACCTAATTTGAATGCGAAACAGCACTCGTTTAGCAGAGTTTGGTGGAGTCCCAGTTTCATACTCGACATCAAAAATCTCATCCACCTGTCGTGCGGCGTTACTGGCAATTCCTACTGTACCTTGTTGGGCTTGACTAGGACGCAGAGCTTGAGAAACTTTTTCTTTAACCTGGATTTTAATTTGATTAATGACCGCAAAATGAAACACCTCCTCTGACATCCGCATTCGCAGATAATCCAGGTTAAAGTCCCGTGAATTCACCAAGTCGGGATTAGTTTCCATTTTGCGAATTGTTTCCAGCGCTAGCTTAAACTTTTTTTCTAGTTCCCGCGCCCGGAATTGTTCAAATTTATTTTTTTTCTCCAGTTTATTAATCAAAATTTTGCTATAAACAATCAAAGCAATCACCGCAAAAGTCAGCCCCCCAGAGGTGATGACCAACAATGGTGGTATTTGCTGAGTGCTAGTAGATACTTCGTGATATTCCTTTTTTGTCTTTGACCCTGAGGATTGGGCAATCAATATGGAACTAAACATGATGATAAACTAAAAAACTTGACTTCTGAAATTTAGGATGCCCCAATCTTGTCTGTCATTCGGCATTAACATTGTATTTTTTTTATAGCTTGACAGAAACTTCATATGTATAAACACTGTAACTTTACTCCTGGGCTGCCGACAAATCCCTCAGCAGTGGACTGTATTCCCAAAAACTCCAATCACAGGGATGAAATGATATTCAACTAGGTGTACAAGAATACTGGCTATTTGATCCCCAAGGCGAATGGGTGGAACAACAGTTACGCGGTTATCCCTTGCGGGGACATCCATAGCAAGCCTCAATTGCTGATGAATTGGGGTAGTGTAGCTTTTGCGACAGTTCGATAAGTAGCATATACTGGTAGATTAGTTTCTACTTATCAAACGGGGTTTGGCGATTTCTTATATATATATATGTAAGCCTATGTAACCTATAGGACTTTACATTGACTACTCCGTGCCCTAAGATAGAACCTGGTTATCAAATCAACCTAGTGAAATCTGCCTGGTGCAAAGAGAAAACCCTGTTATGTCCGAAAAAACGTCATCTCAACATACTAGATAGTTTTATAACTATAGTTTGATGTTACAGATATGGGATCGCTATTTGAGATATCAGCAATCAATAAGTTAAAGCAATACCATTTTCAGATTTTCTTTGTTATTTTGTATTTAACGGGACAGTTATTCGCCATGTGGCAGGTTTAAATATCAATTAGTTAAACCATTTCTCAGCCAATATCCTGTAAACTAATCTCTTGTGTTTGTATAACTTATATTGTCAAGCACAATACAAAATGCAGATATAGACTGCATAGTAATACTGCAAATCCACAAATAGTTAATCTACCCAGGAAAAATTTTACTTACAATTATGCTTAAAACAACTAATCGGCGTATTGTTCTGCCTGCTTTTGTTACCCTTGTAGGCGCAGAAAATCAAGCAGGTAGTGCCAACCAATTTGCTCGACGTAAATTTGATTTGTTGCAACCATTACGTCAATGGCTTGATGATATCAAGATTCAAAATCGTCAATTAGCCCAATTTATTGCCAAATTGATTCCCGCACAATGTCCATTTGAGCGTGATATCATAGTATTTGGTCGAAAAATAGCCCACATTCCGCCTATGTGCAAACTAAATCCGCTTTACGATGAATTTGTCAGCTTGCGTTTTCGCGCTCTTTGTTATTTAGTAGATGAATGTGGAGAAGATATTCAGTCTTACTGTTGAAGAAAATTACGCAAATCGCAGCATGGAAATTAAAATTGAGCATCAACCAAGTCAAGAACACCTCAATCACTTAGGTATTTCCAAATGGGCAATTTGGCAGAAGGAAGTATCAAAATTTCCTTGGACTTATGATACTCAAGAAACTTGCTACTTTTTGACAGGTGATGTAATTGTGACGCCTGATGGTGGACAGCCAGTACAAATGGGTAAAGGAGATTTAGTAACTTTTCCGGCTGGGATGTCTTGCACATGGGAAATTACAAGCGACGTAAAAAAACATTATTCCTTTGATTAATCAAGCGTCAAAAGTTATTCACCTTGGGTAATGCTGGTTAGCATAAAAATGTTTCTTCCCACAACTATTTTGATAAGGGCATTAATCAAAAATGTTACTACATTTGAGTACCTGGCAGGAAGTCGAAGCTTATCTACACCAGTCTAAGGGGATTATATTTCCCATTGGGTCTACTGAGCAACATGGTCCAACGGGATTAATTGGCACTGATGCAATTTGTGCAGAAGCGATCGCCCGTGGTGTGGGTGAAGCTACCCAGGCGATTGTTGGTCCGACAATCAATGTGGGTATGGCACTCCATCATACCGCCTTTCCCGGTTCTATTAGTCTGCGTCCCAGCACTTTAATTCAGGTGGTGCGAGACTATGTAACTTCTTTAGCCAAAGTAGGTTTTACCAAATTTTATTTTATCAATGGACATGGCGGCAATATCGCCACCCTCAAAGCCGCTTTCTCCGAGACTTACGCCCACTTAGAAGATTTGCAAATTGCTAACGCACAACAGGTACAATGTCAAGTAGCTAACTGGTTTATGTGCAGTTCAGTATACAAACTAGCTAAGGAATTATATGGTGATCAAGAAGGTTCCCATGCAACCCCTAGTGAAGTAGCAGTCACCCAGTATGTTTATCCAGAGGCGATCAAGCAAGCACCCCTCTCACCAGAAGTTGGAACTGGACACAGTATTTATAGTGCGGCTGATTTTCGCCGGCGTTACCCAGATGGACGGATGGGTTCCAATCCTGCTTTAGCTACCCCAGAACATGGTAAGCAATTTTACGATTTGTCCGTGAAAGAACTCACCAATGGGTATTTGGAATTTGTGAACGCAGAGTAAACCTCACGCAAAGGCGTTATATCAAATCCGGTAGCATCTGAATGTTTAAAAAACCGCAGAGGCGCTGAGGGTGCAGAGTTAGAAAGAGGAATAGTTCCGATACAACCGCATTTGATATTACAGCAGTTTTCAGTTGATTGAACCACAGATTTTAGGGGGTTACAAGTTGGAGCTAATAAGTGTAATAATTTGGTATTTGGTCAAAGTAATCGGTACTGCCGGATTTACAGGATGCCGATGATTCCTTAACAATAAGATGATTTTGTCAAAGCACATTATTGTTTTCCTATCATTCGGCTAACTTGTTCCAAGGGTAATGGTTTTCTTTGAAGACCTTGAAAATGCTCAATTTTTTGCAGTTGAGAATTTGCCGTGTTAAAGTTGCTTAAATTCAGCAAAACAATATCTTCGTAAACTGCATCCTGCGGAATTTTTACCTCTAAAATTATTTGTTGTAAATTATTTTGATTAATGGCAAGATTTAGATATTTCAGAAACGAGTCTCTTTTTTTAGAACGAACGCTGAGTAAATACCAATTACCACTAATAGGTTCTGGAAATGATGGTTCAATAGGTTGTACTGGTGACATATTTTGCTGTGATGATGGTTGTGAAGTATCTGGTAATCTCAAAATTTCTCAGAGATTTTTCAGTTTAGCAAGTAAAGAATCTTTATTCAACCATTCTGGAAAATAAAATTTATTATTTTCCAGTGAGGAAGTTTTTGTTTTTAGCTGTTGATCATTAAAATCTAAAAAATCTAAAAAATCTAAAATTTAGTTTGTTAACAGCATCTACCAATGATTCTTTTGTCTCTTTTTTCAAACCCCGACTTGGCTATATTTGTAATATCATTATTCACGGTTGGCAACTTACAGCAATTTTCATTCATTTGAACCACAGATCTTCGTAGGGGCGCAAGGCCTTGCGCCCCTACCCTGTGGTCTATTTACCTGAAAATGGCTGTAATAACAATCAAGAAAAGCAACTTGCGTTACGTTTAATATGATTAATGTGAATCCCAACATTACTGGAACCATTACCATCGCCATACTACCTCAAGACAATGGACAGTATATTTGCCAGTTATCACCGTCTCTGAGCGATTCTCCTAGAGAGGATACAAAATGCTACGGTTTTATCCCAATTCAAAAAATCTTTGCAACACATCGATAATCTGTAGGGGCGCAAGGCCTTGCGCCCCTACCCTATCTGTCCCATTCTTTTTTCAAATTGGTTTTATTTCTAAGCGGGCGGCGGGAATCGAACCCGCATTAATAGCTTGGAAGGCTATAGTTTTACCACTAAACTACGCCCGCAAATTTCCAACTTTCACAGTATAACACAGTGCTATCTGAAAGTCAAGCATCCAATAATTAAGGTTGCGGCTGTATTTTGATACGTACGGTGAGGTTGCTAGGCTTAGGATCTTGAGGATCGATATCGTATGCGGGTTCAAATTCCCAGCCATTAAAGACTTGATTGGTGAGGAAGTCTTCATATTGGCTTTTTTGTTCTGGCGACATGACTGGATCGGCGATCGCCACCTTCTCAAGTTTGCCTTTCTCAGAAATCGTTAATATAACCTTTAATTCTACAGGCTCTCCAGGCTTCTGTTCAATAAATTTTGTATACTCCAGACCCTTGGTAAATGGCTGGTTGCTGGGTTTGATTTTAGCTTGGTTAGTGTGTCTATCCCTTTGTCCCTGTTCCGGTTCTCCAACAATAGTCGCCATGAGGCTTCCACCTGTTGCGTTAGGGTGTCGTGAAAATGGCTCTGATTTATTAGTATTAACTGTGTTGTCAGGTTGCTGTTGTTCAGCTAGTTGACGTTGCTGTTGTTCAGCTAATTGACGTTGCTGTTGTTCAGCTAATTGATGTTGACGCTGTTCAGCTAGTTGACGTTGACGTTGTTCAGCTAATTGACGTTGCTGTTGTTCAGCTAATTGACGTTGACGCTGTTCAGCTAATTGACGTTGACGCTGTTCGGCTAATTGACGTTGACGCTGTTGAGCGATCGCTTTTATATTCTTAGCGATAGAGATTTTATTCTCATCTGGAGTAATACCTACAGGTTTTGCTGTTAACTTATCCCTGGGAACAACTTGCGTTGATAAATTAGCTGTTTGTAACTTTTGAGTTATGGCTAGTGGCTTTGGCGTGACTGGTTTTGGTTGATCCGGAACTGATTTTACCTTAGCTATTGGTTTTGCAGGCGATTTTTTCTTTTGAGAAACCTCGATAACTTCAATTGGAATATTGGCTTGGCTTTCCTGGCGCCACAATAAGCTCAATTTATATGAATTTATCAGCCAGAAAGCCAGTAAGTGTAAGGAAACTGAACCTATGACTACAACTAACCACAAACTAGGTGGGTCTGTATGTCGCCGACAGACCTTAGCGGGAATTGAAGTTTTGTCTGCAAGCGATGATGTCATACGAAATGTAAATATACCTGAAATCGTTACCAATAACCAATAACCAATGACGACCAAAGCCTGTAAGATTTATTTGCTATTTGCGCCCACCTACTTAATTTGAGCGCTTCGCCATTAGCTCTGGTTTCACAGCAAAAGTTAGAACTGTTTCGTCTATTCCTTTAAGTTCTAGAGGGCTACCTTTAGTAATTTCTTCGTCCTGCAAATAATCTGCCACAGCAGCAGAGACTAGGATAGTACCGGGAATAGCAGCAGATTGCAACCTCGCCGCAATATTCACACTAGGACCGATCGCAGTATAATCAGCACGTTCGGCGCTACCAAACATTCCCACAACTGCTGTACCTTGGTGAATACCACAACGAAATTTGACACCTCCATGTCCGCTAGCATCTAAGATACGTTGATCTTGCCAGCGTTGATTCAACTTTTCCAATGAGCGGTGCATTGCTCTGGCTGTATTGATGGCTCGACGTACCTGTTCATTTGGGGTTAGTTCTTCTGGCGCTCCATATAAAGCTAAGATAGCATCTCCCATAAATTTATCCACAGTGCCGCCATTATCAAATACAGTTTTAGTCATAACTTCTAAATACTCATTCAGCAACTCTGCCACTCGTCGAGATCTGAGAGTATTTGCTAGCTGGGTAAAACCAACAATGTCACTGAACAAAACGGTGATTAAGCGCGGTTCTGGTCGCAAATCGAGGGTTAAATCTCCCATAGCGGCTTTTTGCACCAATACAGGCGGTAAAAAGCGCTTTAGCACCGATTCTGTCAGATAAGTATTTAGCTCCACGACCTTGCGTTCATTTTCCTTTAAGGCTAAGAGATTCCTAACTTCTGCAAGAAGTTCCCGGTCATTAAATGGTTTAGCTAAATAAGCATCTGCGCCATGTTCTGTGCTTTCGATGCGAGTCTCCTCATCAACTTTCGCCGTGAGTAAAATGATTGGTGTTCCCTTTAATTTATCAGTGTTGCGGATCAATTGAATCATTTTGAGTCCTGTCACCACAGGCATCATTAAATCAGTGATAATCAAGCTGGGTGAAAAGTCCTGAGCTATTTGGAATCCTTCGGCACCATTACGAGCCGTGTGTACTTGATAGCCGTTTTTGCGGATAATATCAGATACATAGTTTCGCAAATCTGGGTTATCATCGACAACCAAAATTGAGTGACCATTGTTGCCATTATTGGAATAGCCGCTTCCCTGGGAGTCTGGAATAGGAGAACTCAGTGATAAATCCGTGGGAATACTTTCGAGGTTGCTTGATGTTGGCTCTATTAGTTCTAAATCAGCTAATTCCACGCTAGCGCGGCTTGTGTTCAGTTCACAAGGCATTTCGATCACTTGCTCATGAGGTAGGTGACTATTGCCAGTTAGTAGACCTAGGGTAAAAGTAGTACCTTCACCGTAAACGGAATCTACAGTTACTTTACCACCGTGCAGTTCCACTAATTCTTTAACCAAAGCCAAACCCAAACCACTACCTTCATAGGAACGGTTTTCTGAGCCTTCAGCTTGGCGGAAGCGTTCAAATAGTTGGGGAATTTGTTCTTTAACAATGCCAATTCCCGTATCTTGTACTTGTAATATGCAGCGATCGCCTAGATATTCGAGTTTTACCCCAATCGTGCCACCTTCAGGAGTAAATTTCATAGCATTCGACAAAAGATTATAAACTACCTTGTCAAATTTTTCCATATCCAAGTATACTGGCGGGCATTCACCCAACTGCGTCAGCAGATGCAATCCCTTTTTTTCACAGTAAGGGCGAAACGACTCGACAATTTGACTGATAAATTCGATTAAATCACAGGGGCGGAAACTTGGCTGCATCCTCCCAGCGTCCAGACGTTGGAGATCGAGCAGTTGATTTACCAATCGTAGCAAACGGCGGGAGTTACGTAGAGCAATTGTACTTTGAGCGTAAGATAACCCCTCACCCAGCCCCACCGCTGACTCTAAAGGCCCTTGAATCAAGGTAATAGGTGTGCGGAACTCATGGGAGATATTTTGGAAAAATTCGGTTTTTTGTTTGTCTAATTGTAATAAGCGTTCAGCTTGTTCACGAGTTTTTTGGTATAAGCGTGATTGTTGCACAGCGATCGCCGCTTGGGCTGCTACTGCTTTCGCCAAATCGATCTCCGAAGCTAACCACTTACGTGGTTTACCACCTTCCCTCAGCATGATACTACCGATACATTTGCCATCAGCCAGCAAGGGAACAATGATCAGCGATCGTGCTGGCATTTTCAAAGGCAAATCAAACCCCTTGATTTCTATGGGACAATGACTCATATCCGCAATTACTATCGGCTCCTGTGTCCGCAAAATTTCTTGCAGAATCGGATTGTCCTTAATCGGGGCTTGAAAGCGCGGTAATTGCTGATTATGTGAGTGATTATTATTACTAAATAATTTCCCTGCTTCTGGCTTGAGGGCATCCGCTAGCTTTTGAGAACTGTCATACAAGCCCACACACTCGACAAATTCATCTTCCTCTGTCCATAAAGATAGAACGCAGCCATCAACTTGTAAAGCTTGTCCCAGTTGTGCGGTAATAGCCGCAAAAATATCTTGAGGGTCGAGGCTAGAGCGAATCGCAGTCGTAATCGTATTCACCAGCTGCTGGCGCTTGGCTAAGGCACGTACTTGCTCATAAGTATATGCCTGAGATAAAGCCAAAGCAGCCTGATCTGCGACCATTGAGACTAGCTTCACCTCATCTTCCCCCCAGACCCGGGGCTGATAACATTGGTGTAGCGCCAGTACTGCCATTAGTTCCTGTTGGCAAATCAGGGGCACAACTAAGCTGGAGCGAATACTAGCTGCATCAAAAGCTATCTGGCGTTGGCTCAGTTCTGGAGTATCGCCCTGGATGCGCTCATCATCCACGACATTGTGAATTACCTGTACTTCGCGAGTTTCCCAAATCGTCTGCGCCAGTAGGGTGGAGGGGGACAGGGGGAGATTGGGGGCTAGGGTTTCCCCCGTTCCTCGAAGATGTTCCGGTTCGCGAAGTGTACCGTTGACAGAGTGTCCCGGAGGAAAGGGAAGGGTAGTGGGGTTTGGGGGTGAGGGAGAGAAAGAATGATTTTTTCCCCCACTTTCTGACTCTGGGACTTTCCCAGTTTGAGTCTTCTGGTAAATGAATCCTTCATCAACCAACTGTCCATCTTGGAAGGGGCGTAACAGACATACATCCACTGCCAACATCTGACCCACGGTATCAACAATTGCTTGTAAAATTTGTCGATAGTCTAAAGCGCTGCGAATCGTATTGGTGATACTATTCAGCAGTGATTCTTGACGCAGGGTGCGCGTCAGTTCGCGGGTTCTGGCTCTGAGAACATTGTGGGTGTCCAACGCTTGGCGGACTACAGCTTTGAGTTCCTCTGCTTCCCACGGTTTGGTAACATATTTGAATACCTTACCAGCGTTGATGGCTTCCACTAGGTCTTCGACATCAGTGTAGCCAGTTAAGATAATCCGAATAATATCTGGATATTGAGTCGCTGTCAGGCTCAAAAATTCTGTCCCGCTCATGATCGGCATCCGCTGATCAGATATGATCACTGAAATCTCTGCTTCTCGGGCAAGCAGCTCCAGTCCAGCAGGACCAGAAGTTGCTCTGAGCACCTTATAGTCACGATAGAAGGTGCGGTAAAGCAAGTCAAGGTTGTCTGGTTCATCATCGACAACCAAAATTTTCGGCTTACTGTTTACTTGGGATTTCATGCACCGCTTTTCTGCTGCAACGGCAGTTGGATAAAGAATAATCTGATCAGGTAGGGATTTTTCTGAGTCAGGTAAGAACAGAGCATTTCGACCAATAAGGCTATTTGGCTACATGACTGCTGTGTGTAAAAATATGTACTCACAGTAATTTGCCTCAAGGGCTTGTACCAATTGCCATTTGCTCTGGTGCAGGGTAATTCCTTTCATCGTCAGTTTGACTGTTACAGCGTTGATACTTGCTTGCCAAAACTACCCTTTCCTCCGGCGAGAACTGTCCAATACTATATACAGCGCTTAAGGCTGGCTGAAAAACCCATCTGTAGCTGCATATTAAGTTTTCCCGTTGCAACCGTTGCACTAACACTGGTAGGTAAATTTTATTTATGGCATTCATGGTGAAGTTAGCAATATTACAACAATAAGATTTAAGTCAAAAGTATACTATTAGACAAATCTCTCTTTCCAATTTAGCAATCAATCAGAAGCATCACTAAGACAAGTGACTGTATTTAGGGATTGGGGATTGGGGATTGGGCACTGGCGTTAGCTGGGATTGTCTCTATCGTCTGAGAACTACCAGTGGCGATCGCTTCTCTACCCTAAAAAAGATATTCCCTGAACCGCCTGAACTCAGGCTGGTGGATCTATCAGAAAAATGGGTTTAAAACCTCGTCCTTCTGGGACGGCTTTATATTGATTTACCAGAGTTAGATTTACCACTAAATATGTTAAAATGGCCAAATGTTAACCATGAATTACAGCTATCGAATCTACCCGAATATCACTCAACAGCAATCGCTCAAAGAGTGGATGCATATTTATCGCCTTACCTATAACTATGGGTTGAGAGAAATTAAAGACTGGTGCAATAGCCCGAAATGCATGGTTTATAGATGATCGAGAAGAATAAGCAGATTGTATTTATTGATAGGTGGTATCCCAGTAGCAAAACTTGTTCTAGTTGTGGGTACGTTTTAGAAGGTTTAGACTTATCAGTGAGAGAATGGCGTTGTCCATCCTGTCAAATAGTTGGGGCATCAACTATTGGGTTAGGTGGTGTAAGTCGGGCTACGCCTGCAATTGCTGTTAGCAGCCCAGAATCCCCGCTCCTTTAGGACAGGGAGTATGTCAAGACACCTCAAATAATGTTTTGTATTTTCTTGAGTCCACGACCATAAGCTAATTTGCCATCTCAGCGCAAGTTGAAGGCTCTGGACTGCTAAGAGTTTTCATACAGGTTTGTTGGTGTTTGCGGATATTTGAGAACATTTTTCCTGTATTAAATAAATACTAAACTAGCCTTGACATCCTGGTTTTTTCACCCATACCACCAAGATCCTGTCACACCAGCCCCCGATCTAGCCGAACGCCAATTCCAAATCCGTGCGGCTACACCTGCTGATTTGAGTGGTGTTGCCCACATTATTTCTGAAAGCTTCCACTCCCAAAATGGTATATGGGGATGGGCTTTTCCGTTGCTACGTTTGGGTATTTATGAAGACTTAAGGCATCGCCTAGCATCCCCTGCACCCCATAATGTTTGTTTGGTTGCTGTTGATACTACAGCAAATGGTGCTAATCACTTAGTAGGCACTGTGGAACTGGGTGTGCGTTTCAATGATTCGTGGACACACTCAGGCAAGAGTTTTCCTTACCTGTCTAATTTAGCTGTTCGTCCCAAATACCGTAGACATGGAGTAGGATCAGCCTTACTGATGAACTGTGAAAAAGTCTCTCAGGATTGGGGATTTCAAGATTTATACCTCCACGTTTTGGAAAGTAACCACCAGGCACGACAGCTTTATTTCAAGCTGGGATATCGGGTGCATAAAGTCGAATCTAACTGGAATTTTTTTCTGTTGAACACCTCACGGCAGATCTTGTTACACAAACACATTAAAGCTGATTCCATTATCTGATTTTTCTTTTTTTTAAGTGCAAATTTTCATATTCTTCTTAACACCTAGGTAAACATATTAATAGCTCTATAGCTCCTCTTTAAGTTTAAGGATTGCTTTTTTACTCTCAATCATACATCTTTTAACGAAATTCCTCTGAAAAAATTTAATATTATTTATATTTAGTCAAATCAGAAGAACTATCATCCAGAGGCTTTAAACCCATTTCTTTGGTAAGTAGGTCGGCACAAATAAAGTATGGGGGTAAGTCCAGACTCCTCTAATAGTCAGGATCTTCATTTGTGCAGCCCTGCTCGACTAGGGTTCGCCGGCTTAAAGGAAGTGGCTTCATTGGTCAGGGTTTCAGACAGATTTACGTTTGGTAACACACTTTGCTTGATTTTTCCCTACTTTTTCCCTACTAATTTATTTTTTACTCATCATGAGGACACTGGTTTAACCCCTTTAGACCTGTTTAATCCTCAATTTCTAGAGCAGAGAACTTGTCTGAGGACACGCTTATGCGAATGCACTCTCTTTGGTAGGTCTTTAAACTCTTGCCTTAAACGTAGTAATTGGATTACTTAGATTGGTCAGACTAGGAGTTTTTCAACCCCATGCCTTTAGGGATGGGGTTTCTGACAAGCCTTCCAGCGGAAATATCACAAAAAAGTTGAAGCTTTACCAATTATTTACGATTGTTGCATTTTCTAAAATAAACAAAACAAATATAATATACAAATATTCTATATTATTCTGCTTAACAAATATTAAACTCCTCATAATAACTTTGTATTTAAGATGTTCATCTTTATAAAAACTTTAAAAAAAACCGACTCCAGTCGCAGACAAATCCAGTTAAATCCCATAAAATATTATTACTCAATTGCTGAACAATGCCTATTTATTCCTATCTTAGTTAGATTAGCCAAAAAATTTTTGAGAATAATAAAAATCAAAAATTTCATTTGATTTTACACAAGTTCCGGTTTTGAGTGCATACTACTACCTAACTATTCCCAAGTTTGAAAAAACATGGATAGCGAACAGCGCCCACGCTATCAAACTGCTATGGTATCAACTTATTACCCTGACACCAGTTTCGTTGACCATTTTGTCATGCCAAATGGAACTGAGCAATCACATGGCTCGGATATCCTCACACTTTTGCATAGTGGAAAGGTTTTTATCGTCAATAGTCGCAGGCGGAATGGGTTAATTCTGTTTAAACGCTACCATGCAGAGTTTGCCGGACCTGGAGCAGCGGTGGGAGGAGATTATGATTGGGATTGCCAAAGGGTAATACCTATAGGCAACCTGTCTTTATTAACTTCCGAATCTTATGAGGAGCGGCAGAAAGCCTACCTAATTAGGCGGCAATGGATTCGTTTAATCAAACAAATTACAGAAAACCCGGTGGCTGTGCAACGAGTTCAGAAGATTCTCGATCAATTTGAACAGTACTTTCCACTGGAGATGGTAACTAATCTACCCGATGTTGCCTTTGCCCTTTTAGTGGGTGTGCTACCACAAACAGTTGGTATAGTCCGCCGTTCGGGGAGCTAGAGCAATGATGACCTGGGCATTCTATCAGTTCTCTCAAACCCTTGAACATTTGTGTAACCGCTACGGTTCCAAATTGGTAAGAATAACTGAAGAATATACATCGAAGACCTGCACAAAATGCGGTCACGTTCATAGAAAACTTGGTAGTTCTAAGAACTTTAAATGCCCTACCTGTGGTTATGAAATACCACGAGATTTTAATGGAGCCGTGGGGATTTTCCTCAAGGCAATGTGGGATACCACCAACACTTACTCAGTTGGTGATGTTGTACTGGATGTTCACGATATCTCAAATGTCGGAGAATGTCTCGGTTAAAAGTATCAGCGATAGTGATGTCAGGGTGAGGGATTGCCAAATCAAAAAATTAACCTGTAGTTAAGCGTAGTTGACCGTTGATTCCTAACTGTCAACAACTCCAGTTAGCATAATTTATTTATCTAGTTCCCGAAAGTGTGACGATGACAATTAAAATTGTAAATTGCCCAAAGCCGCTTGTAGTCGATTCAGGGTGCGGTAGTTTTCTTCAATCGTTCCTACTGTAATTCGCAATCCTCCGTTAAGCAGCCGTACAAGAGTTCCAGACTTTGCGAGTGTCTGGTGCAAAATTTTTAAAGCAGTGTCTTGTGGGTGAGAAGCATTTGCTTTAAAACGCAGGTAAATAAAATTAGCCGCACTTTCAGCGACTTCTAATGCTGGGTGTTGGGACAAAGCCTCGATGAGTTTGTCTCGTTCAACTAGGGTTTGGCTAATTGACTCCAGCAAGAGTTGGCGATTTTGCAAAGCAATTAATGCTGCGGCGATTGAGAAGCTGGGAAGATTGTAAGGTAAGCGAATTTTTTCTAAAATGGCGATCACTTCCTGTTGAGCAATGCAATAGCCAACGCGAAGAGACGCTAACCGGAAAGCTTTAGAAAAAGTGCGTAGGACTACCCAGTTAGGACGCTGTGCTAATTCGCTGACTAGGGTAGCTTGACTAAATTCAAAGTACGCTTCATCAATGACTACCAAAATCTCCTCACTCAGACTTCTTAACCATGCCAATTCTGCCGTAGTTAAGCGATTAGCCGTAGGGGAATTAGGATTAACGACAAAAATAGCCCGAATTGGAGGATTTTGAGTATTTTCGATAGCTGACTGCGCTGCTTCTAAGTCAATTTCAAAATTGGCTTCACTTCTAGCCACCGCTACGACCGGAATACCCAAACTTTCAGCGACAATCTTGTACATCGAGAAAGTGGGATTGGCAACTAAAATTGAACCTTCTCCTTTGAGACAGGTGGCAATTAATAAAGAGCGGATCAATTCATCTGAACCATTGCCTACAGAGATATTAGCAGCAGTCACAAAGGATGACGAAACAGAAGCTGACTCATTGACATACTCCGCGATCGCTTCCTTAAGTGTTTCATGTCCCCCATCAGGATAACGATTTGTTTCAATTACTTGCTGATAAGTCCAAGCCAGCTTCTCTTTTAATTCAGGTGGCAAATCATAGGGGCTTTCATTTGTATCCAGTCGATCCAATTGCGCTGGCACAGCTTTGCCAGTATCGCTACTAGGGTGGGGTTTATAGGCGGTAAATTGGGCTAAATCTGACCGGATGAATGGAAGCATAGTTTTAGTCAAGAGTCAAGGGTCAAGAGTCAAGGGTCAAGAGTCAAGGGTCAAGGGTTAATCAACAGTAACAGAAAAGCTAACAATTACTACCAATTAATCACTTATGCTCCGACACCAAATCATCTGATACTTTTAACCGAAACATTCTCCGACATTTGAGATATCGTGAACATCCAGTACAACATCACCAACTGAGTAAGTGTTGGTGGTATCCCACATTGCCTTGAGGAAAATCCCCACGGCTCCATTAAAATCTCGTGGTATTTCATAACCACAGGTAGGGCATTTAAAGTTCTTAGAACTACCAAGTTTTCTATGAACGTGACCGCATTTTGTGCAGGTCTTCGATGTATATTCTTCAGTTATTCTTACCAATTTGGAACCGTAGCGGTTACACAAATGTTCAAGGGTTTGAGAGAACTGATAGAATGCCCAGGTCATCATTGCTCTAGCTCTTCACCACAGTGGTAAACCATGAGATATTTTTCCTGTTGCCAATGCTGTACAGCTTCATCCCCTAGCTTGGGCAACCAATGAGATAAAAATCCAAAGGCTGGTGCTAAGAGGACTAGGCGTTGCACTTTTGACATACTCCCTGATCTGAAAGTTCAGGGATTCTGGATTCAAACAGCAATAGCAGGCATAGCCCGTCTTACATCACCTAGCCCGACAGACAATGCCCTGCCTGTTGCCACTATTTTACCAAAAAGCCGTCCTAGAAGAACGGCGGCTCTAGACCCAAGCTTTCGGTAAAAGCGCCCAAACTTGAGCCTATCAGCGTCAAAGGCACAGATTCATCAGGAAATTCCGCAGCGACTTGAGTGATCTGACGAGTAATTGTCAGGTGAGAAAAATCACCAGCATTGAGATCAGGAATTTTCAGCTTTGTGTGAATTTCGGCAAAGCGATCGCGTATATAGCGTGCTTTAGCAGAATTAGGACTAGAAGCAAAGCCATGAAGATAAATGTACTCGGTACGCATGAAACTTTTCTCAGTTGTCAGTTGTCCTTTACCAATGACCAATAACCAATGACCAATAACCAAATTAGCGCATGGTGACAAATTCTTCTGCAGATGAAGGATGGATACCGACGGTGGCGTCAAAGTCTTTTTTGGTCGCGCCCATTTTGACGGCGATCGCTACACCTTGAATGATTTCTGCTGCATTGTCTCCGACCATGTGAGCGCCGAGAACTTTGTCAGTGTTGGCATCAACTACCAACTTCATCATGGTTCTTTCTTGTGTAGTGGTTAAACTATAGTACATCGGACGGAAGCGGGTGCGAAAAATTGTCACTGCATCACCAAGTTTTTCTCGTGCTTGGGCTTCAGTCCAGCCTACTGTTGCGGCTTCGGGGATAGAAAACACTGCTGTGGGGACAGTCTCATGACTAAATTTGCGGCGGTTGTTACCAAATTCGCTATCAGCAAAGGCGCGACCCTCACCAATTGCTACGGGTGTTAGATTTAAGCGATCAGTAACATCGCCCACGGCAAAGATATTTGGTTGACTAGTTTGACTATATTCATTTACAGAGATCGCATTTGTGGTGCTGTATCCCGGCCCTTCCACGGAACTGGGAACGACATTAACCCCAGCATTTTCCAAACCCAGTCCGTCTATATTGGGACTGCGACCGGTCGCCACCAAAAATACATCGGCAATTACGGATTCTTCATGTTCGCCAGTTAACGACAACTTCAAGCCTTCCGGCACTTGCTCAATTGCTGTGACTAAAGTATTCTGGAGGATGCGAACACCGTGATTGATCATTCCTTCTTGAATACCAGTGCGGACATCCTCATCAAACCCCTTCAATATCTTTTCACCCCTGGTAATTTGTGTCACCTGGCAACCAAAACCGCGCAATATGGAAGCAAATTCCGTGCCAATATAACCAGCACCAATAATGGCAATGTGCTTTGGCTGTTCTTTGAGGTGAAAAATTTCGTCGGAGGTAATGGCATATTCCATACCCGGTAAATCTGGTTTGATGGGACGCCCCCCAACCGCAATTAAAATTTTATCGGCTGTAATTTTGCGTCCATCGACTTCTACGGTATGGGGATCTACTAAGGTAGCACGACCAGGTATTAGTTCTACTCCGGCTTTTTCTAAAAAACTGATATGTAGTTGCGACAGTCGCCGGACTTCCTTGTCTATGGATGTGATGAAATGTTCCCAGTCTAACTCTGTCTCACCTACTTTCCAGCCATAGCCTGTAGCCTCTTGGAACAGTGCGGGAAAGCGAGAGCCATAGACCATGAGTTTTTTGGGCACGCAACCGCGAATCACACAAGTACCGCCAACTAAATCATTTTCAGCGATCGCCACTTTCGCCCCGTAGCTAGCAGCTCGTTTGGAAGCCGCCAACCCCCCAGAACCGGCACCAATTACAAACAGATCGTAATCAAACGTCATAATTTATATGTCTCTCTCGCAAGAATGTACCGCCTGAGATATCACGCAAAGAATTTAATTGAACTACAAAAAAATATTTTCAGCCACTCTGCGTAAGTCGTGCCCTTGATTTAATCTAGCGTTAGTAGATGCTCTGGTGTTAGAGGTTTGTCACTTTTTTACTAAGGGACTGACAATTCAAAAAATCTCCAATTTGTAGGGTGCGTCAGGAGCGAGAAAACTTTGGAATCGCAAGAAATTACTGGTACTGACGCACCCTACAGACTCAAATTATTGGGTAATTTATTTTTTTATTAAGTAGTCGATCTGGGAGGGTTAGGGGTAGGGGTAGGGGTAGGAGTCGGCGTGGGAGTGGGTATTGGTGCGGGTGCGGGTGTTGGCTCCGGCGTGGGACTGGGTATTGGTGCGGGTGCGGGTGCGGGTGTTGGCTCCGGCGTGGGACTGGGTATTGGTGCGGGTGCAGGTGCGGGTGTTGGCTCCGGCGTGGGACTGGGTATTGGTGCAGGTGCGGGTGCGGGTGTTGGCTCCGGCGTGGGACTGGGTATTGGTGCGGGTGTAGGTGCGGGTGCGGGTGCAGGTGCGGGTGCGGGTGCGGGTGTTGGCTCCGGCGTGGGACTGGGTATTGGTGCGGGTGCGGGTGTTGGCTCCGGCGTGGGACTGGGTATTGGTGCTGGTGTAGGTGCGGGTGCGGGTGCGGGTGCGGGTGTTGGCTCCGGCGTGGGACTGGGTATTGGTGCGGGTGCGGGTGTTGGCTCCGGCGTGGGACTGGGTATTGGTGCGGGTGCGGGTGTTGGCTCCGGCGTGGGACTGGGTATTGGTGCTGGTGTAGGTGCAGGTGCAGGTGCAGGTGCGGGTGCGGGTGCGGGTGCGGGTGCGGGTGCGGGTGTTGGCGTGGGAGTGGGTATTGGTTCGGGTGCTGGTGCTGGTGCTGGTGCTGGTGCTGGTGCTGGTGCTGGTGCTGGTGCGGGTGCTGGCGTGGGACTGGGTATTGGTGCGGGTGCTGGTGCGGGTGCGGGTGCGGGAGTGGGTATTGGTGCGGGTGCGGGTGCGGGAGTGGGTATTGGTGCGGGTGCGGGTGCGGGTGCTGGTGCGGGTGCGGGTGTTGGCGTGGGAGTGGGTATTGGTGCGGGTGTAGGTGCGGGTGTTGGCGTGGGAGTGGGTATTGGTGCGGGTGTAGGTGCGGGTGTTGGCGTGGGAGTGGGTATTGGTGCGGGTGTAGGTGCGGGTGCTGGTGCTGGTGCTGGTGCTGGTGTTGGCTCCGGCGTCGGACTGGGTATTGGTGCAGGTGCGGGTGCTGGTGTTTGCCCTGGTGTTGGCGCTGGTGCTGGTGCGGGTGCTGGTGCGGGTGCTGGTGCGGGTGTTGGCTCCGGCGTCGGACTGGGTATTGGTGCAGGTGCGGGTGCTGGTGTTGGCCCTGGTGTGGGAGTGGAAGTTGGCTTCGGCGTGGGAGTCAGCGCTGGTGCTGGAGTAGGTGCTGGCCTTGGCGTTGGCGTTGGCTTCGGTGCTGGTGTCGGCCTACTTGAATTAGTAGGGGAATTTTGGTTGCGTCGATTCCCTGAATTTTGGTTGCGTCGATTATTTTGCAGAACACTATTTGGTAGGTCTCTTCCTGATTCCACAACGGAGTCTACTAAGGGTTCCACTTTGATCGTGTCTAGGGTTGAATCTTCTTGATTAATCTCGTTGTTGGGAGATTTTGAGGAATTAGTAGTTAGCTGTAAAAAAGATGGGTTTTCTATGACTCCCTCACCGCGAATTGGCATCTGTCCCGCGACAGATGCTGCGGTTTCAGCTTGAACGCTGGCGATCGCCGGATCTGGCATAGGCGTAAGATTTTGCCTGGTCAAATCAAGTCCCTGAACTAGATCGCTTGTTTCATAAAAAGTTCTCAGATCAAAATCGTATAAGCCCTGAAATTTATCCTTCACTATCACCATCAGCTGGCCTGCTGCTAGCACCTGAGTTTGAGAACCTTTCTTGTTAGAAACTTCAATACCACTATCTGTCAGGGCACCTATAACCGTGGTATCTGTTTTTTCGTCGTAGCGCACAAATAAGGCTGAACCACGAATTGCCGCTGCTGCATTCGGTGTTTGTATACGTGTTTGCCCTCTTCCTGGTGGAATTAGCAGTAGCACAGTCCCATTTGATAATTTAAAGTTTCGAGTCTTGGGCAAAAATTGAAATAGTGCCTGTTCGCCAACCCGTGCCAAAGAGCCATCATTGAAACGTAAGTCTGCAAGGGATGCGCGACCAGTATTTAAGCCATCGCCAGGAATCATGGCATCTGATTTCTTTGCTGGGCGCTTTTGCGAGGTATTTCGGGGTATCAGTTGTACCAAGTTACGCAAGTCCTGAATCTCAGCTCGCGTCAGCGGCGTGTTCGCACTTACCGGATTTGCACAAGGTAATACTATGATTCCCCATGAACCAATTACTAAAAGTGGGAAGAATTTATTAAACATAGTTTGGAAACTCGCCAACCAAATTTAATTGATAGCAAACCACTTGAAAATAGACCCTAATATGCAAGTATAGTTAATGTTATTTTTTTACAAAATATTTTTTATACTAGTAAGCTAAGTAATTTTTTTGATACAAACCATCTATCCAGAAATTAAGTTATGTAATTTTATCTTGGCTATATAGAATAATTTATCACATTTTCTTCCGTCAATATTAAAATTTTATATGTATAATTTTTTGTATAAAAATACAGTATAAACATGATCATAGGAATACGCGGGATGCGGGAAACTCCGCGTCTTCAGACCGCTCGTGGTCAGCGGCACGAGCGACTTCAGTCGCAGTGGTATTTGTGTTAAAATTAGAGCGTGAGTAAGAACAAAAAACATCTACGTGTTGAAGCATCCTAGTATCGGAGAAATCCCGGCTCCTATGAAACAACGGTTAGGTTTAAGTCCTGGCGCAGTATGACAGGAAAGAGCAAATAAAGGCTTGTTGCGGAGCGTACCGCGTCTTGGCTTAGTGATGGATTCACCAAAGCATTGGAAAAAATAAAAGTAGCTAGAAACCTAAGCTTGACTTAGAGTGACTAGGTAGACGGCGTTTGACGGTCGTAGCGAGAGTTTTACTCTGTCTGTAGAATCTCAGTGTCTTTAGACATGAGAGTGTCAAATATAACATCACATCTTGCACCAGTTGCTTACAGCAATTTTCATTCATTTGAACCATAGATGTTCGTAGGGGCGCAAGGCCTTGCGCCCCTACCCTGTGGTCTATTTACCTGAAAATGGCTGTAATTGCAATTTTTGTAGGGTGGTCAGTGCCCTAGGGTGATTGAGAATAGTGCATGATTGTGATTAACGCCATAAACTTCCTGCTCTCGAAATGAGTAGCAAATTCAGGGGTGAGTTGAGCGGAAATTTGACATTACTAGGTGCAATATCCGCAAAAATTCGTGTATCTACAGTTTGCCAAAAGCTATCAACCCCATCTTAAAGATGCAACCCCAGGGCTGGAAAATTTTATTGTTTGCAGTTTTATTAGCTCCTAACGGTGCAAACTTGTTTAGCATCACAGTAGATAGAGCATCGGCTGCAAATTCACAAACATCAGATATTAAAGATAATTCAACATCAAAAATTAAATATTTAGCAACGACAGAAGTAGGTCATCAGCCATACCCACAGATATCCCCAAATCCCATAACCATAACATCATCTAATCCCGAACCTAATCAAGATCCGTCAACACCAAAAACTGATGTAACCGCACCCACAGTCACTGAAAGTGTAAGCAGAAACCAGGAGGGAAATGAATCACCACAATTAGAAACGCAACCCAATATTTTACCCACACCTTCTCGGTTTCCAATAGAGCAACTGATACCCGGTTCTCAAATAGATTACTCCCAAAGACTAGAGAGGCTGAGGTGGAGACTACAAGAGGGAAAACAGCCACTTCCTGAATCTCATAGGAATCTCGAACTTGGATTGCTGGTCAAACCACGCTCATTGTCACAAAAACCTTTAGAACAACAGCCTCCACCACCATTGGAAAAACCTGTGACTGAGTTTAAACCTGTAGGCTACCTGCAGGCTCGTGTAGGCTATTTTAATACCAGTAATATTTTCTCTGCAAAAGTTAATCCAAAAGAGGATGGCTTGATTTTTTCTGGATTAACACTAGCCTCTGCATATTTACCTTTAGGACGTAAAACTTTTTTGAATGCTTCAATTGATGGTAATTTTATTCATTACACAAGTCAATCGCAATACGATTACAATCAAATAAGATTCAACCTGGGTCTCTATCAGCAGCTATCGTCCCGAATGTATGGGCAGATAGCTTGGAGTAATCAACAATTGTTTTACACCAAAAATAGTAATTATTTTGCAGCAGGCGATCGCTTCTTAAACGAAACTTCCCTGCGTCTGTCTTTGGGACGACGAGATCCCCTGAGTTCAAAGTTGACACTAGATAGCTTCTATGAATTGAGTCTGAATATTGCTGAACCGGACAGTCGTAATCGGATAATTAATTCTCTGTGGGTTTCTTTAAACTACTATTTGCAGAAACCACTTCAAGTTGGTCTGAACTACCAATTTAATTTGTCAAACTTTACACAGGGTCAGTCTGAATCACGACGAGACGAATTTCATCGCTTATTTGGTAATTTAACTTACCGAATCAACGACTCCAGCAATATGAATTTGCAGGCTGGTTTGAGCTTTGGTAGTTCTACTGCTCCAGATATTGGTTTTGATGCTTGGTTCTTTAGTCTCAATTATAATTTTGATTTAGGTCAGTTTTAAAATTACGCAACAACCAACGAAGGGGAGACTATAAAAGGAGGATACCAATAACCAATGACAAAGAGTAATGAGTAATGAGTAATGAGTAATGAGTAATGAGTAATGAGTAATGAGTAATGAGTAATGAGTAATGAGTAATGAGTAATGAGTAATGACCAATGACCAATGACCAATGACCAATGACTAATAACTAATAACTAATCCAATCGCTCCAGCTACCAGCATAAAGTTTACCTTTGTGAATACCAGCTAGTTCCAAAGAAAGTAAATTCACGCAAGCGGTAACGCCAGAACCACAATAAACTAAGATTTCCTCTGCTTTTTCGATATTTTCCCAGCGGTGACGTTGTTCGATTTGGGGAAGTAAATAGCCGGAAGAATCTGTGACTTCAAGCCAAGGATAGTTAACAGCACCAGGAATATGACCGGCAATTTTATCAATTGGCTCTCGTTCACCTCGGTAGCGATCGCTCTCTCTTGAATCTACTAAGACTACATCGGGTAAATCTTTGCGATTTTTTACAGATGCTATGTCTACTACCCTTTCTGGTTGTATCTTGGGGACAAAGCTAGCCTTTTGAGGTTCAGGAGTGACATCTGTGACAGGATAACCAGCTTTTTGCCATCCCGCAAACCCTCCGTCTAATACCGCTACTTGTTCATGTCCAAGATAGCGCAATAACCACCACAAACGAGATGCAAACGCAAAGCGGGAATCATCGTAAGCGACAACTAAAGTTTTTTGGAAATTTACTCCGATCTGTGCTAATTTTTGGGCTAAATCATGAGGATCTGGCAAAGGATGTCTTCCGCCATGTTCTCTCACAGGACTGGACAGATCCTGATTTAAATCTAGGTAGTACGATCTCTCTATATGACTGGCTTGGTACTGCTGCTGTCCTAATTTTGGATCGGCTAGAGAAAAGCGACAATCTATGATTACAACTTGCGGATCTTCAAGATGTTCAAATAGCCAGGTTGGCGAAACAATAAATTGAGGATTGGTCATTGGTCAATTGTCGGTTGTCATTAATTATTTATCAGTTTTTTGATATAATGTCGGATTTTGAGCAATTTGTACCACAATCTACAGCAGACGGTTCCTTCACCTTCACATCACCAGAATTTGGCGAAGCATTTCACAGCCATTATGGAGCGAAGCAGGAGAGTTTTCTCAAGTTTGTCGTTCCAACTCAATTAGCTGCGCGTGCCCACAAACCAGTTTTGCGGCTATTGGATGTTTGTTATGGTCTAGGATACAACACAGCGGCTGCTTTGCAAACAATTTGGTCAGTGAATCCCAATTGTCGGGTGGAAGTAATTGGGTTAGAACTAAATCCGTCTGTGCCAAAAGCGGCGATCGCTCATCAATTATTCGACAATTGGGACTATCAATATACGGAAATTTTGTCCCAACTAGCTTTTGAGTATGAAGTACAAACAGAGTGTCTAAACGCAAAGCTACACATTGGTGATGCGAGGAAGATGATTCGATTAGTACATCAGTCCGGTTTCCTCGCCGATGCAATTTTTCTTGATCCATTTTCACCTCCTCAGTGTCCTCACTTATGGACTGTTGAGTTTATTCAACTTTTATCACAGTGTTTACACGATGATGGTTTACTAGCTACTTATTCCTGCGCGGCTGCTGTACGTACAGCACTGTTGACATCTGGGTTAGAGATAGGTTCTACCCCACCAGTTGGAAGGCGAACACCTGGTACAGTAGCTGTCCATAGCCAACGAGGCGCAGAAGGGGAGTTACAATCTCTCTTGTGTTATTTATACCCGCTTTCCCAGGAAGAAAAAGAGCATTTGTTAACTCGTGCTGCTATTCCCTACCGCGATCCTGAATTGAATGCTTCTCCCGATGTCATATTCATGCGGCGCCAACAAGAACAACAAGTTTGTGAACTTGAGCCTACCTCCCGTTGGCGAAAACGATGGCTATTGGAATAGGGAATAGGGAATAGGGAATACTAATTCCAATTGACAAATGACAAATACTTACCCCATTTATCAGCGCTTTTAAGCAATGCCGATAATTGGTTTTTTTGTTTCTCAGCACACACGGATATTTAGTCTTTAAAACTACATAAAATAATATTAAAGACTAGTTAAATGCTTAACCACAAAGATATAGCAAAAATACGTATACTTCTAAACTGGAATCAAAACTTTAAACTTGATTGACCCATAGTTTGAGATAAAAATATAAATTTATCAAGTAGATGATTTTCAGGGGATACCGTGTTAATGAATCTCAGTAAAAAACCTGATTTAACATTTGTAGGAATTGACCATACTGTAAACAGAGCTAAAGAAAATTTGCGCCAAGATTCCTGAGATTCTCAGCACACATTTAAAAAACATGATGGCATGACTCAGAAATTCAGAATGATATAGGACTCCTATTCGATTTGTGAACTGACTGTTGGAGGGAGGGTAAAGCCAACAATCAACAGGTTTTATCACATCTCATTGAGGATGGCGATGACTATGTATTGCTGACAATTTCGAGTAAAGGCGGTCTAGAATCCAGTCAAATAATAAAATTTATTGACAAAAATGACAGTCTTAACTAAAAAAATGGAGTAGCTTTGTGATTCAATGGAAATTCAAGGATACAGGCTCTAGCATAAAAATTGTTAGTGGGTCTAACCCCTCAAGCAAAATGAAGAGTAATGATTCAAATGCCGTGGAATCGCAAAGTGTAGAAGTTTATTCATTGGGTTTATCTAAAGGAGAGTTTATGCTTGAACAGACCCCAGCATTGCCTTCTTGGATGAAACGTAACAGTGTGAATTCTAATTATGATTCATTGGCCTCTAGAACGCTACAACCTCAAGGTTCTAAAGTGAATGGTTCTGATTCAGATCTGGCGAAAATTTTAGTGGTTGACGACCATGCAGCAAGTCGCATGACATCTGTAGCTCTCTTGGCGATGGAAGGATACGAAGTTATTGAAGCAGATAGTGGTTCTATTGCTGTGGAACTGGTGACACAAAAACAACCAGATTTGATTTTACTGGATGTAATGATGCCAGGTATGGATGGGTTTGAAGTGTGTCAGTTGCTGAAGCAAAATGAACAAACTAGGCTAATACCCGTAATTTTTATTACAGCCTTAAATGATAGGCGATCGCGTATCCGAGGGATAGAAGTAGGGGCGGATGATTTTCTCACCAAACCCTTTGACCGTGTGGAACTAGCGGCGCGTGTTAAGTCCTTAGTGCGCCAGAAGCGTTTAAACGAAGATCTAGACCATGCAGAAAAAGTGCTGTTTTCTGTGGCTAGGGCGATAGAAAGTCGCGACCCCAATACTGGAGACCATTGCGAACGACTGGTAAAATTAGGACAAGCCTTTGGTGAATACCTGAATCTCTCACGCAACCAAATCCGCGACTTGATGTGGGGTGGTTATCTCCACGATATTGGCAAAGTAGGCATTCCCGATGCAGTCCTACTGAAAAAAGGCAAACTCACCCCCGAAGAATGGGAGATCATGAGACAGCACGTTTCGATTGGCGAAAAAATCTGCCAGCCACTACGTAGTATGCAGGGTGTAATTCCCATTATTCGCCATCATCATGAGCGCTGGGATGGTTCAGGCTACCCCGATGGACTCAAAGAGAATGATATTCCCTATCTAGCACAGGTATTTCAAATCATTGATATTTATGATGCTTTAACCAGCGAACGACCGTACAAAAGGGCTTTTAGCCCCGCAGAAGCACTTGCGGTGATGGTGGAAGAAACGGATTCGGGTTGGCGTAATCCCAAACTCATGCAGCAGTTTGCAGCGTTTATTCGCCGTCACCAAGATGGAATCACGCCGTGCTAACAAACACATTCTTGTGGACTTTTTGCTGGAATTTTTGTAAGCAATTAACATTTCGGTCTACAATGATTAGCTGGTATTATTTGAGCCTAAATCTCATAAGACCAAGCGCAACAGCGCAATTTACTGATAGCTAATTATGGTAGTTGTAGCAATTCTAGCGGCGGGACGGGGCACACGGATGAAATCACAGCTACCCAAAGTGTTACATTCTTTGGGTGGGCGATCGGTAGTCGAAAGAGTTATCGACAGCGTAGAACCGCTTTCGCCTTCACGGCGGTTAGTGATTGTGGGGTATCAAGCACAGTTCGTGAAAACAGCCTTACAATCAATGCCCAGTTTGGAGTTTGTGGAACAGACTGTGCAACTAGGAACAGGTCATGCGATCCAGCAATTACTTCCCCACCTTCAAGGTTATACCGGAGATTTGCTGATATTAAACGGCGATGTGCCTTTGTTACGCACCGAAACTCTCAAACATCTGTGGGAAACTCACCAACAAAATCAAAATGACGCTACTATCCTCACAGCCCACTTGCCCGAACCTCAAGGTTACGGGCGGGTTTTTTGTAATGGTGAAAATATTGTCCAACAAATGGTGGAACACAAAGATTGTACTGCTGTTCAAAGACAAAATAACCGGATTAACGCCGGAATCTATTGCTTCCGTTGGCCGAATTTAGCAGAAGTGCTGCCCCACCTACAAGCCAATAATGCCCAAAAAGAATACTACCTCACCGATGCCGTCACCCAAGTAGGAAAAGTGATGGCAGTGGATGTGGAAGACTACCAGGAAATTCTCGGCATTAACGATCGCCTACAACTGGCAACAGCATACGAGATTTTGCAACAGCGCGTCAAGAGAAAATGGATGCTTGCTGGTGTCACCCTCATCGACCCTGGCAGTATTACCATTGATGACACCGTAGAATTACAGCCAGATGTAATTATTGAACCCCAAACCCACCTACGCGGCAATACCGTAATTCAGACAGGGAGCCGCATCGGTCCTGGGAGTTTAATTGAAAATAGCCAATTGGGCGAAAACGTCAGGGTTCAATATTCAGTTGTGACAGATAGTACAGTACAAGCGGGAAGCCAGATTGGTCCCTATGCCCATTTACGTGGTCATGCCCAAGTAGGTGCGGGTTGCCGCATCGGTAATTTTGTCGAATTAAAAAATACACAATTAGGTGATCGTACTAACGTTGCACATTTGTCATATTTAGGCGATACCACAGCCGGCACACAGGTGAATATCGGTGCAGGTACAATTACTGCTAACTATGACGGTGTGAAAAAACATCGGACAAAAATAGGCGATCGCACTAAAACTGGTTCTAATAGCGTGTTAGTTGCACCAGTTACCCTAGGTGATGATGTCTACGTGGCTGCAGGTTCCACGGTGACAGAAGATGTCCCAGATGATTCTCTGGTAATTGCGCGTGCGCGTCAGGTAGTCAAACCTGGTTGGCGCAAGCAGAGTTAATTCCCAAACCCCAAAGAGTCAAAGCTGTATTACCCGTAACATCAAGCTTATTGCATCATATCCCCCTCCTCGCTTGCGGGGAGGGTTTTGGAGGTGGGGTTCTGAGTGTATTGCAATCAAGCCGGCTAAATTATATCATGTTCGCGTAAACAGTTATTATAAAAGCTCACGCAAAGGCGCAAAGGCGCAAAGAAGTCTCCCAAGTTTTTATCGTAACTAATTAGACGAACCTGATATTAGTCATAAAGCCCAAATTTCCACATGGAAGAACTGCTAGAACTTAGACAACTTCTAGAACAAGGCAAAATTCCCGAAGCATTGCTGCTAGTCGATGAGTTAGAAGAAATGAGCCTGAGTGACAAAATCAATAAAATTGATAGCTATGGCGTCATTCTGCTCATCCACTTAATTAAACAAAAAGCCGAAAACCGTTTGACTCGCTCTTGGGAGATTTCCATAGAAAATGCAGTCCGGGAAATCAACAAAATTAACAAGCGCCGCAAATCTGGTGGTTTCTACTTGACGCCAGCAGAACTAATGGAAATTCTGCAACAAGCATATCAAGTAGCCCTCAAAAGAGCGGCGCTAGAAGCTTTTGAGGGGCGTTATGAAACGGAAGAATTAGCCGCAATGGTGGACGAGACGGAAATTTTAGCTCAAGCGCTGCAATTGATTCAGCAATAGCCCATCAATTCGTTGTCAGTCCATTCCAATGTATCGCCAATCGTGACGCCGTTGTGGTAGGCTGCAAGTAAGACTTCGCTGGTTTTACCCCATGCGATTGCACCATTTGCATCCAAGGCGATCGCGCCAAAATCTCGCTTGTTGGCGTGGGCTTCTACAAATGATCGCTGGACAGCATCCTGAAGGGATAAACCATCTGTCACACGTACTACAATCTTCGCAGCCAAGCACTCATCAATAATATCTTCGCCAATACCAGTACAACTTACGGCGGCATATTTTGTAGCATAATTACCAGCAGGCATCGCAGAATCACTTACACGACCAATGCGCTCAAAGCCTTTGCCGCCTGTAGAAGTGCCTGCAGACAGATTACCATAGGTATCTAAAGCTACTACACCTATAGTACCACGTCGGGCACTGCTACTTTCCACGAGTTCAGGTTCTGCTACGACCCCAGCCATCGTACTTTTAAAGTTCCCTTGACGCTCCTGAATCCATTCTTGCAAACGCAACTCAGTTAAACCATTGTAGCTGGGAACTTGTAATTCTCGTGCCAGTTCAGCCGAACCGTAATCTGAGAGTACCCGATCTGGCGAGTTTTGTAAAAATTGCGCCAACTCAATGGGATTTTTCACCCGTGAGATATTAATTACACCACTAAAGCGCCCTAATGCGCCATCCATCAGAGAAGCACTCATGCGGATTTGACCATCAGATTGTAATACCGAACCAGTCCCAGCATTGAAGCGGGGTTCATCTTCCAGCATTTGGCAACCTAAGACTACCGCCTCAGAAGCATTTGCACCAGAGGCTAACAGAGAATAGACCGACTCTATGATTGTATGGAGCGATCGCCGCACCGCCTCCAATCCTCCCTTACCTTGGAGAGAACTACCAGCACCGCCATGAATAATTAATTTTGGTTGCACGTGTAAATTCATATAACCTTTGCGCTATTTGCGTGTGTGTAGTGTTACTTATCATTCGCTTGATTTTTCGCTTCAGAACGCCGACGACGACAACGCTCTGAGCAGTATTTCACTTCGTCCCAGCAATCTTGCCATTTCTTGCGCCAAGTGAAGGGAAGTTGACACACCGGACAGATTTTTTCCGGTAGGTCAGATTTAGAACGTGTACGCCCCATATAAATACCGTGCTGATTTTAATCAATATTTTTGAGGCGATGAAAGATAATTATAACCAATTTGCTACAAGGGGAGGACACCTTAAGCGAAGAAATGTGGGGTGAATCCCCCCATAGAGGTATTTCTTAGCTAATTCCCTATAAATACGGCTATATTGGCTACTAGCAAACCCATCGAAAGTCTATATCATCTATATTTAGAAGGATTTTTGCCATATATTCTGGGAAAAAGAGTAAAAATTACGAAATGTAGCAATTAACAGCATAAAACTTGCCATTGTAAGGGTTATACCCCTCACAAGTGAAATTCATTCTTAAAGTAATTACTAGAACTCAGTAACATACGGATGATTGCTGAGGCATACCAGTCAGAACTAATTACTGGCTAACAACAATAGCAAACGACTAACTACCCGATTATCTGGTAGTTGATAGAAATGCAATTCGCCTCTCAATTGCTGCATGAGGTTTTGGCAGATCTGCAGATGCAAACCTGGTGGTTGGTCGAGGATAGAGGGCGCAAGGACATCCTTGGGTGTATGTTGATTTAACTCTTTGAGTAGCTGTGGTTCAATGGCGCCATTATCTGTAATCGATAGATCTAAGGTGCGCTCATCTAAACGACGACACCAGATATCAATTCTGCCGCCACTATGAGAACGCTGACAGGCCGCCAGCAACAATTCATGGAGAACCAATTCAATTTTGGCAATATCGCCGACGATAACCATTGAGGTTTGCACCCCATTGAGGTCTGAAGAGCTTTTTGGTGCTTGCTGATCGACTATCCCCTGTCCCAAACCATGCACACCGATCCACAACTTTTGTTGTTTAAGTAAAGTTTCCACTCGTTCTAGCGATCGCTTGAGCAGAGTGGCTATAGGGATAGTTTCCCAATTGATATCTAACTCCCACTGCTCAAGTTTCAGCAGTCCAGTCATGGAATTATTTGTTTTGTCTAACTGTCGTAACAGCAGATCATAACGAGTCTTGGTTAGTTCGTTAGTCGGAATACCCAAATCGTGTATTTGACCAATCAACAGCGTCGTCGTTCTTTGGATATCTTCTAAACGACGATGTTTGTACCAATTGAGTTGTCGTAATTCCTGGGTTGTGGACTCGATAATTTGGGTAATTTTTTGCTGACGCCCCGACCAAGCTAATTGATAAATCAGAGTGGCGATCGCACTCAGACTTTGTTGCGACCAAGATTGCTCTCGATTATCTGCCAATACTACCACACCTGTGGGTTGCTCATCAGTGTAAGTACGTAATGCCATTACAAAAATTTGACCAATTCCTGTACCATACAACCATTTCCTGGTTCCTGGGGGCAAATCATCGACCTTCAGGACTAGATGACCATCTGTAGCTAGTGCCCACTGAATCAGGGCTTCACTCTGAATGGAAAGGGATGCATCTATAGCAACTCCAAATAGACTATTGGTAATCACCCCAGGGATAATTTCTGCCCGTTGTTGACCGGGAGACCAGGTTAACAGTAGCGCCACGGGACAGCCCAAAATAGATGCTATTTGTTTGATGGCTGTGCGTTCCAGATACATTTCGCCGGCTTCGGGTTGATGCTTCTGTCCTTGTGCCAGAATGCGTAAGTATTGCTGAGAACCACGTAAAATTTTTTCTTGCTGCTCGTTACTAGCTTGCAGTTCCCACTGGTGGATAATAACACCAATCTGTTGACTAACAGCCCAGAGTAGTTCCTTTTCCAGAGTTGTCCAAGAACGCTGACTTTGGTGAGTGACGACCAATAGGGCTGTTGGTTTATGGCCTTGAGTGCAGTTGCAAACTAAGAACGATTTCACGCCATTTTTCACCAAAGAAGGACGCCAGTTAAAAAACCGCAAATCCTCATCTAAATTCTCAATCCCCACTGCTGTACTTGCACGCTGTAAAAGCTGCGAATCCACTTCTTTAAGAGCATTGAGGGCAAATGTCAACGGTTGATAATTTTGAGTCTGACTTTGATCAAGAAATTGATAATTATTTTGCTGAGGGTTATACTGTAAAAGTAAAAAGCGGTTAGCTGCTAGTCGCTCCAAAACTTGTTTGGCAGAGGTTTTTAATGTTTCCTGGAGGTCATCATCACTATATATAGCTTGGGCAACTTGGCTAGTTAACTGGGCGTTCTGTTGAATTTCCTTGATAGTGCTTTCGATGCTGTCGGTGGGAGCCACTAGAGAAATTAACCCTGCAGCAGCTTGGACAAAATTTTTGTCTGTCTCCATCCAAATTCGCGGTTGATTGCTTTCAATCGCCAGAAAACCTAGCAAATCTTTTTGCCACATAATTGGAGCTGCTAACAGCGATCGCACTTGCAGACGTTCGAGCAATTTGACAGTAAAATCGCTTTTCAGAGAACTGCGTGACTCGCCAATCCAAACAATTTGATTAACAGCCAAAGCATAATAAAAATCGCTCAATTCTTGCACCGTTATGCCCAAGGCTGGTTGCTGACGTGTAGAATTGAGACCAATGTTACCCAGTTGATTGCTGACCCGACATCGAAAAGACCGCCCTTGGGGTTCAAACCAGTAAATCTTCGTATCCGTGGGACAGACAAATTGATGGGTCGCTACTACTACTGCTTTTAGCCTGTGATCTAGGTTATTGAGGGTGTTTAAATTTTCCAGCAATTTTAACAACGGCTCATCATAGCGTTTAGTTTGCTGGCGCTGTAAATCCAACTGATGTTGATAAAGTGCTGCTCCCAACTCGCCTAGAACTATCAACAGCCTGGCTCTGGCTTCTCCAGCCAGTAAGTAGCCCCAGTGCTGCGAACCGAGTAATACCAGACCCAAACAGTACTGTTTATAGCGAATTGGTAAAATGATTGTCCCTTGGATTTGGAATTTGATAGCTAATTCTTGCCATCCCTCAACTCGGTGTTCGACTTGTAAATCGGGTATACCTAAGGGACGCTGCTCAATCACCACCTGCTCGAATAAATCCCCAGGACTGAGAACCACCCGCTGTTGTAAAAAATTGGTGTCACTTGCGGGGATTATGCCGCCTTTGCCAGACAATATATGATTGACGCGATCGTAAAGCGCAATCCAAATCAGTTTGTAGTCAAACTCCTCTTGGAGATAGGCAATAGTAGTTTCAATCAGAACGTCAACACTATCGGCTTCCCTGAGCTTCTGGAGGACCCGCCCCAAGGAAAGGATCTGTTGTTCGGCGGCTATAGGTTTTTGTGGCTGCCCCATCTGATTTATTGGTGAACATAGCGTTTAATATTTAGGATGCCCAAAAAACACCGTGAGTAATAACCATATTCAATAGAAAATAAATCAAAAACTCCATCCCCTTGTGGATGCAATACCGCGTAGTAGTCTGTCAATTTTGTTTTGAGGGATTTTTGGTAGTGTGAGCGTCTCGCTCACGCGGGCAAGATGCCCGCACTACAGTCCATCATTTTTATCTTGACAGAGTAGTAGCTTTTGCCCAAAAACCCGCGCTGAACTAAAGTACCCTGCGGGTTCCACTTTGTGGTATAGCGTTTCTCTATCAAGTGAGGTACAGGAACCCCACCCCCAACCCCCTCCTCGCTTACGGGGAGCTTGCTCTGATGTACCTTATGTGATTAGGAAATGCTATATGGCTGTTATGATAGCCCAGCAAGTGTTTAAAGCTGATTTTTTAACGAGGCAAATAAAAAAAATAATATTAACAAATACTTCTTACATATTGCCTAAAAACTGGAGATAATTTAAACAAAATTTTGTCCGCTTTTGTTTTTTGAATTAAATACCTTTGTTGTAGAGATTCTAACCCATTTATAAAATCGCTGGAAGATAACTCTAAAGTTGCTTTTAAATCTTCTCTGGATACAGCTTGAGAAAATTTACTCAATTCTAAAATAATCTGCTGTTCTATAGGTGATATATGGTTAAATGCTTGACCAAGTAAACATTGCATATCCTTAGTAATAACTAATTCATTCTCTGCTAAAAAATTAGCAACTTTACTATCAAAAATCCTTTTAATTGAACTAGTAATACTTTTTAAGTAACGAAAATTTCCCTCATATAAATCAATTAATTTTAACCAGCTATCCTCATCCTCTAATCCTGTATTTTTTAAAATTTGGTCATCATATAAACCTGATAACTCTAAAAATTTCATCGGATATAGATTCTCATCTAAAGATTCCATTTCTGCACATTGTTCTTGACTGATGAGAATGACACTACTTTGATGTTCAATTTTTGCAATCATTGTAAAAAAGTTTTGATAATCTTGATATTCACTTTGATATTTTCCAGCGAATTGACCGCTGACAAATATATGATGAAGATCATCAAGAATGATTAAGCATTTATTCTTGGTGAGAATATTATAGAATTGTTTTAATTTATCACCTAGAGTTGCTTTAGCTTCTTGTTGACAAACATTCAATAAATCATCAATAAGTAAATTTAGCGTTTTAGGATACTTTAAACTTCTCCAGATGATTACTTCAAATTGATCTAAGTGTAAATCAATAAATCTTTTAACCAGACTAGTTTTACCAATTCCAGATAATCCTAAAACCGATATTAAAGAAGTACTTTGATTGAATATCCAATTATAAATATTTTGCAGTTCACATTCTCTATTATAAAAGTTAATTATTTTAGGTGCTAAAGTTAAATCGTAATGAATTGATTTAGATTTAGATTTATGTTTATTATTTTCTTGGGTATTTTTTTTATCTTTATAAGGAGTTGATGAACTAAAATTAAAAGTATGATTATTATTTTCTTGATTGTTGTTTTGAACAATAATTGGTAATGATGCTATCTGCAATCTTTCAACTGTAGAACGAAAATTAGTTTTTTTTATATCTTCCTCTAATATTTGAGATAAAAGTTGCCATAATCCAGCACCTACATCTCCTACATGATTTTTAGTAACATTACATTCTTGTGCAATATCATCATAGGTTTTTCTTTCCCATGTGCCCCCAATTACAGCAGTTTGAACGTCATCTAGATGGTTTCCAGTTTTATCAAAAACTATCTTATCAATAAATTTTACAACTTCGTTTACATTCATAAAAGCCATGTACGGTAATGCTTGTAAGCATTATAGCGGAACATAATTTAATTTTTTCCGATCTTTTCCGATTTTTTTCTTAACATATTGTAATAAAACTCCAGTTTAAATCCGTTTATATCAGATTGTCTACGGTACTGACTTCACTTAAAGTAGTAATTAGCACAGATTAATGAGTATTTATATGCAGTTTGAAATCGTCAAAGAGAGAGATAAATCGAACAAGCAAGAAAAAGCACAGACTTTAGTAGAGCAACCTAAGTGGACTCTGGAAGAAGTAGCACTATCCAAAAGCACGCTTGACCAAATTGACCAGATGGTTGCTTACATACAAAACAGAGATAAACTTTTGACTGATTGGCAATTTAATCGTTTTCTGAAAACCGGAAGTGCTTTGAGCATTAACTTTTTTGGCATACCAGGTACAGGTAAAAGTATAACAGCTGAAGCAATTGCTCATAAACTTGGAATGTCAATTATTAGAGCTAACTATGGTGAGCTTGAATCTTCTTTCGTAGGAGGAACATCTGATAACTTAGCATCAATTTTCAAAACAGCAGAAGAAACAAAAAGCTTACTATTCTTTGATGAAGCTGATGCTGTCCTCAGTAGAAGAATCTCCAATCTATCACAAGCAGCCGATCATGGTGTGAATTCAGCAAAAAGTACCTTGCTCACACTCTTAGATAAATTCAACGGGATTATTGTGTTTGCCACAAATCTTTTTGATAATTATGATGAGGCTTTTTTGAGAAGGATTCTTTTCAATATAGAGTTTTTAGCTCCAGATTTAGCAATGAGAGAACAACTATGGAGATTTCATCTATCTAAAAATGTCCCCAAAGAAGTAAGTTATGAGCTTTTAGCAGATATTAGTGAAGGTCTTTGTGGTGGTGATATCAAAAATATCACTATTAAGTTAGGCTTGAAATTGCTAACTGGAAAGGTAAAAAGCATTGACGAGGCTTTAGTAAAAGAAGAAATTGAAAAGTACACAGAAGTAAAACTAAGGCACAATAGAAACCCAGTATTAGTCGAAACTATTGTGAATTGATCTGAGAAAAATTAAACCATTTTGGAGGAATCTTTTTATGCCATTTCCAATAATTGCCTGGATAGCTGTGGCTTCTATTGCAGGTTTTACTGCTGCTGCTGGTGTTTTTTGGGATGAAATAAAGGAATGGGCTAGTCAAATGCTAGTCTATATCCTTGATGGCATCAACACAGCAATTGAAGTAACTTCAGATGCTGTTGTTTATCTTGTCAAAGAGGGAGGTCGTGTTTATAAGCAGATAGAGGTTTATGTTAGAAATGTTTACACCGGTATTACAGAACTTCGTTACAGACGAGAAGAGATTTCTAGCTCAGAACTTCCTGATGAATATAATTCTCAACTTGAGCAAAAAACGAAATTGAAACTTATGCAAAATCCAACTTAGGAGATAATCAGTTATGGATAAGCAAGAAAGTCATCAAGACAAGTTTGTTAAGCTATTAAATACCATAATAAGAATGATTGCACGCAGTTGTAAGCAACGCGCAGAGGCAGTTGAAAAGGGATTGAAAGAACCTTCTAACTTAGTCTGTATACAAGAAGGATTGTTGAATTTTGAGCGAATTGAAGAAGATGTGAAACGGATACAAGGAGATCTGCGAGCCAGAGGTGATAAAGTTCTTGGAAGTCATCTTATCTTAGATCATCAAGATGATCTCATGGAAATTCGGACGTACACTGAGAGAGGTGATAAGACTTTTGTGATCACAGTTGATGCTGAAGTAAAACTAGTAACTAATATTCCCGCTGACATTGTAGAGGAACTACAACAGAAAGGGCGTGTTGAACTAAATTTGAAATTGTTGAACTAAGTAAATAGATCCGCGCTATGCAGGGTTTAGCAGTGCTAAACCCCTACGACAGATGTGTTTTTTATGGTGCATATTTGGTATCGCGATATGTAGGGGCACGGCATTGCCGTGCCCCTACCTGTGTACCTCACGCTTGGCGGTAAACGGTACTTTGATGGTAAATAGATCCGCGCTATTGAGGGTTTAGCAGTGCTAAACCCCTACGACAGATGTGTTTTTTATGGTGCATATTTGGTATCGCGATATGTAGGGGCACGGCATTGCCGTGCCCCTACCTGTGTACCTCACGCTTGGCGGTAAACGCTATAGGATAGTTTGATTTCTACACTTGATATTTAAATCAATCATTACGCCATCGCTTTAATGATAAACAAGATCCCCGACTTCGTAAAAGTTGTCGGGGATCTGAGCCTGCTATACTAATGTGTCAGTGAGTTTATCCAATAATTCCTAGGTTAAATCTGGGAATGCCGTTGAGAAAACGCATCCAATGTTTTGAATAATCTGGATGGGGAATATCTCTCATCAAACTAGTTTGTAGGTAATTAACCCACCACTATGATGGTGTCGTAGTCTCAGCGATAACGACTGACAACTGACAACTAACAAATGGATATTTATCAAGTCGCAATTAGTCCCCTGTTGTTCACTCTGCTGAAAACCGATCCTGAGTGGTTACACCAGCAGACGATTCGCAGTTTAAGCTGGCTCTCAAAAACAAGCGATCGCCCCCCTGCTATATGGGTCAAGAGCTTGTTAGAGCAGTCTTTGTGCCTGTATGATCAACGTTTAGAACAAACTTTGTTTGGGCTAAACTTCCCGAACCCTGTAGGTTTAGCCGCCGGGTTTGATAAGGATGGAGTTGCTGCTGGTATTTGGTCAAGCTTTGGTTTTGGCTTTGCAGAACTAGGAACTGTGACTTTTTTAGCACAGCCGGGAAATCCTCGCCCCCGCTTGTTTCGCTTACCGTTAGATAAAGCTGCGCTTAACCGTATGGGTTTTAATAATAGCGGAGCTGAAGTCATGGCAGCAAGGCTGGAACAAGCAAAGCACGAGTCAATTTTCTCAATACCCATAGGTATAAATTTGGGAAAATCTAAGGCAACACCCTTAGAAACAGCCGCCCACGATTATCTCAATAGTTTTCGTTTATTGAAGGAATTGGGAGACTATTTTGTAGTTAACGTGTCGTCCCCCAATACCCCAGGGCTGCGATCGCTTCAAGATGCTGCTATGCTCAGTGCCATCTTGGATTTATTACAACAGGAAAACAATACACAAAAGCCAATATTTGTCAAGATAGCCCCTGATTTAGAATGGGAAGCGATCGCCGATATTATTGCACTGGCCAAAACTTACCAACTGGCGGGGATTATCGCCACTAACACCACCATTCGCCGTGATGGACTGCAAACCCAGGTGATTAGCCAAACAGGTAAAACAGTCCAGGAAGAAGCGGGTGGAATTAGTGGTGCGCCAGTCCGCGATCGCTCCACCGAAGTAATTCGTTTTATTTACAAGCATTCCCAAGGACAATTGCCCATTATCGGCGTTGGCGGCATTTTTTCTGGCGCAGATGCTTGGGAAAAAATCACCGCTGGTGCTAGCTTAATCCAGGTTTATACGGGCTGGATTTACGAAGGACCGCTGATGGTAGGCCGGATTCTCACTGATTTGCTGACGCAGTTAGAACAAAGCGGATTAACTTCTATTGCTGAGGCTGTAGGCTTAGACGCAAAAATTCAAAATTCAAAAATTTGAATTGTTTAAGCTTTTTCCTCCAAGGGGAAAAACTCCCTAGTTGATCTGGAAAATGACCAAGCAATACCGTCGGGGTCGCGACTGCGACTCCATTCAGCAAAGTCAGGATCGTTTCGGCGTTTATATACTGTACTGGAATAAACATTTAGCCGTTTGGCAAGTTCCGATTGGATCAGCGAGCCAAACACTAACTGTTGTGCCAGTGGTTTTTTTACTTCTTCATGGGTTGCTGGTGGTAATGATTCGGTATCAGCTTCTTCCGGCTGCAGTTCTGGTGGCGGTGGTGCCAGCAGAACTGCAGCAGTGTAGCTAACTGCTGCTGCTTCTTTTGGAAGTTCTTTAACCGGCTCACTACTATCAAGAATGCCGCCCAGAATAGTGGCATTAATAAAGTAATAAACCGGATTACCATCCTCAGAGTTGATAATACTAGCACCAAATTCGCTGGCTTTAGTATCTAAGTAGCGTTTTGCGGCCGATCCAGGAAAATTGCCCTTCATTGCCAAATCCATTGGCGTAATTCTGCCCTGGTTATCCTCAACCAGTTGATGGAAAATCGGATTAACTTTCTGACACCATTGTTTCCATTGATACAACTGCCAAAGGTTGATACAAATGAATAGCACAATTAGCGCCAGCAGAATTTTCCAGGTGGCAACTAGGAAAATAATTAAAAACGAGAGTGGCAAAAGTATAACGAGAAAAGCCTTGCCGTTACTTTCTGTTGGTTTTTCACTCATGCTGATTGCTGCCAAGTGAATTTTTGCTAAATAATATTTATCTTGGCAAAAATTGTGACATTTTTTTGTATACTTTGGCAAAATTGTGGCAAAAATCTCGGCAAAAACCATACACATTATGCATTGTCAGCCCTAAAACCTCTAAATCACCAGCAATTGGGGGGGGATGACAATACTGCGTAGGATTTGCAGGGGAGGCAGGGGAGGCAGGGGAAGCAGGGGAAGCAGGGGAAGCAGGGGAGGCAGGGGAAGCAGGGGAGGCAAAACTCAACGCCAGCCTCCATTTCTACCCCGGCTCCAAGAGCTTGCCTCAACCAAGAAATTCCAAAACCTACGCAGTATTGGGGGGGATGAGGAAAAAATTTTTTGCAGGGATAGCCGCTACCATGCTCCCGTTGAAACGTCAAGTAATGTCTGGATTTGTCCAGATTTTATGTAGCAGTGGAAATATTCTTTAATGTCAGCGTAGATAGTCCCGTAAACGCCTATGCTAGCGATTGGGTAAAGCCAAAGGAAAAAAGGACAAAACCAGATGAGTAACATTGTAGATACTGCCATTGAGGCGATTGTTGCCCGTGAAATTCTCGATTCTCGCGGCAGACCGACTGTTGAAGCGGAAGTGCATTTGCTCAATGGTGCTGTGGGATTGGCACAGGTTCCCAGTGGAGCCTCTACAGGCTCCTTTGAGGCGCACGAACTGCGGGATGGAGATAAAAGCCGTTATGGGGGTAAAGGTGTCCTCAAGGCGGTGCTAAATGTCAATGAAGTAATTGCGCCGAAGTTATTAGACCTGGATGCTCTCAATCAGGAATTGCTAGACCGCACACTGATTTCGTTGGATGGTTCTGCCAACAAATCCAATTTGGGTGCTAATGCAATTTTAGCGGTTTCTCTAGCAGCAGCCAAAGCTGGTGCTGAGTCTCTGGGAATTCCCCTATATCGCTATTTGGGTAGTCCTTTAGCGAATTTGTTGCCGGTCCCGTTGATGAACGTGATTAATGGCGGTGCCCACGCAGCTAATAATGTCGATTTTCAAGAGTTTATGATTGTCCCTGTCGGCGCAACTTCTTTCCGGGAAGCATTGCGTTGGGGTGCAGAGGTATTTGCCACTCTCAGCCAGGTATTGGATGAAAAGGGTTTGCTGACTGGTGTCGGCGATGAAGGCGGTTTTGCCCCTAACCTAGAGTCGAATCAGGTGGCTTTAGAATTGCTAGTGGCGGCGATTAAGAAGGCTGGATACAAGCCAGGGGAACAAGTCGCTTTAGCTTTGGATGTAGCGGCTAGTGAATTTTACAAGGACGGCCAATACGTCTACGATGGTAAGCCTCACGCCCCTACGGAGTTTATTGATTACCTAGGGCAATTAGTTGACCAATACCCGATTGTGTCAATTGAGGATGGCTTACACGAAGAAGATTGGCAAAGCTGGCAATTGCTCACCGAGAAGCTAGGTTCCAGGGTACAGTTGGTAGGGGATGATTTATTTGTTACTAACTCTACACGCTTGCAAAAAGGCATTGAGCAAAAAGCAGGTAACGCGATTTTGATTAAACTCAATCAAATTGGTTCTTTAACCGAAACCTTAGAAACAATTGACTTAGCGACCCGCAACGGTTTCCGCTCAGTGATTAGTCATCGTTCTGGAGAAACCGAAGACACAACCATCGCCGATTTAGCTGTCGCTACCCGCGCAGGTCAAATCAAGACAGGTTCTCTGTGTCGCAGTGAACGGGTAGCTAAATACAATCGCTTACTGCGAATTGAGGATGAACTAGGTTCACGGGCCCTGTATGCTGGTGCTGTGGGTTTAGGTCCGAAGTAGAGTCTGGGGACTGGGGACACAACGACCGGCTCAGTGCATCGCTGGGGACTGGGGACTGGGGACACAACGACCGGCTCAGTGCATCGCTGGGGACTGGGGACTGGGGACACAACGACCGGCTCAGTGCATCGCTGGGGACTGGGGACACAACGACCGGCTCAGTGCATCGCTGGGGACACTTCGGCAAGCTCAGTGCATCGCTGGGGACTGAGGAAGATGGGGAGAATAATAACTCCTAACTCCTAACTCATTACTCCTAACTCATTACTCATTACTCATTACTCATTACTCCCAATCCCCAATCCCTGGTAACAGAGCGGAGCCGAAGTGCAATCCCCAATTATGGATAAAATCCCAACTTAGGTAAGCCCAAGGTTTCATCCCAGCCCATCATGATGTTTAAACACTGAATTGCTTGACCGGCTTGTCCTTTAATTAGGTCGTCAATTGCTGACATCACAATCACGCGACCAGTACGGGGGTCAACCTCTAAACCGAGGTAACAAATATTGCTACCACTTGCCCATTTAGTTTGGGGGTAAATACCGCTATCACAAACTTTTACCCAAGGAGAGTTGCGGTAGAAGGCTGAGAAAATTGTAATTAAGTCATCGCGCACGAGTCCGGGATCGCGCAGTGTGGCGTATACGGTTGCCAAAATTCCGCGCGCCATTGGGATGAAGTGGGGTGTAAATTGGATTTTGAGTTCGTGTCCAGTTATATCGCTACAAATTTGCTCAATTTCCGGTGTATGGCGGTGTCGTGTGACACTATAAGGTGTGAGGGAGTTGTCTACCTCAGCTAGTAATAAGTTGATTTTACCTTGTCTTGCGCCGCCTGAAGTTCCAGATTTGGCATCGATAATGGCGGTTTCTGGGACGATTAACCCTTGCTTGAGGAGTGGTAATAATGCTAGAAGGCTGGCGGTGGGATAGCATCCAGGACAGCCTACAAGTTGAGTTTCGGCGATGCGATCGCGGTAAAGTTCGGGTAGTCCATATACTGCTGTGGCTGCTGTGGCGCGATCGCTTCTTTCACCCCCATACCAAGTGGTATAAGTTGCGAGATTACTGAACCGATAATCGGCACTCAGATCGAGTATTTTACATCCTTTTTCTAAAAGTTGTGGTGCAATTTTGCAAGCTACACCATTTGCTAGGGAAAGAAACACCGCTTCACAGCGATGAGCAATGATTTCTGGGTCTATCACCTCTATTGGTAGCTTGACCACATCAGCTAGATGGGGATAAAGATCTGCAAAGGTTTTCCCCGCGCTGTTTTCACCGCCTAAATAAACTAGTTCGACTTCTGGATGATCCATCAGCAGTCGTATTAATTGTACTCCGCCATAGCCTGACGCGCCAACAATCCCAACTGGTACGCGTCTAAATTTTCCCATAATATGAAATCCTTATCTACTTTTTGGTTAATTCGTTCTTAGCTATCAAGATATCAGGCTATTAGCTGACTGCTGACGGCTTCTTACTATTTCACTATCGCTGCATTTTATAGTAATCTGTCCGTTTTAGCGTACCGGCAAAGTGAGACTGTAAAATCTTTCATCAATTAATAATACTCATAGTATTGTAAACTTAATTACTAGAGCTAACCTGAAGCGGAAAAAGATAATTCCTCTATACTAAATTGTTGGTCTTTAAGGAATTGATCAATTCGACTAGCTGCTAAATCACAGTAGTCTTGGCGAATTTCAAAACCAATTACCTGGCGTTGTAAAGCTAAAGCTACAATTGCCGTAGTACCTGAACCCATAAATGGGTCAAGCACAATTTCGTTTTGATGTGATGAGGCCTTGATTATCCTCTGGATAACTGCGATGGGAAACTGGGCTGGGTGTGGCGTGCGTTCTTTTGAGGCTCGGTTTTTACCAGAGGTAACTTTGGGAAACTCCCAAACATCGGTAGGATTTTTACCGAGAGCATTAACTTTTATCTTCCCATTTTTTTTCTGATTAGGATACTTAACATTTGGATCACGAATGTCATCAAGATTAAAGGTATATTCCTCAGAATTTTTGACATACCAAAGAAACTTTTCATTTCGAGGCGAAAAAAATTTGCTACCCGCCACACCCGCACCATAGTTCCACACAATTTCTTGAATTAAATAAAAAGGAACTCGATTCCAGAGCAAATAGGAAATAGGTATCGCCTTGGCACGGTTTTTAATTGACAAATATCCTAAGTTCAGCCAAAAAGCTCCGTTGTCTGAGGTAATACGATAAACCTCTGCGATCCATTTTTCACACCAAGCTAAATATTCATCCAGCGGTAATGGATTTTCGTATTCTTTGCCGATATTATACGGTGGACTGGTAACAGTTAAATTTATGCCTGCATCTGGCAACTTTTCCATGGCCGCTAAACAATCAAGGTGATAAATCAAGCAGTTGGGTGATTGGAAATATGGTTTACCTAAAAATGTAACTATATGTGTCAAATCCATAAAATACATCTATCTCCAATTTATTCATGGAGTTTAGCTTACAATGAGGTAATAGGTTCGAGGGCAAGATAAGTTGTTCCACATAAAATTTGCATATTTCATCGTGCTTACCTTGATGTTAACTGTTGACTGTCAACAGTCATCAGTCTTCGACCAGCTCCTTCCCTATTCCCTGGATTGCTCTACAGATTTTCAATGAAATGGATTGACATTTGAATATTTATAAGGTAGTGTCTTTTCACAGTTGAGCAAGAATCTGGATTTTTCGGAAAAATCAAGCAGATAACCAGCAAGTATCAAGCAAATAGGATACGATTAAACAGAAGTTGATAAAAATTTATTTTTGGTAATTGGAAATTCTCTGTGTTAAAGCCTAACAATAGTCAGCAGCTGCATTTTACACCCCCCAACACTGGAGATGAGATGACTGCGTTAGCACCTCAAGTTGAGGAAAATACTAACGGCGCAGGCTCCTCAACCCAAGGCTTTGTCTTTGATTCGATTGATTCTGCTTTAGCAGACTTAAAGGCTGGCCGTGTCATTGTCGTGGTAGATGACGAAAATCGCGAAAATGAAGGCGACTTAATTGGTGCAGCCCAATTTGCGACTCCCGACATGATAAATTTTATGGCGGTGGAAGCCAGAGGGCTGATTTGTTTATCAATGACAGGCGATCGCCTGGATGAGCTAGATTTACCCTTGATGGTGGTCAACATTACAGACCCCAACCAGACTGCTTTCACCGTTAGTATTGACGCAGGTCCTGAATTGGGCGTCAGCACGGGTATCTCAGCAGAAGACCGCGCCCGGACTATCCAAATTACGCTCAACCCAGCAACCAAACCCACAGATTTACGCCGTCCTGGCCATATTTTCCCATTGCGAGCGAAGGCTGGGGGCGTACTCAAACGGGCGGGACATACGGAAGCAGCGGTTGATTTATCGCGACTAGCGGGACTATATCCAGCAGGGGTGATTTGTGAAATTCAAAACTCCGATGGTTCGATGGCACGGTTGTCCCAGTTATTTGAGTATGCTAGACATCACGATCTCAAAATTATTAGTATTGCCGACTTAATCAGTTACCGCCTCCAACATGATCGCCTAGTTTATCGCGAAGTCGTTACTAACCTGCCTAGTGAGTTCGGTCAGTTTCAGATTTACGGATATCGCCACACACTAGATAATACCGAACACGTAGCCATTGTTAAAGGCGACCTAGCCACCTTCAAAGACGAGCCAGTCATGGTGCGGATGCATTCAGAATGCTTGACTGGTGATGGTTTGGGGTCTTTGCGTTGCGATTGTCGAATGCAGCTAGAAGCCGCATTGAAAATGATTGAAAATGCAGGGCAAGGTGTAGTTGTATACCTAAGACAAGAAGGAAGGGGCATTGGCTTAATTAATAAGCTCAAAGCCTACTCGTTGCAGGATATGGGACTGGATACAGTAGAAGCAAATGAGCGCTTGGGATTTCCCGCCGACCTGCGAGATTATGGGATGGGGGCACAAATCCTCATGGACTTGGGGATTAAAAATATCCGCCTGATTACCAATAATCCCCGGAAAATTGCGGGCGTTAAGGGCTATGGTTTGGAAGTAGTCGATCGCGTGCCATTGTTGATTGAGTCCAACGACTACAATTCCTATTATCTAGCGACCAAGGCCAAAAAGCTGGGTCATATGCTGTTACAAACTTATTTGGTAACAGTGGCGATTCATTGGGAAGACGACCCACAATTAATCACAAAACGCTATGAACGCTTAGAGAAACTGCGGCATTTTGCCAAGAGTCATGATTTATTATTACAAGAAGAATCGCGACCGTTAGCGATCGCCCTCTTCGATCAGCCGTCTTTAACCGTACACCTGGGCTTTGATCAACCAAAAGTTGCTGCTTGTGATTGGTATAAACAAGACGGTCATCCTTACTTGCAAGCTGTATTCCAAACACTTGACAAACTGGCAACTTTGCCTTACGTGCAAAAACTAGAATTTCTGATTTCCACTGGTTCCGATCCCTTAAGTAATTTACAAGTACAGTTAGATCGCCAGATGTTTTCTGGTGATATCCTCCCTTCAACAATTAGCGATCGCCTCGAGACTCAGCACATTTATAGCTTTAGCAAGTAGGGACTGGGGACACTTCGACAAGCTCAGTGCATCGCTGGGGATTGGGGATTGGGGATTGGGGATTGGGGATTGGGGATTGGGGACTGGGGACTGGGGATGGATAGAAGTTCAAGTTTTGGCTTCGGAACTGAGAACTTCAGGTTCGGAACTCGAAACTTCGGGTTCGGAACTCGAAACTTCGGGTTTGGAACTGGAAACTTCAGGTTTGGAACTCGAAACTTCACTTTCTGTTGATTAACCCCCAATCCCCTTTCCCCAATCCCTTTCCCCAGGGCTATTTCATTCTAAATCTGTCCATTATAAGGAATTGGGCGAGATGCGGTAATTATTGCTAAGTTTCTAGGACTAATTTTCGACCTGAATCCTTATAATTTTATTAAACAACACGCCTGATAGTTCTAATATTATTAAAGAAAGAAGAATTACCACACTGAGTAAAACTAGTGGAGGTACCAATCACAACCCAACCTGTTGGAATAGGAGATGATGGACAAATACTTAATGAACTATTAAGAGGTAAGCCTTGAGCAAGCGTAATACGTGTAATATTATTAGAGAAAGAAGAACTACCACACTGAGTAAAACTAGTAGAGATACCAGTTACAACAAAACCTGTTGGAATAGCAGATGAAGCACAAATACTTAATGAAGTACTAGGAGGTAAGCCTTGAGCAAGCGTGATAGTTCTAATATTATTAGAGAAAGAAGAACTACCACACTGAGTAAAACTAGTGTTAGTAATGAAGGAATGTCACAAAAATTTAGGAGATAAGAAAGTAGCGAAAAATTATTTAACATCCTCATCCCCCTCATGAGAACCATTTCAAGCGTGCTATTCGAGTCCTAACGCTTTCTTTTCAACACAATTCCAAATCCTGCAGCGGTCAACGAGCCTAAAATCGTCAAAGGTTCAGGCACAGGTTTAGGAGTAAAGTTCTCAGAATTGGGTCTGTATCTGCCGTTTGAGTCTATCTGACCAGGAGGAAGCGCACCTAAAAATCCATTAGTTTGGCCAGATAAAACTTGGAAACCCTTAGGGACAAGAGTTGATGGTGGATCTTGAGCCAAAATCCCCACATTTGCAATAGCCTGCTCTCTAGTGCTTCCTTCTAATATGTAGAATCCACCGTATTCTGGATTATACGGGAAGTAAACGAAGTCAGCGTTTTTTGGAGAATTTAATGTCGGGTCAATATTTGATGTTGAATTATAAGCAATTAAAAAGTCTCCCGATTTGGAAGATGTTCCATTTATGTCGGCAGAGACATTTAGGTTGATAAAAGTTGTACCATCTAGATTATCTCTATATGTAGGAAAGCTGCCAAATGCAATACTTCCATTAGTGATTGTTAAAGTTCCCGCATTAAAAACAGCTGTGGAAAATTGCTCATTATCAATTGTATTTCCAGAAAAAGAAAGTTCATTGTTAAAAGGTGTACGGACAGGTTGACCATAGTTAAACTGCGAAGTTCCTAATCCATTACATACATCAGTATCAGTACAAACAGGATCTGTAGAAGTAAAAATTCCGTTCAAGGAAACAGAGGCTTGAGCGGAAGAGGACGTACTACCAATAATAGATGCAGAAAGAATACTGGTAGTGAACGCCACTAGAGAAAGAGATTTACGAGAAATCATTGATTTCATTGTTTCTTCCTTTAAATATATTGTTTGTGACCAAAAGCCAAAAGCGGCTATGAGCAATTACAACAAATTGCCAATTTGGGTCAGGATACAAGCGCCCAATTAGGTTTTACATTACAAATGCTGCAAAACAGAAACCGCAGGCACCCTTCATTCAATCTCCCGCGTGTTTGTGGGGCATGAATGCTTAATTAAAAACTGTATTGACTAGGGAACAAAGTAAATAAACAATACTAAGTAATAAGTAAGTATTATTACCTTGTCTCTTAAAGAGTAATTTATTTACAGTTAAATAAAATACATTACTTGCGTAAATTCATCAAAACTTTAATTATATGACAAGAGAAAATTACTTGCATAAAACTAGATATTTGCGTTTAAGAATCTCGTGATTTTTTCAAGGATTCCTGTAAATAAATGTAAAGCAAGTAGAGGTTGAATAATTTGTCACTACTCCCCCATCCCCCTCAAATCAAGGAAATTCTACCTTTTTTCTGCTCGCCACCATAGACTTTTTTATCCCAGCTAGATTTTTTACATAATATTACTTATTTTATTGTATTAAATTATTATTGTATACTTAATAATCAATTAGCGATCGCTCTTCCGGTGGGGTCATCCCACAAAATCGCATTGCTCCCGTTTTTGTGCCAGTTTGTAGTACCAGTAAGTACTCCTTTTACCTCGCGCTTGGTAGCGTAAAACACAACATCCTGGCGGGGTGACTTCTCCGTACGCCTTAATTTGCTGAACTTGAAGCTGTAAAGTGGCGATGGCTTGTTGTAACAGTTCGGCTCTTGCCAGGATATCGTCAGTTTTGGTGGGCATGACCATCTATGTGGAACCAGGAGAATCCAAAGAACTAAAGATTTATGTGTTCTCGTAATAATTACGAGAACAACATTTTCTTTCTTTGACCCCCGATTTTCCCTTAACCGAGGAGTATTGCATGGCACAAGCTCAACGTTTATGTTCTTTTGGACTAGACACACTTAAGCAGCTTTTTAGAATGAAATAGCCGTGCCCTTTCCCCCAGTTCCTATGGTTTCTTGATGCTATTAATTCCTCTCACCTCACGAAAGGAATGCAGTAAATTAAAGAACTTATTAAAATCAAAACTTAGGGGATCGACTCTTTGTCCTGAACGGTCTACTGCGCGGTGGGTAGTAATTCGTTGATCTGGAACTTGACTTTGAGCGATTAACCAAGCTAGAGAAGAATATTGAGAACTCGTGTAGCCACTATGGCTTGTTTGGTGGTTATCTCCCCAACCGTCTGGCGGTGTTTCTAAAGAAACGTGATAGGCAAAATTATTCACCGAAGGCGGTAAATTAGGATTAGTTTTGACAGTTTCCTGGCCATAGGCGCCATCAAAAACCGAATTACCCGCACCAAAGGCGCGTTTATCTGGCGGAATGAGATAAACTACTGTACCGTCTTGCTTAATTAAGGTGTGGTAACTTGCTTGAATATTTTCATTATCATGGGGTGTTCTAAAAAAATTAATTGCACTAGAAGCAGAATTACTAGTTTCGTGAAGTACGATAATTGGTTGATTGTTTAGCGGTATACCATTAATATCTGTGGTATAACGTTCACCATAATTACTTGGATCTATGGGAGAAACTTCATATTGAGGTCTGTATTTTGCAAAAGCCGCAGTAGTTTTATATATTCCTACAGGCTGACTCTTCTTGACTGCGGATTTAGCAACATTTTGCGATTTGCTAGCTGGAGTTTTCTCCGATTGGAATTCTAACTTAGGATATTGATTCGAGCTGATCACCGCTGGATTCGATATCTTTATATTACCTTGTACTTGTGTTATTCGTCCGACATACAGCGCTAAAATTAGAGCGGCGAACATCAGAAAAATCAACATTATTCTAGTCGCCCAGTCACTAAATCTCATTTGTTGATACTTGTAAAACGATTAAGATTAATTTTAATCTCTTTATTTTACTGAAAAATAGGCTACTGGTATACGAGATTAAGCTAAGTCATTTTTACGCTTTCTATACACTCACGAGAAAATAGGAAGGTTTTCTCTTTGCAGAAAATTACCAACCAGGAAAGCCGAATGTTCGGGAAGATAAGCTAGTTAGTAGTTAGTAGGGTGCGTCAGTCCTAATACTGCTTAGGTTAAGCCCAATAAGCCCAAAAACCTTAACCCGCGTAGGTTGTGTTGAAGACGGAAACCCAACATTTGGGGGGCTTTGTTGGGTAACGCAAAGCCTCAACCCAAGCTACGATTTTCCTTAACCGAGTAAATTACTGGGTATTTCCAAGCATTCTCGCTTCTGACGCACCATAAAGATGAGATATTGTTTAATTTGTCAGTCCCTAAATATTAAACCTCCAACTTGACACCGCGAATCGAATAATCTAACAACTCCATCGGATGCATCACAGAAATTGTTTTACCATGCAATTGCAAATGTTTAGTAATCTGCAAAGTACAACCAGGATTAGCAGAAGCAATTAACTCAGCGCCAGTATTCAACAAATTCTGCACCTTTTGCTGACCCAATTCCTCAGCAACTTCTGGTTGCAACATATTATAAACACCCGCACTTCCACAACACAAAGCCGCATCGATTGGTTCTTTTAACTTCACACCAGGAATTAGGCGCAACAACTGACGGGGTTGAACACTAATCTTTTGTCCATGCAATAAATGACAAGCATCTTGATAAACTAAATTCAACGGTTTATTAGTCAAAGGTGAGAGTTTAGTGGTTAACCCCACATTTACCAAAAACTCTTGAGCATCTTTAACTTTCGCCGCAAATGCTTTAGCCTTATCGCGATATTCTGGGTCATCTGCTAAAATGTGACCATACTCTTTTAAAGTATGACCACAACCAGCAGCATTGATAATCACGAAATCTACATTAGTATGTTCAAAACTATCAATCATCTGCCTTGCTAAAGCTTTCGCCTGTGCTGTTTGTCCCTGATGTTCAGGAAGCGCCGCACAGCAACCTTGAGATTGAGGAATGACCACCTCACAACCATTCGCCGTTAACACCCGCACCGTCGCCTCATTAATCGGTGAGAAAAATAGGCGTTGTACACATCCCAAAATTACCCCAACTCGGTAACGCTTTTCACCCAATGCAGGAATTACACTAGGCAAATTATCTTTAAAAGATTGGAGGGTAATTTGTGGCAAAATAGATTCCATCGCTGCTAAACGGGGAGATATTTTATTCAGCAATCCCGTAGCGCGAATTAACTTAGGAAACCCCAACTTTTGATAAACCAACAAAGGTACAAGTAACATTCTTAAAAGGTCAGGATTAGGAAACAGAGAAAAAATCAATTTACGAACCAAAGTATCCGGTAAACTACGGGTATAATTGCGTTCAACTTGATGACGAGTCGCCGAAATCAACTTGTCATACTGCACACCAGAAGGACAAGTCGTCACACAAGCCAGACATCCCAAACAAGAATCAAAATGTTCTACACTTGCCGTATTTAGGGCAATTTCCCCCTCATTAATCGCATCCATTAAATAGATACGTCCCCTGGGTGAATCCATCTCCTTACCCAACACCCGATAACTCGGACAAGTCGCAAGACAAAACCCACAATGCACACAAGCATCAATCAACTTCGGGTTAGGTGGATGACTCCCATCAAAGCCCTTCAAATTCTTCAAACTTGCCGTATCATTAACAGAATCTTCAGAAACTTGCATAACTACCTCTTTTCCCCTCTCTATCTCTGAGTCCTCGGCGCCTCTGCGGTTAGTTTAAATTAAATCCCACCCACAAACCGACCAGGACTTAAAATATTCTTACCATCAAACTGTTGCTTAACTAAGCGCATCACCTGCAAAGCATTACCCCTATATCCCCAGACATCAAACTTTTGTTTTACAGCCACAGGCGCTACCAAAATAGATAAAAACCCGCCATTATTTTCACAGATATCGCGCAACTGCAAAACCTGACTTTGATTATCTAAGTGTAACAAACCCAAACCACTACCAATGTGAATTAAACCCATTTCCACCTGATTTAAAACTTCCGCAGCAGCACTTGGTAATATTCCAATTTTGCAAGTAATTGCCGACTCTTTAGGAGAAAAGTGTATTTGTTCTGGTAATCTCTGCCATAGGTTAACTTCATCTCCATCAGCATAGATTGACCCCTTTAAACCCAATTGTTGCCCAATTTGCAAAAGTTGGTGCGACTGTTCTTTAACACTCTCACTAATACTTTGAAACCGGGCAATTAATCCCATTTCTGTACCCAAACCCAAGCTAGACACCAATTTAGTTGATAATAAATCGGCTTGGGTTGGTGTTAACGCCGAACCGCGCAGAGTAGCCGCAGCTTGGGATACACCCGCAACCGCGCCAGTTAGCACCACCGTTGTTGATGCTTCTTGTAGCGGATAAACTCGAAATGTTACTTGACTAATAATACCTAATGTGCCATAGGAACCAGTAAACAACTTCATCAGGTCATATCCAGCAACATTTTTCACCACTCGTCCCCCAGCCTTGGCGATTTGTCCATCAGCACGCACAAAAGTAATCCCTAAAAGTTGGTCACGCACACCGCCATAACGTTGTCGCAGGGAACCTGTATCAGATGTGGCGACGATTCCACCAATGGTGGCTAAATTCGGTGCTGTGGGGTCAAGAGCGAGAAATTGGCGAGATTTGGCCAAAATTCCCAACAGGTCAGAGAACTTCATCCCGGCTTCAACCGTGACAGTCAAATCGCCAACAGCGTGTTCAATCAGTTGATTGATGTGTTCTGTACTAACTACCACATCAACACCTGCTGCTAAACCACCCCAGCTCAGTTTACTCCCACTACCACAGGGGAGGAGACGCCAGTTTTGACGGTGTGCTTCTGCAATTACCCTGGCTAATTGTTCCTGGGTGCGGGGATAGACAATACAGCTAGGAGGATTTGCAGAAGCTATCGCCCGTTGGATAGGCTCTTTGCGACTGAGTTCGGTATTTTCCCATAAGCTGACAGCATTTTCTTCAGCAAGGATAGATGCAAGACAAGAAGCGATCGCTTTCATCAGTTTATTTTTTACGCCCTATATCTAATTTAGTCTCCTTGTCTCCTTCCTTGTCGCCTTGTCCCCTTTACCTTTGCTAGGTAATAATGCGCTATGTAATAAATAGCACTCCTGCTTACGCAGAAAGATTTCAGTAATAACCACGAAGAAATAATATTATTTATGACTTAATCTAGCATCAGGGAAGTGTTATCTTGCAAATTACATCTATCAAAGGGTAGATTTTACAAGATTACAGCCATAAATTCTAGATTAAATTCATCAGGGTATCAATGTTACTAATCTCTCACAATTCTCAATCGTCTCAGTCTATTGTGATACAGTTCCTCTGGTCAAACAATGACAAAATCTTGGGAACAGGGTAATTATGCATGATGTAGCCTAAGTAATTACACTGTTAGAAGTATTTCCTCATCTTTCTAATTTCCCTACTTCCTGGTTCATAGGCTATTTGTAATTGAACTAGGGACTGGCGATTGGGTACTACCAATCCTCGTAGAGTCGGCAATGCCTACCAATGAATGATGTTGACATACTCCCTGATCTGAAAGTTCAGGGATTCTGGATTCAAACAGCAATAGCAGGCATAGCCCGTCTTACATCACCTAGCCCGACAGACAATGCCCTGCCTGTTGCCACTATTTTACCAAAAAGCCGTCCTAGAAGAACGGTGGCTCTAGACCCAAGCTTTCGGTAAAAAAATAAATCAGCTATTTCCCAGCTAGAGATTCACCGAGATAGTTACATTTATTCATGATTTGCCTCATCAGTCAATCCGAGAGAATTCTACATTTGAATTTTGTGATTGAGTCAGTCATTGGGAATAGATAAAAGTCTATTACAAAACGTAAATATGCCCAAACCCCTTACCAAGGATAAAGGAAAAATGACAATCGCCTGCATAAATTTTACATCTAGAAAGAATAATTTTTCAGCCAACGCTTAATGTATCAAAAATAATGATAAGCTACAAAATTAATGTAGCTCTAAGAGATTAATACTATGCCCGTCTTAGACTATGCAATTCAAGATTCTATCCTGATTTGTGCGCCCCATACTCCGTTACGAGAGATTATGATTTATATGGGACAAGCAGGACAGTCTATAGGCGTAGAAGACGTATTATTTCTAGATGCTCACAGTTTGGAGAAATCCTACCGTAGCCTAGGAAAAACAGTTGACGAGAAATTAACGCCTGCATCAAATTGCATGACGATTGCCAGAAAATCTTGCCAAAATAATGAAGCGATTCCGCTGATTGATTGCGTGTATATTGTGGAGGAATCGCATTTATTGGGCATATTCACACTGGCGGATTTAGCATCATTAATTACTTCCGGGATGAATTGTGCAGCAGTAGAAATTTCGGAGGTAATGCAAGAACCAATAATTACCTTAGAACAAGATTTTGATGTGAATACAACATTATCCCTAATGCGTCAGTCTGGCTTACGTCATTTTCCAATTGTCGATGATCAGGGGCAATTTTCAGGAATTGTAACCATAGAAAGTTTGGCACTAAGATTGCAGCAGGAACTCACAGAAACCAGGAAGCAGTTGGAATGTGAAATGGCGAAACGCTGCTCATTGGAATTAGCTTTGCATAAATCTGAACAAGAGTTAGAAAAACGTGTTGCTCAAGCAACGGAGGAATTGCTAAAAACTAATCAAGTTTTGCCAGGAGGAATTGGCAATCTTCATACCACAGAAGCACAGATATTACAAACAAATTCTGAGTTAAAAGCAACTGAATTAAGAAAGACTAACGAGCGGTTGCTGCTAGAAAATATTGAACACCAGCGGATAGAACGCGAACTACGATATCGAGTTGAATTTGAACAACTGATTACTACTATATCAACCCACTTTATTAATCTTGCTCCTGATGAGATTGATAACGGGATCAACCAAGCATTGCAGGTAATTGGTGAAATTGCCAATGTTGAACGCAGTTATGTATATTTATTTGCTAATAACGATATCAAAAAAGAAAACACCTATGAGTGGTGTGCTAAAGGGTTTGAAAGGCAACTTTACTACTTAAAAAACATCTCAGAGGCGGTCTTACCCAAGGTAATGGAAAAACTTGTCCGCCTGGAAACTGTTTATATTCCTTGTGTTAGTGAATTTATCAAAGAAGCTATTTCCGAGCAGAAGGCTGTAGAAAAGCAATATATTCAATCATTAATTATTGTACCTATAGTTTCCAGTGGGGTGTTGATTGGTTATCTTGAATTTGATTCAATCCTCACTCCTAAAATCTGGAATGAAGACTGCGTTCTCTTGCTGAAAATGATCGGAAAAATTTTAGGAAATACTTTAGATCGTAAACGAGCAGAACAAGCACTACGAGTCAGTAAAGAACGATATACACGAGCGATCAGTGCAGGTAAAGTGGGGATATGGGAATGGAACATTCAAACCAATGAAATCTATATAGACCCCAATTTAAAAGCGATGCTTGGGTATAGCGAAAAGGAAAATATTACATACTTTGAAGATTGGCTAAAATTTGTCCATCCTGATGATACTGAATCGTTGAAAAGTTCAATTAATGATTATTTAGAAGGACTGGTTCCTAAATACGAAATTGAACACCGGATGTTGGACAAAAATGGCAATTATATATGGTTCCTCGCCCGTGGTACACTGCTGAGGGATGCAAAGGGTAATCCTTGTTTCATGGCTGGTTCAAATACCGATATTACTGCTCGCATCCAGGTAGAAAATAAACTCAAAGCCTCTCTAAAAGAAAAAGATGTTCTTTTAAAAGAAATTCACCATCGCGTTAAGAATAATTTACAAATTATTTCTAGTTTGTTACGTCTGCAAGCTAAATATATTAATGATAAGCAGGCTCTGGAAATGTTCCAAGATAGCCATAATCGTGTTCGCGCTATGGCGATGCTTCACGAAAATTTATATCAATCTAACGACTTGGCAAGAATTGGCATTTCTGATTATATTCAGAATGTAACCAATAGTTTAATCAGGTCTTATGGAGTCAATCGCGATATCAAAATACATTTAAATATTGATAAAAGTTTATTAAAAATTGATACGGCAATTCCCTGTGGGCTAATTGTCAATGAACTCATTTCTAATTCTATCAAACATGCCTTTACAGATAAAGATGCAGGTGATATTTATGTTGATTTTATTAAATTACCTCTAAATAAATATTTGTTAAATGTTAGTGATAATGGAGTAGGATTACCACAAGATATAGAAGTACATAAACAGCAATCACTTGGGTTGCAACTAGTCTGGAATTTAGTAGAACAACTAGAAGGAACTATTGCATTCAATACAAGCTTAGGCACTGTCTTTACAATTACGTTCGTCGAGCGAAACTAGCGAGGACAAAAAACATGAAAGCAAATATCCTGATTGTAGAAGACGAAAGAATTATCGCTTATGATATCAAAAATTGTCTAGAAAATTCGGGATATAATGTTGTCGGAATGGTTGCTTATGGAGAATTAGCGATTGAAAAAGCAGGAGAATTGCATCCAGATTTAATCTTGATGGATGTGATGCTAAAAGGAAAGATGAACGGTATAGAAGCAACTGCAGAAATTGTGACTCATTTCAATATACCAGTGGTTTATTTAACTGCTTATTCAGACGCAAATAACTTGCAAAGGGCAAAAACGACACAACCATTTGGCTATGTTCTTAAACCCTTTGAAGAAACTCAATTAATTACGACCATTGAAATTGCTTTAAGCAAACATCAAACAGAATTAGTTATGCGTCAAGCTTTAGAAAAAGAACAAGAAGATAGAAAAATTAAATCTCACTTTGTTTCAATGGTTAGCCACGAATTTCGTAATCCCTTAAGCAATATTTTTAATTATACTGAGTTGCTATCAAATTATAGCAGTCAATTAAATGAGGCTACCAAAGATGAATATATCCATAACATTCAAAAATCTGTTAAATATCTCGACCATTTATTGACTGATGTATTGCTAATTGGTAAGGCTGAAATAGGTAAACATCAGTTCAATCCAGCGCCAATGGATTTAGAAGATTTTTGTAAAGATTTAGTATCAGAAATTAAAGTTAGTGCTAGCAAAAATCATAATATTATCTTCACGATCCAAGGAAGCTCTAAAATCTTAGAAGATACTAGCACCTCACAAAATTCCCCTTTGCTAACTAAAACAAATCAACTACCTTGCTTAGATGAGAAACTACTGCGCCATATCCTAACTAATTTGTTAGCCAACGCCATTAAATATTCACCCGATGGTGGTACGGTGCGTTTCGACCTATTTTTTATACAAGAAGAAGTGATTTTTCGTATCCAAGATGAGGGTATTGGGATTCCCGAAGCGGATCAAGAAAACTTGTTCACTTCTTTTCAAAGAGGTGGTAATGTAGGTAAAATACCTGGTAATGGTTTAGGTCTGGCAATTGTCAAACATTATGTAGATTTACATGGTGGAGAAATTAATTTTGCCAGTAAAGTTGGAGTTGGTACAACATTTATTGTTAATTTACCGATTTATAATAATTAGTCAGTGGTCAGTGGTGTGGTAAACAATAGACTTAGGAATTAAACTGCGGCAAAATATTACCTGGAATCTTCTAATAAACATAATACTTTTTTAAGTCTAAAACAAAATTAAGAAATACTTACAATTTATGCAATTTTGCTGCTGCTGAATTTTCCTATGTTTAGAGAAGTTCAATAATTGCTTTAAAATAAATAGAAGCTTTGGCAAAAGTTGATAGCGAACAAAGCCCATTAGACCAAAATCTTTCTAGGTTGGTTGATTTTGCTCCTGAAAATGTGACAATGAAAGTAGCATGAAAATACTTGTACTCAATGCTGGATCTAGTAGCCAAAAAAGTTGTCTGTATGAGATTTCAGACGAGACTATCCCTCAACAAGCACCCCAGCCCCTTTGGGAAGGAAAAGTCAACTGGACTCAAGACCGAGGCGTGGCAGAAATTGAGGTAAAAACCGCTACTGGTGCTGTGTTGCAAGAATCAATTTATGGTGACTCCCGACGCGCCCACGTTACGTATATGCTTTATAGCCTGACTCGCGGTGCTACCAAGGTAATTAGTCAGCTTTCAGAAATCGATGTAGTGGGACATCGGGTGGTACATGGTGGACAAGATTACCGAAGTAGTGTAGTAATTACGGAAGACGTTAAAAAGGCGATCGCCAGACTTTCTACCCTAGCACCAGCACACAATCCAGCCGCTTTAGAAGGCATAGAAGCCATAGAAGAAAGTTTGCCAGATGTACCACAAGTGGCAGTATTTGATACCGGATTTCATGCCACTCTCCCCGATGCAGCAGCAATTTATCCCGGCCCCTACGAGTGGGTAGAAGAAGGTATCCGTCGCTACGGGTTTCATGGGATCAGTCACCAATACTGCGCTCAACGTGCTGCAGACATTCTCGGTCGAGATTTAGCATCCCTGCGGTTAATAACCTGTCATCTCGGTAATGGCTGCTCTTTGGCGGCGATTGAAAACGGTCGCAGTATTGACACCACTATGGGCTTCACACCCCTGGATGGGTTGATGATGGGTAGTCGTAGCGGTTCCATTGATCCAGGGATTTTGATTTACCTGTTGCGCCAATCTAATTACTCTGCCGAAAGACTAGATTATGTGTTAAATAAAGCTTCTGGCTTACGTGGAATTTCAGGTATATCCAGCGATTTACCCAAAGTCATGGAAGCGATCGCCCAAGGTAACTACCGCGCCCAACTCGCTTGGGATATGTACGTCCATCGTTTGCGGTCTGGTATTGGTTCGATGCTTGCTAGTTTACGGGGATTAGATGCTTTAGTCTTCACCGCAGGTGTAGGTGAACACTCTCCAGGAATTCGTCAAGCGGTCTCTGAAGCTTTTGGATTTTTGGGACTGAAAATCGACCCACAGAAAAATCAAGCACATCCCGTGGATCAGGATATCGCTACCGAAAATTCAACAGTACGGGTAGTAGTGATTCATACTCAAGAACCTTGGGCGATCGCTCAACAATGTTGGCAACTTTTACAAAAGTAACAATGTAGAGCGACAAATCATTTAGATTGGGTAGGGGCGCAAGGCCTTGCGCCCCTACAAAGGTATAAATCTGTTGCTGTATTTTAGAAAAAAAGTAAAAAAGTATGTTTTTTTTATCTCATCAAGCTGTTGGTGCGTCTTTGACAATCTGTTTGTGTACCTTAGCAGTTGGTTTAATCCAATATCCCCGACTGCAAAAACTGATAAATACTCAAGAAACTCCCTCCTTAGAAACTTTAGAAAAAGAAATCAAGGTAGAAAATACCAGTCTCAGTTTACTCAAAAAAATGCCCAGTTTTGGGTACGATAACTTGATGGCTGATTTCGTATATCTCAAGTTTTTGCAATACTTTGGCGATGATGATGTTCGGGAGAAAACAGGATATAGTCTCAGTCCAGAATATTTTGAAATTATTCTCGCACGCGACCCACGTTTTTTAGAAGCTTATCTGAGTCTTTCTACCAGCACTTCTTTATATGCTGCTATGCCAGAAAGGGCGATAAAATTGATGGATCAAGGCTTAAAATCATTATCTCCTCAAGTTCCCGAAAAGTCTTATTATGCATGGCGCTATAAAGGAATTGATGAATTATTATTTTTAGGCGATGCTCAATCGTCCAAGCAATCTTTTGAAACAGCAGCGAAATGGGCTAGCACCTATTCAGATGAAGAAAGTAAATATTTTGCTGCTATTTCCCAGAAAACAGTTGATTTTTTAAATCGTAATCCAGATAGTAAACACGCTCGCATTGCTACTTGGGCAATGGTGTTAAATAATAAAGTAGATGAAAGAACTCGTAAAAGGGCAATTAACGCAATTGAGGCTTTAGGCGGTAAAGTAATTACCACTCCTCAAGGTAATAGCCAAATTTTATTTCCCCCCCAAGATTGATCAATTGGTAATTTGTCATTTGTCCTGTGATCTCCCCCTCTCCCCCACCTCCCGATCATGTTCTGGTACGACGGTAAATTAATTGAGTCGCGAACCCTGGAATTAGACATTGACGATCCAGGGTTACTCTATGGTGCAACAGTTTTTACAACGTTGCGGGTTTATGACCACTCCCTCGATAGCACTTTAACCAACTGGCGCTCACACTGCGATCGCCTACAATCTAGTTTGCAGTATTTCGGTTGGCAGCAACCAAACTGGAATAGAGTGCGTCAAGGTGCCCAAATTCTCTTGGCACATTTCCCGGTTCTGCGAATTACTCTCTTTCCTGATGGACGAGAATGGATAATTGGCAGGTTTTTACCACCCAATTTGACACAATTACAAAAAAATGGTATAATGTGCGCCGTTTCTAGCTGCGAATTAACTCGCAATTTACCGAGTCACAAAACAGGCAACTATTTGAGTGCGTGGTTAGCAAAGAATAGCGCTCACAAGTTAGATGCTCAAGAGGCGATTTTAGTTGATACTGGGGGAAATTGGCTAGAAACTAGCACAGGCAATCTTTGGGGATGGCGGGATGGTTGTTGGTGGACACCGCCGGTAGCAAATTCAATTTTGCCAGGAATTATGAGAAAGCAGATTGTAAATTGGTTAAGAATCCAGCAACACCAGGTAAAGGAGGAACCTTGGACAATGGAGTTAGTCAAGGGATTGGAAGCGATCGCCTACACTAATAGTGTGGTGGAAATCATCCCCATCCATACCGTTAAGCACCCCACAGGGTCGCTAGAATATAATCCCGACCATGCTAGTTTTCAGCAACTCAGGAAGCTTTTTCTACCATAAACGACACAATATTATGTTATACCTTAAGATAAGTTAACATAATTCTTAATAATGCCCGCGCACAAATACAGGAGGATTGACCTCAGTGAATAAAAGATGGAGAAATGCGGGGCTGTACGCGCTGCTATTTATTGTTGTCATTGCGCTAGGAACAGCATTCTTTGACAAACAACCCCAAAGTAGAGAAACATGGCGATACAGTCAATTTATCCAAGAAGTGGAAAAAGGCACAGTAGATAAAGTCAGTCTGAGTGCAGACCGTACTACAGCCCTGGTAACATCCAGAGACGGTAACAAGAAAATAGTAACTTTAGTCAACGACCCTGACTTAATCAACACGCTCACCGCAAAAGGTGTTGATATCTCTGTTTTGCCCCAAACCGACGAAGGATTTTGGTTTAAAGCACTTAGCAGCTTATTTTTCCCTGTATTGCTTCTAGTTGGCTTATTTTTCTTGCTCCGCCGCGCTCAAGGTGGTCCAGGTAGCCAAGCGATGAACTTTGGTAAGTCTAAAGCCAGAGTGCAAATGGAGCCACAAACCCAAGTAACCTTTGGTGATGTCGCTGGTATTGACCAAGCTAAATTAGAGCTAAACGAAGTCGTAGACTTTCTCAAAAATGCCGATCGCTTTACCGCAGTTGGTGCAAAAATTCCTAAAGGTGTCCTGCTAGTAGGTCCTCCTGGTACTGGTAAAACCCTCCTCGCTCGTGCTGTCGCAGGTGAAGCAGGTGTACCCTTCTTCTCCATCTCCGGTTCTGAGTTTGTAGAAATGTTCGTCGGTGTCGGTGCTTCCCGCGTCCGGGACTTGTTTGAACAAGCCAAATCTAATGCTCCCTGTATCGTCTTCATCGATGAAATTGACGCCGTAGGTCGTCAACGGGGTGCAGGTTTAGGCGGTGGTAACGATGAACGGGAACAAACCCTCAACCAGTTGCTCACCGAAATGGATGGTTTTGAAGGTAACACTGGTATCATCATTATTGCTGCTACCAACCGTCCCGATGTCTTAGACGCAGCATTATTGCGTCCTGGTCGCTTCGACCGTCAAGTTGTCGTAGACCGTCCCGACTACGCAGGGCGCAGTGAAATCCTCAAGGTACATGCCCGTGGTAAGACCTTAGCCAAAGATGTAGACTTGGATAGAATCGCCCGTCGTACCCCAGGGTTTACCGGTGCAGATTTGTCCAACCTGCTGAATGAAGCCGCAATTTTAGCAGCACGGCGAAACTTAACCGAAATCTCGATGGACGAAATCAACGACGCTATCGACCGGGTATTAGCAGGGCCAGAAAAGAAAGACCGAGTAATGAGCGAAAAGCGCAAAACCTTAGTAGCTTATCACGAAGCTGGTCACGCCTTAGTTGGTGCCTTAATGCCCGACTATGACCCAGTACAAAAGATTAGCATCATTCCTCGTGGTCGTGCAGGTGGTTTAACTTGGTTTACCCCCAGCGAAGACCGCATGGACACCGGTTTATACAGCCGCGCTTATCTCGAAAATCAGATGGCTGTAGCTTTAGGTGGTCGCATCGCTGAAGAATTAATCTTCGGTGAAGAAGAAGTCACCACAGGCGCTTCCAACGACCTACAACAAGTAGCCCGTGTTGCTCGTCAGATGATAACACGATTTGGCATGAGCGATCGCCTAGGCCCAGTTGCCCTTGGTCGTCAGCAAGGTAATATGTTCCTCGGTCGCGATATCATGTCAGAGCGTGATTTCTCCGAAGAAACCGCCGCAGCCATTGATGAAGAAGTCCGCAAACTAGTAGATGTCGCCTATACACGCGCCAAAGAAGTGCTAGTTAATAACCGTCATATTCTTGATCAAATCGCGCAAATGCTGGTTGATAAAGAAACCGTAGATGCAGATGAATTGCAAGAAATTTTGGGAAATAACGACGTGAAAACCGCTGCGTTTGCCTAATTAAGTCAGGAGTTAGGAGTTATTAATTCCTAACTCTTTAAATATCACAACGAAATCATGATATAGCACTTCCTATTCAGATGAGGTACAAAATTGTATCACGCGATGTAGGGGCACGGCAGTGCCGTGCCCTTACCGATGTACCTCACTAGGGCGAGAAACGCTATAGCCAACTTGCTAATATGCCAAGAATTACAGATATGTTATTTAAAGAATATTCTTCTAAATCAATTTTAACGGTCTGAGCATTTAAAGACAAAAACTGCCAAACAGTTCCTGTTGTAACTACACCATAAACTATCTCAATCTGATTTTGTCCCCGCTGATTAAAAATTTGTGCAGCCAACATTTCTCCTAAACATTGTGCTAGTCCTGATTTGAGATTATCATTTTTAGCTTCTACTAAGGTAATCACAGGTGCTTGGACAAATAACTGCTCCGCAGAAAGACTAATGAGAAAATCACAAACCCCTATTAATCCTTTTTCTGGTTCTATATTAAATTCAATTCCTGAAAATAAACTAATTTGTTTCTGGAAATGTTTTCTTAAAGCCACTAATACAGGAGCGACAATTAATTCAGAACGAGCTTTTTCTGTGCCAATAGAAATAGCTAAAGGGACATTATCTATTAAATTTTCTTGGAGTAAATTAGAAGGCTGAAGTTCTGGTATATTGTGAAATATACCAACTTCTTCGATAAAAACGGCTCTTGCGTGTGTAGCGTGCTTAATTATTAATGAAAGTCGATTAAATTGCTTTAATAACAAGGCTTACAGGCGTTTATAATTTGATTTTTAGTAACAGTAGCTCAAATACAAAAAATAATGGCTTTTATCGGAGCCACACAAGGGTTTCAAACTTATTTTTTAACAAATTCAGCACGCTAAGTACGGAAGAGCCGTTTTTCAAAGAAATTCAAAAACGCACTAGACAAGTCCAAAGCTACTTGTTGTAAACATTGAGAGGGGGGTTCTGTTAACCATTCATGTTCTTTTTTCAATGACGGTAACAGATTAATGATGTCATTACGACTTAACCCCTTACCTGTTGCTTTATATGTTTCGCTAGTTAAGTTAAGCGCATAGTTGTAAAACCAGCGTACACATCCAAACGACTTGGCAAGCAATATCGCTTGCTCACTGGTTGGATAGATTCTGTACTTGTAGGCTTTTAACATTGTGCTTACCAAACTACATTGACTATGGTAAGCTAAAGCCGTACTAATGTAAAGTCCCCATAGAAGGGGGAGGTTTTAAACCCATTTTTCTGATAAGACATTTAAATCACCTGCCTTTATTAACTCTGGGCTACTTTGTGTTTGAGCCGCCGAATAAAGACGCTATAGTAGCCGTGAGGTTTCTGACTCCGATTAATTAATAATTTTTCATTGCCCGTTGCATATCCCGTTTATCTTGGCGTTTTTTCAAGTCTTCTCGCTTATCGTGGAGCTTTTTACCTTTACCAAGGGCTATAACCACTTTTACTCTACCGCGTTTGAAATACATCTTCAAAGGCACTAGAGTTAAACCCTGTTGTTCCACTTTACCAATGAGCTTGCGGATTTCTTGGCGATGCAACAACAGTTTACGCGTGCGGCGTGGTTCATGATTAAAATAGCTTCCACTAGCATTGTAAGGGGAGATATGCGCGTTAATTAACCATGCTTCACCATCGCGAATCAAAGCATAGCCATCTTGGAGATTGACCTTACCCGCACGAATTGACTTCACCTCGGTTCCTACCAACTGAATTCCAGCTTCGTAGGTTTCCAGGATTTCATACAAATAACGGGCTTGACGATTTTCGCTAATAACTTTGTAACTTTCGCTCTTGTCGCTCATGGAAAATTATACGTATATTAAATATTTTTATTTACACTGATGTGACTTCGATTCAGGAGATTCTACATTCATCAGAGTCTTCACTTCGTGACGCTACGCGAACGCGCTGTGGAAGCCCCTGCATTTATGCATGGGGGTAAGGCGTATTTGCGTATTTATTCGCTGTGAGTAGCCTAAAAGGCTATGGGATTCTCGGACTGAACTGGCCTCCGTCGGCTTGCCCCTATTATAGGTCTTATGGTTCATCAAACTCTTTGGGTCTGAAACCCCGTCCTTATAGGACGGCTTTATATTGAATGAATTTAGATACCATTATCGCCTTGGGATTGGTTAGTTCGGTGTGCTTTTGTGTTGCACTTTCAACGGGACAGTTACCGTTTCAAACGTCCCAATCCTGTACGCATAATGTTTGGACTTTCGTCCCTCCCTTTCGGGGTAATGTTAGCTTCGCCAATGTTTTAAGAGCTTTTTAGACTAGCAGCACTGTTCCAGTGACCTTAGAACTGTTTAACCACTAATGACAGAGCGAGGAACTAGCTTCGCATTCTCCGGTGTCGTGACTCAAAAAACGTAGTCAATTAAGACATAGGCTGGTCAGGACGGCTTGCTTGATTTCTCTTACAAGCCTCATGCCTTTAGGCTGAGGTTCCTGACGCTTGTCCGAGCCGAATAATCTAAGCAGTAAATGCTGTATTGTATCGCTTATTTGTTACGAAGTACAAATTTATTGGGATTTTCTACCCTCTAGGAGTTGAAGTTACGTTACACTTCGTTAACCGTTTCTAAAGATTTAAGATTTTCTTTATAAATCAACCCTCAGACAGTAATTAGCAGGTAATCCTGTCATAGTATGAAACATAAGGACACTATTCTTGCCTGTGTTCACTAATAGCGCTCAGAGAAAACAATATCTTAGTAACAAAAATGCTAGGGGTGTACTGTCCATGCCCTTGACGATCCTTGTAGTGGATGACGACCTGGGTACTCGTCTGTCAATTAGCGATTATCTTGAACTGTCTGGCTACTCAGTGATCACAGCTAATGATGGTCAAGAGGCGTTGATGATGGTAGAAGAGTATCGTCCTGATTTAATTGTCACCGATATTGTGATGCCGCAAATGAACGGCTATGAATTGGTGCGCCGGGTGCGTCAACAACCACCGTTCCGTTTATTACCTGTGATTTTATTAACCGCACGTACAAAGACCCAGGAAAGAATTCTGGGCTACCAGTCAGGGTGTGATTTATACTTGCCTAAGCCTTTTGAGTTAGAAGAATTAGCAGCAGCTATTCGCAATCTATTAGAGCGATCGCAAATTATTCAATCTGAGTATCGCTTTTCTCATCAAGGGAATGTGAACAATTCTCCCCAACCAAAAGCGGTGGAAGCACATCACCCTCAATATAATCATATTCAGCAATCGCAAATCATCTCATCCCTGACTACCAGAGAACAGGAAGTGCTAGATCTGTTGACTCATGGTTTTTCTAATGCGGAAATGGGTCTTCAGCTACACTTGAGTGCGCGGACAGTCGAAAAGTACGTTAGCAGTTTATTGAGAAAAACAGACACCAGTAACCGAGCCGAACTTGTCCGCTTCGCGATTAAGCATGGTTTAGTTGAATAGCAGTCAGCAATCTCCTAGACCACAGATCATCGTAGGGGCGCAAGGCCTTGCGCCCCTACCACGTTGTTTATTTACAGGAAGGTGAAGATTTTTTTATTTAATTAATTGTCAGTCCCTAGCCAAGATTCCCAGCGTTCAACACCTGCTCAACGGTAATACTTAACTCTGGAAACGTCCGCGATCTAATATTTTGGCTATTAGTAAAAACTGTTTCTTCGTACAGTCCTTCCTCTAGTAATAATACAGAAATCTTACCTTCGAGTGGGTCTACAATCCAATACTCAGGAACCTCTAACGCCGCATATTCAGACCGCTTATAGCGATAGTCCCGTTTCACAGACTCTGGACTGACCACTTCGACAATTAGTAACGGGGGCGACTGAAATACTGCTGACACCTTCATCAATTCTTTTGCTTGTTCCAGCGTCACCACACACAAGTCCGTCAACCTAGATTTATTTTGCCCCGTTCTCACGCCACTCTCTCGAAAAGATAGCCAAGGTAAATTTAACCGCTGGATTTCTCCATCCAGTAATTGTTCAAGCCATTTGGTAATCAGAAAATGTTCAATAGTAGGTGGATTCATTAGTTCTAGTCTGCCATCCACCAGTTCATAATGGAACCCTGTACCATCATCATAAGTTAGGTACTCCGCAAACGTGACGCTGGTTACTGGTGTTGTTAGCATCCCCACAGCCTCCTAGACGATACTCTTATCCTAACCTCAGTGAGTGCTGAGTTAAGAGTCAAGGGTCAAGAGTCAAGAGTCAAGAGTCAAGAGTCAAGAGTCAAGAGTCAAGAGTCAAGAGTCAAGAGTCAAGAGTCAAGAGTGATGTTGCTTGACAAATGACAAATGACAAATGACAAATGACAAATGACAAATGACAAATGACAAATGACTAACCAAGTTAAAGATATTGGCGAACAAGGTCTTTTAGAAAGATTACAACGCTTTTGTCCCCCAGAAATTATTGGGGATGATGCAGCGGTATTGTTAACAGCACCAGGGACATCTTTAGTAGTGACGACAGATTTACTGGTTGATGGGGTGCATTTTAGTAATGCTACCACTTCCCCAGAAGATGCAGGCTGGCGAGCTGCTGCTGCTAATTTATCTGATTTAGCAGCAATGGGTGCTTCTCCTGTGGGAATTACTGTCGGATTAGGACTACCTGGAGAACTTAGCGTGAGTTGGGTAGAACGTTTGTATCAGGGCATGACAGAATGCCTGCAAAAGTACAATACCCCAATTGTGGGGGGAGATATTGTGCGATCGCCTATAACTACTTTGGCAATCACCGCCTTCGGTCAAGTTAGCCCTAATCATATTATCCGCCGTGGATCTGCTCAAGTTGGGGATGCGATTGTGGTTACGGGTATTCATGGAGCCTCCCGTGCGGGCTTAGAACTGCTGTTAAATCCCACATTAGGACAAAACCTTAATGATGCAGAAAAGGCGGCTTTAATCGCAGCACACCAGCGTCCCCAAGCACGATTAGATGTCTTACCCATCCTCTGGCAAATTTTTGATTCCTATTCTCCTTCCCCCCCTCATATAGCTGGTATGGACAGCAGCGACGGTTTAGCAGACGCAATTTTACAAATTTGTCGCGCCAGTAGTGTTGGGGCTATTATCGAATACAGGAAAATTCCTTTACCAAAAGTTTTTGAAAGCTTACTGACAAAACAGCAAACCCTAGAATATGGTTTATACGGTGGCGAAGATTTTGAATTAGTGCTGTGCTTGCCACAACAGCCAGCATCTGAGTTAGTCAAACAATTAGGTCAAAGTGCAGCAATTGTAGGAAATATAACAGCAAGCTCAACCGTACTGTTATACGATGAGAACAGAGAAATCCCCGACCAAGTTCTCAACCTTAGCCAGGGATTTCAACATTTCCAGAGTTAGGAGTTATAAGTTATGAGTTATGAGTTTTAATTCCTCACTCCTAACTTGATCGTTTAAACCCACTTTTGGGCGACCAATTCTGCTAAATCCAGAACTCGCTGGCTGTAGCCCCACTCATTGTCATACCAAGCCATAACTTTTACCAGGTCATTACCCAAAACTAAAGTCAAGGAGGCATCAACAATCGAAGAAGCGTCAGCGCCTTGATAATCAGATGATACTAATTGAAGTTCGCTGTAGTCCAAAATGCCTTTTAGAGGGCCTTCTGCGGCATCTTTGAGTGCTTGGTTAACTTCTTCAGTAATAGTACGCTTCTCAACTTGTACCACGAAATCTACCATTGAGACGTTGGGGGTAGGTACACGTAAAGCAACACCATTTAATTTACCTTTGAGGTCTGGGATGACCAGTGCTACTGCTTTTGCCGCACCAGTGGAGGTGGGGACAATGTTGATGGCGGCTGCCCTTGCCCGACGCAAATCACGGTGAGAAGCGTCTAGTAAACGCTGGTCGCCGGTGTAGCTGTGGGTGGTGGTCATCGTACCTTTGATGATACCAAATTTCTCGTGCAACACCTTAGCGATGGGAGCCAAGCAGTTGGTAGTACAGCTGGCATTACTGATGATGTGGTGTATGTTGTGGTCATAGTCGTGATGATTCACACCCACGACAAAAGTGCCATCTTCATTTTTACCAGGAGCGGTGATCAGAACCTTCTTGGCGCCTGCATTCACATGCTTGAGTGCCCCTTCTTTGCTGGTAAATACCCCGGTTGCTTCGATAATTAGGTCAATCCCCCAATCTTTCCAGGGCAAGTTTTCTGGATTGCGGTCAGATACGCATTTAATGGTTTTACCGTTAACCGTTATCGAGTTATCATCGGCCTTAATGTCAACATCCTTTAACTTCCCTAGCATCGAGTCATACTTGAGCAGGTGAGCATTCGTTTTTGGATCTGATGTGTCATTAATAGCCACCAGGTCGATATTGCTATTCTGTCTACCTACCCAGCAACGTGCAAAGTTACGCCCGATTCGCCCGAAACCGTTGATTGCAACTCTAATCACAGTATCTTGCCCTCTGTATTTATGCTTATAAGTTGATATCGTTGACCCCAATCATATCGCAAAGGGGGGAAGTATTCATAACCTTCAAGTGATGTAGCTAGAAAAAAATACATGATTTATTCAAGATTGTTGAGGTAGAGATTGTGGGCAGTAATGTACAACCTCACAGGTTCGGGGACTAAATAACGAATTGACCGACCTTCGCGAACAAATTTGCGAATTAGACTTGACGAAACCCCTAGTAAGGGTATATGCAGGTATTGCCAGTGAATGGTAACTGACTGTTTCTGCAGTTGTTGTTCCACTTGCTTGCAGATCAGCTCACTTTGAGCTATAGTCTCACCACCTACAAGTCTGGGTGCAATTAACCAATCACACATTTGTGCTAGTTCGTGTCCACGGTACCACCGGGGTAAGGTTTGGAATGTATCCAAACCAACAATGTAGTACCAGTGAGTGTTTGGGTAAAAAGCAGATAAGTCGATTAAGGTATTGATGGCATAGGATATTCCAGAGCGATTTTCCTCAATTAATGAGACAGTAAATGCAGGGTTGTCTTTTATAGCTTGTTGCAGCATTTCTAAGCGATGCCTAAACAAAGCTGTTTGTTTGTGTGGAGGATTGAGCGATGGTACCCAAATTATCTTTTCTAGGGATACTTGATGCAATGCTGTCTCAGCGACAAGCAGGTGTCCCCAATGAATTGGATCAAATGTGCCACCAAATATTGCTAGTTGCTGCATCCAGTTACAAAATGGGTGTATTCAATTGCAAAATATTTTTACTACGAATGTACTATTGTAGTCAATTCTAGACTAGACTTGATGCAATTAAAAATCTGTTTGACGACAAATCTACTATTTAAGCCAATTTTTAGTCAGGGAATGCAAAATATGTATTTGACACTACAAGAATTTCTTTCCCGATGTGGCAGAAATTTTCAGAATAGTCAAATGATACCGCTCAGAAATAGTAAAAACCTCTAACCAAGGTAAAATCTTTCTGAACAAGGACAACAAGAGAGGTAAAATCGACGAAATATCCGATGATAAATGATACAGGAGCAGTTCCAGTAATAATCAAATTCCTGTTATGATACGCGTGTCTATTGTGATTATGGTGTGGTGTGGTTTAAGAGGAGTAGTCAATGAGTAATTCTATAGATTTTAGCGGTAGACCATTTCATTTCATTGGGATCGGCGGCATAGGGATGTCCGCCCTGGCATATGTTCTGGCCAAACGTCAATTGCCAGTTTCTGGTTCGGATCTTCGTCCTAACCACATTACCCGAAAGTTAGAATCTATCGGTACTAGAATTTTTAGTAGACAAGAGCCAAGTAATCTCGAATTCTTTCAACCCAACCTATCGGCTGGGCTAACATCAAATTCAAAAGTAGAATTACCTGTTGAATCTAAGTCAATACTACCCCAAGTAATTTGTTCAACAGCAATTAATACAAATAATTTGGAATACAAAGCAGCAGTGGAATTGGGTTGCCCAATTTTACATCGTTCGGATGTCCTAGCTGCTTTGATTGCTGATTACCACAGTATAGCTGTTGCTGGAACCCACGGAAAAACTACAACAAGTAGTATGATCGGTTATATGCTACTGGAAGCTGGTCTAGACCCAACTATCATTGTCGGTGGCGAAGTGAATGCTTGGGAAGGTAATGCTCGACTAGGAAAAAGTGAGTATCTAGTGGCAGAGGCAGATGAATCAGATGGTTCTTTGGTGAAACATGCCCCTGAGATTGGCATCATCACCAATATAGAACTAGATCATCCAGACCACTATCAGACATTAGAAGAAGTGGTTGATATCTTCCAACAATTCGCCAAGGGTTGCAAAATTTTGGTAGGTAGCATTGATTGTGCAACAGTACGCGATCGCCTGAAACCAACAATTAGCTATAGTCTACACTCAGACACCCAAGCAGACTACTACGTGACCAACGTAGAATATAGTGCCGATGGCACCAAAGCTGCTGTTTGGGAACGAGGTAAAGCCTTGGGGGTGTTGAAGTTACGTTTGTTAGGTCAGCATAACCTCAGCAATGCCCTAGCTGCAGTGGCTGTTGGTCGAGCTTTAGGCTTAGAATTTGGAAAAATCGCCGAAGGTATTGCCAACTTTGACGGCGCAAGACGCCGCTTTGAGTTTCGGGGTGAAGTCAATGGCATTACCTTCATTGATGACTACGCTCATCACCCAAGCGAAATTCGTGCTACTCTAGCTGCAGCCCGCCTCCAGGCTAGACCAGGGCAAAGGGTCGTTGCTATCTTCCAACCTCATCGTTATAGCCGTACACTTACCTTTTTAGCAGAATTTGCTGAATCCTTTATTCATGCTGATTTGGTGGTGCTGACTGATATTTATAGTGCAGGGGAAGCCAATTTAGGGCAGATCAGTGGTGAAATGTTAGCAACAGCTATTGCCAAACATCACCCACATGTGGTTTATCAACCAACCATGCCTTCGGTCTGTGAATTCTTACTGCAAAAGCTAAGTCCTGGTGACTTAGCGCTGTTTTTGGGTGCTGGGAACTTGAATCAGGTGATCCCCGAAATTATCGCCACACTTCGCGAATCGGCAAAAGCCACATCGTAAGTGAACTTACAGGCGTTGTTTCGGTGCTGAACAAAGTAACCGTAGAGCCACGGTTCCATTGATTCACGCATTGCCATATTGTTACGACCGAATAAATGTAAAAACTTCACCCATTGACCTAAAGATGACAATCTCCCAGGCCGCTGGAAACGTCAGCACAATTCCTACTTTGGCTGTAAAGGAACAGGAAACGGCTAATTCCTTGAATAGTCAGATAATTTACTTACCAGGCACTGATTGTGTGATTAAAGCCCATGCTTCTCTGTCAGCGTTTACTTCCTATAGAGTTGGTGGCGCAGCTGAATTATACGTTGCTCCGCGTAACTTAGAAGCCCTGCAAGCAGCTAGTAGGTATGCACAAGAACATAGCACTACAGTAACAGTACTGGGAGCCGGGTCTAACTTATTAGTGAGCGATTGCGGTCTACCAGGCTTAGTCATCAGTACTCGTCATCTCCGTTATAGCTACTTTGACCAAGCTACAGGGCAATTAACAGTTGCTGCGGGAGAATCAATCCCTGGCTTGGCATGGCAAGCAGCAGATCTGGGATGGGAAGGATTAGAGTGGGCTGTAGGTATCCCTGGAACCGTCGGCGGGGCTGTGGTAATGAATGCTGGGGCACACCATAGCTGTATCGCAGATATGTTAGTCAGCGCCCAGCTACTTTCACCCGATGGTACACTGGAAACTCTGACTGCTGGTGATTTAGGTTACAGCTACCGAACTTCATTATTGCAAGGGGGCGACCGGATAGTTACCCAAGCTACCTTCCAACTCCAACCAGGCGCCGATCCAGCACTAGTTTTGGCAAGAACCAAACAACACAAACAGCATCGGCTGACTACCCAACCCTACAACTTCCCCAGTTGTGGTAGTGTGTTCCGTAATCCCAAACCTTACTCCGCTGGCTGGTTAATTGAAGAAACAGGACTCAAAGGCTTCCAAATCGGTGGAGCGCAAGTAGCACAACTTCATGCTAATTTTATTGTTAACCGTGGAGGGGCTAAGGCTAGCGATATTTTCTGTCTCATTCGTCATATCCAACATCAGGTACAAAACCGTTGGTCAATTTGGTTAGAGCCAGAAGTGAAAATGCTGGGCGAATTTCAACCTGCTTGTTAATGGAGTGGCGACTGGGGACTGGGTAGGACAATTCTTCCCCAATACCCAACAGCTATCTTCTAGCAAAGGGTGTATTAATTATGAGTAAAAAAACGGGCAAATTGCCCACTGCATCTATAATTGAATTTGATTTGTAATTCAACGCACACGCGAACAATCCATTATGACAGAAAAAGGACAGGGATTCGGCTTTGGCTTGGGAAAAATGAAAGAACTAGCCGAAGCATTCAAAAAAGCGCAGCAAGTTCAAGAAGGTGCGAAGCGACTCCAAGAAGAATTGGAGGAAATGGAGATTATCGGCGAGTCTGGCGGTGGTCTAGTCAAGGTGATTGTCAGCGGGAACCAAGAACCCAAACGGGTGGAAATTTCAGCGAATGCGTTAGGAGAGGGTGCAGAAGTCCTGTCCGATCTCGTAACAGCAGCAATGAAAGACGCCTATACCAAGTCCACAGCAACAATGCGGGAACGCATGGAAGATTTGACCAGTGGGTTGGAACTACCAGGGTTTTAGTCAGTTGTCAGTTGTCAGTTGTCAGTGGTAAAAAACTACTAACGACTAACTATTGACAACTGACACGCAAAGTGAAAGCATTTATTCCTTATGACTTACCGAAAGTTTGGGTCTAGAGCCACCGTGCTTCTAGGACGGCTTTTTGGTAAAATAGTGGCAACAGGCAGGGCATTGTCTGTCGTTGCTCAGTGATGTAAGACGGGCTATGCCTGCTATTGCTGTTTGAATCCAGAATCCCTGAACTTTCAGATCAGGGAGTGTGTCAATCGTCGATGCTTGTGAAGGTCTGCTGAAATACGTTATCACTCAGCAACAAAGGGTGTGAAACTGTAACTTAATTTCTGCCCAGATATGTACAAATATTAATGATTGTCACAAGAGGCAGGGGAGCGGGGAGCAGGGGGCAAGGGGGAGGTAGTAACGGAGCTTGTACTCCGACCAATCGAGAACGCCCTCTTATGGGCGGGGCTTGATACCCATGTTCCGCTCCGCTTCACGGCTTCTCTACGAGACGCTCCGCGAACGGGACAGGGATTGCTCCCCCTGCTAAGATCCCCCTGCCCCTCCGCCTCTTCGGTCATCCTCAGACCACTGTGAAACAGGAAGTTAACACCAAAACTACCAATGTCCAGTTAAGTCTAGACTTGGGTAGTTTTGGGTAAGTTTAACCGAGCGGCTGAACTAAATTTTCTATTCCTTGGACTACGGTTGCGGATTCAATTTTGTCACCAGCTTTGAGTTGATCCAAAATCTCTTGTCCCTCGGTAAGATAGCCAAAAACGGCGTAACGACCATCTAACAGGTTGCGTCCAGCGGGGGTGAGTTCCGGTTCAAACAGGAAGAAGAAAAATTGCGATGAACCGCCATTTGCTTCGCTTTCGGGACGAGCCATGACTACTGCACCAAAGGAAGAAAAAGGCAGAACTGGCAGATCAAGGTAACGGCCAGCATCTTCTAGAGTAATGCCGTAGGTAGGTTTTTTATCGCCTTCAGCGAGAATTTCTAAGGGAATGGCGCGGTATTTACCAGTATTGGGGTCAATGAATCCGACTTCCTTACCTGGTGGATCTCCAGTTTGCAAGAAGTAAGATTCTTCAGAACGGGTGAATTCGATACCGTTATAAAAACCGCGTTGTACCAAATCCACAAAATTACCAGCGGTGACAGGGGCGCTGTAACCGTCTAGCACAACCCGGAGGTTCCCTTTGTTAGTTTTGATGTCTACAGTAGCACGACCTTTAAGTTGGGGCAAATTACTGTATTCTGGAGGCACTTCAAAGGGGAAAGCCTTCACCATAGCTTCTTCCAACTGGCTGACGCGATCAAGCAGTTTATTTCGTTCTTCCAGGATTTTGGCTTTATCCTTGACTTTCACCAATTCTTGGACTGCAGTCACACCAGATTTCAAATCAGCAATCCAAGCTTCGGCTTGGGGTTGGCGTTCTTTAGGAACGCTTGCTAGGATTTGGGAGGGTTTATCGAGAACCCGCGATGCTTTGCTCAGATCTCTGGAGATAGCGCCCCAACGCCGATTTGCTCGCAGTTGGTTAGAGATATCTTCTAAACTGGCTTGTAGCTCCCGCACAGGTTTATTGTCTATCGGGAGTGCATACCGCAAAAGCGCTCTACCCTCAGTAATCGCATTCCCAGATGGTAGGCTAGCGCTACTGGAGGGAGTCCACCCAGCTGTACTTATGCCTAAAAATATTGTTACCAGCAGTATTGCCATGAGGCTGTTCTTCAGCCAGGATTTTAATAGGTTCATGGATTGGCTCAAATGCAGCATCAAATTGTTGACTGGGCGTAACCCATCTATCATCTTCCCACAGTAGGAGTGCTGAGTGAGGAGTCAAGGGTCAAGACTCAAGAGTCAACCGATTTTGGATTTGGGATTTGGGATTTTGGATTGACCCCGACCACAAGGGTACCTTGCTCAAGGATTTTGGATTAAATCTAAAATCTAAAATTCTGCGGAGCCTGCAAGGTATCGAAACCACCTAAAATCTAAAATCTAAAATTGGCTTGGGTCATAGGTCATGGGTCATGGGTCATGTTGGTGAACTAATGACTAATGACCATTGACTCTTGACTAATGACCATTGACTCTTGACTAATGACAACTGAGTAAAAGACAAATAACCAATGACTCCTCTGGAGGGGTACAATAAATGCCGATTGTCTTCCAAAATTTTAAAGCTTCATGATCTCCAGTAACGACTTTCGACCCGGTGTTTCAATTGTATTAGATGGGTCTGTATGGCGAGTGACTGAATTCCTCCACGTTAAGCCAGGTAAAGGTGCGGCTTTTGTGCGGACAACACTAAAAAATGTCCAGAATGGTAAGGTTCTCGAAAGAACTTTCCGCGCTGGGGAAACAGTACCGCAAGCGACTCTTGAGAAAATCACGATGCAGCATACCTATAAAGAGGGTGATGAATTCGTGTTTATGGATATGGAATCTTACGAAGAAGGCAGATTGAGCGCAGCACAGATTGGCGATCGCGTAAAGTACCTCAAAGAAGGTATGGAAGTTAACGTCATCCGTTGGGACGAACAAGTGCTAGAAGTAGAACTGCCCAATTCTGTGGTTCTGGAAATTATCCAAACAGATCCAGGTGTCAAAGGTGACACAGCTACTGGTGGTACTAAACCAGCAACTCTAGAAACAGGGGCAATTGTCATGGTTCCCTTGTTTGTAGCTCAAGGCGAACGTATCAAAATTGATACTCGCGAAGATAAATATCTAGGCAGGGAATAATTTACCAAAGAAATGGGTTTAAAGCCTCGCCCTTCTAGGGCGACTTTGATATAATATTGCCATGATTACACTAAAGTTTAAGCTGTACGAACACAAAAGGAATAGACACCTGAAACGGATGATCAACGCCGCAGGGGTGATCTATAACCATTGTATTGCTCTACATAAACGGTACTATCGCATGTGGAGCAAACACTTAAACTGTGCAAAACTCCAGTCTCATATTGCCAAATTAAGAAAACGTCATCAATTTTGGCAATCAATAGGTTCTCAAGCAGTGCAAGATATCTGTCAACGCATAGAGAAAGCCTACCAATTATTTTTTAAACATAATAAGAAAGGAGTCAGACCACCGAATTTTAAAAAGGTTAAAAAATACAAATCATTCACGCTTAAACAAGCAGGTTATAAACTTTTAAATGGGAATAGAATTAAAATTGCCAATCGAGTTTATCAATTTTGGAAATCAAGAGATGTAGAGGGAAAAATCAAAACATTAACCATTAAACGCACTGCACTAGGTGAGTTATTTATGGTGATTGTAGTTAATAATGAGTTAGAACCAGAAATTAAATCAACGACTGGTAAAATAGCGGGGTTTGATTTCGGATTGAAGACATTTCTAACTTGCTCTGATGGAACTTTAATTGATTCTCCACAATTTCTCAAGCAATCTCTGAATGCTATTAGGAAAGCTAGTAAGAACCACTCCAAAAAGGTAAAACGGTCAAATAATCGTGAAAGAGCTAGAAAAAATTTAGTTCGTCAACATGAAAATGTTTGTAACCGCCGACGTGATTGGTTCTGGAAATTAGCTCATGAATTGACAGACAAATTTGATGTTTTATGTTTTGAAACCCTAAACCTCAAAGGTATGCAACGTCTTTGGGGTAGAAAAATATCAGATGTGGCTTTTGGAGAATTTCTCCAAATATTGTCATGGGTAACTAAAAAGAAAAACAAACAACTTGTTTATATAGATCAATGGTATCCATCTAGTAAAACTTGTTCTCATTGTGGGCATATTTTAGAAAATCTAGATTTATCCATAAGACAGTGGCGTTGTCCATCTTGTCAATCAATTAATGGACGTGATGAAAACGCCGCGAGAAATATTCAAATGGTTGGGGCATCAACCATTGGGTTAGGTGATGTTAGACTGGCAAGAGCCAGCAATTGCTGTTTGACTCCAGAATCTCCGCCCTTTTAGGGCGGGGAGTATGTCAAATCTCATCTGAGTGCAAATCCTGATTTCAATCCCTTTATAGGGATTAAATCCCTGCCAAACTTAAAATTCTTTTTACGGACAGGTTGAGGTAATAAAAACTGTGCCATTGGACTTTAATGAAATCCGCCAGCTGTTGGCAACGATCGCCCAAACAGATATTGCCGAAGTAACGCTCAAAAGCGACGATTTTGAGTTAACGGTACGTAAAGCTGTTAGCTTCAACAATCACCTTGTGTCAGCGAGTCCAACAGCCTTCGGCGGTGTAGTTGGTTCGGGATTGACATCTGGTTCACCGATTGGAAACCAGATAGTATCGACTGCGGGAACGGAAACACGCATTTCAGATAATGGGGGCGCTGGCGTCCAGTTGTCAGGTAATGCTCCCTCCACGATTGACAAGAGATTAGTAGAAGTACCTTCGCCGATGGTAGGAACGTTTTATCGCGCTCCAGCACCGGGAGAGGCGCCATTTGTGGAAGTGGGCGATCGCGTCCGCAATGGTCAGACGGTCTGTATCATAGAAGCCATGAAGCTGATGAACGAAATTGAAGCCGAAGTATCGGGACAAGTGATGGAAATTTTGGTGCAAAATGGTCAACCTGTAGAATATGGTCAACCTTTGATGAGAATAAACCCTGATTAAGTATGATAAAACTTTAAACAAAATATAGTCTAGCATAGTCAGATATAGTCTAAAAGACAGTCCTAATGAAATTATCTGATTATGCTAAAACCTTGGGGATTTCGTACCTTACCGCTTGACGACATTACAAAGCAGGTAAAATACCATAACAGAGCAACTGCCCACGGGTACGGTAATTGTTGATTACGACCCGAAAAAGATATCAGGGGGTGTTGTTAGGGTGGCAATTTATGCTCTTTGTATCAAGCGCTGAAAACAAAGATAATTTGGATAGGCAAGCTACTAGGCTAACTCAATATGCAATTGCCAAAGGATATCAAATCTTACTGTATCTTGAATGATATACTAATTTCATTGCCAAAGTTGATCAATACTTTGACTACGCTCAGTATAAATATGCGTCAAGTAGAAAAGCACATAATCAAAGAAGGACATGACTGGTTTGATTATTGTAGTGACATTACCACTATTTCCCGACAGCTTTATAACACTGCTCAATTCACTCAGCGTCAAAGTTTTTTCTACGGATGGGGAACTCAATCACAAGCTAGCTTAGACACTTTATTTAAACAAAACGAGAACTACAAAGCAATAAGCGCAAAAGTAGCTCAACTCGTATTAAAACAGAATGCAGATGCGTGGATTGCTTACTACAAAGCATTAGTGGCTTATAAACTTGAACCAACTAAGTTCACTGGTAGACCAAAACCACCTAATTATGTTGATGATAAGAACCTGATTAAGTTTAACAATCAAGCCATTGGCAAAAAAGAATTTAGTAAAGGTTCGGTTGTCCCGTCAATGTCGCCAATCAGAATCCCGATAAAGCCTGGACTAAGATTTGACGACTTGTGCGAAGTGCGAATTGTCCCAAAGACGGGATGTTTTGTGATCGAGGTAGTCTATGAAATTCTGCAAAAAAATGAGTTCTTCTGTAGTTTGAATCCTGAACTTAATGCGGCGATAGATATTGGTTTAGATAATCTAGCGACGATTGTTTTCAATGATCTAGCAATACAACCAATTATTGTAAATGGTAAACCATTGAAATCAGCCAACCAGTTTTATAACAAGCAGATTGCCAAGTTTCGAGGTTTTCTGCCTCATGGTAAAGGTAAATCAAGGCGAATCGCAAACATCGTCCGCAACCGTAATCAATTTATAGATTCATATTTGCATCAAGCCACAAAAATGATTGTGGATGAACTTCTATCTCTTGGTGTAACTCACGTCTCAATCGGGAAAAACGAACAATGGAAAACACGTCTTAATTTAGGTAAACGTACAAACCAAAGCTTTATTCAAATACCACATGCTAAATTTATCGAGATACTGACTTATAAATTAGTTAGAGTCGGTATTACCGTTAAGGTAGCAGAAGAATCTTACACAAGTAAGGCTTCAGCGATTGATTGGGACATCATCCCAACTTATCAACCTAACAACAAGATCAAGCATGTATTCTCAGGAAAACGTGTCAAACGTGCGTGGTATATCAGTAAAAATGGTTTGAAGATTCATGCCGACGTGAACGCAGGGTACAACATCGGCAGAAAAAGTAATCCTGAAGGATTTGACTGTCTCCAGTCTATTCTAAGGGATAGGGGGTGTCTGGTAGTACATCCAAGGCGGATAACTCCACTATTTAAGCGTGTCCATGCTGAAAGTAGAGTCGCTTAAAGCTAAATTGCATAAGTCTGACCATATTTGACTATGTGATTTGGAACTATTAATGTTATGAGATGACTAATTGTTAAACTTGTCAGATCTCGCGGGTTAATCCTGATGAAACAAACGTTGCCTGTGCCTCCAGAAGTTGTGCAACAAGTAGCTGAATACTTCAGCCTGTTAAGCGAGCCGATGCGTCTGCGGCTGTTGCACTTACTACGGGATGAAGAAAAGTGTGTGCAAGAATTGGTAGAAGCCACACAAACTTCCCAGGCTAACGTGTCAAAACACCTGAAGGTAATGTGGCAAGCTGGAATTCTCAGCCGTCGTAGTGAAGGAACTTGTGCCTATTACCGGGTGGAAGATCAAATGATTTTTGAATTGTGCAATCGGGTTTGCGATCGCCTCGCTACTAGGTTAGAACAGCAAGCCCGTAGTTTTCGGGTGTTGAATGGTAAGAATTAGTCAAGAGTCAAGAGTCAAGAGTCAACAGTCAACAGTCAACAGTCAACAGTCAACAGTCAAGGGTCAACAGTCAACAGTCAACAGTCAACAGTCAGAAATATGCAATACTTTTGACCTTTGACCTTTGACCTTTGACCCTTGACCCTTGACCCTTGACCCTTGACCCTTGACCTTTGACCCTTGACCCTTGACCTTTGACCTTTGACCCTTGACCTTTGACCCTTGACCTTTGACTAAAGTGGATAATTTTTGTGAAACTTTTCACGGGTTAATGGCTGTTCTAATTCCACGCCTTCACCACCTAAAACATCCAACTGTTTACCGTTAACCTCAATGTAAACTTTGGCATTGGGATTTAAGGTTGTAGCTGTGTAGACAACTTGGCCAATACGACCCAGCATGGAGCTACTACCGCCCCCGCTGGTAAAATCTTCAGATAAATTAACATGAACTTCATCTCCATCTACCTTCAATCCCAGCAGCTGGGTTCCTTTGGGGATAGTGGTAGAGTCGGTTCCTTCTGTGGGGCCTGCTAACAAACTTTGTAAAGCTTTTTCTAAAACTTGGTTGGGTTGGACTGCGGCTATTTTAACTGGATGGGGAACTAAATCAAAACTTTTATCGGTTGGTTTGAGCCAATAAATATTAGCGCTTTGTTCGTTACCTTGCTGGGCTGTAGTTGTATTCCCCGGTTGTTTGATGGTTTGAGAGGGGTTTGAGGGTGTGGGAGCGCCGGAGTTCCATGTCACCCAAGCTACGCCCCCACTGACGGCGACAACAGCAGCAGAGACGGCTGCTATTACACTTGAAGAAATCCTGTTAGATCCTTGTTGGTCTTTCATTTTCCAAACCTTCCTGACTTAGGGCTGAGATCGTTTTTGTGTGAAGAGCAGCCTGTTTATAGACGATACTTACAATTAGAGAGTTTCCAAACACTTACAGTATGGCTATTTTAGTGAAAATACTGCCATTGTTGATTCTGTATTTCTCATCTTCAATTTTAGAATTTAAATTTCTAGTCCGTCAGCATTCAACTGATGTATCTTTAATCTTTGATGGAGATGATTAAAATATGAAGTTATATCACGCAGAGGCACAGAGGCGCAGAGAGTAACAGAGTGTAGAAGTCAAGTATTTCTCTGCGAACCTTTGCGTTACCTTTGTGTCCCTCTGCGTTTAATTTTACACCTTTATCGCTGCGGTAATCCACTGTTTGAGCGTGGTTGTCACTTCTTGAATGCCAATTTCTTGAGTTTTGCGGGTGGCTCGTTCTACGACTTCGACTTTACCATTGGCGATCGCTCGTCCGGTGACTATTCTGTAAGGTATGCCGATTAAATCGGCGTCTTTGAATTTTACTCCCGCCCGTTCATCTCGATCATCAAGTAAGGTTTCGATTCCGGCTTGATTTAGTTCTTGGTAAAGTTTTGTAGCAATTTCCACTTGTTGTGCATCATTTATGTTAGGGATTGTGACGATAGCGTGATAGGGGGCGATCGCGACTGGCCAAATTATGCCGTCTTTGTCGTAGGATTGCTCTACGGCTGATTGTGCCAAGCGTGAGACGCCGACGCCATAACAACCCATGACTAGGGGTTTTTCTTCTCCCTGTTCGTTGGTATAAGTGGCTCCCATTGCTTGGGAATATTTTGTACCTAGTTGGAAAATATGTCCTACTTCAATTCCACGGGCACTTTTTAAGGTTTGTTCTGGGTTGTGGATGGCGCGATCGCCTGGTCTGGCTTTCCGCACATCTACTACTAAGTTTTGTATTTTAAATTGCTCACCCCAATTTGCCCCGACTACGTGATAGCCCGTCTCATTCGCGCCTGTAATGAAGTTTTTTAACTCAGCGGCTGTTTGATCGACCAACCGCAAAAACTGGGAATGTATCTGTTTATCGGCTTTAATATACTCATCGGCAATATCAGGGGAAATATAGCCTAAAGGCAGAGATTTGGCTGCCCATGTTTGCTGTGCTTCGGCATTGGGTACATTTAAAGCGATAATAGATTTACCACCGTATTGGGGAGCTACTTTGGTCAATTCATTTTGTAATTTGACCTCATTAACTTCCTGGTCGCCTCGGATGCTCACGAGAACCAAGAGGGTGCCACCATTGTCATAAACTGTCTGATAAAGGACGTTTTTCACGACTTGGGTGCCAGAAGCATTGAGAAACTGGGTCAAGGTTTCTATTGTCTCTGTTCCTGGTGTATGACGTTTCTCGTAGGTTGTAAACGGTGAGGGGACTGCATCAGCAGGTAAAGAAACGGCTTTTTCGACGTTGGCAGCGTATTTGCCATCTTCAGTATACAGTACTTCGTCTTCTCCAGCTTCCGCCAGCACCATAAATTCTGTGGAACCTGAACCGCCAATAGCGCCAGAATCAGCTTCTACTGCGCGAAAAGCTAAACCAGAACGCCGCAGCATATTGCTGTAGGCTTGGTACATATCTTGGTAAGTGGCTTTGAGGCTTTCTTGATCGGCATGGAAGGAATAACCATCCTTCATGATAAATTCTCGTCCACGCATTAAACCAAAGCGGGGACGAATTTCATCGCGGAATTTGGTTTGAATTTGGTAGAGATGTAGAGGTAATTGACGGTAGGAGCGAATCATATCACGTGCGATGACGGTGATGACTTCCTCATGAGTCGGACCTAATCCCAATTGTTGCTCACGACGGTCAATTAGGGAAAACATAATTCCCTCAGCTTTGGTGTAGGTGTCCCAGCGTCCTGATTCCTTCCACAGGTCAGCAGGTTGTAATTGGGGTAACAAAGTTTCTTGTGCTAATGTGGCGTTCATTTCTTCGCGCACAATTTGGGAAACTTTTTGTAACACTCGCCACATCAGGGGGAGATAAGCATATATACCACTACCGATGCGACGAATATAACCTGCACGTAGTAATAATTTATGGCTGGGAATTTCCGCATCAGCCGGATCATCTCGCAGTGTAACGAATAACATTTGTGACAGTCGCATTTTTGATTCCTATAGGAGAATTGCTAATTTTTATCTGAGATAAACAAAACTATATTGCAAAACGTAAATATACCTGAAACCTTTACCAATGACAAATAACAAATGACAAATGACGACCAACGCCTGTACACTTTATTTTTGCCCACCTATTTATCATGTATCAACCACAACCCCCCCTAGAATTTATTCCTCCGGCGTTTAACCCGTTGTTTCTACGATTTGTCCATCTGTTGCTACCGAGTTTTATTAAGTGGCAAACAGCGATTACTCAAATTGAAGCAGACAACGTGGAGGTTTTGGCGGATCTTTATCGCCAGTTTCAGGATAATAAAATCCGTTTTTTGCTAGCATTTCGCCATCCGCAAACGGAAGATCCATATTCTTTGGGCTATTTGCTGTCTCAACTCGTGCCCAAGGTAGCACAAGAGCGGAACATAGGGCTAGAGTCTCCGATCCATGCTCATTTTATCTATGATCGCGGCATTCCTCTATGGGCTGGTAGCCATATCACTTGGGTTCTTTCTCGTTTAGGGGGTACTCCCATTCAGCGGGGTAAGGCTGACTGGACGGGATTACGTTCGGCGCGAGATTTGTTCGCCAATGGAAAATTCCCGATAGCGGCGGCGCCAGAAGGTGCTACCAATAGTTTATCGGAGATTATCAGCCCCTTAGAACCTGGAATTGCCCAATTAGGCTTTTGGTGTGCGGAAGATTTGCTCAAAGCAGGACGCTCTGAGCAAGTTTTAATTGTACCAGTTGGGATTAAATATAGTTACGTTCATCCTCCTTGGAATGCGATCGCCCAGCTTTTGGGTGAGTTAGAAGGGTCTGCTGGTTTACCTGTGAATGCAGCTGGACAAGGTAATCCTACATTAGAGTCGCTATATCCCCGATTATTGACTTTAGCAGAACATTTGCTGTCTTTGATGGAACAATTTTACACGCGATTTTATCATCAAAAACTGCCAGATAGCAAAATTACCTCTGGAGAAATCAGCGATAGAAATGAAGCTTTAGCAGTTCGTTTACAAGCTTTGATGAATGTCGCACTACAAATATCAGAGCAATATTTTGGTTTACTATCAAAGGGACAATGGAATGACCGTTGTCGCCGGGTAGAACAAGCTGGTTGGAATTATATATTTAGAGAAGAGTATAAGGATATAAAATCATTATCTCCTATAGAAAGGGCGCTAGGTAATCGCATTGCGGAGGAAGCAAATTCTCGGATGTGGCACATGCGATTAGTAGAAAGTTTTGTGGCAGTTTCTGGCAATTATATTCGACAAAAACCAACAGCAGAACGATTTGCGGAAACTACTTTAATTTTATGGCAAATGATGGCTAAACTCAAGGGTGAAAAAACTTTTCCCCGTCCCCGATTGGGTCAGCAACGAGTTAAACTTACAGTGGGTGATCCGTTATCTGTTTCTCAGCGTTTTCCCTGTTATCAAGGAGGTCGCTTGGGCGCCAGACAGGCTGTGATTGATTTGACAAATGATTTACAGCAGGCGCTGGAAGGGTTGATTGTCAAGGGTAATGGGTAAGTAGGGGCACGGCAATGCCCATTGGTGTCAATTTACAGCAATTTTCGCGCAATAACCACAGATCTTCGTAGGGGCGCAAGGCCTTGCGCCCCTACAGAGTGGTCTATTTAGCGGAAAATGGCTGTAAACCGGAAGCATTGAAAAATCAACCTTTTGCGCCAAATATCAAAACCCCTCTGGGCTGAACCACAGATCCTCGTAGGGGCGCAAGGCCTTGCGCCCCTACAGAGTGGTCTACTTAGCGGAAAATGGCTGTAAACCGGAAGCGCAGCATCAACCTGGAAACACTTTAGATAAATCTAGAATTAAATCAGGAAAAGATGGTAATTTAACAGATTCATTAGGCAGAAAAATCGACTTGCGGCGATAACCAAATTTACTTTGCAAATATTGATAAGGCTCGGTGTAGCACTCCAGATAATTATCGGCTAAATTAAATATCCAATAATCAGAGATACCCGCTTGTGCATAAAGCGGTAATTTTACCTCTTGGTCATATTTTAAAGAAGAATCGGCAATCTCAATTAACAATAATATATCTTCTGGGCTGGGATGAGCAGAAAGGTAGTTATCATCGACATTACGAGCGATCGCTAAATCTGGTTCAGGTTGACTGTATTCAGGGATGATAACTGGTTGTTGTCCTCTTACTAGAGCGCGATCTCCCAAAAGCTTGATCAGATCTCTAAATAAAAGAGTTTCACAAACAGAATGCGGTGTACCTTTGGCTACCATATTGACGATTTCACCCTTGATTAGCTCAACTCGGTTATCTTCCGCAAAGAAGCCGAGTTCTATGAGACGGTGATATTCATCTATGGTGAAGCGTTTAGCAGTGGTCAGGCTCATAGAACCTCGCGGGATGTGGGAAACTCAGTGACTTTAGTGCTGAGAGGGAAACCGCACGGGGGGTTTTAACCGCAGTCAGTCTTTTTTGTTCATCTGTTACCGCCTTGGAGTTGTTCGATTTGGTGTGCTTTTGTATTGCACTTTCAATGGGACAATTACCATTCCAAATTCCACAACCCTGTACGCATAACGGTTTCGCTCAGTTCGCGCAGCGTGGCGCAGCCAAGAGCCTCCCTTTCGGGGTGATGTTAGCTTCGACCTGTTATAAGAGCTTGTTAGGCTAGCAGCACTGTCTCAGTGACCTTAAGACTGTTTAACAACTAGCGACAGAGCGGGGAACTAGCTTCGCATTCCGGGGTGTCGTGACTCAAATAACGGCTACCCTTCTCTTCGAGACGCTCACGCGAACGACTACGCTCAGGGTGGTCTGGTCAGCACAGCTTGCTTGATTTCTCTTACAAGCTCAGTCCCTTAAGGGCTGGGTTGCTGACAACAACTACGGGAATGCAGAGTTATTTGTATCTTACAGTAGTTTTCCAGCAATAACCACATATATTGTCAGGGTACGGCGATGATGGTGCGTTACGGATTTCATCCTAACGCACCCTACGATACTAAAGTTATGAACAAATGTCGTAGCGTTATGAACAAACGTCGTAGCGTTATGAACAAATGTCGTAGCGTTATGAACAAATGTCGTAGCGTTATGAACAAATGTCGTAGCGTTATGAACAAACGTTATAATTTTTGTAACACTTGATACAATTTACACTCCGGTTAAGCAAAGTGATTTTCTAACAAAGATGCGATCGCCTGTGGATGGACTTTTTTATATTGCTTTTTACCAATATGTAATATACAGTTAGGTGCGCTGCTACAGCGTTTTTGACAGTCGGTATGCTCAATTGTCACTTTGTCTAACAAACCGCGATCGCACAAAGTCTTCTCTAAATCTGATAATAATCCTTTACCACCCCGCTTGAGGCAACCAGATTTTTGACAAATTTGAATCTTAGCTTTAGGTTGGGATGGCAAATTTTGAATTGGGCAAAATCCAACTTGTTGCACTCCATCAGCCTTGAGTTTAATTTTACCTGTTTGCGGGTTTAACTTACAAATACCATCAACACGAATTTGTTCACCAGGTACTAAAGATAAACCAACAGAAACGCGCAATTCCTGAGAAAGTTTAATTTTCACCTTTCCGGATGGAGTCGCCAAATGCATGTATTTAAATTTTTGGGGTTTATCGCCTACAAAACCCAGAAATTGTCCCTCAAAGTTCAATTCCGACAACTTCAGATATTTTTCGCCCATGTTAGGAGTGAGGAGTGAGGAGTGAGGAGTGAGGAGTGAGGAGTGAGGAGTGAGGAGTGAGGAGTGAGGAGTGAGGAGTGAGGAGTGAGGAGTGAGGAGTGAGGAGTGAGGAGTGAGGAGTCAGTTAAATATACCACGCGGTCGGGGGCACGGCAGTGCCGTGCCCCTACAATATATGTGGTTCAATACTCTAATTACGAGAGGCGTTTAGCTTCTACAGTTTGGGGTAAATTTTGGGGTTCTGGTAAATTGGTAAATTCCAGTTCCCAACCATTTGCTAATGTTAAAACCTTCCCTGCATCGCTGTCTGTTTGTTTGACTACTTCTTCCTCAAGGTCTTTTTTAGCAACGTAAACAACCAAATGTCCAGCATCATTCATCCGCAGCATTACTTTCATGCGTTTCCTCAACAGATTCTAGTTCTTTTTTTCGACAACCGATGACAAACCCCGTGTCCAAGAAATGCACAGCATAGATATAAAACCGCTGCAAATATGTGCCGATACTAGCAACGTAACCAACCTCTCCCTTTCTCGCTAAAACTACCCCAATTTCTTGACCGGGAAATGTACCATCATTTTTCACCAGCTTACGAAGTCGGACTTTTTCGCCAATTTCAAAAACGGGTGGTAAGTCAACTTCTAATTCATCGGGTTGCATGAGAATACCTCTGTTCTCGTACTAAATTCAGCAGTTCTTCTGTAGTCAAGCTGCGTTTTTTCTCGATGGATGTGTGGCGCACAGCGTTTAAAACAAATTGGGTTTCTTCCGAGTCTAGAAAAATACCGTGCTGTTCTAAAACGTTAGAAACTACATGGCGACCAGAATGTTTACCAATTACTAAACGCCGTTCCCAACCGACTTCTTCTGGAGCAAATGGTTCGTAGGTGACAGGGTTTTGTAGCACGCCATGAGCATGAATACCAGATTCATGAGCGAAGGTATTTTCTCCCACAATTGCTTTCCAGGGTGGTACATTGCAACCTGATGCGGATGCGACAATTTGAGATAGTTCTAGTAAGCGAGGAGTGTCAATACCCAAATCTATACCGTAGATGCGTTTGATGGCCATGACAACTTCTTCTAAAGCTGCATTACCTGCTCTTTCACCCAAGCCGTTAACGGTGGTATTTACTGATGATGCTCCTGCTTTAATACCAGCAAGGGCATTAGCAGTTGCTAGACCGAAATCGTTGTGGGTGTGGATTTCCAGGGGAATCATCAAAGCTGAGGATAATCGCTTGACTTTATTGTAAGTAGTAAATGGATCAAGAACCCCGACGGTATCGCAGAAACGAAACCGCGATGCACCCCAGTCTTGAGCATAAAGCGCTACATCTAAGAGAAAGTTTTCATCAGCTCTTGAAGAATCCTCTCCCCCGACTGCTACCCAAAGACCGCTATCAACGGCGAAACTGACGCAATCTTTGAGTTTTTGTAAACTTACCCGCCATTGTCCATGAAATTTGGCGGCGATTTGGATACCAGAGACAGGAATTGCAATATGTACCCGCTGTAAACCACAGGCGATAGAAGCCTTAATATCTGACATCACAGCGCGGTTCCAGCCTAGGAGTTTAGCTTCTAAACCTAAGTTAGAAATTGCCGAAATCGCTCTTATTTCTTCCTCTCCCATCGCTGGGATACCAACTTCTAATTCCGGGACGCCGATAGCATCGAGAAATTGTGCGATCGCTACTTTTTCCTCTAAGTTAAAAGCAACACCAGCGGCTTGTTCGCCATCACGTAATGTAGTGTCATTAATTAGGATTTGACTCATTTCAAGTAACTCTCTATGGGAATTATTCTTAATATCGTTCTTGATTGCAAACCAATAGGAATGCAATACCTGGTAAGGGTAAATGCTTATATAAATTCTGAAATTAAACGGTAAATGCTAAAGAATCTCATAACTCACGATTCTTGATATTTCATTATGACTGAAACAATGCAATTATATCTGTATGAAAGCGAACAAAAATCAGGTATAAATTACAAATGCTCTGAACCCTTGTCAATTGACATGTTTTCGAGTAAATAGCCATCATCAACTGCGTACACCAGGACACATGAAAAAAAGTTCGCGCTTCCCCTCTATCTCGTGGTGGAGGGGTTAGGGATGGTGTCTTATTTTTCAGTCAGTTGCAATCGAAACAAATCAAAGTCATTGGTTATTGCTAAAGGACAAATGACAAATGACAAATGACAAATGACTAATGACAAATGACTAATGACAAATGACAAATGACTAATGACAAATGACTAATGACTAAATTTGCTCGTCTAGCCAATCTAAAATTTGCTCAAGTTGCTGTAAGTCAACTAGACCATATTGCCAGAGAAGCATCGGTAAAGGTCCATTTTTTAACTCCCGGTGTCGGAGGGCGACAGAAATATCTGCTGTAGAAAGTTTGAGTTCATTTTGCAAAAAATTGAGTAATTCTATATTGCTGTTACGGATTACCATAATCTAATTTTCAACTTCTTGGTGCAGAAAAGAAGTAAAGATTTGAAATTCCCATTTTCGCTGGGTAATTTCGCATTTTTAATTGCTGGGATATGTCAGGAAACCTTTATATAAGTAGGTCGCCTATTGAACCATACTGGCGTTCTTCGTCATTGGTCATTGGTAAGCATGTGGGGCATATTTACGTTTCGTAATATAGTTTTGTTTTTTCGCGCCGACTTACTTAATATCAGGCTGGAATTAACTCCAGATAATATCATTACACTTTGATATTGATAGAAACTGTTAGTACAAAGCAAGAGAAAAGAAATCAGTAAAAATAATTGGTATCCCAGCAACGCTCTAACCAATCGAGTAATTCTTGGCGAGAAGCGAGAAATTGCATAAGCGTGCTGCGGATAAGAATTGCTTCTACCGAACTATTCACCTGTACCCGCAAAGAACCATCACTGGGACAGGAACACTTAATTTTTAACTCTTGTAATCGGCGATAAATTAGCCAGCGATCGCTCACAGGAATCTGCAATACTTGATAGCCTAAGAAGTCATTTGTCATTTGTCAGTTGTCCAATAACTGTTGACTGTTGACTGTTAACTTTTAAGTTTTGCAGTTGTTGTTCGAGTTGTTCAATGCGGGATAACAAGGAGCGAATTACGGTAGCTTCGACATCGGGTAACTTTGCGTGTTCTAGGGGAGAAAGTGGATCTTTCTGTTTACGGGAAATAATTCGTCCGGGAATTCCCACAACCGTAGAATCTGCGGGGACATCGCGCAAGACAACCGAACCAGCACCAACACGGACGCGATCGCCAATTTGAATATTTCCTAAAACTTTTGCACCCGCGCCGACAACAACGTTTTGACCTACTGTAGGATGGCGCTTACCACTTTCTTTCCCTGTACCGCCGAGAGTAACGCCCTGATAAATTAGCGTATGGTCTCCTACTATAGCAGTTTCGCCAATAACAACACCCATGCCGTGGTCAATAAACACGCCTTTTCCAATTTCTGCACCTGGGTGAATTTCAATTCCCGTCAAAAATCGCCCCAGATGAGAAATTAAACGGGGAACGAAAACTACTCCCCGACATTGTAACCAGTGAGCGAGACGATGCAAACAGATGGCGTGAAATCCAGGGTAGCAAAACACCACTTCTAGCCAATTACGTGCTGCTGTATCGCGCTCAAAAATGATGCGAAAATCACTCAATAATGGCTCAAAAAAAATGCCGGAAACTAGATTTTCGACCAAAGATATATTTGCAGAATCCGGCTTGATTGCTGACTTTGGATTCCTGATACTGTCTAATGACTGTTGCATCGGTACTGTCTGGTTAAGAGAGGCGTGTGTTATTTTTCTGCTTATATCAGGTAGCTCCCAAGCCCACAGTAAATTGGATGTCTATTGAATTTATTGGAATGATTAAGGCTGTACTCAAAGCCCCTAACCTCGATAGCAGCCCAATTTACAATTAATCTAGGGGTAGGGGTGCTAGCTTTGAAAGATAGGGGTACTAGCATTTCTGGGGTAGGGGGTTAAGCATTTGTGTACTCACCTCAAAACCCTTAGCCTTTGGGACTTTGCAGGCATATCAGCCAGATATTTTGAGATATATTAAGCTGTACTCAGCTGTGCTGAAAAATGCAGTCAACGAGGCGACAAATGACCTTTCTGTATCTCCAGCTACGTTTATTATTGTATTATTTTGCTAGCAAAAAATGCAGTTTCTTCATCTTGTTTTATGGTTTGTCTTCTGGATGAGATTAAATACTCAAAAGCTTCAGATCTCCGATTTATCAAAGGATACCGCTCGCGAATGGTAGGTTTAACCCCTCATCGCACGGCAAGATAAGGGTTTTTGGCGTGGTTCAATGATCTTCCGGGGCGCAAGGCCTTGCGCCCCTACCCTTTTAATATTTAGGAAATTGTAATATAAATGTAAATAATTTGACCATAAAAATAGTCGTAGCCAAAAATTGCCAAAAATTGCAAATATATTTTACGAAAAGTTGCGATTTTCGCTTTAAGGCAAAAACCTTAGTTAGGATTAATGTGCCGGAGGTCGGAAACTAAATGAGAAATAAAGTCAATTCATGAACAAAATTTCTGCTCTTAGTTTCTGGTACACGCCAAAGGATAAACAAGGTAGCCACAATGCCTTCACCAGCCCCAACAAGCCACCTGAAGTTAATATCTTGGGTTCGACCTTACCCGATAACTCATACTCGTTACCAGGTTGATTCTGGTGATGGCTGCCTGGAACTATTGCCCCTGTTCACAGTAGGTATTTATCTACAGAGCTTGGGAAGAAAGAAACAAAAATTAAATATTTTCAAATCCAATTTGTCGCCATTTATTCATATCCTGGCAGAGGCTTGTCTTTCCCATCAGATAAGCATTCTAAGCAAATTTGAATGTCATCACAATCACAAAAATTAAAAAAATATGAATTACATTTTTTCCCTAAAAAAAATGATATGTTGGATACAGAATTGAATTTCGCACGTATCTGGAGTAGCACATCGTAGCCTACTCCAGTTTTTCCCCCTTTAATTCCCTAGCAATGGTTGTTCAGGGCAAGATTTAGGGGGTAGTTGAGTACAGCCGCGAAATGCCTAAAAACTAGCTTAAATAGACCTTAAACCCTTTTTGGTATTGGGTTTCAACTGAGTACAAATAAATCCTGCACCCCAGTCCAAAAATACTCGTACCCTGACTAGAAAATACTAGAACCCCTACCCGGAAAAAAAATTGCTAATTCTTGTAAACCATGAAGAATTAGCATTTAAGATTTTGAGTACAAGCTTAATAAATCCAATAAATTCTATCCTTGAGAAACATGTCGTTGACCTGGGGAACAACTGATATAAATCTTTTATCGCCAATCACTGAATGCTCCAACACAAAACGAAGCAAAAAGTGAATGGAGGGATGAGATAGCACCATGCCTTACGTGAAGAGAAGTCGCGGCTGTACGCATAAATTCTACCCACGACCCAAAAGTTGACACACACCAGCCGAAAATCAAGGATTGTATAGCCTGCCTACTCTGCTTTGATCTGCCTTCACCGGCAGAGAGAGTAACTAAACGCGGGCAGAGTATAAGACGCGACTTCGATTCCCAGGCATCAAGAGTAGCAACGGCATCTCTCGGCATCCAGTCCACCGACCTTTTGCGAAATTCAATGACACTACCGGCTACAGGACTCCTCACCTCTGAGAATCAGGAACCTACCATTACCCAAGCAAAATCAGGTGGTTGCGGATGCGACAGCAGCGCCACCGTGGAAATGGACGAAAAACTCAAACAACGCATCGCCCAGCATCCATGCTACAGCGAAGACGCCCATCACCACTATGCGAGAATGCACGTTGCAGTTGCACCAGCTTGCAATATTCAATGCAACTATTGCAACCGCAAATATGATTGTGCTAACGAAAGTCGCCCTGGAGTAGTTAGCGAACTGCTAACCCCAGAAGAAGCAGCCCACAAAGCTTTGGTGATTGCAGGCAAAATTCCCCAAATGACTGTCTTGGGAATTGCAGGTCCTGGCGATCCACTGGCGAATCCAGAAAAGACTTTCCGCACGTTTGAGTTGATTGCTGACAAAGCACCAGATATTAAGCTTTGTCTCTCAACCAACGGTTTGATGCTAACTGAATACATTGATCGCATCAAACAATTAAATATAGATCACGTAACTATTACTTTTAACACCATAGACCCAGAAATCGGCGCTCAGATTTATTCTTGGGTTCACTACAAGCGCAAGCGCTACAAAGGCGTTGAAGGTGCTAAAATCCTCCTCGAAAAACAGATCGAAGGATTGCAAGCCCTCAAAGAAGCCGACATCTTATGCAAGGTCAACTCGGTAATGATTCCGGGAATTAATGACCAGCATTTGGTGGAAGTGAATAAATTTATTCGTGAGAATGGCGCATTTCTACATAACATTATGCCGCTGATTTCTGCACCAGAACACGGCACACATTTCGGCTTAACCGGTCAGCGTGGTCCTTCACCCAAAGAACTCAAAGCAGTTCAAGACAATTGCGCCGGTAACATGAAAATGATGCGTCATTGCCGCCAATGTCGAGCAGATGCGGTAGGATTATTAGGAGAAGACCGCAGCCAGGAATTTACTAAAGATAAATTCTTGGAAATGGCTCCCGAATATGACTTGGAAAAACGCCAAGAAGTTCACGAAGGAATCGAGAAATTTAAACAAGAACTTAAAGTAGCCAAAGAAAAGGCACAAGCGGGCAAGAAACTTGCCAACAGTCCCAAAATCTTAGTTGCAATCGCAACCAAAGGTGGCGGATTAGTTAACCAACACTTCGGTCATGCGAAGGAATTCCAAGTTTACGAAGTTGAAGGTAACGAAGTTCGGTTTGTCAGTCATCGCAAGATTGACCACTATTGCCAAGGTGGATTTGGAGAAGAAGCCACACTCGACAACATTATTAAAGCGATCGCAGATTGCAAAGCGGTTTTAGTCTCCAAAATTGGGAACTGTCCCAAAGAAGAATTGCACAAAGCTGGCATACAGACTGTTGAAGCTTACGACGTGATTGAGAAGGTTGCTTTGGACTTTTACCAGCAATATGTAGAGGGATTAGGGAAATAGGGCATGGGGCATGGGGCATGGGGCATGGGGAATGGGGCATGGGGCATGGGGCATAGCGCATCCAGACCAAAAAGCCCAAAGCTCAAAGCCCAAAGCCCAAAGCTCAAAGCCCAAAGCTCAAAGCCCAAAGCCCAATGCCCAATGCCCAATGCCCAATGCCCAATGCCCAATCCCCAATCCCCAACAAGGAGAATAGTCATGGCTTACAAAATTACTAGCCAATGTATTTCCTGTGATCTTTGTCTGTCTGTATGTCCCACTGGCGCAATTAAAGTAGTTGACGGAAATCGTTGGATTGACCCCGAACTTTGCACAAACTGCGTTGGTAGTATTTATACAGTGCCTCAATGTCAAGCCGGTTGCCCCACCTGCGATGGTTGCGTTAAGCAGCCCAGCGATTATTGGGAGGGTTGGTTTGCCAACTACAACCGCTCTTTAGCTAAGTTAACCAATAAACAAGATTATTGGGAGCGTTGGTTTAACTGTTATTCTCAGAAGTTTATATTATCAAACTAAAAAGCGGAATGTGGGTTATATCATATCCGCTTACTCCCGAACCGCTGGAAGATTACCGATGTGGCCCAAGCCACACAATCGTTTCACGGAACTTAAAAGTTCCTACCGACTTATCCCCATGTCTAAAGCCAGGGGCTTGCGTCTCGCTTTTTGGTCAAGTTAAATCAATTCCAATCGCTTGAAAGGCTTTTTCAATACCTTGGGCGAGTTGATGTTTTTGTTGTTGTGCATAAATTGCAACAGCTTGGCGATAAGCTGACTTCATTTGACGGAAGTTTGTCACCTGACCATTCTGGTCTTTAAGATTCAGTAAAACCCAAGCTAAATTATGATATGCTTCTGCATAATTAGAATTTAAATTAATTGCTTTTTCTAAAAAAGGTTGTGCTAATGACCATTGTCCTTGTATAGCCAATAGAGTACCTAAACGAAATTGGATAAAAGCATTATTAGGAAATTTATGATTACATTCTTCATAAGCATTGATAGCGGCAGAGATATTCTTTAGCTGTTCTTGTGCTATTCCTAAATTGATAAATATCCAAGCTGGCGCTTGTCCCTGACGTTGTGCTTGTTCAAAATCAGGAATAGCATCAGCCCAAAGTCCAAAAATTGCTTTTCTCCACCCTTTAAATCCCCAGACAAAAGAGCTATTATTTACCTGAGTTGCAAATTCTTGAATGCATCTGTCAACATCGGTAGCCTGTGTTGTTACTACTGCTTTGTCTAGAGCGATAGTTAAACAAGGATATACCCAGCGCTGTAATTCTTGTGAATTATAATTGTTATTTTGCTTAGACTTGGTAATTGCCAACCTTGCCGAACGAATGGCTGTTTTCCATTGGTTTTGATTGACAAAAATCCAGGCTTGTAGACCTAATGCAAAGATTGAATTACTATCAAGTTGCAATGCCTTAATAGCAGCAATTTGCGCCTGTTGCCAATCACCAGACTTTGCTAGCGCCCAAGCTAAATTTGCCTGTATCCACGATTGACTAGGGGATAAATTTGCTGCTTGTTGCAAGTATTTAACTGCTGCTGACCAATTGCTTTGACGACAGTTAACAAGTCCTAAAATTCCATAACCTCTACCATCATTTGGTTTGATTCGAATAGCTTTTTGGGCAGTAACTTTTGCTTGATGGTCATCAAAATAAATCTGCACTAGAGCTAATTCAACTGTAGCGTCACCATTGTTGGGTTCATTATTAAGAAATTGTTGATATGATTGAATAGCTTCTGATAGTTTGCCTTCCTGAACTAACTGACGCGATCGCTTGAAAATTGGCGAAACAAATTTACCATTTAAAGCATCGATTAATTCATCTGCTGTCTGGAACCTTTCTTTCGGCTCCATCTTCATTCCAGTCAAGATAATTTGTTCTATGGCTGGACTAAGATTTGGGACTAACTGTCTAGGAGGTTTTAAAATGTCTTGTGCTTTACGTTCTAGTGATGTTTGTGGTAGTTCTCCAGTTACCAGTTCATACATTGATGCACAAATAGCATAAATATCTGTGGATGCATTGGGTTTAGCTGTTTGTAGGTATTGTTCATAAGGTGCATATCCAGGGCTTACCAATCTTGTATGTCTTTGAGTTTTATCAATAGTGAATTCTCTCGCTGAACCAAAATCAATTATTATAGGATTATCACTTTTATCAATAATTATGTTGTCAGGTTTAATATCTCTATGTAAAAGTTGATGATCATGAATAATTTTTATAGCATTGGCTAGTTGGATGAAATATCTTTTTACTCTAATTTCTGGAAGTTTACCTTCTTGTTCAAGAATCTTGAATAATGTTTTACCTTCAATAAAATCCATAATTATATAGATAGTATTGTTTTCAGTAAAGCCATCATAGGCTCTGACAATATTTGGATGTAAGCATTTTTGTATACGCCTGACTTCGTTGACGACATTTTGAATTTCTTTTTGGCGTTGTTGTGGAGTGATATGAGATGACCAAATTATAGTTTTACCTTGTCTAGCAGCATTTTCTGGCCAATACTCCTTAATGGCGATCGCTTTGGAATTCGTTAAATCAATACCTTTATAAGCGATACCAAACCCACCCTGTCCCAAAAAATTTTCTACTCTATATTTTCCATTTTGCAGTAATGTGCCTGGAAGCAAATAGAGAGAAGAAATTTGGCTAGATTGTCCTGGATTCGGTGTTAAAGGAGAACCACAAACCTGACAAGTTAGTGTATTATCAGGATTATCGTGGAAGCAAGTTAAGCATTGAATAGACATATTTGCAATTAGCTAAATTTTTTTTACGCAACATTGCAAGAAAAGAATATAAAATGCACCCTGTTAGGAACTTTGATTTCAGTTAGTTTAAAAACCGCATCGATTGCGGTTTGTTAGTTTCTATAGCCTGTTGTACTACGTTCATCCACTGCTGCTGAATTTTCTTATATTCCTCCAGCTTTTGGAATTCTGGCCAAACTTTAGAGCGTAATTCTGGCTCATCATGAAAAAAGTTGTCCCACTCTTCTTCCATCCCATCTGCATAAAGAACGCGATCAACAAACTCAGCAATGATGAAATATCTCATCTTACTCGGTTCGCGTAGCCATTCATCTAAAGTTTGCTTGCATTTATTAACCACATCTTTATGAAGCACCTCAAGAGAATTTCTGACATCTTGTGCGTTGGACAAATCTGATTGAGGATTAGCAATATCAGGCATCAATAATTCATCAAAATGCTGGCGAATACTGGCTAAAATTAGCCCTTCGTATGAAATTTGAGACTCCCAAAGGTTTCGGAAACCTAACTCCAATTGATTCTGATTTTTAGCTAGTATATCTGTCATGACTTTGAGAAAATCAGCACCGCGAGCCTCTGTTATTCCTCCTAAATGCCCTTGGGTTACTAACACATCTGTAACGAGAGATTTTAATTCTCCTAAAGACTGTTTAAGTCCTTTGTTTAGAGCCAGAAAATGCTTAGATAGATGAGTTCGCATTTGGGCAACGTATACATGATAGAGAGCTTTGTAAGAACCCTTAAATTTTGGCGAAATACACTCGTCAGTTATCTTTTTTAAATCGGGAATTCCTGAATCGGTGTTACATGCTTTGAGAACTGCATCAACTTGAGCCTTGAAATGTTGGTCTTCAAGATCACGCTGACTTTTTAGAGTAGCAGACAATTTTACCAGTCCATTAGAGAGCTTATTTGAAAAATCTTTTAACCGTCTTTGAAAAATCCTGCCTTCATCAGCAAATTGTACTAGTGCCTTATTAGCTTTTTCTAATTCTTCTTCTAAGGAAAGCTGAAGTAATTCTAAATCTTTTTGATACTTATTGGCATATCTATTATCAAGATATTCAATCTTGTCAGCTAAATATTGGAGAACTGTATACAGAACATTGTTTGCTTTGTCGGGATTGGAACAGTCGGCGATTAAACAAGAAACTACGTCAATATGGTTTTCTTTAATAGTTTTCTGATGCTGTTCGCAGCCTTTAGAATTATCATTTTTGCCGTTTCCATTGCCCATTTGGTTGAGAACCATAAATGACCTGTCTGCAAGATCATTCAGCGCCTTCTTTGTTTTATCATATAAACTAGTATCCCGCTCATCCCAACCGTAACGTAAAGGATCTGGTCTACGAACAAAGAGAACCACATCTACTTCCCGCCCCAGAGTTTCTAGCATCAGCTTTTCATCACCTACTCTGAGATCGCCCAGTCCAGGTATGTCTACTAGTGCAATCTTTTCTACTTCGGATTTATTAAAAGGACAGAAAATTTCCACTTGCTTTACTGCCAAATGGTCACAACTGATGAGATTATTATTAGTATCGTACTGATGAACGACATAGTTGCCAATTTCCTCTTTGGGAACTTCGATAATGCGAGGAGAATCTGCTCGCAGTCGGCCTTGATACTTTTGAAAATTGGCATAATAATCATTGCGGAGTCTTTCATACATTGCCTTCTTGGTGGCTTCAGAAGGTGCGGGAGGAAGCGGTTCGCTAGCAAACTTATTCAGGTTTATTGGTTTCTTACCTAAGCCTAGTTCCTCGTAATAAGCACCAATTACCTCTGTAAGAAATGAGTTTTCATCATGAAATGTGACTTGGGCATAAGTCTGCTCTTGATGATGGTAAATGGTACTGCGAACGGCGGTGCAGGCTCCTCCCTCACGAGCAGGTATTTCATTATCAGAAAGTCCACTGAGGCTTTTGAGCAAAGTACTTTTTCCTTGACCCATTAGCCCCACTACGCCAATATTGAGAGTGCCACGATCAAACCGTGTTCTGAGTTTAGCAAGTTGCTTTTCCTGAAATTCCAGACGTTTTTGGAGTCCATGAATCTTAATTGTTTGCAGCTTTCCCACTACCTCAGCATTATCAGGTACTCTCATCAACTGCTGGCGGACAGCTTCCAGTTCACCTAGTTTAGAACTTAAAAACTGCAAATGAGCTTCTACTTTCTTGAGACGTTCAACAAAGGGTTTGCGCTTCTCAATAATGTTGGTAATACGTGCTGCTATATCGGTACTTCGATTATTAGTTGACATGGTTAAGTTTCTCCTTGTAGTTCTGCTGTTACTGGTTATCAGTTATTTTAACTCTTAATTTTAATGCCAGAATTGTGGCATTGTCATGCGCTCCACGTTCCAGAACTTTTTTAATAGTTAAATCAGCAGAGGATTGGAGAATTTTATCTCCACTAAAAATTTCTGCTAATTCATCTGCTGGCACTAAATCCCAAACTCCGTCAGAGCAGAGAATTAGAATATCTCCATCTTCTAGCAGCATTGATAAGCCTGCTCCAAAACGGTTTAGATCTTGTACATATCCTGGACTTAATTTGCGTTTAGAGCCAAGAGATTTAGTCAGCACATTGCGGTCAGGATGGTTAAGACTTTCTTCATAAGTTATTTCACCACTAGCAAATAGCATTGCTACCAATGAGTGGTCTTCACTCAACTGACATATTTGACCATTCCTTAACAAGAAAATTCGACTGTCTCCCACATGAGCTATCATTAATTCTCGTCCCAAACCCATAACTAAACTTATGGTTGTCCCTCCGTCTCGTACTTGCTGGGCTACAGAATTGTTAGCTTTTTCAACTAAAGAAATTAGCCAATGACCACGAATATTTTGATTGGTTAAATCTGCGGTAATCGGAGTTTCTAAGACTGTTTGCACAGCCAGTTTACTAGCTAGTTCTCCTTGAGCCATACCCCCCAAACCATCTGCTATTACTCCTAAAATGAGCGAATCTGAATTGTTTAAGTTATGTCGTCTGACTCCATAACTATCCTCATTGTGCAGTCGGCTAGTTGATAGCCCCACTATGGAATGGGTTGCTACTTCCCAATAGATTTGGGGTGTTTGTATTGATTTACGGATGTCTACTAAAAGACTCAATAATTGAGTCAAGGAAAATCGCTCTTCTGGAAAAGGAGAAAGAGACAGTTTGAGAATTTGATAGATAGAAGGAATGGGATTAATTTCTAATTCTTTACTTGATTCTTGAGGAGGAAGTTGGTGATGAATAGCCTCATATAATAAAGCACCGACAATATAAGTACTTATTTGCTCACTGATAACAAAATTACTGTCATAGGCAATTTCTGGAGCGCAGTATTCTCCCATCAAGCCAGAGGTGAGATGTCCATCAATTGGGTAAGCACCAGTTAAATCGAAAAACTTTACAGGTGTTCCCATTTGAATAAATTTAGGAAATATTTGAATAAAACACCATTGGCGCTGATAAATAAATTTAAAAAATTGGCAGACTTGGCTAGCAAGCAATAAAGAAGATTCTAAAGACTGATTTTTGGTTAGCCAATATTTTAAAGTTTCTTCTTCCTTTGGCAAATAACTCAACAATATATGCTTTGGTGTAGATGCATCAAAATCGGCATCTACTTCTTCCTCGTCATAAAACTCTTCATCTAAATATTCTGTTGCTTGCTCTAAATCCTCACTTTTATCTGGATCTGTTTGTTCAATTTGAGATAATACTGGTTCTCCTGCTATTTCCTGCTCAAATTCACTGAATTTGAATGGATCATCAGAGCTTTTACTGCTTGGTAATTCGTTGCTGAAAACCGAATTATCTGGGTTGGGTTGATTTTTTGGTAATGGTGAGTTAGAAGATAGATACACTGACTCCTTTTCGACACAAGCCAATAATTCAGACAGCATTTTGTGATTACCGAGAACTTTTCGCAGTTGCAATTCTCGACTCAGAGCGCCATCAATTGCGCCTACCCGCAGTAATCCTAATTTTGCTTCTTGCTCAGGATTGTGGATAGTGACTTGGAAGTAATGAACGTCTGCAAATTGACCCAAATGTGATTCGATTTGAACTTTAAATTTATCTATTTGGCAGCAAGTTGCTGTTTGGATAGTTAAAGAATCATTTGAGTTAGTATCTAATAACTTCATATGTTAACTATTGTCGCTGATTGTTTATAACAAATAATGGATTTAGAATGTACACACTGGAAACAATTTTTTTGTGACATTTTATTAAAAATTACGATATTGTCACAATCAAATGATGGTGCGTGACGCCAAAAATCGCTAATCTTCGCACAAAAATAATCGTAGCGTCACACACCCTACAATAACTGAATTATTATTTATGGACTTTGAAAAAGGAAGCGAATTTTGCCAAATGCAATTTCGTCTCCAGAGTTTAATGTTTCAGGAGTAGTAATTCTGGCGCTAAATCGAGATTGACCTGCACGTTTAATGAAAACACCGTTTGTGGAACCTATATCTTTGATTTTCCACTGACCTATTTCATAATAAATTTCTGCATGAGCGCGAGAAACCGTGTCTTCTCCAGGAAATCCTTCTAAATCAACCTCTACAGGACCTGAATCTGTATCAAATCGCCCAACTATTGCATTACTACCATCTAAATGGAATTCTGGAATAGGTGAATTAGGTAATTTGGAAATTAGTTTGGCAGTACTTGCTGAAATTGTTGGGGTAGAATCAGGATAAATTGGGGTGATTATTGGGGGAGGATTTTCTATAGGTTCTTGATAAGAAAATTGATTTGGCTCTGGTGGTAAAACTATTGTTGGGACTTCACTAATGTAATTAGGGGTGGTTGATGCTGTTGTTAATTCAGAACCACAGGCTCCACAATATTCTGATTCTGGTGGATTTTCATCATAGCCACAAGCTTGACAAGTAATAGACATTGATACTACTCCTTATTTTGGTGTTAGTAATTTAGTAGTCAGGTGTAGGGTGACTCAGAAGAAATTTTTTCGTAAAAATGAACAGATTTTTCACATCTGACGCACCCTAAAAAACACTTTTTAAAGTAGATGCCCATTATTTAATATCAATTCTTTTCAGAAGTAATAAATTTCAAAGTTCATCATTGATATCGTCGCTCATTTTGATGGTTTTACCTTTAGCACCAATTTTCACAGTTTTACGAGTTCCAGATGAAAGTTTACGAGTTTTACGTAACTCGTCTTGAGCTTTTTCTAGAGATACAGTCATGGCTTGATTACCAAGTCGCTGTGTCATTCGACGTGCGGTTTCTAATAACTCTTCTGCACGCTGGGGGTTTTGATCAGCTACTTTAGTTGCATCAGCTACAAGTTGAGCAATATTAGACTGCTGGACATAACCCATTACTTCTTGATCAACTTGTGCAGCCATTTGTCCGGCGACAAACTGAAGCACAACATTTTGTGGGGGAAGTTCTCCTCTTTTGTTTTGTCCAGGAACATCATAAGTTAATCCAAGTTGAGCAATTCTCACTTTAGCTGTAGGGCGAGAATCTATGGTGAATTCTAATATAAAAATAGTGTCATCATTAGCTATAACGTTGCCCATTTGATATGGTTGTTGTATTAAAGCAAATTCGGCTTGATCGGGATAAACACGAACAGTTCGTGTGAGTTTAACTCCAGCTACTGTTTTAATATTTAATGCTAAATTGGTGATAACTTCTTGCTGTGCTTGACTAAATTCTTGAAAGAGAGTATCGGGTAAATCAGTAATTGCAACCTGAGTACCAATAGGATTTCCTGGAACTACATGAAAACATCTCCCGCCACTAGCATCACTCAAACCTACAAGTAAGTCTTCGTTATAGTCTCCAACTCCTAATGCGGTAATAGGAATACCATTTGCTGCAAAATCTTGAGCTAATTCTTGACATTTATCTTCATCAAATGTTTGACCATCAGTGAAGATTAATATCCGCAGACTAGTCATATTTTCATTAGCAAGAAGATTCAGGGCTTGGTGCATCCCACGCCCCATCATTGTACCACCACTAAACTTTTTCAGTTGTGATATGGCACTCTTTAATTGATTTACTTCTGTTGCTGGTGTCAGTCCAATGATGGTAGATGCTGTGTCATCAAATTGTACAATGGCAATGCGATCGCTCTGACGTAAACTGTTATTACTAACTAATTGATTTAATGATTCTATCACAACATCTATCTTACTTTTCCCGGTTGTCACATCCTCGGTCATAGAACCACTAGTATCGATAACAAAGGCAAATGTAGTTGATGGACGAGTAGCAGAAACATCTTTTGCAGGTCGCAGCTTCAGCATCAAAAATAATTTTTGTTCAGGAGCATCTGCTGGTAAAAATTGCCTATGAGGTGTAATTGTAACATTTAACATTTTTCTTCTCATAATGTAATTTCTAAGAAAATACCAATGGTGGTAACATCCCAAAAGTCGGTTCTATATTCGATAAATCTGGAGGAATCGGTTTGGGGATTTCTTGATTACCTGTTTCTGTTAAGCCTTCAATATCATCTATTGTCATTGGTGGTAAATCAATGTCAATATTACTATTACGATATCCTTCTTTGATATCCTCTATCCAAGTTTTAACCATGAAGTTGAGATGGGAATCAGAAATCTTGCAACTGCTTTTTTCTTGCAGGTAATTTCGGATATCTTCCCGCATCTTAAGAGTGAAAATTTGCTCTGGATAATCCTCTTGATGGGAAGTTAAATCTAAAGAGTATGTATATTGCTCATGGGAGTTTTTGAGTTTGAGTGTCAATGTATACTTAATCATGTCATTTGTCATTTGTCATTTGTCATTTGTCAACCGTCAACCGTCAATTGAAATTTCCAGGATGATATTTCCTAGTTTGCGTTTATCATTATTCTTTAACTCTTGTTTTAATAATTTCATGCCTCTTTCTTTCATTAATTCGTTATATTCCATGATGATTTTTTCCCCTTCCATGTAAATTCTGGCGGTTTCAGGTGGGAATCCTTGGTCTTTGCGTAAGTAAATACTTGCTTCCTCAGAACTTCCTAAAATTACCGGATTTTTACCTAAAGAAAATGTTGTTTTTTCTGTGGGTGTCCAATGCACAATTAATGATGCTTCTCGACTCAACTCTTCAATCCAAGCAATCATCAGTCCGATAAAAAAGCCTAAAATAGCTGCACCTAATAATCGTCCTGTAAGTTCACCAAAAATTGCAGTAGCTAGAACAAATCCTACAGCACCAATCACACCACCAATACTTCCACCCAATAAAGCTTGCTGTAGCTTTAGATTAGGAACAAAATTGGACATTCCACCACCAAGTAATGCTCCCAAAATTGTCCAACCAGCTATTCGACGAATAATTTCTGCAAGGGTAATACCGGGTAGTTGTAAAAATAGAAATTGACTGGCTATTACTGCTATTAAACTAACTATAAAAATTCCCACAGTAGCAATACCAGATCGTTTTGGTGAGAGAGTCCGCAGACAAAAACTGAGAATAGCTGTTCCTAACAATAATCCCACAATATCGCCAAAAGCTGCAGTAGCTAACCAAAAAGTAACTCCACTGAAAATACCGCCAAGACCACCACGGAGTAAGATGCTGCGTAGTTGGAAATTACCGCTGAAGAAGGTGATAGTACCACCAAGTAACAATCCTACAATCACCCAACTGACTGTATTTTGGATGATTTGCACCCCTAAAAAAATCGGAATTGTGGTTTCTGGTAAATACAATAATTGACCTATTGAACCGGCTGTGAGTCCAGCTACCAGACCACCGCCAACACTAATACTACCTTCTTTAAAAGTGAGCAAACGGCGACGCCAGTAAGCATTTTGTCCGATAATCAGCGCCACAGAAGTTCCTAAACCTAAGATTCCTGTCCAAGCACCAATTCGCAACATTAAATATACTGGATTGTAATCACCAGTTAGTCCGCTTTCAACTAGGCTACCAATGATTTTTTCGGCTTTTTGAAATGCTTGTTGAAACTGACCAGAATTAGCATAAATGACTAGGGAAGGGTCGCCAGTAACTTGAGCTAAATAGCCTGTGTCAGCGTCACCAGTGGCGACGGCGATGATATTTATTCCCTGAATTCTGACCAATTCGGCTACGTTTTTGGTAGTAAATTGTGAATCAGGTAGTCCATCAGTAAATAAAAGGATATTCCGATTAAAAGCAGTAGATTTTAAGTAGTCAGCGGCGGCTGTAATTCCTTGATCCATACTAGTACCACCACCATTTGATAACCCGATAATTGCATTTTCAAGGGATGTTTTATCTCCCGTCAAATTTGCGGCTGGGTGAGCTTGGCTACCAAAACCGACAACTGCAATCTGATTTTTAGTCAGGTCTTGTTGTTGCACAAACTTTTGAGCCGCTGACTTGACTTCTTGGAGTTTACCGTTATCATTCATGCTACCTGAGCAATCTATTAATAACACAATCGCTTGCGGTAATGGTTGGTGAGAAGCTGGTAATTTTGTGAATGCTAATAGCATTTCACCTAATAAAATTGCAGCGAGAAAACAACCTATTGCTCCGTATAAACCAAAGAGTATAGGCTTAGGTATTTTTTGTTTTAACAGTCTAAAAAAACTCTGCATTATATCATTATCTCCATTACTTGTTTATGCTTGGTAGTTTTCAGTTAATTTACCTGGATTAATTTGCTTTTTGAGAATTAGAAATCTTCCATACGCCATTATCTTTTTGAAAATAATAGGTATAATCTGCTTTGTATGCACCAGAACTATCCTGATCAATTCCTGTAGGTGTATGAAGATAAAGCTCTTCTTCAATGCTGACAGTGAGTGCTGGTTTATCTTGGTCATCAAAAAATGAAATAACCTTTTTAATTCGAGAGTAATTATAGGTATAGTAGGCATTATTATTGCGAAGCCAAGCAATCGATCCGTCAGAATTTGTCAAATTATAATGAAAATTTCCCGTGACTAGTTCATTAATTAAACTGGTATTCAAATCCTTACCAAATATTTTATGTTTGGTATTTAACCAGTTTTGAACTATTTCAACTGCTTGCTTTTGGGACAATGATGAAGAAGTCGGTGAAGAAGTAGGGGAAGAAGTAGGTGTAGGAGTAGGTGTAGGAGTAGGTGAAGAAGTAGGTGAAAGAGTAGGTGTAGGTGATTGAGAAATATCTAATCCGATTTCTAATTCAAAGGTGGTAGTACCTTGACGACTAGATAATTGAATGGTGTATTTTCCTGTGACAGGTAAAACTTTACTAGTATCAAGTAATTGACTATCGGGAGTATATACCCAAATACAAATATCCTCCTTGGTTTGGTAACTCAATTTTTGACCAGACTCAGCTTCAAAGATGTATCCCACATTTTTACCAGGACTCACTACGCCAGATTGTTTAACAGTTTGACCAGTCAATGAAATAGATTTAACGTTATTGCTGGTAAGTGCTTCTTCAGGTTTTTCTGGGCATTTATTTACTGGTATCTTGACATTATTTGTGATTTTTTCCGAAGAATTACACCCATAAACGCTGAAAACTATTAACCAGTATAGCCCTGTTGTTTTTGCTATTGTTTTGGTAAATTCCCAGGGTGTAAACATTGGTAAATTATCCCTCCTCAGCTTCGCGTTTGAGTTTATCAGCCCAAATGGAGAAGGGAATAAACCCACCACCTACTAAGGCGATAAATACAAGCAATAGCATTACTATTCGCACTTGTAATGGTAAAGAATTTCCAAAGCCACCCATTCTATAAGGCTTTTCATCTGATATCACTTTGGAATCGACTTTGACACTAACATTGTGTACAGAATACCGTCTCGGATTTGGTTCGGTGTAGGTGATTTCATATTCACCCAGTAGAGCATCTAGAAAAATATTTAACTTTTCTGTAACTGCTTTAGCATCAGGAGAAAATGCAGCAATACCACCACTAGCGTTAGCAATTGCTGCTAAACGTTCGCGGTCAACAAATTCATCTTCTGGGACTGTACCTAATCCTTGACCGATGTCTGAACGTTTAGCAGGTCGGTTAAGAGCATATTTTCTTCCTAGTTGTTCTGGGGTTAAGCCATAACCCAAAGTATGAACAACTATTTGCGGATTTCGCTTTAATAAATCAATCAGTTGCTCAAAATCTTCGGCTTCATTTGGTTTATTGTGATAACCATCAGACAAGAGAATTACAGATAATCTTGGTTGCGGTTGATTAGAGTTTTTTTCTACATAAAAACGTTGATCTGTGGTATCACCCAAAAAGCGGATAGCTTTGGTTAGAGGTTGATAAATGTTAGTAGATGCACAAGGTATTTGATTAGCAAGATAGTCGAGGTTGTTCTTTATTTTGACATCACCAGCCGAGAAAAATTTATCAAGTTTCTGTTTGGTAACTGGATTACCATCACAATTAGTTCCCGGCTCGCCAAAGGGTACAATTGCTATGTGAGTATTACCACCACGTTCCGCTATGGCTTGATTAAATTCTCGAATCGCATTAATAGCACCTTGAAGTTTTGTCCCTCCCTGCTTATCACGGTTCCTCATGCTCCCACTGTAATCTAACAAAACAATAATCCAAGCTGGTGGAGGTACTGTTTCTTTAGCGCTTTTCCAATCTTGGCTATTAAAATTAACAGGCTGACGATCCACTAACAAGCTAAAATTAGTATCCTGTAAATCTATTACAGGTTTATCGTCCTTACCTTTGACTTTGACACGAATAGTTACTTGGTCATCTTTGACTATGGGATTATCAACAATTTCGGCTTTTTTGACTTGACCAAAGCTAGGACTACACAAAGAAATAACTAGCAATAGAGACAGACTAAGATTGCGGGTCAAGGAAGCGATTGTAGTAGACGAATCGGAATAATTGTTGTTCATTGGCTACCCTCTGTTGAGCGTAAAAAGTTAAAACGGAATTATGTTTTAAAGGAACTTTTCTGCGAGAACTTAAGCGTTCACCATTGACTTCTATCGTGTCGTAAACTCTAGGGTTGGGAATTAAAAATGTTTCACGAGGGTTCATTTCTATATCTGCTACGTGGAGGGCTAAATCAGGAATGCGGATGTGTGCTTTATCAGCAGAACCAATTCTGATTTTTCCTGTAGCTGGTAATTGAATTGACATCCCCTCTTCTATCCGACCGTCTTCATCCTCACCAACAAATTTTAATTGCGCTTCCTGTTGTTCAAGTGTTGGATATGTTGTGCTTGAATAATCAAGGCCAGTATATTCAAAACCAGCGCCGGCTCTGAGAGCTACCATGTAGCTAGGAGATGTGGTTTTGCTAAACACAAAACCAAGGAGAGTTCCCAAAATTATAAAACCGATTGGGTCTTCATAACCTTTGAAATTAGGCGGTAATTCACCTATACTTTGACGCATGATTTCAAATAACAAAGCTGCTGCTAAACTGGCAATAATACCTCCCTTGAAACTGGTATCGCGACGTTGTTCAAAACGTTTTGGGTCTCCAGCTTCAATACTGCGCCAACGCCATGTCACCCCTTCCGCTAATCCAGTGGAGCCACCGATAATCAACCAACCTATTGTCCTAATAATTCGTTCGTCTATGGGATTTTGTGGTAGTAACACAATTTGATAAATTCCACCAGCAATTAAACCTGCTAATAGTCCCAGTCCAGCAGCAATTAGCAGGGGACGCTTTGCAATTCGCAAGTTCAATTTTAGTCGCGTAGGAGTACTGATAAATATTTCAGTAACTACCATTCCAATTGCTAGGGAAATGGCTATACAGGGGAAGAGAATTATTTCGGGAAGTTGCTGGAGTAAGTTGAGGTCTGTTAGGAAGAATTGACCTAGGTTCCAGCCGATTAGCGCTGAGTTTATTCCTGCTAAAATATAGAGATATGTTCGCATTTTTGGGTTTCACCGCCATGTTATTTCTGGTATTGATTATGGTAATTTAATTCTAGATTTGTGGTTATGGTAGACAGATAATCCAGAGTAGACATTTTTCATTTTTTATACGTTCAGTTATATTTTGCTTTAATTTGTCATATGTCTGACCTTTTTCTAAAAAGCCAACAGCATTATTCTTCTTATCAAGATACTGGTATTTATAAATAGCTTTCACCCATTTTCTTTTTTCTGCTTCTAGATTTTGTGATTGGTTTTCTTCTTGAGTAATTACGCCTGCATATTTTAGATCTGGAGCTTGAAGAACATCCTTGAGTGATACCACTATTTTTGTTTCACCTTCCTTGTTTGGTAAGTTCAACTCAGTTTTTAGTTGTTCCACAAGTTCTTGAATTACTTTACTGGTATCTTCAAACCTTTTAAGTGCATCGTCCTCCTTCTTCTTCTGATCAATTTCAGTCGCCTGCATATCTTTTATATGTTTAGTTATATCTTCCTTTAATTTGTCATATGTCTGACCTTTTTCTAAAAAGCCAACAGCATTATTCTTGTTATAAATATACTGGTATTTATATATGGCGTTCACCCATTTTTGTTTTTCTAGATTTTGTGCTTGATTTCCGATTGGATATTGTAGTTGTTTATCTTGAAGAACATCCTTGAGTGATTCCACTATTTTTGTTTCACCGTCTTTATTTTCTAATTTCAAGTCAGTTTGTAGTTTTTTCACAAGTTCTTGAATTACTTTATTGGTTTCGTCAAACTTGCTAAGTGCAGTATTCTTTTTGTCATCAGGTATATCATTCGGCTGAGGAATAGGAGTAGGAGTAGGCGTAGGAGTAGGCGATAAGGTTGGTGTTGGTTGATTACCTTCAACATTAAACCCTAAACTCAATGGGCGAAAAACAGAGCCTAAGAACAAGCTAATCAAAATCAGAATAAGTAATAATGGCAAAGGTACATTTGCATTAAATAGATATTTAAATGCGTCAAATACCTGTTCATCAGGAGTTGTTTCCCGTTTAACTGTAATTCCATATATCTCATGTTCCCAATCATTAATTTGGAGTTGTTTAAATATACGTTTGGGAACTTTTCCATAACCTAATTGATAGAAAAAAGCTGCAATTATTGGTTCTTCTAAATTATCAAAAAACTTAGCTATAGGTTGATATTTATCCTTCGGTGAATGATTCAAATCACGCTGATTGAAGTAAAATTTTAATTCATTTCTTAGGGTTTGCCAAAATTGATCAGTTAGCTGGAAACTTAAAGATTGCCAGCTTACTTGTGAGTTATTGGAGATTAAAGTTAAATCATACTCTACATCTCGAATAAACTGCTCCGAAAACTTATACCAAGGTCCTTGTTTGAATAAAGTAATTCCCTGTCCCTGCATTACCAAATTTAGTAAAACCTGAAATCCTTCCTTTAGTTTGCCTTCAAACTTTGGTGCTAATTCCGAGTTTCCCTTTAACAAAGCGCGTATTTGATTTTGACAAGTATCAGCTAATCTATACGTTTGATACTGTTTATCACCCTTGTGTAACCAAGTCAAATACTCTGGTAAAGTCTCTGGAATTATAATTGCTCTCAACGTCAACAGATTCACAAATTGTGGAGTATATGTTCCTTTGATAGCACTATCAGCACCTTGTGCGTCAAAAATTTGTTGCCAGTATTTTTCAGTAACTTTATCATTTGATAAAGCATTAGCAATCGCTTCCACATGCTGAGGTTTAACCGCAGAAGGATTATTCATAAAAGCCTTAATTGCTGATATCAGCGCCTGTTCATCTGATACTACTGGTGGTAAAGCTTTAGGGCTACTATTTTTAAGTCTTTGGAAGAGTTCATAAGCTTGAGGACTAGCAGCTTGAATAATCTGAAATCGTCCCATCATTTCTAATGCTTCAACATTAAATGCCCATGCAATTGGTTGATTATTGGTTTTGGCTTTTTCAGTTGCTAGTTGATTAAGTTGTTCTAGATTGTATGTTTCTGCCTGAATTATCCAAGCTGTAGATTGTTTTTGTAGAGCAGATTGAACATCAGAACTTAACCCTTTTTCTATAGGAACAACAACTTGACTGCTGTTTGGTTCTCCCAATTTTTTTTGTTCAAAAGGATTAAAAACAGGCATCCGATGATGTTGCTGTTCATACTGTCTAATCCATGCTAAAATTTTTGGTAATCCATCTTCCCCCTCGCAGAGAAAATAGCGATATAAAGAGGGACTGCGCCCATAGTCATCCCGACCTCGTGTGACTATAGCAACAACTGACCAAGCAGATCCGTCACTTCCCACTACACGACCAATAATTGCTGGCTGATCCCTGGAAGCACCCTCAGCAACTTTAAATTCCTTATTCTCAATTGAGCGATCTACAACATGAGGAATTTGGTCAATTGTGGCATTCATATACTTTCCAGTAAATCCAGCGGATACCCACTTATCTCTATCTCCCAGGACATAAATCCCAGTGCTAAATTCATGAATTTGAACAAATATTTGTGAATCCATTAAATAACTCCTTTTTTCATTTTTGTCGGTTTGTAATCAGGACTTTAGTCATTGTGATATTTTTGGTAAATGAGAACTTCAGTCCTCAGTACAGATATTGTTCTTAATCTCTGTCTAGTTCCCTATGGCGTTCCCCTGTACATAACCAATAAATTGGCGCTACTAAACCGAAGGGTCGCCACCGTTTTGGATATTTGATAACTGAATGTACTCCACTACGTTCTCTAACCAGCACTGTAGAATTGGGTTCTGGATACTGATTCCCCAACATTCCAAAAGCTGACGTTGTAAAATAGTCAAAGCTTCCTCCTCCCCTTTCCATCCAAGAGTTTAACTTTCTGTCAACTTGAGGGAAACGAGCTGATGCTAAATATTTAGGTCTATGTCGATTTAGCCATAATTCTGACTGTTCACACTTTGTCAGCACTAAAGCAATTCGCCGCTTTTTTTCACTCATGTCAGTTCGGTCAAGACTTATGAAAAACCTATCTAGACCACTGGCATATTCTGCGTCTTTGCGATAAGCTGTACCATCAATCAAAAACATAATTCCTGTGGCTTGTAAACAATCCTCCAAGTAATCAATCAGTAATGGGTCATTGGTTCTGTTAACCAAGTCGCTAAAAAATTCTCCTGAGTAATCTTTGCAGCTAATATTCAGCCTCACCAGTTGGGAATTTAAGCTGGCTTGAGGATTTTTCCAAGAAAATTGACCCTTAAGAGTAATGCTGAGGCTATAATCTTTGACTTCTGAAGCATCAGCATTTAAGGGTGTTGGTTCTAATTCTGCTCCTTGTTCGAGAATATTCTGCGCTATATTAATCAGTTCCTGTCCATCTTGATTAATAGAAATAACACTCTGCACAGGACTGTTAGAATTAGCATTAGGCCAACGTGCTAAAGATGCCATATAAGTGGTTTTACCAGAAGACTTATCTCCAATTACCCTGAGTACGGCACTATTTTGCTGAGGCTCAGATGTTTGGTTTATTTTTGTCGTTAACCAATTCCAATTAGACTTCATATCTCATCCTCTTACCTGTACTCAGCCAATAGAGAGGGGAAATGACGCCATAGGGTTGCCATTTTTCTTTATCTCTTAAAAATGAAAATTTAGTACCCAATTCATCAACGCGATTCGGTCGAGGATCATTACGACGGAGAACACCAAAAGTTGATATGGCGTAAAATTGTAAATTATTGGGTGGAATTCTCTGTCTTAAAAGTGCTGTAGTTTCAGGAAAATGTCGGTCAAATAAATCGATTTCTGGTTCTAGACGACCAGGCCAGAGTTCACCTCGTTCACATTTACTCATTGCTATAGCCAGTCGTAAATTATTTCCTCGCCCGTATGATTCCATTAAATGAGTAAATCTATCTAAAACTCGCCTATAAAACTTATCAGTTCCACTCTTCCATTCATTCAGCAAAATCAAACAGCCAGCCACATCACCCACAAAACATTCATCAATAAACTCTTGATGTAATGGATTAGTGCTGCCTGAATCTAATTCTTCAAAAATTTCCCCTGGATAATCTCTCACAGCTAAAATAATTTCTTCTGGTTTACCAAGAGCAGGTTTAATTTCAATCTTAAAAGAATAAAAAGGTAATGTATCAATTCCTCCTATTACCTCATCAGGCTGTAATGTCAAGCCTTGTAGAATAATATCTTCAGATCTTCTTGCTAGTGTTTTTGTATCATCATTTAGAGGGTTAATCGTAAAATTTACTTTTTTACCTTCCTGTTTATTTTTATATTGCCAATATGCTAAAGCAGCTAGATAAGTTGTTTTACCAGAACCATGCTGACCAATAATGCGAATATTACCCATATTTTCTCCTATTTACCTAAATATGCGCCTAGATAAATCCAAGGCAATTCCAATAACGAACGATGATGAATACTCGTAATAAAACAGCGAACTGATAACCCTGAAATACTTTTATTGATTTCGGCAATTTGAGATTGAATAGGTTTAAAATACCGACTATTAATTACATAATGATGACGCTGCTGCCAATTCATTTGACTGCTATTGGGATTATAAGCAAGTCGCAATACTTCCTGGTTTAAATCACAAAACAAGTCAGCTTTATTTAAGCAAATCAGTATATGTCTGGCTTGAGGACATTCATACCTAAAGAAATCTACCCAGCGATTAAATCTGTTACACCATTGCTGTTGAGTCAGAAATTTATCTGGTTCTACACCAGCTTTTAAAATTTCCCGATAGGGAGGTAAAATTAACAATATACCTTCACTTAGACGAGCAGTATTCAAGAAATTGTTCCACTTGTCTGGATTATTTTGCTGCCATGTTTGCCTCCAAATTTCTCCGGTTGTATCTGTCCAATCTATAGTTACCTGTTTAAATCCAGTAGGTAATTTAACTTGGATATCTAAATAACGATGGTCAACTTCTTTAGCGGCCTCTGTTGGTTTTGTTCTGCCTTCATTATCATCATATAAAAGTGCTTTTAACAGTTGATAATCAGGACTAGTAACTTTTACATATTCGCCTCTAGGGTTAGCTAATTCCATTGCTAGACTTGTTTTGCCAGTTTCGCGATCGCCTATATAAATTACTCCCATTTTTTCAGATACTTGTTAATTATGTTGAATTTTGCACTTAGGCATTTATTAGGAGCAAATTATATCCAGAGCCTCTTTTATGCGTTCAGGACTTACCAAAATCTTTGTTTCTACGTCTTCATTTATCCTGACTTCGATAACTTTAGGAGATATTATTTCCCTAGTATTTGCTTGAATTTTTACATACAATTTAAGATTAGGATTATTCTGTTCTCTGACAGCATTAATGAAATGATTATGGATATTCTGGAAAATCCTTTCAGAGCTATGCTCTGTTTCTGGAGTAGTTATTAATTTAGTAGCTCCTAGTATCCCTAATCCCTGAGAAATATCATCTAAAACAATAATAAATTTATCAGGGTTATAAGGATTTTTTAGTCTTAATACAAGACTGGAACAACTATTTTCCTTTGTATTATAAAAATCAGGATTGATTTCTAGCTTCTTATAAAAATCTTTAAAATAATCTTTAAGTCCTGATTTAAGCCCTAAAATAACAACATTATGATCATTGTTAAAAGACTCACTTCTTAGTTTTCTTTGAGGTGCAAGTCGTTTTAATTCGATTTCCTCATTGGAAATTTTTTCTAAAAACCTAATTAATTTATAAATACTTAATACCAATGTATGTTTAATTGTGAGGTTCTGGGATTGTTGGTTTTCTGGCTCTTGATCATCTCCAAAATAAAATATTTGATATTTTTGGTCTGATGATGGATTATTGTGGAAATTAGGAATAAAAAATTTCTTCAAATTTCCATATTCTTTATATGTTCTCCGGTCCTGGATAAGTTCTTTGACACTTCTTAATTGTGAATAACCCAAAATTCCCAGTAATACAGAAGTAAAGATATTTAATGCAGCAGGTATTATTACTACATCTCTCAACCATTTTGAACGTTCACTCAATGCTTTTTTTTCGGGCGATACAGTAGATGCAACAACTTGAGTAGATGCTTGAATAAAGTTATTTCCAGAAGATTTAAAAGATGGCTGAGGCACATCTAAACCTACTTGTAAAGTAAAATTACTAACGCTTTTTTGACGCGCAGCAATTTGGAGTTGATATTCTCCAGTAATAGGTAAAGATTCAACATTTGTCGGGAGAATTTGATTATCTGGTGCGTAAACCCAGATACAAATATTGTCTGCTGTGTTGTAGCTCAGTTTTTGACCAGACCGCGCCTGAAAAGTATATCCTATATATTCATTATTCACAGCGCGATCGCGTAACTCTATCGGCTGATTACTTGCTAGAATAATGCTGGTTCTTCTACCAGCTAAGATTCCTTCAGGCTTGGCTGGACAGTTATCAACCACTAAATTTTTAGAAAGATTATTACATCCAGACAATGTGACAACAGCCAAACAGAGTAATAGTTTTTTCATGGTTTAGAGATTAAATAATTGCTGTAGCAGAAGAATATTTAAAAACAGGACTCCAAATAAAAGCTACTACATATTTACATTTTTGACATGAGTAATAATTTTATTATCAACAAGTTTAAATAGTTTTTATAGCTCAATACCCTGCACCATCCGGGTAAAGTCTCGTGTAGCCGCATCTAGAGCCACGGCTGGTATTACAGCAATTTTCAGGTAAATGTACCACATCTTTTTTTTCACGCAGAGACGCCCAGCCACAGACAGGAATCAAGAGTGTGGTCTAAATACATGAAAACTGCTGTAAATTAGACTTAGAAAACAATGTCTAAGACTCATGAAACAGGCGATCGCGCTAGCTTGAAAAATAGATTAGGAAAACCTTCATGCCTTATAGTAAATTTACTTTGAGTAAAGCTGTAGATGATTTTCAACTGACGATTGTTGAAGGCGATCCCTTTCTACCAGAGATTTCCCCAGTCAATCCGAGTTCTTTACTCAAAGATACCCTGAAAGAAACCCTCCCTTGGGCAATCGCGGTGAGTAGTGAAAAAGCGCGTTCTGAAGGCATTATCAATCCACTCTTGTTAGAAGTTAAACGTCAGCTTAAAGGACAAATTAGCGTCTTTTCGGGCGAAGAGTTCAACGTGCAGCCAGAGGTTGATTTGACAGGCTATGTCGATTTTCTCATTAGTCGCTCTCCAGAGCAGTTGTTTATTAAAGCGCCTGCTGTGGTTTTGGTGGAAGCGAAGAAAGAAGACCTGAAACCAGGACTGGGACAATGTTTAGCCGAAATGGTAGCAGCACAACGTTTTAATCAACAGAAACAGCAGCCCATTTCCACGATTTACGGAACAGTCACGAGCGGTACGGTTTGGCGGTTTCTCAAACTAGAAGGGCAAACTGTGACGATTGACTTGACTGATTATCCACTACCACCAGTTGAGCAAATTTTGGGCTTCCTAGTTTGGATGGTGCAGAATGGTTGATCTAGTCCATACAACAGCCAGGGGATGTTAGGCTCGAATGATATACACTTACAGCTATTTTCAGGTAAATAGACCACATTTGCCGTAGGGGCACAGCACTGCTGTGCCCTGAGAGTGTGGTTCAACTACGTGAAAACTGCTGTAATGACAATGTTATTCGTGCCGTGCCCCTACGACAATTTTCCTTACAAACCAAGTCCACCTGCGTGGACTAACGCAAACAAACGCGAGTGCGTCCGTCTACGACACGCACTCGCATTCGTAGAGAAGGTTTTTCGGCGTTGCATAAATGAGGAGCGATCGCACTTTGGTGAAAATGGCTTTGATGAAAGATAAGCGATCGCCTGATTTCCGCCCAAACCCGATAAGTCTGCGCCTTAGTACAGCCCTTAATTAATTCATAGCGAATTCTCTGCACCCCTCTGCGTTTACCTTCGCGCCCCTTTGTGTTGAAAATTCCCGCCCCAACTCGCTCTATGTATTACACCATCCGCGCATTTTGGCAACAGAATTTCTTTTTCCAGCGTACAACTGCCACATTACCATCTTTCACCAGTTTTAGCCCTTTTGTTCTCTCCAAACATTCTTATTACAACCAATTGCTTGCGATGAACAAAAAAAAATTCAATTTTCGCTATTCTCAAATTAACAAACAATGGTACTTATGGCTTACGAATCTTGGTCACAAGTGGTAATTCGCACAGTTCTGGAATGGGAGAAACGTAAAGCCGAGCTACAATCTACCTCGGCTATTCCAAAACGAAAAACAAAGTCCAAACAAAGAACTGCTTAGTAACGATACTCAATGGCTGTAACAAAGTTCCCATCTACGCATATCTTTTTAACACAGCCGTTGAGTATTGCTCGTTTATCTTGGGCTTCCAATCCTTGCCAGTAACTCTTATTAGCAAAAGCCTGTATAATTCGTTCTTTAGCAATCAATGATTGTCTGGATGCATTATTTGTGGTTCCCAGTGCGATCGCAATCTGTTCTTTGAGGTCATTTTTTATTTGTTCGATTGCATAACTTGGTGGCAAAGTTTCTAGAGTATTCAGCGATGCACGGAGAGTTTTGACTTCTGAGGGTTCCTCTACAATAGGTTGCTCATCTGTTTCCACCAAGTTTGCTAACCGTTCGGCTTCTTGTGCCAAGAAATCCACCACTTGGATGTCTAATATTTTTGACGAAATCATATTTTTATTACTACAATTACCAGCTTTATACAAACGGCACTGATAATAATAGATAGCTTCCCCATTCTTATTTACTCGTTTTGCATGGCGCGTCATTGAACCTCCGCAATGAGCGCATTTGATTAAATTAGAAAATGGATTGACTTCGCTATCTTCTCTGGAAGCCCATCGGTTATGTCGATTCCCTCGGATGATCTGTTTTATTTGTTCATGTTCGGCGCAGGTAATAATTGCCTCATCATCGTGGGTTCCCCATTTTACCTTCCATTCATCAAAATTTTTGCGCTTGCCTTTTGATTTAACATAAGTATCAAAAGGTAAGCCCCCTGCATACACAGGGTTGACTAATAATGCTTTTAAGCCTGGAATTGACCATCTCAGTCCACACCACGGATAACGCAATGGGTGGTTAGTTTTATTTGGTGTAAAGACAATTTTATCTAAGTCGTCTTCGTTCACAATCCGTGAAGTTTTTTCTGGCTTGTTCCAATCAAAAACCTTTGTTTCTATCCCAAAATCTGAGTGCAGTTTACGAACAGTAGCTGCAACTGAACCGCACTCAAAAAAAGTTGTAAAAATATACCGGGCTACATCAGATACAGTTAATTCTATTCTTCCCACCAACAAGCAAACGCATGGTGAGTCATCGCGCATATATTTATCCTTGTGGATACGATATCCTAATGGGGCAACTCGGTGACTTTTTCCTTGGTCTATTCGATGACGACGTTCACTTTTTAATCTCTCCGTCACCATTCTTACCTCAAATTTCGCAGCCGCAAGTAACATATCAATCGTTAATTCTCCGCCAAGACTGTCTGGATCAACTCCTTGATCTAGGGCTATTAGTTTAATCCCCTTGGAACGCAATACCTCCAACAATGAATAAAACAAACGCGATGATGAGCCGATACGATCAATCCGGGTAAATTGCAGAGATATTACCTTACCCTTTGCAGATGTCTTCAAGTCATTAATTAATTGTTGTAGTCCTTCCCTGACTTCCGTTGTCCGTGATTGAATATCCCAGTATACTTTTAAACATCCAGCATTCTGCAAGCGTTCTATTTGCTTACGCAACGCACCTTTATCTGTTTGCTGCTCCTCACCACTGACTCTTGCGTAACCCCAACTTTCCATAACAATGCATAGACACAACCTTTATTATATTTGATAGTGGATGCTTCTATTCTCAGAAGTTTGCTGAACAATTGCAAAAACGTCAGCAGCAAGTCGTAGGAGCAAGTTGACGATTGAAGGATTAAGTGTGAAGAATTAAGGATAAAACCTGAAACTTCGAGTTCAGAACACGAAACTCCGAGTTCGGAACACGAAACTCCGAGTTCGGAACACGAAACTCCGAGTTCAGAACACGAAACTCCGAGTTCAGAACACGAAACTCCGAGTTCCGAACAGGAAACTCCGAGTTCGGAACACGAAACACCGAGTTCGGAACACGAAACTCCGAGTTCAGAACCTGAAACCTCAAACTTTACACTTAATGCTTTATATTGCATTCTGTTCAAATTCTGGGCTAGTGAGAAATTAAATTGAAAGCCATGCAAAATAACTGCATCTATCTCGATAATAATGCCACAACAAAGGTAGATCCAGAAGTTGTAGAGGTGATGTTGCCCCTACCTGACAGAATATTACGGCAACCCCTCTAGTATGCACACCTTCGGCGGACAACTTGCCAAAGCCGTGAAAACAGCACGAGAACAAGTTGCAGCGCTTTTGGGTGCAGATGAATCAGAAATCGTGTTCACCAGTTGCGGGACTGAGGGAGATAACGCCGCGATTCGCGCCGCATTGTTAGCGCAACCAGAAAAACGACATATTATCACCACTCAAGTTGAACACCCAGCAGTTTTAAATGTCTGCAAACAACTAGAAACCCAAGGTTATAATGTTACTTATCTGTCGGTAAATAGTCAGGGGCAGTTAGATCTCAATGAACTAGAAGCCTCCTTGACAGGTAACACCGCCTTAGTAACAATTATGTACGCCAACAACGAAACCGGCACGGTGTTTCCAATTGAGCAGATTGGGTTAAGAGTAAAAGAGTATGGCGCTCTCTTCCATGTAGACGCGGTGCAAGCAGTAGGAAAAATTCCGCTGAATATGAAGACTAGCACCGTGGATATGCTGACCATATCCGGTCACAAAATACATGCACCCAAAGGAATTGGCGTCTTGTATGTGCGACGCAAAGTCAGATTTCGTCCCTTTTTGATTGGCGGACACCAAGAACGGGGACGCCGCGCCGGAACAGAGAACGTTCCCGGAATCATCGCCCTAGGCAAAGCTGCCGAACTGGAGATGCTACATTTAGAAGAAGCGACCAAAAGAGAAGCAAAACTGCGCGATCGCCTAGAAAAAACCTTACTCGCCAAGATTCCCAACTGTGAAGTTAACGGTGATCCTAGCCACAGATTACCCAACACCACCAACATCGGCTTTAAATATATCGAAGGTGAAGCAATTCTGCTTTCCCTGAACAAATACGGTATCTGTGCTTCCTCCGGTTCTGCTTGCACCTCCGGCTCACTGGAACCTTCCCACGTTTTACGCGCAATGGGCTTACCCTACACCACCTTGCATGGTTCCATCCGCTTTAGCCTTTGTCGCTACACCACAGAAGCCGAAATCGATCAAGTTATCGCCGTAATGCCCGAAATTGTAGAACGTCTACGCGCTCTTTCACCCTTCAAAAATGACGCAGCCAATTGGCTACAAGAACAGTCATTAGTCATTGGTCATTAGTCATTAGTCATTGGTCATTGGTCATTGGTCATTAGTCATTAGTCATTGGTCATTAGTCATTAGTCATTAGTCATTGGTGAGTAGTTAGTGGTTAAAACCAAAAAACAGCAAATGACAAAGAACAAATGACAAAAGACAAAGAACAAAGAACAAAGAACAAACAACAAATGACAAAAGACAAAAGACAAATGACAAATGACAAATGACAAATGACAAATGACAAAGAACATATGACAAAGGAAAAACTTCATGTGGGACTACACAGATAAAGTATTAGAATTGTTTTACAATCCCTTAAATCAGGGAGAAATCGAAGAGACTAGCGAATCTGGAATTAAAGTTGCCACTGGCGAAGTAGGTAGCATTGCCTGCGGTGATGCGCTGAGATTGCACCTAAAAGTGGAAGTCAAGAGCGACAAAATTCTGGATGCTCGGTTTCAAACCTTTGGTTGTACCAGTGCGATCGCTTCTTCTAGTGCGCTGACCGAGATGATTAAAGGTTTAACTTTAGATCAAGCCCTGAAAGTCTCAAATAAAGATATTGCAGACTATCTGGGTGGATTACCAGAAGCCAAGATGCATTGCTCGGTAATGGGGCAAGAAGCCTTAGAAGCTGCCATTTATAATTATCGAGGCATTGCTCGCGCTGCCCATGATGATGATGATGATGAAGGAGCGCTAGTTTGTAGCTGCTTTGGTATCAGCGAATCCAAGATTCGGCGCGTGATTTTGGAAAATAACCTTACCCATGCCGAAGATGTAACAAATTATGTGAAAGCCGGCGGCGGATGCGGTTCTTGTTTAGCTAATATTGATGATATATTAGCAGATGTAAACAGTCAGCGGTCAGTGATTAGTGGTCAGAAGCAGCAACAACAAAAAACTGACAACCGCCAACTGACAACTGTACAGAAAATCGCACTCATTCAAAAAGTTTTGGATGAAGAAGTCAGACCAGTTTTGATAGCTGACGGCGGAGATGTAGAACTCTACGACGTAGAAGGAGATAGAGTAAAAGTAGTGCTGCAAGGTGCTTGTGGTTCTTGTTCGAGCAGTACAGCCACGCTGAAAATTGCGATAGAATCGAGACTGCGCGATCGCGTCAGCAAAAACCTTGTAGTCGAAGCGGTTGAGCCATTGTTTTAGGACTTACGTACTCTACAAATACGCCCTAATAACCATCAGCCAGTAACATAAAGTAGGATTTGAAGTCCATACATTGTCTTCCCATCAATGCTGAATTCCTACTGACTACAAACAGCTAAATTAGCTGTGAATGCTAACAACACATAGGCGAAGATATTCAGCGCCTGGTTGCAAAATTCATCCAATTAACCTCGCTTCAAAGGAATCGGTTATGAGCACATTGTACGAAAAAATCGGTGGACAGCCTACACTTGAGAAAGTTGTTGATAACTTCCACAAGAGCATCTTGGCAGACAGCAGCGTTAGCACATTTTTCGCTCGTACAGATATGGCCAAGCAACGTACTCATCAAATTGCTTTCTTCTCTCAAATCCTGGATGGACCCAAGCAATATGCAGGTCGTCCAATGGACAAAACCCACGCAGGTATGAGCCTACAAGATCCACACTTCGACGTAATTGTTAAGCACCTGGGTGCAGCAATGACTGCAAGTGGCGTATCCGCAGATGACACCAAAGCAGCATTAGAAAAAGTTGCTGGCTTGAAAGGTTCTATTTTAGGCAAGTAATAGGACTGACCTATTGATAGGAAGACGAATAGTGACCTCAAGTCCTACTTGGTGTTTCCCACTGGCACAGATTATGACGTATTTGTAAATTGCGTAATTTCTTTGTTCTTTGTCAGCATCAATGGCAAAGAACAAAGAACAAAACCAAAAAAGAAAAAACTACAAAAAAACTCACAAACTACAACGAATAATTTATGTCTCCAATGTACACCTTCTTAACTGTGGAGCGAGCGCCCCCGGCGACGTTCTACAGAAGCTCACAGCCGTAGCTCAACAGGCGTGAGACTCTCACACAAACGCAAAGACCCACCAACCAAACAATTGCAGGAGAAAAATCATGGCTGTTGATGAAAAAATTAGACAGATAGCTTTCTACGGTAAGGGCGGTATCGGTAAATCTACCACCTCTCAAAACACCTTAGCAGCTATGGCCGAAATGGGTCAGCGCATTCTGATCGTCGGTTGTGACCCCAAAGCTGACTCCACCCGTTTGATGCTCCACTCTAAAGCTCAAACCACCGTGTTGCACTTGGCTGCTGAAAGAGGCGCAGTAGAAGACCTAGAACTCGAAGAAGTAATGTTGACCGGTTTCCGGGGTGTACGTTGCGTAGAATCTGGTGGTCCAGAACCCGGTGTAGGTTGCGCCGGTCGTGGTATTATCACCGCCATCAACTTCTTGGAAGAAAACGGTGCTTATCAAGACGTTGACTTCGTTTCTTACGACGTATTAGGCGACGTTGTGTGCGGTGGTTTCGCTATGCCTATCCGTGAAGATTAAGCTGTGTTGGTTTAGGGTTTTGTTGAGTAATGATGTTGCAGTTTTTGATTTTATATTTCCCTATTTTTGCCCTAGAAAAAGCAAAGTAAATTAGGAAAATGTTCGATATATTATAGTTTTTTACCCTAGATTATCCCTGTTGTCAATGGTGATACATGGTTTTTGATAAATTGTTTACAAATTAGTGTTTTGTTGATTACAATTAAATTAGCACATTTGATTCAAGTTATTTATATTACTTAATATGAATTTCAGAAATAAATTCCGCGTGTAGCTAGGTTTTCTCGCACTGACGCACCCTACATTAACGCCAATCACCCATTTTGCAGCATCCAAACTAACATACCTAGAATTTCCTCCACAGGTGGGAGCGGATAATCTAGCAAATCAATAGTCACAATATCACCCTCCAATTTCAGAAAACGCCATTGCGTACCACTGGTAATAGAACCATATACAGTCGAAAGCGGACGATTTTTTGCAGCATTGAATCTTTGCGCTGCTACCATTTCTGCAATACATTGTCCAAATCCAGTTCTTAAATCAGCCTTTTTTGCTTCCACAATCACCATTACAGGTGCTTCAATCTCCAAAACTTCCGGGGAACGACTCAACAAAAAATCACACATTCCATTAAGTCCCACAGCTTCATCAACTGTAAAATCTTCCCCAGAAAATAAACTAATTTGCCGATGTAAAATCCTTCTCACCTCTAATAAAATTGGGTAAATAATCCCCTCTGAACGGGCTTTTTCACTCGCAGAACTAGCCAGCGGTAAACTTTCTTCAAGATATGCCTTCAGTGTTACAGATGCTTCAATTTGTTCGATAGTAGGAATAAATCGTCCGCCTTCCTGTGTTTTTAACCCAAAAGCTTCTTTAACTTTGCCAATACTTGTAAACTGACTATAAGGCATATATTATAAAATTCCTTGTAATAATAATTCTATTTGCTGCATGATATCCATTCCTATTCTAACTCAAAATAAAAATTATCTGGGCATTTTCCGGCAATATTGTTTTGTCAAAGAGAGAAAAACATAAAGCAAAAATTGATATCGAATAAAATATGTTATATTTTTTGTATTATCAAGGATAACGCTAATGGAAATTCAAGAACTTAAAGCTCTAATCAAAGAGAGCATACGTGAAGTACTGCGAGAAGAACGAATGTTACTATGTCAAGTTCTCATATCCTATGTAAGTGAAGAAGAACAAGAAGAATTGAATGAAATGTTTGGTTCACCATCAGACTATGAAGATGAAGAATCAGTTGATATGACAGATTGGGTGAAACATGGTAATCAAATTTCGTAAAAACGCCATTAAGTTCTTAGACAAGGCAAATGTTGAAGATACTGAGAGGATTAGGGAGAAACTCAATCAAATCCTTATTTTTGTTGAGCAACAGGGGATTATTCCTTCACGGAACTTGACATTAAAAAAATGAAGGGAGACTGGGAAGGATTTTATAGACCAATACAGTTCAGTTAAGGAAAATTGTCGTAGGGGCACGGCACGAATAAAATTGTCGTTAGAAGAAAAAATTGTGGATGCCGTGCCCCTACAGTGTATATCATTCGAGCCTAACTGAACTGTATTGTTTTATAGACTGCGTATGGGCAAAATCCGAATTATCTTTACAGTTAATCTTGACTCTAGTGAAGTTGAAATTTACACTATTGGTGCAAGAGGAGATGTTTATAAATAAACTTTTTTAGGCTGGAATTGTAGATATATTGCAATCCGGTTCAGTTAGCGCCAAAAACCTTAACCTACGTAGGTTTGTTTGAGGAAATTAGACCCAACATTTCTGGTGTTTTGTTGGGTTTCACTACCTTCAAGAGAACCTAGATTAACGCAAAAACATTTAATTAATCATTCGCACCAAATCTTGATTTCCTATCTGTAACCTCAATCTTTCATTCTCAATTCTCAATCTCTCATTTTGCTGCTCAAGCTGAATAACCATCTCTTGCAACTCTTCCACCCTAGACTTTTTTTTAATCGCTTGTTCAATCGCCACTTTGCGATTTTCCAAACTAAACCACTTTTGATAAATGGATGTGTGCATATTCACCGAATGACCCAAATTATCAGCAGCAGCCTTAATTGGAATGCCCATTAAATGCGCTCTAATTGCCCAAGCATGACGTAAATCATAGGGTTGAAAAGGAATTTCCACAAATCTAAACCACCTGTCTGTACCATGTCGAGCAGAATTGAGTTGCTTACTGGTAATTTTATCTGCAATCTTCGCTGTTAATAACTCAATCGCTTCCCCATCTGTTTTTAAATTAAAAGTTTCGATCCAACGCGGATATAATGGTAATGCTTCTCGTTCTCCGGTTTTACATTCCTCATTCACACGCCATGTATTCATCGTATTTTCTGATGATAACCACCAATCAATATCAGGATTAACAAAGATTTCCCTTGGTCTTAATCCATAGGTAGATAACATCCCATATACCCAGCGCCAAAGTTTCCAGTTATTCCTATCTTCCCTAGTTGTCAATTTACTAGGACGGTTAATTGCATAGATTTCAAATTTTAGATATTCTTGCTCTATTTCTACATCAGTGGGTATATCTCGCTTACGTTTAGCACTTGGTTTTATTTTTAAATTACTCAACTCTGGAACTTCTAAACCAGAACACTTACACAGCACCCTAATTACTTTAATCAATTCATTTTTCACGCTATCTGATGAAGGGCAAATTTGCACAGCTTCAATAAAACTGGCATTTATTGCTGGCTTATCCTTTGGTAAGTGGGTTTGAGCAATATAGAAATAGCTATTAAATGTATTTTCACTTTTGAGATTGCGTTTTCTGGTTTGAAAATAGTTTTGTTCAAAATCGACAATCCAATCACCAATTGTTTTGGTTTTAATTTTATTGCGAGTTTTGCCTAAATATTTATCAGTCCATTGAAACTGTTTACGAGCAATTAAAGTTCCCAGTTCATAAGCTTCCTCTTCTGCAGTAGTTAACCCATCAAAATTAAATGGTATGCTCAAAGAAATATCGTATTGTTTTGTGCCTGTACCGGTTCTATCAATATCCCCTGGTTTGATGGGTAGGGTAGTTCTTAATTGTAGTGAATTACCAGAATTTCTGACAGAAACATTAACTCTAGCAGCTTTGAGTCTAGCATTAACTGCTTTTAATTCTGTTTCTAATTTTGCCGTCAGGTGATTTTCTTGATTTTTTACCGATTGCATTCTGCCTAAATATCCCCCATCGGTGATGGCTGTTTGGTGAAAATCGGCAAATGCTTCCTGTGTCTTGTTCATACCCTAGATTTACCCTAATAAAAAAACTGTTTATCCCAGACAATGATTGCGGCAAACATTGTTGAAAATGAACATTTTTCGGCTATTAGGATAATATCATTGCTCTTTCCCGTGAAGGTAAAGCACAAGAAATCTACATCGTTACCTCCGGTGAAATGATGGCGATGTACGCTGCTAACAACATCGCTCGTGGTATTTTGAAATATGCTCACACTGGTGGTGTACGCTTAGGTGGTTTGATCTGTAACAGCCGTAAGGTTGACCGCGAAATCGAATTGATCGAAACCTTGGCTGAACGTTTGAACACCCAAATGATTCACTTCGTACCTCGCGACAACATCGTTCAACACGCAGAATTGCGCCGGATGACTGTTAACGAGTACGCACCAGACAGCAACCAAGGTCAAGAATACCGCGCATTAGCTAAGAAGATCATCAACAACGACAAGCTAACCATCCCCACCCCCATCGAGATGGACGAACTAGAAGCATTGTTGATCGAATTCGGTATTCTCGAAAGCGACGAAGAAGCAGAAAAACTAATTGCTGCTGACGCTGCTAAAGCTGCAGCCGGCAAGAAATAAGACCCTAACAGCAGGAAAAAGGAAGAAGGAAAAAATTACATAATTTCCCTTTGACCTTTGACCTTCTCCCAACATTCCCTATATTCCCCAAGGGGACTACGAGTCCCCAACCCCACAGGGGACAAAAGCTGTAGTTCTACCTAGTCCCCCTATCCCGTTCCTTAGGCGCACGAGAGGCAAAAATGACTCCTCCAGAAAACAAGAACATCATCGAAGAAAGAAAAGAACTAATTAAAGAAGTTCTCGAAGCTTACCCCGAAAAAGCTGCAAAAAAACGGGAAAAGCACTTAAACGTATACGAAGAAGGTAAGTCTGACTGCGGCGTTAAGTCTAACATCAAATCACTACCTGGTGTAATGACCGCTCGTGGTTGTGCTTATGCAGGTTCTAAGGGTGTGGTTTGGGGTCCTATTAAGGACATGATCCACATTAGCCACGGGCCTGTTGGTTGCGGTTACTGGTCTTGGTCTGGTCGTCGTAACTACTACATCGGTACCACTGGTGTTGATACCTTTGGTACCATGCACTTCACCTCTGACTTCCAAGAACGTGACATCGTTTTCGGTGGTGACAAAAAACTTCTCAAGCTGATTCAAGAACTCGAAGTACTGTTCCCCCTCAGCCGTGGTATTTCTATTCAATCTGAATGTCCCATCGGTCTAATTGGGGATGACATCGAAGCAGTTGCTAAGAAAGCAGCTAAAGAAACTGGTAAGCCTGTTGTTCCTGTACGTTGCGAAGGCTTCCGTGGTGTTTCTCAGTCTTTGGGACACCACATTGCTAACGATATGATTCGTGACTGGGTATTCCCCAGAGCAGATCAAGCCAAGAAAGATGGCACACTCAAGTTTGATGCTACCCCTTATGACGTAGCAATCATCGGTGATTATAACATCGGTGGTGATGCTTGGGCTAGCCGCATCCTATTAGAAGAAATCGGCTTGCGCGTAGTCGCTCAGTGGTCTGGTGATGGCGCGGTTTGACTAACGGATTGGAGTCTAAGACCGCAAAGCTACTCAAAGCCTTACAGGATAAGGGTTATACGGATTGGAGTGCAAGTTTTAATGCAATGGTTTCACGGGTTCGACAGAGACAACCCTAGAGAAATTTTTCTAGGGTGTCTCTGTTTTTGTTCAAGCTAAACTAAACCGTTTAGTCAGAAGCCACCCTTTGGCTTGTACAACCGTTCGACCCCATCAAGCCTAATAACCAAAACCGCGCCACATTGAATACATTCCCAATTCTGGGGCGATTTCCCCCCAGTGGTTAGCTGCATTGTTAGGCGTTTGCAGTGGTTGCATGTTTTCAATTTAATTTAAGTTGCCCCCCTTGATTGACCTTAGAAAAATATTTCTATGGTTCCAGTATGTATAAATTACGGTACTATCAAGAACAACTGATACAACAAATCTTTGCAAATTTGAATATTTGTAGCATTAAACACTTGCTATATTCAATTCGAGGAAGTAATGTGATAAATATACTGAGAGAAATCAACGATTAAGAATGTAAATATTCTTGGTACATCTACTGATAAGTTGACTATTATTGAACTAAGTGAAGTGTCAGGCGCTTTTATAAATTTTAAGAAAATTGCTCGTGTGACAGGTTTAGCAGTTAGCGGAATAGTGGTTAGCAGTGTTTTTACTATTGGTAAAGTTGAAGCTGCAATTACTAATCAACAAAAGAATGTAGTACCCGCTGTGTTGTCGTTCGACACTGCAATAGCAACACTGGGCTTAGGATTTGGGATAGATTATATTTACACTTAATTGTCACTTATACGAGTATTAATAGACAAATGAGCATTTTGAAAAACTTTCTGGAAATTCATAAATCCGTACTGATAGCAATTTTTGGTATGGAATACTATACTTCTTTGATTAAGCTCATCAAGCAGAATAATAACAGAAATATTATTTCTTTGGATAATTTTGCAATCGAATATCCTGAGTTTAAGGATAGGTTAATAGAAATAGCTAAAAGGAAGTTGAAGAGTGAGTCTAAAGGTCTTGATCTAAAGTATGAAGAGTCTGCTACCAAAAAATTCATAAATTTTGACCAGGGATTAAAGTTTATTAAACCTCTTTTGAATAGTGTTACTATCAGTGGATTCGGAACTATACAGATAACTAATATGATACTTTCAACCTTCACAGATGCCGTGGGTACTACTAATGGATTTTTATCGTCTATAGAGTATCATAACAGCCGAAAGGCTCTTGAGTTATACAGAGTTGAGGCAGTTCAAAATTCAAATGGCTTCAAAATTTTCTATCTCAATATGGAGGTGGATTCAAAGAAAATTGAGAATTTCCTTTATAATGAAAGTGAAACCAAGCTTCAAGCAGAATGTAAAGTCAAAAGCTTCGCAAATCTACAGTCCTTACTCGAATGGTCTGCTAACTAATGACTTCTGCATATCAGTACAATATCTAACACCTGCTTGCACCCCAAATTCCGGCGACTACAGTATTGGCATGAAACCGAGATACTTGTAAAAACCTGCAAGATGGTCTGAAAACCCTTATTCTGTATGGTTTTGATAATTTGATACAGTAGTGTCAAAAAAGCCGTGTTCACTAACGAAAAATCAAGCCTTTTGGGGTCATCTTGCAGGAAAGGTAGGGTCGATGAGGAGCATTGCTGCATCTCACTTCCCATTCGGAACCGTGCTTGCCAGTTTCCCGGCACACAGCTACTCAATGTGTTTCCATGTTGTCAATATAGGACTTCAAGCTGCCATCATGGGCAGTAGTAGCGATCGCCAACTCGACAATTTGGAATCACAAAACCTTAGAAAATTTTTTCTAAGGTTCAATTCAACCTTCTGGAAATCTTCTGATCAGCTGCAACAATATCGCCTCAAGGCTTTGCAGTGCGGCGTTAGTGGTTTGCTGATTCACTTCAAAGCGTCGCTGATGTTCCTCGAACCTGATTTCGTGCTGTTCGTGACTTTGCTGCAATTCCAAAAGCACGTCGTTAAGCACTGCATCCCGGTTAAAAATGTTGGTTGCGGTGGTCAGCAGTTCATCAAGCTTTTCTTGGGTGTTAGCTTGGCGGTTTGCTAATTCCACTAATGCTGATTCCAGGGTAATTATTTGGTCTTGGGCAATGTTCTGTTTGTTGGACAATTCAGCCTGCTGGATTGCAACTCGCTCTAAAATCGCTTCGATGCGATCAAAGCGTGAATCGGCGTTAGTCATGATGCCTCCTTAGATGCGATCGCTTTATCCAGAAGCATGACTATCAGATTATTGACCGTCCGATGTTCATCCTCAGCCCATTTTTTTAAAGTCTCTAGTTTTTCTGGATCGAGATAAATCATTACTTTTGGCTTTTTGCTGGGCATAACAACTGAACTACCCCATGCATAAATGCAGGGGGTTCTAACTCACTACGCGAGTTTCGTTTACCCTCACAGGTTCCGACTCCTCCCTACGGGACGCTACGCGAACACGCGCTATTAGATTACTGGACACCCGCTCTGACCCACTATTGCTAATAGGTGACTTTGAACCAGTCGCAGTTCTCGCAGATTGATTTGACCCATTCTGCCAACCGTCCAGCAGGGATTGTTCCATCCCTAGCCAACCATTTCTAGCTGACTGGATTGACAAAAGTTCTGTTTTTGGATCGACGTGACGACTCAAGTAAGCAGACAAAATATCACGTTGCATCTTCAGCCCACAGACTGAGCAATGATGAACACGTTGCGATAATGATTTTTTCTGCTTGTTACCACACAAACAAGTTTGAGAAAGTGCAGTTTTACGAGTCGAAAACATTAGAACAGTGCCGCCAGCGTTTTCAGCTTTGCGTACTAGTTCTGATTGAAAACTTGATGGCGATTTAAAACCTATGGATTTACCATAATTTTTCTGCCATGCCTTGACGGATACTTTCTCGGTTTTGATATGCTTACCGAGTTTCAAAGTTTGGTTAACTAGCTTACCATGAGAAGATTTACGTTGAGCCGCTTGCTTGCGTTCAATCTCGCGTTTCTTGGCAGCAGTTTTTTGATAACGCTTGGATTTATGCCAACGTTTTGAACCCTTTTTAACAGTGCCGTTGGGATGAAAATTATCAGGATTATTGGCACGGCTCCCTCGTTCCATCTTGCGCTGTAGCTTTCTAATCTTCTTCTGCTTTGATTCTAATTCAGCAGCAAAAGGAGTCCAGATAGTTTCTTTATCCCCAACAATTGCAACGGTGGAAACTCCTAAATCAATACCAACAGTACCATCACCAACAATATTTTTAGGCTTTTGATATGGTTCACCCTCTCCTGACGGAGACGCTACGCGAACACAGACTAATTGAGCGAACCAATAGGTTTTTTGATTAAGAATACGACGCACTAAGCGCACATATTTAATCTTGGACGCTAAACTATGCAAGATTACAGCGTCGTTGGTGATGATGGCTTGCAGTCTTAGTTTTGACCATTCAACACCATTGCCAGTCCAACGTATGCCTTGCTTATTGGTTTTACCCTCTAGTGATGCGAACTGCCCTTTTTGTTTAAATCTGACCTTTTTAGCTTTACCAAAAGCCATTCTTTCTAAAGCTTTAAAAGCTCTAGTAGCGACTTTTTGAATAGTTTGAGCATCAAGGTGAGACTTAATCCAAACACTTGCAATTGCTGTTTTATTAGCAAAAGCTTGTAAGTCATAGTCACTAAAACGATAAGCCTCTCTAGCTTTCTGAAAAGCTGCGGATTTGGATTTTTTATCCTTTTTATCAATTAGCCTGGCTTGTTGGTAAAGGTCGGAATCCCTCATTAACTGAAGCCTACTTTTACCTTCAGACAATACAGCATTATATAGCTGCCTTCCTGCTGACAATCTGGCAGCGAGAATAGCCAAATCTTTAGATGTCGTTATTAACGGTACTTCTGTAACGAAACTAGACGTTTTTGCTGCCAAAATTGAATCACCTCCTTATGCTTGTTTATTAGTTGTCCTTACTCTAACATATAGATACAGGATAGTAAACTACTATTCCGGAAAATGACTGTTCGCGAAGCGTCACGAAGTGAAAAATTTAAATCCAACAATAATGTTGTCTACTCTTGCAAATATCATGTAATTTTTTGCCCTAAATATAGGAGAAAAGTCCTGGTCAATGCGATTGCATCTAGGCTCAAAGAGTTACTTGCTCAAATAGCTATTGATATTAAAGTTGAAATTTTAGAGATGGAAATAATGCCTGACCACATACATCTATTAATTGATGTAGACCCTCAGTTTGGAGTGCATAGAGCAGTAAAGAGATTTAAGGGTGCAACATCTAGATACTTGCGGTTGGAATTTCCAGAATTAAAAAGCCGACTACCTTCCCTGTGGACTAATTCCTACTTTGTATCCACAGTGGGAGGCGCGACTTTGGAAACGATTAAAATGTACATTCAAAACCAAAAAGAAACTTGACAGCGTTCGCGCAGCGTCTCGTAGAGAATAAATTCGCCTGCGGCTAGCCCCCATAAATAGAATTTAGGGGCTATCCCGCCGCAGTTATTCTGGTATGGCTAAGAGTTTGCACCTGAGTATTTGGTGGTGCGCCAACTTTGCGCTGGCGCTGCTGATACAGAAAAATTTTGATTTTTGATTAACGTTGAATTATCGCTTCAGGAGAGAAAAATGGCTAGGGAAGAATTTTTAAAGCGTCTGAGAAAGCTGGCAATTGAGTTCTATGACCTTCACCATCCAAATTCTATAGATGCAACGTTGCCTGAATCGTCCACAAATACCACCTCAACAAACGACCTGAATGCCTGCCTTAAATCGCCATCGTTAAGCGAGTACCAGAAACTAGCCTGAGAATACGACCAAGCTAGTTTTAGCCTGTCAGAGTCGATTCTAGAGGCAGATTTTAGGCGTACTTCCTCAGCATCTATCTGGGACTGGATATCGCGCACGGCCCCGATAATGGCAGGATTGTTTGAGCCAAGCGCTACCAATCCTGTCAACTGCTGCTTAAGCTCAATCAATGCTTCCGACTCTTCAGGGCTGCGATCGCCGATATTGGATTGCTCAGTAACTTCCTTTGACTTTTGGGTAATTCGTTGTATCACCTGTTTGGTTAGGGTGGTGAGCCTAGCATTGGTTTTGTTTGGGCAGAAATGAACGTTCTGGGCGTGCCTAGCGCATCTTATCCAGTGGGTCTCCCCAGATTTGTATTTGGAGATGACGCGGTACATCCCTCCGCCACAATGCGAGCATCTCAGAAGCCCCTTAAGCGGGTAATCCTTCTCTTTCTTAAGAGATAATCGCGGCTTAGTTTTGGCGTTTCGCTTAATCTGGCTGATTTCTGCCTCGGACGCGATCGCCTGATGAGTATTCCGGGTGATTTGGGGAGGTCGGGGATTGCGAGGATTACGCCGGTATTCCATCTCTGTAAAATATCGTGTATGCCCAAGGATTGCAGGATTGTTTACCCAATGCCTTAGCCCCGAAAGGGAAAATTCAATACCATATTCCTCCACCAAGAGCTTAGAAATGGCACCATAGCTGTAGCCTTCCAACAGTAAATCGATTATTTTCCTAGCTATGGGAAAGTTGGTCGGGTGCGGTTCTAGTTTGCGATCGCTGTTCAATTCATACCCAAAGCAGGCTTTTTGCAACTTGCCTTGTGAGCGAAAATAATTCATCCCGTGTCGGGTGCGCTCGCTCAAAAGCCGAGACTCAAAGTCAGCTAGTGCAGCCATTTGACTCGCACTGAATCGACCAAACGACGAACTAACGTCAATGGGTGCGTCCAGAATCCTCAGAATTACTCCACAATCATTAAACAGTTGAATGGTTTTAATCACGTCAATATCACTTCTGCCTAACCTGTCGATGCGCGTGATAATGACTTCCCGAACCTTCGCTTCCTTAACCAATCGCAAAAGCTTGTTAAACTCTTTGCGCTTGTCCGAGCGCCCGCTCTCCACATCTACCAGCACCACCTCAGCCCCAGCATCCTCTAGCCGCTTTACTTGCTGTTTCAATGCGTCATACTCTAGTGATTGTTCCACTGTGGACACGCGGGCATAACCGTAAATCATGGCGATCGCATTCAAACACAACCGTTAATCATACCTCGTCTTCATGGTCTGGTGATGGCACCATTAACGAAATGTTGATGACACCAAACGTGAAAATTAACCTCATCCACTGTTACCGGTCGATGAACTACATCAGCCGTCACATGGAAGAAAAATATGGTATTCCCTGGTTGGAATACAATTTCTTCGGTCCTACCAAGATTGCTGAATCCCTACGGGAAATCGCTTCTAAATTTGACTCGAAGATCCAAGAAAACGCTGAGAAGGTGATCGCCAAGTATCAGCCCACAATGGATGCGATCGTTGCTAAGTATCGCCCCCGTTTGGAAGGTAAGACTGTCGCCATGATGGTTGGTGGTTTACGTCCTCGCCACGTTGTACCCGCTTTCCAAGATTTGGGTATGAAGATGATTGGTACTGGTTATGAATTCGCTCATAATGACGACTACAAACGTACCACTCACTATATTGAAAATGGTACCATCGTTTATGATGATGTGACCGCCTACGAATTTGAAGAGTTTGTTAAAGCTCTCAAGCCAGACTTAATTGCTTCTGGTGTGAAAGAGAAGTATGTCTTCCAAAAGATGGGTCTTCCTTTCCGTCAAATGCACTCTTGGGATTACTCCGAACCTGGTCATCGGGTTTGGAAGTCAGGTAATGTAAGGTTTTTTTGTGGGGGGAGAAAAATGAGTCTATTTTTAGTCTAAATGCAATTTGTAGGGTTATCTAAAAATAATCTGTTTTTATGCTTTAAACAATATAACTCTTATTCTGTCTGGCTTTTAGGATTTGTTGGCATTTTGCTCAAAGAAAAACTGTAAAATGAAAGACTATTTATAATGACGATTTTTTAGATTAAATGGTGCGATCGCGTTTACCACTAGAGTTGCTTAATAAGTTTGGCTGCTAAATTTTCTGCTGAAGACAGTATATTAATGGTAGTCTTGACATCGTTTGAGTCAAAGGATCTACTGAAAGTATTAGTTTTACGGCTCTTGCGTACTTAGCGTGCTAAATTGATAGGATAATGCCAAGAAAGTAAAGCTCTAATCTCAAAATTACGAAAGTTTCTAAATCCAAATCCACTTCGCTTTATTAACTTCAGTTTATTATTTATTCCTTCTACTACTCCACTGGTAGTCCTTCGTTCAAAATATCCGACTATTTCTCCAAACCACCGTTTAATTGTCTGCACACTTCTTTGATAATATGGTTCAGCTTTTTTTAACCAATTGATTAATTCTAGCGTTCCCGTTACCACATTTTTATTGTCTTCAAATAAATTGTGAAAATCTTCTTTTAATGAATGCATTCTAGCTATTAAAGGAGAAGCTTGTTTAATTCTATTTAATTTATCTTTTTGCTTTTCGGTGAGCTTATTCTCGGCTTTTAGAATTGTAAATTTATTTCCTTTTAAACTTTCAAATACTTTTTTTCTTTCCGGGGCATTTAACTCAGATGCTATTTTCTTTTCTGCTATCCTAGCTCGATTTAATTCTTCATGTACTAATTTAGTAACATGGAACCTATCTACCGTTACAAGGGCGTTTGGACAAATCTTCTCAATTAAAGATTTATAATTGCCTGTCATATCAATACTTACTTCTTCTATTTGTGACAAAACTTTTTCTCCCCACATTCTCATGGTTTTTTTGATTTCAATTTGTTTTCTTTCTTTTACTAAACCTATCAATTTACCTGAATCTATATCTACTAGCACGACAATAAATTTTCCTTGTCCTTTGACCAAACTAATTTCATCTATTCCTAATCTTCTTAAATCTTTGACATCTATTGGCATCACATTTTTAGCTACATCTTCAAGCATTGATATGACTTCTTCATTAGTTAGTCCATTATTTCTTGCCACATTACTTACATTACTATTAATCACTTGTTTGATAATATATTCCGCATATCGGTATGTATACCTCTTTCTTGCTCCTAGAAAATCTAGCTTTTCATTAAATGTTTTTCGGCATTTTTTACACTTGAATCTTCGTCTATTGACATTCAGTATTACTTCAAAATCCCCCATCGGTAAATCTTTCACTAAACATTTTTGATTTTGATGTAAATGTCTTGAGTTTTGACCACAGTGTGGGCACGATGCACTTTTCGCTTTTTTACCTACTGATAGAATTAGGACTTGACCCTCTTGTAGGCTTGATTCTACTAATACTTCAGGCAAATTTAGGAGTTGAGTCATTATTCGTTTCATAATTTATTTTATTAAACATTATTAAAAAATATCTTAACATTTTAGCACGCTAAGTACCCAAGAACCAGAACCGCTCCCGGAATAAAAGATGGGTTTTCTTCAAAGAATTTCTGAAGCTCTTTTTCGGAGCTTGTAGTATCAAGCAGTATCTTGTACTTTTTATTGCGTTCTTCGCTATATGTATCAATATCAAATCCTTTTGGGCCTTTCTCTATAATGTATGTCTTTTCAAGAATCATATTTGGATAACTAGTTATTATGTGGAAAAATTTTAGTGTATATACCTTCGCAAATTGCATCATAACAGGATGTCAAAGTTTTGATTCATAGTATATATACGGTATTTTCTTAGACAACATCAATATCTAAGTACTAGACAGATTTTGTCCACAAGAAGTAGACCGTTGTAGCGATGTCTGCGACGGGCTACGCCTACGCCCTCACTCGATAATAAACTAGGCGATCGCAGTAAAAGAAGTAGACCATTGTAGCGATGTCTGCGACGATGCTCCCCCTACACCTTATTTTTATAAGATATGATAAATTAGTAAGATATTTTAGTAAGATTAAGGAGGAATACTCTTGACCAAGAAAGTTACTATCACTATTGATGATGAAATTCTTGCTTTTATCGATCGCAAGGCTGCATCAGTTGGAGATACGACCAACCGCAGTAGCTATATAAACTCTGTTTTAGCAAAACACCGTCGTACTGTTTTGGAAGCAGAAATGATTGCAGCACTCAAAGAAGATGCCAAAAATCCTGAATATCAAGCAGAGATAGCAGCTTGGGATTCTGTTGCTGGAGATGGTATTGAATAATGCCAAATGGTATTTTAGCTTATCAACGTGGGGAAATTCGCTGGGTAAAACTTGATCCAACAGTGGGTGCAGAAGCTCAAAAAACAAGTTCTTGTCTAATAGTTCAAAATGATGTAATGAATCAATATGGTTCTTTAACTATTGTGATGCCATTTCGACCTGGAACGAAAAATGCTCCTTATGTAGTAAATGTTAAAGCTACAACCAACAATTGTTTAGACCAAGACCGTTATATTGATGTTGCACAAATTCGCAGTGTTGACAATAGTCGGGTATTGGGGTTGATAGGGATTTTGGAAGATGAATATTGGGAAACAATTCGTGCTGCGTTAGATATAGTTTTGAATTTTGGCAGATAAAATTTGCATCCAACCAAGATATTTTGTCCGTTTGCTCCATAAAGTGTTAACCTGCTAGACTGAAGTGATTGGACGCACAAAAGGCGCATAAATAACCTCTGGAGGTTCCCTTGAGTATTATACAAACTGCCACTGAAAAAATGCGTAGGTGTAGCCCGCCGCAGGCATCGCTCCCGCCAGAGAAGCAACAAGAGGTGTTAAATTTTATTGAGTTTCTGCAAGGTCAGCTAGCACAACAAAATATAACCATTGAGCAAATTGAGCCTATTTCATTTTTAGCAGCAGCTCAACAATTTGCTGGTTGTGTTGATGGTGGTCCCGGTGATTTAGCGACGAACAAACAATATCTTGAAGGTTTAGGAACTGAATGAAGCAGCGAGTCATCATCGATACGGGGCCATTAGTAGCCTTTATTAATCGCAGAGAGCATCTTCATACCTGGGTAATTAACACCTTAGCTACAATTGAGCAGCCGTTACTCACTTGTGAGGCTGTGATTGTAGAGACTTGTTTTTTGTTGCGAAATATTTATGGTGGTCAGGATACGGTGATGTCTTTGCTGGACGAGGGAAAGATATTAATTTCGATGTATTTGAGTGAAGAAGCGGCAGTAATTAAAGAATTGTTACGGATTTTGCAGTTTAAATGCGTTGAGCTTGTAATTATCCACTTCATGGGATGAAAAGCCGACTCACACCCCTATAACCATCAATATCAAGTACGATTTCAACTAAACGAGTTGCACAACGCTGTCGATACTCAGGGTCATTCAACAGGCGATCGGCATCACTAATGGTAATCACAGGCAATGATGTAGGAGTAATTTCTTCACGCATAACTTGTTCCAAAGAGTTCTGGCCCTTCATACTCCGATTGGCTGTCAACAGTATCATCTGGTTTGATTGAGCCAACTGCCAGACTACGCGATCATCACTATTAACTGGCAATTTCATCTCGTCAAAAGTGACAAATCGAATGGGAACCCAATCTAGCCAACCGCCACTCAAAATACTACCAGCCAGAACTACGGCGTGTCCTTTCAAGTTATGGTCAACCAAAAAAATCATGACCGAGACTCAAACTTGGCTTTTGCGGCTTGCAGTTTTGCTCGAATAGCTTCTTGACCAGGTTTTGGTGGTTGTGCTGCAATTCGGGCAATTAGCTCACGATTTTTTTCCTCATAATACTGTCGAAGTTCTTCGGCTTCTTTGAGAACAAGCTCATATTCTGCTTCGACTTCGGGACGATTTGCTTCAATGTATGACAATGCAGCATTAATCTGATTATCTGTAAGCTCAAACAATCCCCGGATAAACTTAGGTGGATATTGAGCCGTCACATAGTCCATTACATCGTACAGAGTGATACGTGTACCTGCAATCGTCAGTCCACGCTCTGTGCGAATGATTGTCGATTGTCCATTTGATACTGTATTCATACCCATTTTTGGATTATCTCTTTCTATAGTAGCTTATATTCATGCTGGGTGAAATTAAGCGTAGACGCCCAGCGGATTGTCGTCAGACATCGCGTCTAATTCAGGAATGTGTTCAGTTTCGTAATTTTCAATTAAAACAAAGTTTGCATTATTCTTTCCACTTTCCTTGATCATCAAAGTTCTTGTTTCTGCGCGTGGTGCTGTTGCGACCATAGTAAAGTCTCCTTTATAGTCCGTGCGTCAGTCCTAAATTCTTGTGGTTTAGTCTGGGAAAGCCAGACCAGTCTGAGGGTCACGGATATACAGTCCTAATGTGAGACTACGCATAACTTCATCCCAAACAGGTATTAATTGCTCTGCTTGATCTGCCCAATAATCAAATGTAATTAAGCACTGAATATTTGACCCCAAACCAATGCAAGTCCGGGAAAAAGCTTCCCGTGGCTCTGTTTGGGTGTCGATAAACTTAATCTCTGTCCACACAATTCTGGCGGTTTGGCGCTTGACGGTGATGATTTCTCCCCTCTCAATCACGTTGCGACTGTCGTCTTCCATAACTTTCTTCAGGATGGCTTTTAGCGGAAAGACGCTCCAGTCGTTGGGTGGTAGGCGATTAAAAGATACTTCTAGACAACAATCATCCTTGGGCGGTTTTTTGTCCATGAACTTGAAGGATTTTTCTTGTGGCTCAAAAACCCACTTTTGGGGAACATTGAAGCGAACAGCCCCCCGATCTGCAACAAATATTTTGTAGCCTGATGGAGATTCCCAGCGATGGTCAGGTTTGAGTTCAAGGGTTTCTTTGATCCAGTCAAGATTGCTTTTTTTACGCTTTGCCATAGTGTTTTTGCTTTCTGTGCTAAAGACAGCTTAGGCTACGCTGTCTTTGTTAATATTATCAAATTGCTATGGGAATCATATTTGAATTTTGAAATAATACGTAGTTAGGGCTATGCCCAATACTGCGTAGGTTTTTTACGTAGTTGTTTTCTCGCTTTTAGCTTAAACCGATGGAAATGGGTTAAAAGCCTGCCTAGTAAGCTTTGTAGGGGCGCAAGGCCTAGATACCCTACTTTATCTATGAGCAATCAATTTATTGCAGGGCGGGGTTTCGGGCAAAACCTACGCAGTATTGCTACCACATCCCGGTTTTCTAAGCCATAGCCCTACCTAGGTATATTTCAAAAATTAAATAGGAGTTCTATAGTATGATTGGGGTAGTCTGTCGCAAAGTGCAATGGGGATGTTATCTGGTAAATTTCTAACTTTTGAATAGATAGCATCTCAAACTTCTGGATGATACTAAGCGTTTTTGATTTGTGCGACCTTACATGGGTAAGCATAAAGACCCAACATTAAGAAACGCAACAAAAAACAATGCCCGATCAAACATTCAGAAAAAACATTCCAGAGATTGACCCAACCGAGATAGAAGATTCTCGAATTGCGATCGCCGACGAACATCGCTCTTTCCTAGAAAAGGTCATGGTTAAAGGCGGATTTGCAGATCCCTATGACGCTAGAGACTTTAGCGAAGTAGTTTTTCGCGTCATGCGGGACTTAATGACGACCGCAGCCATCGATCGCGTTGAGGCGGAACTGCATCAAGAGGTTGTACCTACAAATGAGAAAGCACTCCAGATGGAAATAGCAGACCTCTGGAAAGACACTAATCCGATAGTAAGATTTTTAAGTCGAATACGTCAACCTTTAAAAGGTCCGGCTCCGATGGGAATTGATTCCAATCTATTTCTGACACGAATAGCCAATGAAGCAGGACTTCCAGGAACAATTAAACCAGAGCAAGCACTTAAAGCGGTGTTTTTTGCGACCAAAAACGAACTTTCCCAAGCGCGGATTCAGGAAATTGCTAGCTGTCTCCCTGACCGTATCTGTCAGCTTTGGAAGCAGGCTTAATTAGGGCTTGCTGAAAAAGTCCAGGATTCCTTGCTTATGTAGTCGGTAGGGTGCTTCAGCATTAATTCCTTTTCATGATGAAAAAATTTACCGAAGCTGACGCACCCTACTTACTATATTCTGTAGGGTGCGTCAGCATTAATTTCTTTGAAATATGAAAAATTTTACCCAATAATTGGAGCTAATCGTTGCTCAACTTCACAAATATAGTCTTTCAAACCCGTATGCACACCTCTTTGACGTAAAAGTTCTAAACTTGTTTCTTCCCAGCACTGCTGTTCGCGTTCCATATTTTGGCTCGTTAGCACCTCGACTACTACTTTTGGATTTCTAATTCGATCAGGTTCTTCCTGTGAAGTAGAGCGTAGTCTGTGTGACTCTATGCAAGGATCAAAACTCAATTTAGTTTTAATTTCTTCTATAATTTGTTCCTCTTGTTGATTAGAAGGAATAAACCCATTTAGAACCCATGCTTCACGTTTTGGAGCAGCCGCACCAATAACAATTTCTAATTTTGACTCTAGATTCGTATGTTGTAAGCGTGCTTGTTCAATCCCTTCCCTACGTTCTGGTTGATTGTCTAAATCACGTATCAAAATAACTGCTCTAATCTGTCGTGTTTTTTGCAAATAACGTATCAAATTAAGAACCTTGATAGATGCTGCTCCATCAGCTTTTAACGGTACACCAGGACTATGATGACCTCGATATCTTGGTAATCTTAAACCTGATAATTCCAATGATTCCAAAATTTTACTAATGTCTTTCCAGCACGAATATTCGGTTCCTGCTTGTAAACCACACCACTTAAAACAATACTGAAGATTATCATCCTCTAACCAATCAACTTTTTCTATCAAAATGCGCTCTGCTAATTTAGTAGCCGTTCGTGCATCTGCACCACTTTCCACTATCACAATGAACTCAATCACTACCTTCTCCTTCCACAACCCAATCTTCACCCTCAGCATCCCAAAACTCACCAGTTGTTAAGGTTTGCTTTGCCCATTCCACATCAGGATGTTCATCCAGGCGTTTGGAGATTGTGAACCCTGAATTACTGTTATTTAATATATGTACTTGAGAAGGAACAAGCTCATCAATAATATATGGCGAGTGAGTAGAAAAAATAATTTGCAGATTTGGATTATCTTGAATAATTTCTTTAAACACAGTCATCAATTCCCGTTGTGCTTTGGGATGAAGTCCTTGTTCTATATCATCTAGTAAAACTAAATTAGGTTGATTAGGGTTCATCAACACAGTTAACAATCCTAAAGTTAAAATTGTTCCTTCGCTAATTGCGTGGGCGGGAATACGTTCACCTGTATTCATGTCTAATATAACTTCTTGCCCTGTCATTTCCTGACTTTCGTCATAAGAAATAGATTTACCATCAACTTCTATTAAACGTTTGCGGACTAGTGGAACTTTTGCTCTTTTTATTCCAATTCTTCGTACATTTGGCACAATTTTACTCAATTTAGCCCCTATTAATTCAAATTTGTCTGGAGCTTCATTACGCAAAAAATCTAAAGTAGGTGCTAATAACGAACCATCAAACTCAACTCTTGGTGTCTCTTCATCGCTATAAGCTGCTTTGGCGAGATTGCTTGCTACTAACTTTAGGTAAACAGTATGCCTTAAAGATTTACGGATTATATCTGGAGAATCACTTAAAGAACTTGTCCATCCTTCTGAATAATTTTGCCTTTCATTCATATTCCATGATGCTGTCGGCTGCCAATAATCATTGTTTTGATACTGCCAACTATAAGCAGCTTGCCAATATTGGGAATGTCTAAATCCCCAAAAACCACTCGCAGTAACAGACATATTTTGTTTCCCAATTGTTGTAATGAATTGAGGAGATTTGTCATACTGAAATATTCTGGCAAATGATGAATCAAGTCCAGCAAGTCTACTGAGATTATGCAATGCTTGTAATACTGATGTCTTACCAGCACTATTTTTTCCTACGAGTCCATGCAATCGGGAGCCATCAAAATTAAGTTCTGTATATTTATGACTTTTATAATTATGAAGTATTACCTTTTCTAGCATTTGATTGTTGACATCCTTCTATCTAAAAGTAACCTTCTTTGATTTAAGCAGTTTATTAGTAAATCTGGGCAATCTGTTTAACTATTTTCTTCACAAAAGTATCCAAATCTACTTTACCATTCATTTGCGTCTTTCATTTTACCCCGTTCGATTGGGGTAGTAGTGGACCAGAGATGAGATCGCACTGTTAGGTTACGGATTGCTTGAATATCTTGTTCTAGGTCTTCTTCAGTGTAGGCCAAATAAGCTTGTTCACCTTTGAGGAATTCATAGGTTTCCCATCGAGAAGAAAAGTTCAGCATTCGGTGGACTTCGGCGGCTCCAATACGACCTTGGCGATAATTATCCGCTGCGATGAGTTCTAGAATTCTGCGGGAAATGTTGGTGGGTTGCACTTGTAATTGATTTGCGATATCGTCGGGAAGTTCAATGATTATTTGCATAAGTTATCCTCCAAGGTTAATTAATAAATCATACCAAATCAAAGGTAGGGTGTGTTGTCACAAAGAGTAAACACACCACATCAATTTTCAGATTCAATTCAACTCTGCTTATAAACCATCTCCATTCTCAACTTCTCAACTTCCATCCTCAACCTTTCATTCTCCCTCCTCAACTTCCCATTCTCCTCCCTAATTAACTCAACTTCATCCCGCTTATTCAAAGCCTGATTAATCGCTAACTTTCGCATATCTAACGAAAACCAACGCTGATAAGTTTGAGTATGCACCTGCACACTATGCCCCAAATTATCCGCCGCCGCTTTAATGGGAATTCCCAAAATATGCGCCCGAATTGCCCAAGCATGACGTAAATCATAAGGCTTAAAATCTACACCTATTTTCCGAAACCACCAACTAACTCGCTGTGTTAATGCCGTTATTTCTGCATGATTGGTATTATCTTTTTTCCTGATTGCTATACCCAACATCTCTAAATATTTCGGATTTGTCAAATCAAATTCCTCAATCCATTGTTTATATAATGGTAACGCTTGCCTTTCGCCAGTTTTGCAATCTTTATGGACTTTCCAAGTTAAATCTATATTCTCTTTGCTTAACCACCAATCAATATCAGGATTAATAAATAGTTCCCGTGGACGTAAACCAAAAACTGCTAACATGCCATAAGTCCAGCGCCAAAGTTGCCAGCTATCTTTCACATCTTGATTAACTTGATTTCCTCGGTTATTCAAGTAATCTTCAAACTTGAGAATTCCTACAGATATGTCCGCATCCGTCGGTATATTACGGGCATTATTTGCCGGCATTTTGGAATATTTAGATAAGTCAATGTCAATTTTGAATGTAAAGCAAAAGGCTGATATGGCTCTAGCTGCATTATATCTCGCCCATTCTTTATCGATTTTTTCAATTGAACTAATCAGATTTTCCGCCGTCGCGAAATCTTTGGGGTTGGTAAATCGCTTAGTGCGGGAAAAATAATAGAAAAAAGTATGCTCGCTTTTGGTTGTGCGTTTGTGAGTCTTAAAATACTCTTCGGCAAAATTTTCGAGTAATTCGCCTATGGTTTGTAAATCTTTTTTAATTGCTTCATTTCCTAAATACTTATCATTCCATTCAAAGGTTTTGCGGGCAATTAATTTGCCTAATTCATAAGCTTCTTCCTCAGCGGTCTTCAGTCCATCCAAGTTGGCGGGAATATTTAAACTGAGATTGTATTGCTTTCTCCCAGTGGCATTTTTGTCCGTGTCTCCTGGTTTAATTGGTAACGTCGCCCGCAATTGCAGACTGCCATTTGATTCGCGAATTGTTACCTTTGCCTTTGCAGACTTCAACCGCAGATTTATCTGTTCTAATTCCTGTAATATTTTTGCTCTCATGTGTTCTCTTTGCTGGTGTGCTTGCAGACTTGAGCCAAGAAAACTGCCGTCGGTAGATGAGACAGGCTCTAAGTCTGCAAAACCTTATTGATATTTGTCTTGACCCTGGTTATGTATAGCAACCGCCAAAGTGCTTAGGACATTAACTGATGATAAAACCTAGACACAATCAGACTTGTAACCCAGTCCCCAGTCCCCAGTCCCCAGTCCCGAGTCCCCAGTCCCCTGCTATATCGCTGTGTTTTTAGCCTAGGTTTAGCCTAAAAATAAATGTGTTATCAGTAAACAATGTTTATCTCTGACATTGCTTACTGCAAACATTAGAGTGTTGAAAGCCATTAAAGCATAAAAAGAATTACTCCGGTCCTTACCACGGTTACGACGGCTTTGCTATCTTCGCTCGTGACATGGATTTGGCGCTCAATAGCCCAACCTGGGGATTAATTGGCGCTCCCTGGAATAAGAAGGCTCAAGCTAAAGCTAAGGCTAAAGCTGCAGTCTAAGGAAACGGGAAAAAAATAAATAGGGATAGCCTGGGGCTAAAACCCCAGGGGGAAGTTGGGAATTCAAAATTCAAAATTAAAAATTCAAAATGGAATTTTGCTTTTTGCATTTTGAGTTTTGAGTCAAATTCCCAATCTCCACTCCCAACTCTCGTTACCCATATCTACCACGAATTCTCATTCCTCCTCAGGCCGGGATTCCCGCGCCTCTAGAAATTATAGCCAGCTTGGAGATCCAGAAATGCCTCAGAATCCAGATAAAATTCAAGATCACGTCGAACTATTCCACCAGCCGGAATACCAACAATTATTCCAAAACAAAAAGGAATTTGAAAACGGTCACGACCCCGAAGAAGTAAAGCGGGTTGCAGAATGGACCAAGAGTTGGGAGTATCGTGAAAAGAACTTCGCTCGTGAAGCTTTGACCGTTAACCCTGCTAAAGGTTGTCAACCTTTGGGCGCAATGTTTGCTGCTGTGGGTTTTGAAGGTACTTTACCTTTCGTTCAAGGTTCTCAAGGTTGTGTGGCTTACTTCCGTACCCACTTAACCCGTCACTACAAAGAGCCATTCTCTGGTGTGTCTTCTTCCATGACTGAAGACGCAGCGGTGTTCGGTGGTCTGCAAAACATGATTGATGGCTTGGCGAACTCTTACCAGCTCTACAAGCCAAAGATGATTGCTGTTTGCACCACCTGTATGGCTGAGGTTATTGGGGATGACTTGCAAGCCTTCATTAACAACGCTAAGAACGCAGGTTCAGTTCCTCAAGATTTCCCAGTTCCCTTTGCTCACACTCCTAGCTTCGTTGGTTCCCACATCACTGGCTACGACAACATGATGAAGGGGATTCTGACTACCTTGACTGCAGGTAAGAAGAAATCCACCAGCAACGGTAAAATTAACTTCATCTCCGGTTTTGACACCTACGTTGAAAACATCCGGGAAGTTAAGCGCATTGCGTCTCTGTTCGGCATTGACTACACCATTCTGTCTGATAACAGCGACTATCTAGATGCACCTAACACTGGTGAATTTGATATGTACCCAGGTGGTACTAAGTTAGAAGAAGCTGCAGATGCAATTAATGCTAAAGCTACAGTTGTGATGCAAGCTCACTCTACACCCAAGACCCGTGACTACATCGCCAAAGAATGGCAACAAGATGTTGTAGTTTCTCGTCCTTGGGGTATCAAGGCTACTGACGAATTCCTGCTCAAACTCAGCGAATTGAGTGGTCAGCCCATTCCTGAACAACTAGAAATCGAACGCGGTCGCGCAGTTGACGCCATGACTGACTCCCATGCTTGGGTTCATGGCAAGCGCTTCGCTATCTACGGCGATCCCGATCTAGTTTACAGCGTAGTTGGCTTCATGCTGGAATTGGGTGCTGAACCTGTACACATTGTGGTTCACAACTCCAACGACGTATTTGAGAAAGAACTGCAAGCATTGCTAGATTCTAGCCCCTTCGGTAAGGATGCAAAAATCTGGGGTGGTAAAGACTTGTGGCACTTGCGTTCTCTAATGTGTTTGCTATCAGGATAAATGGGGATTTATCAGTGGGGTCAATCCAAAATCCAAAACTTGTACTGAGCGTACCACTACGTGGAAACAAGCTACGCGCAGCGTCCCGCTCTTAAGTCGTTGGCGTAGCCTCTGTCTACGACGCCGAAGGCTACGTAGAGAAGTATCCAAAATTGTCTGACAGGGGAAGCGCAATAAAAAGCTCACAGATAACAGAAAATTTTAGCCGGCTAGCTATGAATGAAAGTAATGATGGAGCCGCTACAAATGAAACGACGTGAAACACTAGCCGAATTAGTCGCACGAACAGTAGTTGAATTTGAACAACGTGAACTCGAACTGCAAAGAGCGCAGATGCATCAGGTGCAACCACGGCAAACAAGCAGAACCAAGCGTAAATCTCAAAAAGTTGCTTAGTGCAGGTATAGCAATTTTACATCAATGGGGTAGCATCTACCAATATTCTGCGATCGCGCTTCATTGTTCTGCTCACTATGGTAATGGCACATATATCATGGCATCCTGACATAGGTTAGACTTCAAGCAGCACAGGGCTTGACCGCATTTCCTGTATGGGAGTATTTTTTAGGGCGGTGGATAATTGACGTAGGCGATCGCTTACTTCTAGGTTCGACTCTTGCGATCGCAATTCTGGTGGTATCTCTGCTAATAAAAGTGGATTTCCTTGCAACCATTCATTGAGAGCCACCCATGTCCATGTTCCTTGTTTTTCTGTGTTGAATTAAATAATTTGACAACAATCCATGCTTGATTTGATAAATTTTTTGATCACTTTTATAAGCTAAATTTTTTAGTCTAAGCCAGACCAAAATAGCGCAGGCAATATGGTTTCTTTGAATCCGACCTTTGCGACATTGACATGATTCAATACCAGTCAATTGTTTTATTTCTTGATGTTGGCAAAGCCTTTCCGAAGGGTAACTTCTCAATCTTCCAACGCACCTTACACACTTTTTGCACAATGGAAGTTGAGTCTTGAGATAAATCGTTGGTAGCGATAAAATCCGTTTTTCCACCAGCACGCTATTTGGCTTACCTGTTGGAGGCTTCGTTGGTGGAAGTAGCGGTTTTAACTTGTCCCAGTGTTCGTTACTCAAGTCTCCTCTATTCATCAATACAACCCTGCCTGCGATTGCGCGAAGCGCACTGCCGGAGTCAATCGCCTATTTCTTAGGATACAACCAGTTTGAAAACACGCCCTAGACCAAATGGCGATTTATAAGTTGTCCACTTGGCTAATGTTGACATCTGGCGTTAGTTATTTTTACTAAAGCGAGTGGTTTGAAGTACGTAACAACACGGTTTGAGTAACTACCTGTTACTCAGTGGTTAAATACAGTGGTAGAGCCATTTGTTCTAGCAAATTGTGATGGAAAGATTTGAAATAATAAATTTTACGATTTCTAATATATTGCTAATAAAATTGTTTTCTTTCCTGCTCATCACCTGATGTGATAACTAAATAAAGAGGAGAATTATAAGCATTACCCTTCCAAGTATATTTATAACTCCAATATTTTGTCTCGTTGAGAGAGATTGTTGTTCTTACTGTCGTCCCGCTTAGTCTATTACCATTCTCATCTTCTATGTCAATATCGAACTCAATATCGAAATTGGTATTAGTATCCAAAGGGGGCTCATCAATTTCAATTTCATACTTAAACTGAGCTTTGCTAAGTTTACTTTGTTTATTTGATTGCTTAAATGACAACTTTACAAAAGCTGCTAGAATTAAACCACTCGCCGGAAGGGAAAGTGAAAATAGATAATTCCATAGTATCTTTTGTGCAATTACACTATTAATATTCTTTAGAAAAGAAATTGAAAAGCCAATAGTTGTTCCCAAAAACATTGTCAAAAATTTTCTTCTTTTAGTTATGCAGCTATTATTCTTAGACATCATAAACTCTTACCTTATTTTAAATCATTTCCAGTTAGCAGACATATCCCAGCAAAAATATAAGCAAATTATGTTATCTTTAATTATGTTTTTAACAATCTCTAAGTAATTTATATTCTTTACCATCTACTTTCAAAAAATAGTTGACTTCGCTTAATTTTATATCAACAGTAATCTCAGCTATTCTAGTTCTCCCGTATTTCATACAAGTAAATTGACTCAATAATTTGTGTTTACCTATATGAACACGTTTGATAATAGGGGTGTTCTGATTAATTTGAAGTTTTAAATTGACAAGACCCATAATTAAATTTGTAGGATTCCAAAAATTTAGCGAGATATAATCCAATCTAATAGTATTTGTATCAACTAAAGCGTCAACAACTGCGCTAAATGTAGCTGCATTTTGTGTTGAATTATAATCATCAATAACTGAATGTTTTGAATCATCATCAACATGATTAGAATTTGACTGCGATGGATCAATAACTTCAACTATTTTGCTAACAACAGAACTCAAACCTTCGGAAGTCTTAACTCCGACTCTATCAGCAAGAGTAGGAGAGTAATGCACAATGTCTTTATACGATACATTATGCCAAAGAGGCAGTATACTTTTTACCCCTGTAATTTCCTTTGCATTCAGTCCATTTAGTTCTTTCTCAGTCCATACTTTTTTAAAAAAATTATGACTGAGTACAACAATTCCATATTTAGAATTGCTAAGACCTTTATCGATTGAACTACGTAGGCTATCTCCGAGTTTTAGAGAAAATTCATCATACCAAACACGATAATTTCTCTTTTGTAACTCTTGAGCTAGAGGTCTAACAAAGCTATCCTTATCTTCACTCGCATGACTAATAAACACATCATACTGATCAGTCATAATTACTTCGATCTAATATTATTTGTTTATTCTTCTACTCCAGCAATTACTGTTAACGCATTTGCATACTGCTCCAAATCTTTCCTCAGCGATTCCAGTTCTTCTCGCAATTTTGATTCTTCAGGCCATTTCTGCTCATGCTGTTTCGGACTCAAGTTAGGAGGGCGTTCTGCCTCCCATGTTTGCAATAAGGGATGCCACTTGGCAAGGAAAGGACGCAAGCCATTATTTAGCACTGCGATCGCAATACCCCCAACAGAATCACGGGATGCTCCAACATCCGGGCCAGCTTCTTTTAGAATCTGTCTTGTTACTGGAAACAAATTGTATAAAGATGTCAGAGCTTCTCGCAAAAGTCCTTGATCAGCTTCTAATGCTTGAACAGCAATGCGGGTTACAAGTTCAACGTACAGTGACCAAGCTGCTCTACGCTCTGTTGGATCAGCTTCCCATTCAACAGAACCAATGCCAAACGGAAGGCTAAAAGATACTTTTTTTAATTTTGCTGGGTCAAATCTAGGCATAAGTTCGTAGTGATTAGTACCTGTATTACTGAATAACTACATTATACAGGACTTACGCAACTGGCACAAGTGATCGCCTGCGACAAATAATATTGAGTAGCAAAAAATACACAGCAAGCATGGGAATATCTGGACGTTTTCTTTTAGTTAATTTTTAACTAAAATCGCCCGCGTTTTTTGCTTTACTATTTATTTATAATCTGGCAAAACCTCAAAAAGCTTACGTATTTATACTGTTTTTTACATACAACATACAAATATTAGATTGCTTGGATTAATCACAAACAGGAACCTCACCACTAAGGGCACGGCATTGCCGTGCCCCTACAAAATATGTGGATATGTGGTTCAATGAACTGAAAATTGGTGTAAGTTCAAACGCTTATACCGTTTCACTTTAAGTATGATACAAATACGTTGGTAGGGGCACGGCATTGCCGTGCCCTTACGCGAAATCTATATGTATCGGAGTTTTGGTGAAATGGTATTACCCGACATACATTTTACCCCACCCCTCAATCCCCTCCCCGCAAGCGGGGAGGGGACGTTTTGTCGTCAGACAAAACTGGGGTGGGGTAACGCGGATCTTTTAAAAGTATTATAGCTAACACCAAAACCTCAGAAACCTAACCCCCCTACCCCCCTTCCCTACAAGGGAAGGGGGGTTTCAAAGCCTCTCCCCTTGCAGGGGAGAGGTTTGGAGAGAGGTTTCAAATCAACATCCTCTAATTACAAATGCAGCAATTCCACTGCAGTCACCAACTTACCATCTACCAATATTCTTTTCACACACCCTTGAAGTAAAGTTTGTTTATCCTCCGCCTCTAAACCTTGCCAATATCTCTCGTTAGAAAATGCCACAACAATTCGCTCTTTGGCGATTAAATATTGTTTGGATGCATTATTAGTCAGAGAAATAGCAGTTGCAATTTGCATTCTGATATCTTCTTTAGCTTTTTCAATTGCAGGATTTGATGGTAATGCTTCTAAAGTATTTAAAGATGTGCGAAGTGTTTTGATTTCTGGTGCTTCTTCTGTAAAATTAACTTCTTGTTCTAGCAATCCAGCTAACCGTTCAGCTTCACTAATTAGATGCTGAATTACTTGTTGTTCTAATTCATCAGAAGCAATCATCCGTCCGTTATGACAAGCACCTGTGCGGTAAAAACTGCATTGGTAGTGATGACGAATAAACCCTTTGCGTTTAACTAACTTTTTGCATTGGCGACTATAAGCGGCGCCACAATGAGCGCATTTAACTAAGTTAGCAAAGGGATTAGTAGATTTTTGTTCTGTCGCCCAACGATTATTCCGATTATTACGAATCATCGCTTTTATGCGTTCGTGTTCCTCACGAGTAATAATCGCTTCGTCTTCGTGGGTTCCCCAAATCACTTCCCATTCATCAAAGGGTTTGCGATGTCCTTTAGGACGAACTACTGTGTTATATAGTGTCCCCCCGGCGTAGATAGGATTTACCAAAATGGAACGTAACCCAGAAACTGACCATTTCAATCCTGTGTGCGGATAACGAAGATTTAATCCGCTGCTGCGAGATTTGTTGATATTCTCTAACAAGATTTCGTCTTCCGCCTCTAGGAGGTTCATTCTGTTATCGGTAGCTTTGGACACTGCTTTGGCTTGAATACCTAAAATTTCATGCAGTAATTTAACTGTTTGTGACACAGTACCGACTGCCAAAAAAGTATCAAATACCAATCGCATCAATTGCGATCGCGTTAATTCTTCTTTCCCTTCAATCAAACAAACGCAGAGACGGTCATCGCGTTTGTATTTGTCATCTTCAACCATATACCCCAATGGTGCATTCCAATGGGGTTTTTTATTTGCTTTGCGGGTGTCGCGCTCTTTCTTAACTCGCATCGCCAGCATTTTCACCTCATACTTAGATGCTGCTAGTCTTACATCTATTGTTAACTCACCACCAATACTCGACAAATCAAACGGCTCATCTAAAGCATAAGGTTGTATACCTTTCTTTTTCAATGCATCCATCAAACGATAAAAGGTCATTGATGAAGATGTTAAACGATCAATCCGAATAAATAACAACTTTGAAACCTTACCAGGCGCAGATATGTTGATATCTTCAATCAACTGTAAAAGCCCTTTGCGCTGGTCACTGGTACGACTTTCCACGTCGTAATATATGTGTGTTGCTCCAGCACCACGCAACCGACGCATTTGTTTAATCAACGCGCCTTCATCTTCAGCCTGTTCATCTGTACTAACGCGAGCATATCCCCAAACATCCATATATCAAACCATAGAAGCGTTACAGCAATTTTCACGCAATAACCACATATCCTTGTAGGGGCGCAAGGCCTTGCGCCCCTACCGGGTGGACTTGCGCCCCTACCGGGTGGACTTGCGCCCCTACCGGGTGGACTTGCGCCCCTACCGGGTGGACTTGCGCCCCTACCGCGTGGACTATTTACCTGAAAACTGCTATAAATTAATTTAGCATGATAGCAAACACATTAGTTCACTGTTGTTCACAGAACCTGTTGACTTGCTCATCGGTAACACCTACGGTAAGTACCTGTGGCGTGACACCAAGATTCCCCTTGTCAGAATCGGCTATCCCATCATGGATCGTCACCACTACCACCGCTACAGCACCATCGGTTATCAAGGTGTGATCAACTTGCTCAACTGGGTAGTAAACACCGTCTTTGAAGAAATCGATCGCAACACCAACATTCCTTCTAAGACTGACATTTCCTACGATTTGATTCGTTAGAAATCAGATTACCTAAAACAGTGCTGAGTACAATTCTCAGCACTACTGAATTGTGGCGTGCCCCGAAAGTAAAAAGCAAAAAGTAAAAAGTAAAAAGTCATTCTTTTAACTTTTTACTTTTCATTTTTTACTTTGATCTGAGATATCTTTTATGGAAAGTATCATTCACAATTACTCTCGACTTAATTACCATTCACCTAACTACAAAAAGTCTAGTTTATTCGATATTTTCCATCCTTTGCTAGATATTAGTCATTAGTCATTAGTCATTGGTCATTGGTCATTGGTTATGCAAAGGACAAGTAACAAATGACAAATGACAAAGAACAACTTTCAGCAAGAGAAGAGAAATGAAAATCACCCAAGGTAAAATCAACGAGCTGCTTAGTGAGCCAGGATGCGAACATAATCAGCACAAACAAGGGGAAAAGAAAAATAAATCTTGTACCCAACAAGCACAACCAGGCGCGGCTCAAGGGGGTTGTGCTTTTGATGGTGCTATGATTGCCCTCGTGCCGATTACTGATGCGGCTCATTTAGTCCACGGACCGATCGCCTGTGCAGGTAACTCCTGGGGTAGTCGTGGGAGTTTATCTTCAGGCCCCCAACTCTACAAAATGGGTTTTACCACTGATTTGGGTGAAAATGATGTCATCTTCGGTGGCGAAAAGAAGCTCTATCAAGCGATTCTAGAACTAAATAAACGCTACAATCCGGCGGCGGTATTTGTCTACGCTACCTGCGTAACTGCGCTAATTGGCGATGATATTGATGCTGTTTGTAAAGCGGCTGCTGATAAAATTGGTACGCCAGTTATCCCCGTGATTGCTCCGGGGTTTATTGGTAGTAAAAATTTGGGGAACCGTTTTGGCGGTGAAGCTTTGCTGGAATATGTAATCGGTAAAGCAGAACCGGAATACACGACGCCCTATGATATAAATCTAATCGGTGAGTACAACATCGCTGGGGAAATGTGGGGAGTCACACCCCTGTTAGAAAAATTAGGCATTCGTGTCTTATCTAAAATTACAGGCGATGCTCGTTACCAAGAAATTACTTACGCCCACCGCGCCAAGCTCAATGTGATGATCTGCTCACGAGCTTTGTTGAATATGGCGAGAAAAATGGAGGAGCTTTACAGCATTCCCTACATTGAAGAGTCATTCTATGGTATTGATGACATGAACCGCTGTCTGCGAAACATTGCAGCTAAATTGGGTGATCCTGATTTGCAACAACGGACAGAAAAGCTGATTGCTGAAGAAACAGCGGCTTTGGATTTGGCCTTGGCTCCCTATCGCGCCCGCCTCAAAGGTAAGCGAGTTGTACTTTATACCGGAGGCGTCAAGAGTTGGTCAATTATTTCCGCAGCTAAGGACTTAGGAATTGAAGTTGTTGCTACCAGCACCCGCAAAAGTACAGAAGAGGATAAAGCGCGTATTAAGAAGTTGCTCGGCAACGACGGTATCATGCTAGAAAAGGGCAATGCCAAAGACTTATTGCAACTGGTTCAGGATACGAAAGCCGATATGTTGATTGCAGGTGGTCGCAATCAATACACCGCCCTGAAAGCGCGAATTCCCTTCCTCGACATCAACCAAGAACGCCACCATCCCTATGCGGGTTATATCGGCATGGTAGAAATGGCTAGAGAACTGTATGAAGCCCTGTATAGCCCAATTTGGGAGCAAATACGCAAGCCCGCACCTTGGGATCAGGAGGTAGTTTAATGGCGATCGTCACCGTTCCTAACAAAGCACTTACAGTTAATCCCCTCAAGCAAAGCCAAGCTTTAGGTGCATCCCTAGCCTTTTTGGGATTAAAGGGGACAATACCTCTGTTTCATGGCTCCCAAGGCTGTACTGCTTTTGCCAAAGTCGTCTTGGTGCGACATTTCCGTGAGGCGATTCCCTTGGCTACAACAGCCATGACCGAAGTCACTACCATTTTAGGTGGTGAAGATAATGTAGAACAGGCCATTCTCACCCTAGTAGAGAAGTCCCAACCAGAAATTATTGGTCTATGTACCACTGGGTTGACGGAAACTAGAGGGGATGACATGCAGGGAATTCTCAAAGAGATTCGCAAACGTCATCCAGAACTGTCTCATCTGGCGATCGTCTTTGCTCCCACTCCCGATTTTAAGGGTGCTTTGCAGGATGGCTTTGCAGCTGCTGTAGAAAGTATCGTTAAAGAATTGCCAAAAGCAGGTGCCATCAAAACTGAGCAAGTAACGATTTTGGCAGGTTCGAGTTTAACCCCAGGGGATGTACAAGAAATTAAGGAGATGGTAACAGCCTTTGGCTTAATACCTATAGTCGTACCTGACGTGAGCGCTTCATTAGATGGTCATTTAGAAGACTCCTATAGTGCCATTACAGCTAGTGGTACCACTCTCAAAGAACTACGAGAGATCGGCTGTTCTGCCTTCACTCTCGCCCTGGGTGAGAGTATGCGGGGTGCAGCAAAAATCCTGGAAGAACGGTTTAATACCCCCTTCGAGGTGTTTGGTGAATTGACAGGATTAGAACCTGTAGATGAGTTTCTGCAAGCCTTGGCGATTCTCAGTAGCAATAGTGTACCGGAAAAATACCGCCGTCAACGTCGCCAGTTGCAAGATGCAATGTTAGACACTCACTTTTACTTTGGTGCAAAGCGAGTATCTTTAGCATTAGAACCAGATTTATTGTGGTCAACAGTGCATTTCCTGCATTCAATGGGCGCTCAGGTTCATGCTGCAGTCACCACAACGCGATCGCCTCTCCTAGAAAAACTCCCCATTAAGAGTGTAACCATCGGTGATTTGCAAGACCTTGAAGAACTAGCTGTTGGGTCTGATTTACTGATTGGTAACTCTAATTTAACAGGCATTTCCAAACGGCTTTCCATTCCTCTCTATCGTCTGGGTCTGCCCATTTATGACCGCTTGGGTAATGGTCAATTTACCAAAGTAGGTTATCGCGGCACAATGGAACTTTTGTTTGGCATTGGCAACCTATTTTTAGAAGCAGAAGAAGAAAGAGTTAAACGCTTTCATGGTGATTGGTAATCGTCAAGGGTCAAGGGTCAAAGGTCAAGAGTTATCAATATTGACTATGAAATCTTGACTATGGACTCTTGACTCTTGACAAATGACAAATGACAAAGGACAAACTAGGATGAAAATTGCCTTCACGACAAGTGACCGGATTCATGTTAATGCTCACTTCGGATGGGCAAGAGAAATTGATGTTTATGAAATTTCAGATGAGGGATATTCATTCCTGGAAACTCTGAAATTTGAGGGAGACCTCAAAGAAGATGGTAACGAGGATAAAATTACACCCAAACTTGATGCATTAGTTGACTGCACAATTGTTTATGTTTTAGCAATTGGTGGTAGTGCTGCTGCTCGGTTAATCAAAAAAGGTGTCACTCCTGTTAAAGCAAAATCCGAAGAAGAAGAAATTGCTGATGTCCTAAATAAGTTAGTGCAAACTCTCAAAGGTAATCCTCCCCCTTGGCTGCGGAAAGCCTTACAGCAAAAAACCACAAACTTTGAAGATGAAATAGAAAATGAAGCAAAAGTATGAGCGCAGATAATAGTGTAAATGGAACCAGCAGCACAGCAGTAACCTCGCCTTTTCTCAAGGCAATAGTGCAACAAATCCGGGGTCAAGATAGCTATGGAGTTTACCGGAATTGGGCAGATGAATTAATTCTTAAGCCATATGTTGTCACCAAACAAAAGAAACGCGAAATTTCTCTAGAAGGTGAGGTAGATCCGATTACAAAATCACGGATTATGGCATTTTATCGGGCTGTAGCCGCCCGCATTGAACAGGAAACAGGTCTGATATCCCAAGTTGTAGTTGATTTGAGCCATGAAGGATTTGGCTGGGCTTTAGTGTTTTCTGGTCGGCTATTATTAGCTGTGAGAACTTTGCGGGATGCTCATCGGTTTGGTTTTGAATCCCTAGAAAAAGTTGCAGAAGAGGGAGAAGCTTTAGTACAAAAAGGCATTGATTTGGCGAAGCGCTTTCCTGAAGTAGGCAAACTTTAATTAATCATTAATCATTGAGCATGGGGCATGGGGCATTGGGCATTGGGCATTGGTCATTGGTCATTGGTCATTGGTCATTAGTCATTGGTCATTGGTCATTGGTCATTGGTCATTGGTCAAGGGTTATTGGTCATTGGTCATTGGTCATTGGTCAAGGGTTATTGGTCAAGGGTTATTGGTCATTGATCAAGGGTTATTGGTCATTAGTAAAGGACAAATAACAAATGACAAATGACAAATGACAAATGACAAAGGACAAAGGACAAATGACAAAGGACAAAGGACAAAGTAAAAATGACAATTGAGGAGCTAAAAGGTAAGATTAGACGCCTCAATAGTAAGGCAGGTCAAATGAAAATGGATCTGCATGATTTAGCAGAAGGGCTACCAACAGATTTCGAGAAACTTAAGGATGTTGCGGCTGAGACTTATGAGATCTATCGTCAGTTAGATGAACTTAAGAAACAGCTAAAAAAATTGGAGAATTGCGAATGACCGGAACTATTGAAGAATTCAAGCACCTTGTAGATGCAGAAGAATTTTTTAAATTTTTTGACCTGCCCTACGACCAAAAATTTGTCAATGTAAATCGTCTACATATTCTCAAGAAATTTTCTCAATACATCAGCGAAGTTGATGAAAATTCTGCTGGGTTAAGTTCGGAAGAACGGCTAAATAAATATGCTGAAGCTTTGCAAAAAGCCTATGAAGTATTTATGGAATCAACACCCCATGAACAAAAACTGTTCAAGGTGTTTAATGACAAGCCGAAAAATGTAGTCAAGCTGACAGAAATCACTTCTGATTAGGAGGTAAAAAGTGGTAAACCTGACGCCTACCGAATTAGAACGCTATCGTCGCCAAATGATGCTCCCAAATTTTGGCGAAGTAGCACAAAAGCGCCTGAAGTCAGCGACGGTTTTGGTTACAGGTGTGGGGGGATTAGGCGGTACGGCGGCGCTTTACCTAGCAGTAGCGGGCGTTGGGCGACTAATCTTGGTTCGGGGTGGTGACTTGCGGCTAGATGATATGAATCGTCAAATTTTGATGACGGACGATTGGGTAGGTCAGCCAAGGGTATTCAAAGCTAAAGAAACTTTGGACGCGATTAATCCTGATGTCCAAGTGGAAGCAGTTCATGATTACATCACCCCGGAAAATGTCGATTCGTTGGTACAGTCCGCTGATATGGCTCTTGATTGCGCCCACAATTTTACAGAGCGCAATTTGTTAAACGAGGCTTGTGTGCGCTGGCGTAAGCCTATGGTGGAAGCCGCTATGGACGGGATGGAGGCTTACCTGACGACGATTATTCCTGGTGTGACTCCTTGTTTGTCCTGTCTGTTTCCCGAAAAGCCTGATTGGGATCGACGCGCCTTTTCTGTATTGGGTGCGGTTTCTGGGACGCTGGCTTGTCTGACGGCGCTGGAGGCGATTAAGCTGATTACCGGCTTTAGTCAACCTTTATTGTCGCAACTGTTAACGATTGATTTGGGTCGGATGGAGTTTGCTAAACGCCGTTCTTACCGCGATCGCTCTTGTCCCGTATGTGGTAACACTGCGCCCTGGAGATACTCCCAAGCCAATTCTCTGGAAACCACCAGTAATTGCACAACATAAAGTAGCTTACTGCCAAGTTGCACATCGTTTCGTGAAGATAGTCAAAAGTCAAAAGTCCATAGTTTATAGTTCGTTTTTGGACTCTTGACTATGCATATCTCTGAAAACTCCCACCTGAAATCAAAACAAATAATCGCTACAAATCAGGAGACGTGATGACTGTTACTTTGACAGAAAAAGCTGAATTTCGTCTACGGGGATTCTTACGAGCTTCTGCTCCCGACGAAAATGGCGTAACTAAAGGTGTTCGCATCTCTGTAAAAGATGGTGGTTGTAGTGGCTATGAATATGGAATTGATATTACTAGCAACCCGCAACCAGACGATTTAGTAATCGAGCAAGGTAAGGTGCTGGTTTACGTCGATGCTAAAAGTGCGCCGTTATTAGAAGGGGTTGTGATCGATTTTGTTGATGGGGTGCTTGAAAGTGGCTTTAAATTTACTAACCCCAATGCATCTGATACCTGTGGTTGTGGTAAGTCCTTTAAAGCAGGTGACTGCACACCTACTGGTGTACCTTGTAGCTAAGACTATTTGCAACTGGGGAAGACATAAGTGTGGAGGTCTTCAACAGTTCTGTTAGCAGCAAGTTTGATTATAGAAGCGAACCGTAGACGCACTCCGCGAACTTTCTCGAAGTCAATCAAAAAGATTCCATAACTTCGGGAATTAAACCTACTTGTATAACAATTGAGGAGAATCGGAAAAATGGCTACATACCAAGTTAGATTAATCAACAAAAAGGAAGACCTCGACACCACAATTGAAGTGGATGAAGATACCACCATCCTAGATGCAGCGGAAGAAGAAGGTATTGAATTACCTTACTCTTGTCACGCTGGTTCTTGCTCTAGTTGTGTTGGTAAGGTAGTTGAAGGTGAAGTCAATCAAGATGACCAAAACTTCTTGGATGATGATCAAATTTCTAAAGGTTTCGCTTTACTTTGTGTTACCTATCCACGCTCCAATTGCACAATTAAGACACATCAAGAAGCATACCTGGTTTAAGGTTATTTTGTAGCTTTAACTAGGATGAAGAATGAAAATTTCTTCATCCTAGCTTTTAGCAAGCTGCTTGACAGATATCTATACAATTTATTTCGTATACTTTCAATGTTTACCCCCTTTAGCGTTACTGGTTGCTCATTAGAATTACTCAGAATAGGAGAGCAAGCTATTGTTACTTTCTGTAAAGTTCAGGATGAAACAATCAGGAAAAAACTGATTGCTATTGGGGTAACTATAGGAACTACTATCACTCTAGAACAGTGCTTTCCCTCTTTAATCGTGAAAGTCGGGAATACATCTTCTACAATAGATCGAGCAACCGCTAAGGCGATTTACGTTCGGATTATTAATAATTGATAGTATATATAAGTCAATACAGTTCAGTTAGGCTCGAATGATATACACTGTAGGGAACATCCAAAATTTTTTGTTCTAATGACAATTTTATTCGTGCCGTGCCCCTACGACAATTTTCCTTAACTGAACTGTATTGATATATAAGTAAGTCGGCTATTGAACCTTACTGGCTTTGGTCGTCATTTATCATTTGTCATTGGTAAGCATTTGGGACATACAGCAATTTTTATTTCTTTGAACCACATATCCTTGTATGGGCGCAAGGCCTTGCGCCCCAAAAGCGTGGTATATTTACCTGAAAATCATTGTAATATCTGTACCTCATTTACCTGCAATCTGCTGTATTTATATGTAGTAATATAGTTTTATTTTTTCGCGCCGACTTACTTAACAGGACTTACACAGGTGTCACACTCAACATATCTTGTAGGGTGTGTCATATTTGAGTTGTTCGTAATTTTCAACAGATTTTTGGACTCTGATTCAGACTACCATATAAGTCATGGATACCTTAAATTGCAAGAATAAACTGTAATTTTCATGACTTTTTCAGAGTTTTTTAAGCCTTTTAACCCAGAAATATATGGGGATCTTTATAAATCATTCATAATTTAAATTTATCAGAGTGATAATATATAAGTAAGCTAAATTGTTGCTGGTAAACCAAACTTCAACAAAAAGCGATTACAAACTTATCTAAGACATTCCTATCTTAATCCTGGTTCAACTTATAAATTGAGTAGAAAGTTAGATATCTTCTACAGAATATGCGGGTAAATGCGTAAGTCTCGTCACACAAAAAACCAGGTTTATTAAGGTGTGAAATATGTCCAATATTTTCTCATAGAGTGTCTAATTTCCGTAATAGCTTTTGATGAGATGCATCTATTTTATCAGATTTTGAATTCAATTTGATTCAGATGCATCTACTCAATGCAGTTTGGGAACAATTGCAGCAGTTTAGTAGAAATTCTCTTACTTGCAAAACAAATTTAAGGAGCAAGAGTTATGAAAGCTAAACAAATTATGACTCAAGATGTTGCTACTATTCGCGGTTCCGCTACTATAGCAGAAGCAGTCAAACTCTTGAAACTAAAAGAATTACGAGCATTAATTGTAGAACCTCGTAACAGTGGCGATGCTTACGGTATCGTCAGCGAAATGGATATTGTATCCAAAGTTGTTGCTTATGGACAAGATCCCGAAAAAGTACACGTTTATGAAATCATGACAAAACCCTGCATTGTTGTCAATCCTGACCTCGATGTGGAATATGTGGCGCGGTTATTCGCTAATACAGGTGTATGGCGTGCGCCTGTGATTCAAGGTGAATTATTGGGCATTATTTCTGTCACAGATATTATCACTAAGGGGGACTTTGTTGAAAAACCAAAACTAAAATTCTTGCATAAGGAATTGCAAAAGGCTATCTCTAATGCTCGTTCAACTGCTACTAATTATGGTGTAGATTCCAAAAGAACGATTGAAGCTTGGGATATAGTCGATGAACTGGAAGCTGAAGCTGGTTATTATGGGTCGCCAAAACCAGAAAAAACAGCCAGACAGCTATTCGCTGAAGGACGAGATTATGTGGCTATTGGTTAATAAGTTTGTTGGCTAATCTGTCTGGATAGAACACCAATTTACTATTCCAAAATGTTCCTAAACAGTTGCTTTTTTTACTTTCTAATACTGTCTTATTAGAAGATACAAACTGCAAAACTTGGTTTTCTGGAATGGCATAAATTTAGGTATTGAAGTTATTTCAAGTTTAGGAAATTGGCGTTCTTTTTCTATCTGCAATACTTGGTGAGTCTGGTGTCGTGACTGTTAACTGTTAATTTGAGCTAATCTGAGCAGTTAATAGTCACTATGAATTTTTACTCCTCTCATGGTGTCTATAGCTTTTTGAAAATGGTGGGTATTACCCACCATTACCTTTGTCAAATTTCTTGGTAAATTCCCAAAAATAACAGTTGATCGTTGACGTTTGACTGTTAATCTAAGCTCGTTGATACAGTGCAATAACTATTAGTTTTCACTACACTAGGAATGTTTTATGACTTTAAGCAATAGCCAAGATTTAAGTGCAACAACAAGAGAATGGTTTTTAGCTAAAGGCTACAATGCTAACGATTTAAATCAACGTGGCGAAAACGGCGATACAGCATTAATGAAGGCTACCAGAGAAGGTGTCTATGCTGTGGTCAAAGAACTGATTGATCTGGGTGCGGATATAAATATCAGAAACAATGATAGTAATAACGCTTTGTGGTTTGCTTGTTTTGGCAACCACTACGATTTAATTAACTTACTACTGACTGCTAATATCAACATTGATAACCAGAATGATAATGGTGCAACTGTTTTGATGTATGCCGCTTCAGCGGGCAAGATAGAAGTAGTTAATTTGTTGTTACAGTACCATCCTAACATAAATTTAAAAAATTTAGATGATTATAAGGCGATAGATTTTGCTAGCAATAGAGAAGTTTTAAGGATACTCAAAAATGCCACAAAGCAACAGGACAGGAAAAGTTTATCATGATGCTACCAAGCATTCCTACTTATCGGTACAACTTGATCCTAACTATGTAGCTGCTGCAACACAACCGTCTTCATTTAAAATTTATCCAAAATTTTATAGAAGACTGAAATTAAATGTCAATAATCCAATTCATGCTTTTATTAGCTTAACTAGTGCGATAACTCTCGAAAAGCTGTATAAAGATGGTTCGCAAAAATTGCGCGTAAATCCATCTGCAGGCGCTCTGTATCCTACAGAGCTTTACGTACAGATTCGCGGTATCGAAGGCATAGTCAATGGCTTATATCATCTAGAAGTTGAGAATAATTGTCTAACACTTATATATGAATTAATTGATGATGGTTTAGAAAGTTATATTATACCAGGTAAAAGTATAAACGGATTCATTTTTTTAATTAGTTGTGTTTATTATAGGTCTAGCTGGAAATACAAAGACAGGAGCATGAGATATTGCTGGTTAGATAGCGGGCACCATTTAGGTGCTATCGCTGCATCAGCTTATATTTACGACAAAGATGTACAATTAATTTTTGACTTTGATAAACTCTCTCTTAATGCAGATTTAGGATTTGAGAATAAAGAGTTTATTACTGCTTGTGCGATTTCTGGAGAGGTGCGAGAGCAAAAAATTAGGCGCTTGAGGCTGAAAGTTCCTTTTGTTTGTGGTACTGATTATTTTGAAGCAAATCAATTTATTGAAGATGGATATCAAATAACAGCTTTGCAGAAGAGTAGTCACCAAAAAGTAGAGCATCCTCATGGGAATTTTGACAAGGAGAAATTTCTGCAAACTGTTTGGAATAGACGTTCAATTAGGCGGTTTCAGAAACAGTCGATTTCTCAAGAAAATTATTTGCGGATCTTACAGCACGTTGAGCAACCGATACCGACAGAGAATTTTGAAGCAATAGAAATTTACTCTGTTGTTCATCGAGTCGAGGGGATGGCTCCTGGATTATATAAGGGAATGCATCTAATTAAGGCGGGCAATTTCAGTGAAAAAACAGGTTACTTATGCGTTAATCAAGCAATTGCTAGAGATGGCGCTGTAACTTTATTTTTTGTGTCCGACTATATAAATTACCAAACTGCTATGCAAATAGCTGGTTTTTTAGGACAAAGAGTTTATCTTGTTAGTAATTTTTGGGGAATTCATTGTAGTGGTATTGGTGCTTATTATGATGATGAAACCCAAGAATTTTTGGAAACTAATCAAGATGTTCTTTATGCAATGGCTATTGGACTATAAGTAGGAAAATCAGGCTATATGGCTAGAAAGAAGAATTACTCCAACCAAGATGACTCACACCCGATACAACTGACCTCAGCAGATATTATCCTGCGTCAGCAACTAGAGTATTCTATTAGTAAATACTTTTACGCAGCGTGCGATCGCCCAATCCAAAACCTCCTGTCTAACTGTCGCTGGTATGTCACAACCCACGCCAATGCGATGACTTTGGTAATTGAATGTCCTGATCAAGTTACAAATTGGCGGATTTTGCAGCAAATGGTGCCAATGGGGACTTTACTTAATACAATGGTCAGCAGCGCTAAAATCCGCGTTTGTCCTCCAGAAATTCAAGGTATCCCCTTTGAAATGAGGGTAGATGAATTATCAGTTTATCGCGATTTGGCTTGAAGGAAGAGTTAGGGGTCAGGAGTTAGGAGTTAGGAGTTAGGAGTGTGGTTAATTCCTCGAAAACTAGATTGGCTGAATGTTGGACAGCAGGACTTAATTCTAATCCAAAACCTAAATTGGCGGCTTCAATTAGGTAAACTGTCACATCTTGGGGAAAATCATCCTGAAAGATTTTTTTCCCAGCGAATAAAGCATTATCCCAACGAAAATCGTGCAAGTTATAACTAGGTTCCGGTAGGGTTTCTAGTTCTTTCCCTGGGACTTTAAATATAGCACCTGGTTGGGAACCTGTGGCACTAGCGTCAACAATTATTAATTTTTGGCTACCCCTAGCTTGAAACATCACTTCCATCCCGCCAGTACCACAGTCATAAACTTGGACATCACGATGAGGATGTGTGGTTAAATATTGCTGTAGGCGTTGGGCAATTATCACGCCTACAGCATCGTCATTGCGGTTAAGATTTCCGCAGCCAATGATGGTTAACATTTGTTGATTGAGTTGTTACAATAAATCTTATACTGAAGAAATATTCTTCGGTTAATCGGAAATTAGATGCCTAGCAACGCGCAATTGAGGGGTTTATATCGAATCAGCTACCAGTTGACATATTTAATGTTTCAGCCAATTCACCTCATTTGCATCGATAGTCGGACTCAGAATCTATACATTTTGGCGGGGGAAAATGAGGAAATCGAGTTTGAAATCACTCTAAACGGGGAGGTGCTTTAATGAGTCAAATTGATTATGCGGCTATGTCTGACCAACAGTTGAGAGAGTATTTCCTTGAGCATCGGGAAGATAAAGCTGCACTTCAAGCTTATTTAGAACGGCGTCGAGAACGTTCACTCGAAGTTATTACGACAGTGGATGATCCTGACTTTGATATCAAGATTCAAGCAGCTATTCGCCAGCAGATAAGTAAACATCAAAGTTAAGTGATCTCAGAGTAAGTAGGTCGGCGCAAATAAACATTACTGGCTTTGGTTGTCATTTGTCATTGGTTATTGGTCATTGGTAAGGATTTTAGGCATATTTACGTTTCATAATATAGTTTGGTGCAATTACCGACTTACTTAGACAAAATCCATGCCCAGAAAAATTCGGGAGTTCAAAGCTCAGATTACACGTGAAGGATTTGTTTATCTACCCAAGCGCGGTAAAGGTAGCCATGAGCGATGGCGACACCCTATCCTCCAAAAAACACTGACAATTTCAGGTAAAAATGGAGATGATGTACCACTTTACCTAGAAAAACAGTTAGAAAAGTTATTAGCTGAACTGGAAGAGTTAAGGGAGGATGAAAACTTATGAGTCAATATAGCATGATTGTTCAATGGTCTGATGAAGATCAGCTTTTTTTAGTCACAATTCCAGAGTTTGCAGACCGCGTGATTATGCCTTGTACTCACGGTAAAACTCGTGAGGAAGCAATTCGCAATGGCGAAGAAGTGATTGAAATGTACGTAGAAGCTTGGCAAGCAGAAGGTGAATCTATCCCAGAACCAAGTACACTTCAAATTGTCTGACTAAATATCAAATTTTCCTCTCTTATCCACGGTAGTAAGCACTTAATTACTTACTACGTGGCTATCAACTGTAAACTAAAACTTTATGCCATATTTTTCAGCAATTTGAGATAATTTCTCATACTGCTGTTGTGATGCTTGAGTTAATATCGCCTCTGCTTGCTCTGGACTTTTACCGTCTGGAGGCGTTAAATACTTGACATAAAGTGAGACAAAATCAACGGCGATCGCCAACCCAGATAAAGCGTGTTTATCAGCTTCATGTCCAGCCATTACTGCTACTAGTCCAGCTTTAATCGGGTCTGGTTTCACTTTCATAAATTGGTCAATTAATTTGGGAATATATTCTCCTGGTGGTAAGTTATTTAACTTTCTTGTATCGGGAGTCAATTTATATCCTGCTGCTTTTGCCTGCTCTAAAATACACCATTCTGTGAACTCTTGCAGTGCTATTTCGGGAAGGAGAGGAAGATATTTGTGTAGTTCTAAATCAGGCACAAGCTTACCTTAGAAATTAATGTTTAGTGAAGTGCATTAAAGCCAGACTAGCGCATCGTTTCTATAATTTTTGGTGTGTTAAGTTACGAATTTTGCATAAATAATTGAAATATTAAATTTTCCAAATAAAAATTCCCAACCGCAAACTTTTAAGCCCCCACCCCTAACCCCTCTACCACGAGATAGAGGGGAAATGCTAAGTTTTTCATCGGTTTTGGTGTACGCAGTTAATGATGCCTACTTAAGTGTTATGTTTCTGTATAGACATGGGTATAATATACAATAGGTATAGAAATACTATTTGTTTATGAAACCTGTTTCAAGTAAAGGTCAATTAATCTCATGGAAAGATGATCGGGGGTTTGGTTTCATACAACCCAGCGATGGTGGTCAACAAGTTTTTATTCACATAACTGGATTTAAAGACGTTAACTTTCGTCCCCAAGTTGGTGATTTCATTTATTATCAAGTCACAAATGATAAAAACGGCAAGGTACGTGCCTATAATGCTTTGATTGAAGGCGTTATCTCAAAACATACACCTGATTTTTCATCTGCTACTATATCCAAAAGCTTGAGAGCGAAATCTGTAGTCATATCTCCATCATTAGTATTAAAAACTTTTCTACTATCTCTATTACCTGGGTATGGTTCCATCCATCTTGCACTAAGAAGTGGTAATCTAATTCCTCTTATCCTTTATCCGGTCATGAGTTTACTGACTTTTGCACTCTACGCTGATGATAAATCTCGTGCCAAACAAGGAAAATGGAGAGTACCAGAGAATAATTTGCATTTATGCGAATTAATGGGTGGTTGGTTAGGTGGGTTTGTTGCCCAACAACAACTACGTCACAAAAGCAGCAAAACTTCTTATCAAGTTGTGTTTTGGGTCATAGCAATTCTTCATATTTGGTTTTGGTTTGATTGGCTATTTTTGGATAGATACTTCATAAATATGTTGATGAATCCGATAATCAATTATGTAAAATGGTAATTTATCATGCCTTTAGAGGCGCAGCCTCCCAGCCTGAGAACTAGTCAAATATAATTTTAGGGATTTAATCCAGCACGTTGAAAAATGGCGTTAGGGGTTATTTCTAATTCGGGTAGCAATTCATCAGTAATTACTTGATTACCTCGATAAGTAATAGGCAAAGAAGATGGCGCAAATACAGTTATAGTTTTAGCTTTTGTATCAACTACCCAAACACGAGAAACACCAGCTTTTAGATAATCTGTGGCTTTTTGGGTCATTTCCCCGAAAGTTTGCCCAGGTGAGATAATTTCAATAACTAATTCCGGTGCAATGGGACAAGCCTCATCTTCTAACCAATCAGCAGCAAGACGGTTATAAGAAACATATGTTAAATCAGGTACGGGTATCCAATCTTCATTTTCCAGTTGTAATTTAACAGCCCATTCAACTTCTAAACGACCTTGATTATGAAAGCATTGGTCTAGAAGAATCACTAAAGTTTTTTGAACCCTAGAATGAAAAAATTTAGGAGACATTTCATCATTTTTATATTTGGGAACAGCTTCACCGTTAACAAATTCGTATGTAACATCACCTTCGGAAAGGGCGAGAAATTCCTCCAAGGTTAGGCGTTTAATATAAGACTGAATCATAGGTTTTAGATAGTAGCTTCTATGGGCATGGCAGCAATTTTCGCTAGAATCTCTGCAGGAGTTTTTTTCTGTGATTTTGCTTCAGTTGAAATCACCGTGACTTCAACACGAGTTCCTTCGGCTAATGGAATTGGCTGTAATAACCTGAGTATTCCTTGTTCATAAACAGCCTCTATAGTTATAGTCATACACTATTCCCTCATGGCATAATATTTAACATTATAAAAAATACAGCTAATGACTAACTCAAAAATAATTAGCCATTAGCCATAATCATAGTCTAAGCAGTGCGGAAACGTGCCAGTTCTTCGCCTGTCTTCGCATCATGGGCGTGAACTGTACAAACCAGACACGAATCAAAAGAACGCGCTACGTGTCCTACTTCCACTGGATCTTTAGGATCGTAAATTGGTGTGCCTACCAAAGCCTCTTCAATCGGTCCGCGTTTACCTTCACCGTCACGGGGTCCGATATTCCATGTACCAGGGGCAATTACTTGGTAGTTCTTAATTTTACCGCCTTCTACGTCTACCCAGTGACACAATGCACCGCGTGAGGCTTCCGTTGCACCCCAGCCCCGTCCATCTTTTTCTTTGGGTTTGATATACCAGGGGTCGTTTAACTTAAATTCGCGCAAGCAATGTTCTGCTTGGCGGTACAACTTGACAAGTTCGTGAACTCGTGCTAGCTGACGGACATGAATGTTCGGTCCGCCCATTTGCTTGAATACGTCTAGAATAAACCCGTCGTAGTGTTGCCAAGATTCGCCATGCTTCCCACCAGCTACTAACTGACGGGCTAACGGACCTGCTTCTAAGCGTCCGAAGTCTTGGTGTAGGACTGCACTTGACCAAGAATAGGCGTTATCGAAGTCTTTTGTATTATTCTGGATGGGGTTGGTGGTGCGATCGCTTGGGTGAATATCCCCTGTGCCTTCATCATACCAGGCATGGGTCGTATTTTCACGGGCAAAACTTTGATCCATCAAGGTGTGACTATCACTAAAGCTGTCATACACACCACTTTTCATAATCAAGGCTGCATTTCGCCCTTCAATGGTGGGTTTTTGGTATTTATCTTCGTGGGGTATATATCCCCAAGTCACATATTTACCAACACCACCGCCATATCGATCCAGACCGATATCTAAACCCATGCGCCAATATAAACCCAAGTCGGAATCCCGATGTTTTCGGTCTTCTTCTAGCCACTGTATGAAGTCATCATAGGTCTGGATTTCTTCATAACGTTCTAAAGAACAACCTAACCACACGGGTTCTAACCAATTGGTGCGGAAATATTCCAGAATTGCCCAGGCGCGGGTGATGTCCGTTAACGTAGGGGCGCACATCACACCACCAGGCACCATATAACTGCTGTGGCAACTGGTGGTATGCTGAAAATGTTCCTGAGTAACTTATTTTGAAGTAATTTTGCTCGGCAATAACATTTTATTTTCACCATTTCAGTTTATAAATAAGGGAATATTTAGGGAATGAGCGGGCAAAATCAAAACCAGGGTAATTGCGATGGCTCCCCATCTACACATGAGTATGCAAACGCAGACTCAACGGACTTGTTCGCCGATATGTTTGCAGACTTTGAGCCGCACAACACCACAGACGGTAGCTACAGAGGAACAATGGCGAAAATTAAAGCAACAGAATTACAGTATCAAGAAGTTTTTGAGCAGAAGTTAGTCGAAGCTAATACTAATTTAAAAAGGGATAGAATTAGAGTTAGCATTAAACAAACTGGCAATTCTCTCCAGTTACGAGCTACCCTACCGTTAAAACCAGGCGATAGCAGCTTAGGTAAGGAAAAAAAGCAGTATGACTTGTCTTTAGGGATACCAGCAAATTTAGAGGGATTAAAAACTGCAATTGAAGAAAGTTACGAGTTGGGTAAATTAATCGCTCGTCATACTTTCCAGTGGAATGAAAAGTATTTAGGAATTAAATCTAGAGAGAAGCAAGAGATAAAAACAATTGGGGAATTATTAGATACATTTGAGGAAAAATATTATAAAACCCGTCAGAATACTATAACCAGTCAAAATACTTTTGCTAACTACATATCCGTTATTAAAAGAAACTTTCCTTTAAGCACTTTGGCTACAAAAAATAACTTTGAGGAAATTATTAATTCATTTCAGGGAAACAAAAAAAATGAACTGATTGCCGTAACTTCTGTTTTTATTAAAACCTTTCAGTTAGGATTTACACTCGATGTCACAAGGGATAATGTCACCCCAGCCCATCGACAAATCCCCGAAGATGATAAAATAGTATCTGCTTTTGAACTATTTGAAAAATTCGCCCTCAACCGCAAAAATACAAACATCAGTGATGAAATCGACACATGGGAAATGTGGCGTTGGGTATATGGAATGTTGGCGACTTATGGGTTAAGACCAAGGGAACTATTTGTGCAACCAGATATTAATTGGTGGATGTCTTCCCAAAATATAGACCATACTTGGAAAGTGAATAAAAATACAAAAACTGGATATCGAGAAGTTATTCCTTTTGTACCTGAATGGATAGAATTATTTGACTTACAAAATCCCAAGCCATTAAATATTTTAGAACAAAAGGTAGCAAAAATTGCATCTGTGCAAAATATTAATTGGATGCGGAGAGATATATCCAGATGGTTTAGAAAAGTGGGAATTGAGTTTCAACCCTACGATTTGCGTCATGCTTGCGCGATTCGAGCGCATCTGCAGGGAATACCGATTAAAGCCGCAGCAGACAATTTAGGTCATACTGTTGATGAACATACAAAAACCTATCAAAGATGGTTTGGGATTGAAAATCGGAAGAAAGCCTTTGGTGAGGTAATTAGTCAGAAGGCTTTAATTGAGTTGCAGAAGAATGAAATATTGGCGTTACGGATGAAGAATGAAAGGTTGAAGTTGGAGGTGGAAAAGTTTAAATTTTCGGATAATGTCTAACAATCCAATAGTGCTTAAGCCTGATCACATCTTGTACCAGAGCAGTTTTTTAGGACGTTGTTCCATAGGATATTATACGGAAAAATTCTGTATGATACTCTAAACAGGGGTATTACACAGAAAAATTCTGGATAATACCAAGGGATATACGGAAAAATTCTATATAATCCCACTTCACGGGTGTATTATAAGGAAAATTTCTGTATAACGCGCCAATAGGGATATTATGCAGAAAAATTCTGTATAACTTGACAAGAATCGCCTGTAATGTTTACTATATACCTGTATTTAAAAGTGTTATACAGAAAGTTTCTGTATAATATATAGTTATACATAAAGAGAACAAAGTACCGAAAGTTTTAAGTAAAAATGAGGTAATAGTAAGGAAACAATATGTCTAAAAAAAATCAATCAAAAAGATTAACGAATCAACATAAAGAGTCTCAAGGTGTAGTTAGTATATTTGGAAATGAAGCAAAGTCCCACGATATAGCAGTTAGAGAAATTTCATCCCGTGTAATTAAAAAGCTTGAAAAGGAATTTCCTCAATTATCTTTTAGATACAAAACAAGCATAAGTAAAAAAGAAATAAACGAAGCGTTACAGAAACTTGATTCAGAATTAGGACAAACACTTTTTGTGCCAAATTCAAGTATTAAACCTGATGGTGGAATAATTGAAGTAAAAGACGATAACGGTAATTGGAGGGTGGTGCTTGTAACGGAAGCTAAACATCAAGGGCAAGACATTGAAAATATCCAAAAAGGAAACCGAGTTGGTAAATATAATGATCAAGACTTGATGGCTGCTGGTAACGCAATAGAAAGATCTCATAAAAACATATCAGAAATTGCTAATTTTATGCTATCTGAATCCCATTTTCCCTACATCTTATTTCTGGAAGGGTCAAATTTTCTAACTGAAACTATTTCAATTAAAAGACCTGATGGAGGGGTGGTAACTCTTGATTATAATTCAGGGACGCTAAATAGATTAGATAGATTGACCTCTGCAAATTATGGAATGCCAATTAACACTAATTTGTGTAAAAATAAATTTGTTAAGCATCATGATAAAACAATTATGCTTCAAGCAGCTTCAATTTATACACAAGGAAATGGAGAAAAATGGGATGAACAAAAAATGTTTGATATTATGATTGAAGTGTCTAAGTCCTCTCTTAAGGCATTAGGTTGTGAAATATTTGACCAAATTACCAATAACGAATAATACGGGTTGATAATGGCAAGAAAAGTACAGCACTCTTTGTTGAAAAAAGCAAAACAAAACAAAAATGACGAGTTTTATACACAGCTTTCAGATATAGAAAATGAGTTAAAACATTATAAAAGTCATTTTCAAAATAAAGTAGTTTTTTGTAATTGCGATGATGCTCGGATTAGCAATTTTTTTAATTACTTCGCATCAAATTTCGCAGAATTGGGTATTAAAAAACTAATAACTGCTTGTTATAGAAAACAAGAAAAGGATTTGTTTAATACCGAAGAAGTTGAAAATGGTTTTTTCTTTGAATATACAGGTGTAGAGGGAGAAAGAATTAAACCAAGTTCAACTGACATCGTTCATTTTAAAGGTGATGGCGATTTTCGTAGTGCTGAAAGTATCGAACTATTAAAGCAATCCGATATTGTTGTTACTAATCCTCCATTTTCATTATTTAGGGAGTATGTGGCTCAATTAATTAAATACGATAAAAAATTCTTAATAATTGGCAATATTAATGCCATCACCTATAAAGAAATATTTAAGTTAATTAAGGAAAACAAGGCGTGGTTAGGAATAAACCTTGGCAGAGGTATTTCAGGTTTTATTGTCCCCGAATACTATGAACTCTATGGCACAGAGACTAGGATTGATAGCTCTGGAAATAGAATAGTTTCTCCAAACAATTGTCTATGGTTAACTAATTTAGACACTTTTAAACGACACGAATATATTACTCTCACAAAGAGATATTTTGGAAACGAAATTGAATACCCCCATTATGACAACTATGATGGTATTAATGTTAATAAAACACAAGACATACCATTAGACTACAAAGGATTTATGGGTGTACCTATAACATTTCTACATAAATTCAATCCCGATCAGTTTGAAATAATTAAATTCAGAAAAGGGAATGATGAAAAAGATTTGTCAATAAATGGAAAATGTCCATATTTTAGGATTTTAATCAAAAATAAACGAATATTGACTGAATTATCTAACAATAAAGGAATACCACAAGTGCGAGCGCCGATCTTGTAGGGTGCGTTAATGGAATGTAACGCACCTTATTACGTTTTCATCAAACACTAATTTCATGCTGATAATAGAGAAATCATCAGCCGACGTTCACGGTCAGCCGCATAAGCAATACAAGCTTTTAAATCTTCTCGCGTCAGATCGGGAAAATCATCCAGAATTTCTGCTTCGGTCATCTCGGAAGCTAGGTATTCAAGCACCTCATAAACTGTAATTCGCAAGCCACGTACACAAGGCTGTGGAATTTAGAGCATATGAAATCACGGAAGAGTTGATTCTCTCGGCAAAGCTATAATGTGACTGAAGTCAAAGAACTATAATCTGATATGTCAACCATTGAACAAATTGAAGCAGCTATTCTGAGGCTTCCACCAGAGCAGTTTCAGCGACTCCGGCAATGGATTTTAGAAGTAGACTACCAGCGTTGGGATGAGCAACTAGAACAAGACATCGCAGACTGCAAACTGGAGGCTTTGGCCCAAGAAGCGATCGCTGAGTTTAAAGCGGGACATTGCCGAGAACTCTGATGCATTACACAACGCGAAGATTTTGGAAGTGCTATGAAGATTTGCCCAAGAATGCTCACCAGACAGCAGATCAGTGTTACGAACTTTTGAAAGCTGATCCATCTCATCCATGATTATACTTCAAGAAGATCGGTAAAAAGTACTGGTCAGTTCGAGCAGGATTAGACTATCGCGCTTTAGGAGTTGAGGTGGAAAGCGGTATTTCTTGGTTTTGGATCGGAAATCATGCAGAATATGACAAGCTAATTGATAAGCTTTAACCAGCAGCCCAGTCGATCTTGTAGGCTGCTTTCCCCACAACATTCCTGATTAATCTGCTGATAAATTCCTCTTAACGCACCAAGATTGTGGACTGTAATCAAGCGATCGCATCTGTTAAACATCTTTGAGAAGTGCGATTACTAGGTCGCGCTTCGGTATCGCACTTGAAAAAATAATTGCAACAGAAACAACCAAGTACACTAAGAGGATGTGTTATTCTTCAGGCAGCTTTTTGAGAATTTTCAGAAGATGGTTCAGCCAGAATTGGTTCAATATCCTGGCTTTTGTCTCTTTGGATAAATTCATCTAGTAATTGAAAAAAGTAATCAAATGCAGCTTTTTCATCAATACAGGTGAGTAAAATGATTTTATCCCAAGCATTAACGGTATGGATAGATAAGCGGTTTTGTAGCCAAGGTTGAAAGTTTTTATGAAAATCACTTTCAGTTTCAGTATTAGTAATACCTAATTCAGAGCGAGAAAAGCGATATCCCAAGATAAACATCCGTAAATTACTGATAGATGCTGTTCCCAAATATAAGCCTGGTTTGGTTTTAATTTTTTCGAGTAAGTTAAATAATGTACTCATTGAGTTTAACTCCATTAAAAATTTTCAAAATTCTTCTATTACTTCTATTTTAAACTCATTAGATAGAGAGGTAAAATCTTGAATCCAGTCATCTGGGTATAGTCCTTGTCGGGAAAGGTTGTCGAAAATTTTGCCAAAAACTTCAACACCGTAATGAACGCCATTTTCCGTAATAGTTTCAAAGCAACCTTGTTTTTCTAAGCGATCACTCAAAATAAAGTCTTCATTGTCGTATATGGTCGAAAGTCGCCAAAGTTTACCGGGAATTTTACGTTGTTTTAGCCACTATTTGAGTGTTTTGGCACATTCTTGGCAATGAAGTAATGGAAATCGAATGACAAGATTACCAATTGCTTGATGAATTTCGGCAATGGCTAAATCATCCGGTAAATTATTCAGAAACAGCACCTCCTAAAAAATGTTTATCTTATCTTATTTTAGTCTTGGATAAACTACTCTTAAATGCGATAGCGCAAGCGCTGACTTGTCAGTTCGCTAATATCGAGTTAGTGCGATCCATGAGTAGATGCCTCTTGTCTATCCTGAATCATCTGCATGAGGATGTTTGCAGCTTCCGTTGCGTCGTAGGGCGACCAAATCGGGTACTCTGATGCAGAAAAGATGACTTGTAGTTCAGCGTCTGGGATTTGTGTGGCTAGGAGTTTGAAGAGTGATAATTTGTCTGACTGACTCAGATTGTTGACCAGAGGAATTAACTCAGCGAGTGACATGGTTTAAACTCCCAGACATACAAGAATACATTGATCATAAGCGATCGCTCAATATCCAAACAAAAATACTCACGCCCGAATCACAGTAATCGCACGTTGATTTTCGGTCACCACAACCTGGGTGGATAAACGTTCTTCCATTGGTAGGGTATTTTACGCCTGTCAAACACAAATAACCAACCAAAATCCAACCCCAAATGGGCTAAATAGGATTCTAATTGCTCAATACCCTCAGTATAGGCTAGCCTGTAGGTTGGGTTGACAAAAGGAAACCCAACCAATGCTTTTTGTTCCCTGACCTTAGTTCAGCCATTGTATAGCGATTCTCAGTTAAGTGAGGTACAAAATTGTATCACGCGGTGTAGGGGCACGTTTTGCCGGCGCCCTACGGGTGTACCTTACTAGGGCGAGAAACGCTATACAGGTTGACATACTCCCTGATCTGAAAGTTCAGGGATTCTGGATTCAAACAGCAATAGCAGGCATAGCCCGTCTTACATCACTGAGCAACGACAGACAATGCCCTGCCTGTTGCCACTATTTTACCAAAAAGCCGTCCTAGAAGAACGGCGGCTCTAGACCCAAGCTTTCGGTAAAATGGAGCAACAAAGTTGAAATCGAGGTTAAGCCTATGGCAATTCGACAGCCCCGCTACAGTAAAGAAGAATTTGCCCAACGAGGTGATTATCTCTATGAAAGTGTTAGATTTGCTGTTAAACATCTTTGAAAAGTGCGATCTTGCTTGTGCTTCCTTAACTGCGAACTGCTATCGATAATGTTGGGTTAGTGCGATAGCGTTCGCGGTAGCGTCTCGTTGGCGCAGCCTCTCGTAGAGAAGAGATAGCGCTCCGCAGGAATCGCTCAACTTCCTTTTTTTGTACTTCCTTGATCGTGATTGAACTTGAGAATACAGATATAATTATAATTGAGAACGCACAGTTATTTAACTGAATTTTTTATGGCATTAACATCACGTATTATTCATAGCGACCCTGATATTCTAGGGGGAACACCTGTTTTTGTGGGAACTCGTGTACCAATAAAAACCCTGCTTGATTACCTTGAAGCTGGTGATTCATTAGAGGTATTTCTAGACCACTTCCCTAGTGTCACACATAAACAAGCGATCGCGGCTCTTGAATTAGCAAAGGAAATGCTAACAGCCTATGCGAATCCTGCTTTTTGATGCTTATTATTTGTGCGATACGCTTTTTTGCTAAACTATAATCAGGGAAACAGCAAGATGAGATTATGAACTTAGATACAATTCAACAAGATATTGCGTCTCTTCCTCCCCATGCACAACAAATCATAGTGGAACTCGTAGAAGTCCTGAAAAAACGCTACCTTGTGAATCAACACGAATCTTCAGAAAATTCCTTGCAAGACTGGTCAGACTTTATCGGTTGCAGAGAAGCTGAAACAGACCTCTCAAAAAACTATAAAAACTACTTAGACCGTGAACTTAACCAAAAATATGATCATAGTTGATACAGGTTTTTGGTTAGCTCTTGCCAATAAAAAAGATACAGTTCATATATCCGCCAAAAAAACGATAGCTGCGATTTTGTAGGGTGCGTTCCTCACAACAATTCCTAATTACTCAACCGATAAATTTTTGGGAACGCACCAAGATTGTGGACTTTAATCAAGCGATCGCTCAATATCCAAATAAATCAATACTTCTATACATAAGCTGACATGTAATTATTTAAACTCATATATTGCTAATTGCGTATTTATATTGAGAAAAACCCAGGTTTATATTTCAATAGCAAGAAAATAATTATACTTAACTAGGACTTACGCACTGTACAAATTTGGCATGGTATGCTTTTACCAAAATACGTTGTTTCAGACTTTGATTAATTATTACTTCGATGGTAAACAGACCCGCGTTTTCGGGGTTTAGCAATGCTAAACCCCTACGACATCTCCGGTTTTTTCAGCCCATATTTTGTGTTTTTTGTCAATGCGTAAGTCCTATTAACTACAAATCATTATCTTTTGCATAATTCCAAACTATCGGGTCTATTGTTGCTTTCATGCCTATATCTCGAACATGAAGTGAGTCTGGAAAAAGATCGCTCAAGCGGGTGGATAATTTAGGGGATAAGTTTTCATCAAACAGTAATTTCATGCTGATAAGGTCGAAATCATCAGCCGACGTTCACGGTCAGCAGCATAAGCAATACAAGCTTTTAAATCTTCTCGCGTCAGATCGGGAAAATCATCAAGAATTTCCGCTTCGGTCATCTCGGAGGCTAGGTATTCAAGCACTTCATAAACTGTAATTCGCAAGCCACGTACACAAGGCTTACCACCGCGTTTATTCGCTTCGATTGTGATATAGTTTCTATAATTCATAGGTGGCGAGTGCATTTTTGCCAACTTATTTGATGATACCATGTATTTGTGCTAAAAACTCAATAATTTCACCGTTAAACATCTTTGAGAAGTGCGATGGGCAAAGCCCAGTCTGCGACCATCGCTCAATATCCAAACAAAAATACTCACGCCCGAATCACAGTAATCGCACGTTGATTTTCCGTCACCACAACCTGAGTTGACAAACGTTCTTCCATTGGTAGGGCATTTTTGTGCCTATCAAACACAAATAACCAACCAAAATCCAACCCCAAACGCCCTAAATAGGATTCTAATTGCTCAATCCCCTCAGTTACGGGGTCACGCTTTTTCTCCCGCCATACCTTTAACTCGATCCCTAACGTTACATCTTTGTAACGCAAACATAAATCCATTCTGTCACTACCAATGGCATATTCCCGCTCCAGGGTGCCACCACCGTTAATCACACGATGCAAGAAAGCCATTAATACTATGTGGGGGGCGATTTCATGGTAGCCCGTACTACCTAATAATGGTTCCCCGTGCTGTCGCCAAAACTTGAGAAAAGCTTGTAGCAATGCATCTATATTTAACTCACCTTCTGGGGTTAACCAAGTCGGTGCAATCATTGGCAGGGAAGCCATCGGTGTGACAGTTAATACCCTGGGTAAAACTTCCCGATAAATTGGATTAGCAATAGTTAATCCACCCTGGGGATGCATTTTACATAAACCCAAATCAATCACAAATTGAATATCATCGTTGGGTATATCCCCCAATTCCAAACCTGCTAACATCGGTTCGATAATCGCTTTTATCCTTGGTTCCCGTAAGCGTTCGGCTAAAGAATCGAGATGAGTATCTTGACGGGCAATTAATATTTCCTTGGCTTGTAAAATATGTTCTTTTGTAATAGCAATACTTCTATCCTTAACCATTTTTTCCACAACTTCCTTCGCTAATGCATTGACTAACCAAGGTTGTCCCTGAGTTAAATCAAAGGCTGTTGCTGCTGCTTCTTTTGTAAAAATTTGTCCAGTTTCCTGGGTATGTTGTTGGTATAGTTCTACAACTTCCTCAGCATTAAAATTTCTCAGGGTAATCGAACTGACTTTAATATTAAAAGGACTCGATGTGTTTAATCTGTCACTACCACCCGATGCCACCTTATAATCTCGCACATCGCGTAAACCAATTAATCCAACAGTTGAGGGAAAATTTTCTGGACGACTGCGATAACCATCTCGCAACTGTCGCAAAACCGAAATCAAGGTTTCGTCTTGTAAAGAGTCAATTTCATCGATAAATAATACCAACGGACGCTCGATCGCTCGTGACCAAGCTCTTAAATTTTCGCCAATTCTCTGCCCAGGAGCATTATAAACCCAAGTTGGGGGTTGTAGTTCTGGGGGTAGATTATCCTCAATTGTATTCCGCCAAGCTCCCAAAATCGCTAATTCTGCTGCACCTGGGTCATGATTAAATGCGCTTCCCACCTCCGCCGATACCACTACTGCTGCATAACGTCCAGTTGCGGTAAGTTGCTGCGCTAGGGCTAACATTGCGGTTGTTTTCCCTGTTTGTCGGGGTGCATGAATCACAAAATAACTTTCTTGTTCAATCAGCACCGACAAGTCGGGGAGACGACTTGTTGCTGAGAGTGTATAGTGTTTGTCAGCTTGACAAGGACCTGCAATATTGAACCAGCGAGACATGGGATTTTGGCAGTTGGCGGACACTTTGAGTTTAGACGATTTTGGGGTCTGCGACCATCGCTCAATTTTCAAACAAAGAAATCAATCATTCAAAATATTCACGCTCGAATCACAGTAATCGCACGTTGATTTTGGGTCACCACAACCTGAGTTGACAAACGTTCTTCCATTGGTAGAGCATTTTTCCTCCTGTCAAACACAAATAACCAACCAAAATCCAACCCCAAACGCCCTAAATAGGATTCTAATTGCTCAATCCCCTCAGTTACGGGGTCACGCTTTTTCTCCCGCCATACCTTTAACTCGATCCCTAACGTTACATCTTTGTAACGCAAACATAAATCCATTCTGTCACTACCAATTGCATATTCCCGCTCCAGGGTTCCACCACCGTTAACAACACGATGCAAGAAAGCCATTAATACGATGTGGGGGGCGATTTCATGGTAAACAGCGCTACCAAGTAATGGTTCCCCGTGCTGTCGCCAAAACTTGAGAAAAGCTTGTAGCAATGCATCTAGATTTAACTCTCCTTCTGGGGTTAACCAACTAGGACTAATATGGGGTAAACTATCCTGGGTTCCTTGCACTAAAACGCGGGGAATAACTTCGCGGTAAATCGGGTTAGAAATAACTAGTCCTCCCGCAGGATCGCGCCGCAATAACCCTAAATCTAGTAAATATTGACGATCATCGGCTGGGGTATCGGGTAATGCTTGTCCTGATAAAATCGGCTCAATGATATCTTTAACTCGTTTCTCTCTGAGTTTTTCAGCTAAAGAATCGAGATGAGTATCTTGACGGGCAATTAATATTTCCTTGGCTTGTAAAATATGTTCTTTTGTAATAGCAATACTTCTATCTTTAACCATTTTTTCCACAACTTCCTTCGCTAATGCATTGACTAACCAAGGTTGTCCCTGGGTCAAATCAAAGGCTGTTGCTGCGGCTTCTTTTGTAAAAATTTGTCCAGTTTCCTGGGTATGTTGTTGGTATAGTTCTACAACTTCCTCAGCGTTAAAATTTCTCAGGGTAATCGAACTGACTTTAATATTAAAAGGACTCGATGTGTTTAATCTGTCACTACCACCCGATGCCACCTTATAATCTCGCACATCGCGTAAACCAATTAATCCAACAGTTGAGGGAAAATTTTCTGGACGACTGCGATAACCATCTCGCAACTGTCGCAAAACCGAAATCAAGGTTTCGTCTTGTAAAGAGTCAATTTCATCGATAAATAATACCAACGGACGCTCGATCGCTCGTGACCAAGCTCTTAAATTTTCGCCAATTCTCTGCCCAGGAGCATTATAAACCCAAGTTGGGGGTTGTAGTTCTGGGGGTAGATTATCCTCAATTGTATTCCGCCAAGCTCCCAAAATCGCTAATTCTGCTGCACCTGGGTCATGATTAAATGCGCTTCCCACCTCCGCCGATACCACTACTGCTGCATAACGTCCAGTGGCGGTAAGTTGCTGCGCTAGGGCTAACATTGCGGTCGTTTTCCCTGTTTGTCGGGGTGCATGAATGACAAAATAACTTTCTTGTTCAATCAGCACCGACAAGTCGGGGAGACGACTTGTTGCTGAGAGTGTATAGTGTTTGTCAGCTTGACAAGGACCTGCAATATTGAACCAGTGAGACATGGGAGGTTGGCAGTTGGCAGACACTTTGAGTTTAGACGATTTTGGGGATCGTAGGGTGCGTCAGCAGGGAGAAACTCTTGACCCTCCGAATTTTAGATTTTGGATACTTCTCTACGAGAGGCTACGCCAACGACTTCGCTCAGTACAAGTTTTGGATTTTAGATTTTTGGGGTACCTTGCAGACCCCATGTGGTGGATAATTTAATTTCTGGAAGTCCCTTAACGAATCGCGGAAGTCCCCACCCTCAACTCGTGAGTTCGGTGGGGATAGGGAGTGGGGGATGAGGATTACATCTGGAATTGATTTTTTACCAGGTAAAAACAAATTCTGGATGGATGACGAATCCCTAGGATTTTCTGCTAATATATTTACTGTCTTGACCATCAATGCCATAAGCGAAAACTAAGCTAATAGGTATATGTCGCAAGAAGAAGATTTGGGTCTTGGGAATCAGGACTCCTGCCCTTGGAGGGAATGTCAGACCAAAAAAACTACGGAGTTTTTGAGGCTATTCCTGATGAATTGGGAGAGCTACAGACTTCAGCCGTAGGCAAGTCTGAGTAGTTCACATACGTGTCTTGTACTTCCTTAACTGCGTAGACGCGGAGCGGCTTGTCGCTAGACATCGCTAATCTAGGGTTAGGGAAAAATTAGGTAATACCTGAGAAAATCAAATAACTTTTAGCAGAGAAAAATAAATGGATTTACTGCTTGCTGTCTTTGCTTATGGCGTGACTAACCGTGGGTTTATCGCCTAATTTAAGGAAAAGCCAGGGAATCATTACACCTATCCTTGTAAATCCTTACTATATAAGCAATTCCCCAATTTATTTCCATATAACTGCTGTGAGGCCATTGACCGCCTAATAAAGCGTAAATTTCTACAGGTTTGGCTGAAATAGTAATACCGATTTCGTAAGACTTACCAGTGAAGGCGGTAAAGCGTCTACAAGCTTCATCATAAAAGTGGCTTTTGCGATAATTTTTATTGGTCAAATCAATAGCAAATAGACCATAAAAATAGCGGGGTATACTTTGGATCGTTTCGACAATTTGCCCTAAATTTCTCGCTAAAATTGCGTTACGGGGAACTTCTGTACCCCAAGCTGTGTCTAATGCCCAAGATGCAGAAGTTAAGTGGGAACCGCCACAAATCCCGCAAATTCTAGGTGTGACAATTAATCCGGCTTGGGGGTCTTTTCCCCGGAGAATAATTTCAAACCCGCGAAAAAGTTCGGCGTGTGTCCAAGCGTTGACTACATACCCATTTTCAATTTCGACTCGGACATCTAAATCGCCCTCAACTCTGCCAACGGGTGATATATCTAATGTTTGAATTGTCATTTGTCCTTTGTCATTGGTCATTTGTTAGTTGTCATTTGTCATTTGTCATTGGTCATTTGTTAGTTGTCATTTGTCATTTGTCCTTGAACAATGACGATTGACTAATGACCATTGACAAATAACTAAACTGTGAAAAAGTCTTCTTCAGCCCAAGATGGTGCTGTGTCTTTGGCGACCATTGTGAGTAGGGCGTAGTCTTTCTTTTTAATACCTGGTGGTATATCTTTAGGAACGCCCATGACAGTTTGAGTTTTAAATACAGTTCCTGGTTTGAGGTCGTAGAAGGGAAATTCTGGTTCAGTACAACCTAAACAAGGCATTCCGGCGCGGGTTTTGGAGGAAACGCGATTCCACAAAATGCGGTTACAGGAAGAATGGGTCATGGGGCCACGACAACCCAAGTCATAGAATAGACAGCCTTTGCGTTGACCAAATTGGGCGGTTGTGGCTTTGTAGGCGAAATGGACGTTGCGGGTACAACCGGTTTGGGTGTAGGTGTTAAAGAAGGTTTGGGGACGTTGTAGTTCGTCGAGAACAATGTCCGCGATGCGTCCGGTGGCGATCGCCACTAATATCTGAGTAATCCAGTCTGGATGGGCTGGACATCCGGGAATGTTGATGACTGGTAGTCCTGATTTGGCTACGAAATTTTTGCCGAAAAAGCCGCCTGCTTCTCGCTTGAGAAATTGTAAGCCTTCGGATTCGCTGGGGTTGGGTGACATTGCGGGGATTCCGCCCCAAGTGGCGCAGTCTCCTACAGCGACGATATAGTTAGCAGCTTTCGAGAGGTCTGCTAACCATTTTTTCATGGGGCGATCGGCAAAACGATTCCATTCGCCTGTGCCGTTGGGAGCATTGACAACTGAACCTTCAAATACGAGGATATCCAGGGGAATACGTCCGGTAATGCAATCCCACAGCAGTGTTTGCAAGTTATTGCCTAATTCTATTCCCAAAGATGGATGCCAAAGTAAGTTAATGCCAAAATCGGCGATTAGGTCGCAAACTGTTGGTTCTTCAGCATTGAGAAATGACATATTATATTCACTATAGAATATAAATTGACAACGATGACCGAAAAATGGTTTTATGGTCGAGTTTCGACTATCGAGCAACAAGAAGATCGCAACGCGCTAAAAAAACAACTCCAGAGGGGTAAAAATGTTGGGTGCGATCGCTTTTATTGGGACATTCAAAGTCGCACAACAGAAGTCCGTGCTGGCTTGCAGCAATTAATCGATGATTTAAAAATATCATCGAAAGGCACCGTCAGTGATTTAATTGTGACAAGAATTGACCGAATTGGGTCATCATCCAAACTGTTCTACGCGCTGTTAGAAGTATTACGGAGTAAGGGTATTAGGCTGGTAGCACTTGACCAAACAATTGATACAGAAAGTTTGGGCGGTGAGTTGACAATTGATATTTTGCTTGCGGCTAGTAAATTTGAAATTAAAATGTTGTCCAGTCGTGTATCTGCAGAACGCAAACACCGTATGGTTCAGCGCAAAAGCCATAGGTTTGCGCCGTTTGGCTGGAAGGTTGTTGATGATTGTTATGTCAAGGATGAAAGTTGGTGTGTTTCCCTATTAGAGGGAAAGCGCAGTTTTAGAGTTTGGGAACTTGCTTTATTTATATTTAATGTATTTGCAGAATGTGGTAGTGCCAGAAAAACTTGTAATATATTAAATGAGATGTTTGGCGTATCTGGCAAAGTAGACGCAAAAAGCCCAAAATCAAAAGGGAATCATCGCATCATGCCCAATGATATTGAGCAATTGGATTTATTTCCCAATAATAAAAAAACATATCAACGATACCCTTGGACTAGCTTACAGTGGTCGCCGGCTGGGCTAAAAAACTTTTTAGTAAATCCAGTACATGCAGGGGGAACACCGTTTAACGTCACCAAATCTAGTCCGTCAGGTAAACAAATAAACCATTTTGATAAGTGGGATTGCAACTGGGATACCCATGAAGGGATGATTACCCGCGAACGACATGAACAAGTAAAACGCACTATTCGCCAAAATCTTAACAATAAATGGGCTGCACGACAGGAAGATATTAACCCATTTGCCAATTTATTAAAATGTGGTAGATGTGGAGGCGCATTAACCCGCATGTCCTCGCGACGCGATCGCCATCGACAATATACAGCTTACTATCAATGTACCTATTACTCCCTCGGACGTTGCGATGCTAAGGAAATGCTTAGTAGTCCCAGATTAGATTCACAGGTGGCTGATTTGTTAGTAGGTGAAGCTACTAGATTAGCTGGTATGGTAGATTTGGGAGAAGACAAGCATCAAGAAAGTTCAGAAGTTAAAGAACTGCGGGAAACCTTAGCAGGACTGGAAAAGTTACCTACTAATCCTTTTGTAGAAAAAGCCAAAGATGGTATTCGTGACCAAATCGCTAGTATCTTAAGCCTGAACGAAAACATGACAAAACGTAGCCTATTGGTTCTTGAAGAGTTAGTCCAAATGTTTCGTGACCGCGAATACTGGGATAGTCGGACATCTGAGGATAAAAAACGAATGTTAAACAGACTTGTCCGTCGTATTATTGTTGAGGGGCGGGTTGTTTTGGGTATTGAGTTTCTTTAGTTTCCTTTGGCGTAAAATTTCTCGATATTCGTCTAATTGGCGTAACCAAAATTCTTTTTCTGATTCGATTCTCATTTGTAGCGTTCTCCATCCATAAATTTAGATTAGCTTTGAGTGGCAAAATTTCTGTTCTCTGCGAACAACGCTTATTTGTCAGACCACAAAAGTTCTCGGCGAATGAAGAAAAGTCACCAATCCCAAAACCAGCCACTAAGTCGGGGCTGTCCCTCTGGTCCAAGCCAATTTTAGATTTTAGATTTTAGATTTTAGATTGTTTCGGTCCCTTGCAGGCCCCGCAGAATTTTAGATTTTAGATTTTAGATTTTAGATTTTAGATTTACAGCAATTTTCACCCAATAACCACAGATCTTCGTAGGGGCGCAAGGCCTTGCGCCCCAAAAGCGTGGTCTATTTACCTGAAAATGGCTGTAATCCAAAATCCAAAATCCAAAATCTAAAATTGTTTGCCCCTTGTGGTCGGGGTCAATCCAAAACTTGTACTGAGCGAAGTCGAAGTATCCAAAATCCAAAATCGTTTGACTGCTCTATACAATCAGTATTTACGCTGTTAGCATTTGTAAAAATAACAGATAATTGCACCGCAGACATTAAAAGATGGTGTAATCAAAATTCAGGTGGTCGAGGGTAGTTTACAGGAAATAAAAATTGTTGGGAATCGACGATTAAACAATGGATATATTCGTTCGCGCATCCTACTTGGTGCGGGAAAACCCCTGAATGTACCGCGCTTACTAGAAAAGCTCCAACTACTCCGCCTCGATCCGCTGATTCAAAACCTGTCAGCTGAGTTACAGACTGGTGTTCGTCCGGGAAGCAATGTGTTAAGAGTAGAGGTTAAAGAAGCAAATACGTTCACAGTTACCACAACCCTAGATAATGGGCGATCGCCAAGTGTGGGGAGTTTTCGCCGGGGAGTGAATCTACAAGAAGCGAATTTACTGGGCTTAGGTGACACCCTCAGTGTCGGCTATGTCAATACCGATGGTAGTAATACTGTCAATGCCAATTACACATTGCCCATTAACGCCCACAATGGTACTGTCTGGTTTGGTTTTAATCAAGGTTGGAATCACGTAATTGAAGAGCCATTCAGCGTTCTAGATATTCAATCAAATACCACATCTTATGAATTGGGCTATCGACAACCATTGCTGCAAAAACCCAATCAGGATTTAGCTATTGGGCTATCGTTCTCGCGCCAACAAAGCCAAACTGCGTTGGGTATTGATAACATTGGGCCGTTTCGACTCTCACCGGGTGCAGATGAGAACGGTAAAACCAATATTTCTGCTTTACGGTTTTTTCAGGAGTATACCCAGCGCAGTAATCAGTACGTGTTTGCAATGCGATCGCAATTTAGCATAGGTGTAGATTGGTTTGGTGCGAATGTGAGTGAAGATGCTCCAGATAGCCGCTTTTTTGCTTGGCGGGGACAGGCGCAGTGGGTGCGACAATTGGCACCAGACACGCTATTTTTAGCCAGAGGCGATTTACAACTCGCTGCAAATTCCCTCTTACCTTTAGAGCAATTTGGTGTTGGTGGACAGCTAAGTGTCCGGGGCTATCGTCAGGATACATTGCTTACAGACAATGGCATGTTTTTTTCCGCAGAATTTCGGTTGCCCATTGTGCGTGCCCCCAACCAGGGAGGAGTGCTACAATTGACACCCTTTGGCACTACCAATACCATTGTCAACCCAAATGGTAATAACTTTACTATTTTGAATGGAATTGAAAAAGGTAATAATTTATGGCTCTTGCGTGTGTAGCGTGCTTAATTATTAATGAAAGTCGATTAAATTGCTTTAATAACAAGGCTTACAGGCGTTTATAATTTGATTTTTAGTAACAGGAGCTCAAATACAAAAAATAATGGCTTTTATCGGAGCCACGCAAGGGTTTCAAACTTATTTTTTAACAAATTCAGCACGCTAAGTACGGAAGAGCCGCAAGAACCGTCATTTTTATCGACTGGCACAAATAGATCAGCGTTCCTGTTTAGGTTTTTTGATGACCCTTTACCGCAAGCGTTTGACCAGTTCATTTTATGCCATCAAGTCATCTCTGCAGCGTCGTTTGGATTATCTGTTAACTCAACAGGGAAGCGTTTTAAGTGACGACGATTTGGTGGATGTGGATAATGAAGATGATACCATAATTGCGGGACTGGAATCTTTCTTTGAACCAGTAGACCCCCAAGAAATTCAATATCTTGAAGAATTACTACGCCAATTTGAAAACACTGGGGAAGATAGCAAGCTTTCTCGCTTTATTCAAATTTTACGCCAAGAATTAACTGAGCGAGAAAGTGCGATTGTTTTCACCCAGTACACTGACACGATGGACTATCTGCGAGATACATTGAAGGAGTTGTATGGTAGTCAAGTAGCTTGTTATTCTGGTCGTGGTGGTGAATTGTTGACAGTTAACAGTTACCCGTTGACTGAACAATCCAACCAACAGTCAACAGCCAACAGTCAACCAAATTGGTGTTTAGTTCCCAAAGAAGAAATTAAACGCCGATTCCGCCAAGATGAAATCAAAATTCTCCTCTGTACTGAATCTGCTTCCGAGGGTTTAAACTTACAAAATTGCGGAGTGTTGATTAACTATGATATGCCTTGGAATCCCATGCGGGTTGAACAGCGCATTGGCAGAATTGACCGCATTGGACAAAGGTATTCTACTGTGCGAATCCACAATTTTTACTATGATGGCACAGTAGAAGCGAAGGTTTATAAAAAATTACGCGATCGCATTAATGCTTTTGCCACTGTTGTTGGTAATCTTCAACCTATTTTAGCACAAGTCCCCACTTTTATTGAACAAGCGGCTATGAGCGCTGACCCTGAAGAAGAAGATGTTTTAATGTCTGAATTCGATTCTGTGTTAGACAGTCCACCACCTCGTTTAGCAATTGAGGAAATGGTAGCGATGGATTTGGACGCTGATTTAGCAGAAATTCAAAAACCCATTTCTGCTGCTCCCTTTACACCAGAAACAATTGAGCAATTATTCACCTCCTCCGCACTTTTAAAAGCCAATGGTGTGCAGTTTGAGAGAAGGACTGAGGGAACTTGGCAACTGACTTATAAAAGGCAGAATTACACAGTTACTTTTTATCCTAATGTTTTTGATGAAACGCCTTCCCTACGATTAATGAATTTTGGCGATCCTTTGTTTGAACAATTGCTGCAAGTAGTTGATTCCTCTAGTGATAGATAAGTCGGTATTTATTAAAAAAATTGCACAATATTATATATATGTAATCATTTGCAATCTTTGTTAATAAAATCTTCATAGAAAATGTCTAAAAAGGACTACTACTCTGTCAAGATAAAAATGATGGACTGTAGTGTGGGCATCTTGCCCGCGTGAGCGAGACGCTCACACTACCAAAAATCCCTCAAAACAAAATTGACAGACTACTACTCCCGAACCGCTGGAAGATTACCGTTCCCTACGGGACGCTACGCGTAAGCGAAGCTATGCCGCAGGCTTTACGCGGAGCGTCCCGTAGGGAAATAATTTTGAGCTTCTGCATTCGCGTTGGCGGAGCCTAAGAAGAGAAGCGTCTGTCTTCGACACGCTACGCGAACGTAGAGAAGAAGGAAAATTATAGCGGTTATCGGTTGAGTCCAATACACTCGTAAGGGCACGGCGCTGCCGTGCCCCTACACGCGACGATATAATTTTGTATTGTATCCAACTGAGAACCGCTATATAGGTAATCTTAGACCGGGAAGTGACTAATTGACGATTCCCAGGTTTAATGTGGGTATTTCGCTGCTCAAAATCCAAATCTTTGGGAAAATTTAACAACTTTGAATTTTTGTAATTTTTAATTTTTTATTTATAATTTGCTGAAACCCTTGAAGCTTTAAGTGGTATAATCTTTATGAGTAAGTTAATCTTTTTTAGTATATTTAGGTAATTTAGACTTAAAAAACATTACACATAGAAGCGAACGAGTGGATAAAAAGTTGTGTTGAGTACAGAAATGAGATAATTTATTATTTTTTGGAGTTCTGTGACTGCATGATGATTTTTCAGAAAAAGTGATAATTTAGTTACTATAAAAATCCGAAAGTAATTACTCATTCGTCATTTTAAACCTGTGCAAATTCATTCTTTCTCAGAATTCAACCCTGGCTCACCTAGGCGTTATGACGGTGGCTTACAAAGAGTGCTTGAGCGCCTTGTGAGAAATGTTCAGCGAGATAACTTGGTTCGAGAAACGATCATCCAACTCAGAGAATCGCTCCAGGTTGATCGGGTGGTGTTGTATTATTTTTATGGAGAATGGCAAGGCCAAGTGACCTGTGAATCTTTAAGTTCTGATCAATACTCAATCTTCGGTTCAACTGGTGCTGATGATTGTTTTAACCAAGAGTATGCCAATTTATATTTAGCAGGAAGAGTGCGGGCGATCGCGGATATTAACTCAGAACCAATCCAAGATTGTCACCGAGATTTTCTCCACAGTTTGCAAGTCCGCGCCAACCTAGTTGTACCAGTTTTGATGCCCAGAGGATTATGGGGATTGTTAGCAGCTCATCATTGTCAATCACCTTACCCTTGGTCGCCATCAAATATTGAACAGATGACAAAAGGGGCGCAAACCCTAGCAAAAGCGCCTTGTATCCTAGAAAGTTAGGCGCATAAGGTTTTTTTGGCAAAATCAGATATCTTAGATCACTTCGACAGAATGATGGCGCGGAACGCCCACCGTAGCCATCGCGAAATTTTTTGGTTTACTGAATTTGCTGATGAGAACAGGACTTCTGCTGGCAATATTTGCAGTTAAGCTCATTATACGCCTAATCGCCGGGTAATATTAAAGTTTTTGGCCAACTTTTTGGCGTCGTCGCAATATCTGTAGGGGCGCAAGGACTTGGACCCTGTAAGCATGGTTTATTATATTTCCTAGCAACGTATTTATATCTTTATTAAATGGAAATGGTATTATTTATCTGCAACAATTGTCACTTTATAGATGAATATCTGAAAAAGATGATATTTTGGTAAAAGTTAATGGTTTTTTTGATTTTATTATTGTAACTTAGGCATAAAAATATCCTTTGAGTACAAGCTTTTTTGTCCAAATAATTGAGGTAAAAACTTGCCTTTTTCCATAGCCTGTATGGCTTTGAGCTTGAGTACAAAATAGCCCGCACCCTATCCCGTAAATGCTAGTACACCAGCCGAAAAATACTAGAACCCATACCCCAAATAATTTTTTAAACCTTGATAAAGTAAGACTTGTAGGCTTTGAGTACAACCTTAATAAATTTAATAATCTTAATTGAGCTAGGCTAAACTCTGATATCGAGGGGCGACTGATATAAACATTAGTAGGATTTACGCAGAGATTCCCCTCTACCCCCCAACATTCCCAGGTGAAAACCTGACGAACTAGGGGGGACTTCTTAAGTCCTAAATGTTTAATAAACGGTTAACAGTTAACAGTTAACAATCAACAAACTGATAACGTGTTTTTATTTATTATCAGGGCTACAAAATCCTTTATTGTTTGTGAACACTCAAAATTAGTCTTATCTCTCATTTTTGCGCCTATGCGCGTGGAGGGTGAGATTTCTTTGTCGAAATTTACGTTCACAACCTAAACTAGGATAACTGTATTTGCGAAGTAGAAGCAATAACCTACTTGGCCAAACAAAAAAATATTGATATTAATGGGTGCATACTGCCTATGAAGGGAGAGCCAAGATGAGAGTCAAAGTTCTAAATGTTCTCACAGTCTGTGCAATTACCTTAGCTGTGCTGTCTCCAGAAATACTCGTATTAAGCATAGTTTGGGGACGACATATAGAGCTAATAAAAACACAGAGCTTAACTTGTGAAATCAACAATAACATTAGGGTATATGACGCTTTGGCTCTTCAGTCAGAGGGTAAAAATATTCCGCAATCTCAGGCTAGCATAAAAATCTCTGATTGCGCTCTGAATCACCAAAAGCCGATTACTGTTCAACAATACCAATTTACCACTATTTTGCAATTGTTTTTCGTACTTACCCCTATTTGCTTGGGGTTAGGAATTATGATTTACGATAGGTATCTGGTCTATCGTGCTGCAGTTTTGCGAGAACAGGTTGAAACATTAGAAAGATTGTGGCAGCAAAGTATCGAGCAATAAGCATTTCAAATTTCACTCATTCTAAATCTACAAAAGCACCATGACAGAAGAACGCGAACTCTTATATTTTGATTTGATTGACCAGCTACTCAGATGTCCTAATGGTCAGGAACCGGAAGTTTTAGAAGCACAACCAGAATTAATTGATTCTGGCTTTGTATATGCAATGCTGAAAGTAGCAAGTGTATTCGCTCACGAAGGCAATCAAGATGGTGCCCAATTTTTGTTTTTTATTGCTCGTGAATTAGCCAAACAACTAGGATTATACCCTGAAATTGAAGCTACCAATTCTGATGTAGAAGTTTCAAATAAGGAGTAAGAATGTTATTGACAGCAACTGATGCAGGACTTATAGCATTAGAGTTTATCATGGCAGACTGGAACATCTCTGAATCTCACAGAGAGTGGTTCGCAGTTTTTAACTCTCGTCTGATTGGTGAATCTTGGTACGTTGTGGAACTGGGTGTAGCAGGATTTCCTGATCGGTGGTTCATTCAAGTTTACGACACGGGAGCCTGTGACCCAAATTATACATTTATCTCGCCTATTCGTGGTTCAGATGGATATATAGATCTCATCGATTTACCACAATTAGTGGCAGAGGTTTTAGTGTCTGAACGTAATGCCCGATAGTTAAAATTCAAAATCCAAAATTTATATGTGCAATTTAAATGTACATTAATTAAACCTGGAAAATTTGAATTAATAAATTCGAGCATCAATATAATCGATAGACCTCTTGCTAAAGTAGATTGTTTTGAAGTTAACCACGGATATAAATCTGTGGTTACACTGCTGGATTTTGATTTTTTATAGGTTAAACGGAGGTGGTATCTTATTTGATATTGCCTCACTTTATTATGATGGAATTTTAATATATCTACCTAAATAGGTAGAGCAAATGTTATCTTTGAATGACAAATATATGTTATATTAATAGCGTGATGAACGCTACAAAAATATCATTTGCTATGATTGCTGAAGACATCCTAGCCAAGGAATTTACAAGAGTCGTCAATCACTATTACCCAAGTATCGGGGAATTACTTAATGGGTGTTATGTGAAAGTCATCACCTGTTATTGGGGACGACCTGCTAAACGCTTACAATACATAGGAATTTATTGCTCTACCGAAATGATGCCCTATGTGCAAGCTCAAAAAGAAATCTTGAGAGAAATAGCAGACAATATGGGACTCGTTCAGGTAGTTTGTATTAATGCCAAACCAATACTGCGCGATCCGATGTCGAAACTCAAAAAGACCAATCCGCGCTTATGGTTGGAATTACAGTGGGTTGCAACCTAAACAGGACTTACTTACGTGTCACATTTAAAGAATGGTGCGTGACGCCACAAGTCCTGGCGGACAATATTTATCGCAGCGTCACACACCCTAGGATTATTAATGTGCCTCCAGAGTAGGTCTGACTAAAATAGCTATTGCCAAGAATGAAAACTGGACTTTTCTGCAATTACGACAATCATCACCAAGATACCCGTCGCGCCCTCAAAGAGCAAGTCGCGCTGGTCAAACACGCGGAAAGCTTAGATTTTGAAGAAGCCTGGGTGAGCGAACATCATTTTAATGAATTGAATCTCAGTCCGTCAATTTTGGTGTTGATGGCACATTTGGCGGGAGTAACTTCAACTATCCGATTAGGGACAGCAGCGGTGTTGCTGGCGTTTCATGACCCGATTAGGGTTGCTGAGGACATTGCGACTTTGGATAACCTGTGCAATGGACGGCTAGCATTTGGAATTGCTAAAGGTGGACCCTTTCCCGAACAAAATAAGCATTTTGCCATTCCCATGAGTGAATCCCGTGGCATGATGCTAGAGTCAATCGCATTGATTCAAAGGCTTTTATATGAAACAAATGTATCATTTAATGGGCAATATTATCAATGCGATCGCCTGACAATTTATCCGAAACCTTTACAACCAAAAATTCCCGTTTATGTAGCTAGTGGTAGTGATGACAGCATTGAATTTGCTGCTAAAAACGCCTTTGGCTTGATGGGAGGACCACCGTTTTCTCTGGAAAGATTGAAGAAAACTGTTGCCAAATATCGTGCTTTAAATTCCAGTGATTCTGAAGACTTAATACTGGCACGTTTCTTCTTTGTCGGCAGAACTTATGATGAGGCTGTGAGTGAGGCGTTACCTTATATCCGTAAATTTAGCCTGAAAATGAAAGCCAATTCGGCGCAAGTAATGCAAAAGAGTTCGCCCAATCATCAGTTATTTGATCATACAAATATTTGTTATGACGAAGACTATTTAATTGAGAACTCAATTATCGGTGATGTGGGAATCTGTCGCGACAAAATCAAAAAATTTCAGGATGAATTGCAACTAGGTACACTAGCACTTAAACCCTCGTCTTTTGAAGAGCAAAAAAACCTGGACAGCTTGACGCGCTATAACCAAGAGGTGCGGAATTATGTCTAAATTAAACCTGCTTCCTCCTGATGATTTACCACCAACTGAGGTGACAACCCAGGATGGAATGCTGTATCTAGAAATAGAACAATCGATTGGCAGATGCTTTTATCAAGCCTGCGATCGCATTACCCAAGCATTGTTGTCTAATTGTCAGTGGTATCTTACCACTAACTCTACTACTCTGATGCTGATTATTGACTGCCCTGATATAGTATCTTACTGGCATATCGTTAGCAATATTCCGCAATTGGGTAATCGGTTGGAACGGTTTACCAAAAATGCCAAAATCAGGGTTTATCCCCCATTTGGTAAAGGTAATCCGTTTGAAATCGGTGTCAAGGAAATCTCAGCTTATCGCGATTGGTTGTAAATCAAAACTGGTGGGTTTGTGTTGATAGCTATGATCGAGAATTATTAACAGTCCATGTACGTCGATAATTTTGGATAATTATCGACGTTTTTCTGTGCTTAAAGCTGATCTCTCACCTCTTACTCTCTACGACTCTGCGCCTCTGCGTGATACAAACGAAAATGTTTATGCAGAAATTAAACTAGAAGAACTTCCTACCTTTTGAGATAGCCAAGCATACCAATTATCTAAACCTGAGCCAGTCGTAGCCGAAACTTGAAAAATTTGAATTTGCGGATTTACCTGCTTCGCATAGTCTAGACATTTTTGTAGATCAAATTGCAGGTAAGGTAGTAAATCAATTTTAGTAAGAATCATTATCTCACTAGCGCGGAACATGTGGGGATATTTTATTGGTTTATCTTCTCCCTCTGTTACCGAAAGAATTACTACTTTGGCTTGTTCGCCTAAATCAAATAAGGCGGGACAAACCAAATTACCCACATTTTCAATCATCACTACAGAATTTAGCGGTGGGTTGAGTTGTTGTAAACCCCTGTCTATCATTGATGCATCTAAATGACAGCCCGTACCGGTGTTGATTTGGACAACTTTACAGCCTGTTTCTTTAATTTTTTCAGCATCATTAGTTGTTTCTTGGTCGCCTTCAATGACACTGATAGACAACTTATCTTTTAAATCATTGATTGTGCGAGTTAAGAGTGTAGTTTTTCCTGCTCCAGGGGAACTCATTAAATTTAAAGCCAGGATATTTCGACCTTTAAACCAGCCGCGATTTTGGGCAGCTAAAAGGTTATTTTTGGCTAAAATATCCTGTTCTAAGGATATAGTTGTGTTATGTATTTTGGCGTGAATGTGGGATAGTTCCTCATAACTGTGGGAATGGGTAATTACAGTTCCATCGGCTAAAGTGTGAGTATGATGATGGTGATTGTGTTCAACTGCACCATTTTCTAAATTTGTAACTTTAGCTTCAGCATCATCCGAACAACCGCAGGTTACACACATACTTCCTCTATTTCTATTTCTTTAATTTTTAGTTCTTCACCATTGATTAAATCTAATTCCAGGCTACCACATTGACATATACCAAAAGGCTTGTCTAAAGCAATTTCTGCACCACATTGGCGACATTTTCCTAAACCGGTAATTTCTAAAATTTCTAAGGTTGAGCCTGCTAAAACTGTACCTTGGCTGCAAATATCAAAACAAAATCGGATAGCATCAGGCATTATAGCAGAAAGTTTGCCAATTTCTAATAACACTCGGCTAACTTTTGCGCCTTTAGCGTGTTCGCTGACGATAGCGACAATATTTTGGGTAATTCCTAATTCGTGCATAGATTTATTACGCTGCGCGTGTCAATTGTTAGTTGTGCTTTGTTCTTTACTAATAACAAATGATGACTCTGACTAGTAAGGTTTTTTGGCACAGATATACTGATTCAGGACTTACGCTAGTCTCACATTTACAGCACTTTTCAGGTATTTAGACCACACGCGGATATCTGTATTTCTTTGTTCCTTTGCGCCTTTGCGCCTTTGCGTGAGATATAAAAATGTGGTTCATTTACCTGAAAATCGCTGTAAAGAATGGTGCGTGACGCCAGAATTCCTGTACCTGCGTACAATATTTATCGCAGCGTCACGCACCCTACGATTATTAATGTAGTGCAGATGACCAATGACAAATGACCTAATTATTTAACAAATTCGTGGTAATTGATCACCGACAAGCATATCAACGATGCGTTCAGTATTAAAAGCAGTTTTTAACAAAACAACACCAGGAGGTGAAGGAATAACTGTACCGATAATACAGGCGTCTTTTCCCGCTGGGTGCAATTTCATGGCTGATAAAACAGTGTTAGCTTTTTCGCCTGGTACTACTACAACTAACTTACCTTCATTTGCTAGATATAAGGGGTCTAAACCGAGAATTTCGCAAACCCCTTGAACCTGTTCATTGACTGGTATAGACTTTTCATATATCCGAATTCCTACATCAGAACTGAGAGCAAATTCATTTAAGACTGTAGCTAAACCGCCGCGTGTAGCATCCCGCATGGCGTGAACTTCGGGACATACTTTGAGGATAGTTTCTACTAAACTATGCAAAGGCTGACAGTCACTTTCTATATTAGAATCTAATGCTAATTCTCCACGGGCGATTAAAATAGCAGTACCATGATTTCCTAATTCACCATTAATAATGATTGCATCTCCTGGTTGAATATTATGAGCAGAAATATTAACTCCTGGGGGAATTACGCCAATTCCCGCAGTATTAATGAACAATTTATCAGCAGCACCACGATGAACAACTTTCGTGTCACCGGTAACAATTTGGACGCCTGCTTTATTAGCTGCTGCTTTCATACTAGCTACAACACGCCGTAAAGTTTCTATTGGTAAACCTTCTTCTAAAATAACGCTACAGGTAAGATATAAAGGTTTGGCACCACTGACGGCTAAATCATTTATTGTCCCATTGACAGCTAATTCTCCAATATCACTACCAGGAAAAAATAACGGGTCTACAACATAGGAATCAGTTGTAAATGCTAGTCTATCTCCTTGTTGCATGAGACTGGCTAAATTAAAACTGGCTTGGTCTTCTAATTGAGAGAGAATCGGATTATCAAAACTATTAACAAAAATATCATCAATCAAATCGCGCATCGCTTTACCACCGCTACCATGTGCGAGATTTATATGAGTATCTCGCACCTTACCTTGACGACGGCGAACTTGTTCAATTTTTTGAAATAGGGGGTTTTCTAGTGAGTGATTTTGGGATAAATCCATATTTTAACAGTAGATTCATATTTAAATACCAATTAAATACCAGAAATTCCCCTGAATAATATTACGTATTGTTTAACGGCTATACGCAGTAAAAAAAATTATCTACCGGCTTCATCATGTCTACCACGATGTCTATCAGAATGCAATATCCCGCCAACAGCCCAATTTTCTCGTGCAAATTCATCAATATGAACAGTTATCCATTCAGGTTTGGTATCTAAAGCTGAAACTAAGGCGTTAGTAATGGCTTCTACTAGTCGCCGTTTTTTCTCGATGGAATGACCTTGGGCAATTTGAATTGTAACAAATGGCATAGATTTTATCCTCCAATCATGTTTTAGTTTGGCTATTCCACAGGATTAGCACAGGAAGGTAAGGGTTCTTGGTTCAGGCTAACCTTTGATGGTTCAGCCATTGTTTTTTTGGCAATATTCGACAGTTTGCCATATTTATAATAAGCTGCACAAGCCCCTTCAGAAGATACCATGCAAGCACCAATTGGTGTTTCGGGTGTGCAAGCTGTACCAAATACTTTACATTGCCAAGGTTTTAAGACTCCCTTAAGAATTTCGCCACATTTACAGGCTTTATGGTCGGCTATTTTTAGGTGAGGAATTGTAAATTTTAATTCAGCATCAAATTGAGTATATTCAGGACGAATTTTTAACCCTGAATAGGGGATTTCACCCAAGCCGCGCCAATCAAAATTATCTCGGACTGTAAACACTTGATTCATCGCTGTAAGTGCTACAGAATTTCCTTCATTTTTGACTATGCGATTGTATTGGTTTTCAACTTCACAGCGATTTTCTACTAGCTGATGCAATAGCATCCAAATCGATTGGATGATGTCTAAAGGTTCAAATCCTGAGACAACTATTGGCTTATGATATTGTTGAGAAATAAATTGATAAGGGTCAGTGCCAATTACCATGCTGACATGACCAGGACCGACAAAGCCATCTAATTGTAAATCGGGGTTATTTAGTAGTGCTTGTAAGGCGGGAATCACGAGGACGTGATTACAAAACATACTAAAATTAGGAATATTTTCCGCTGCAGCTTGGAGAATTGTAAAAGCTGTGCTGGGGGCTGTAGTTTCAAAGCCTAAAGCAAAGAAAACTACTTCTTTGTCGGGGTTATCTTTAGCAATTTGTAGGCTATCGAGAGGAGAGTAAACCATGCGAATATCTGCGCCCGTGGCTTTGGCTTGGAGTAAGCTGGTGTGAGAACCAGGAACCCGCATGGCATCACCAAAGGTGGCGAAAATTACGTTAGAATTTTGGGAGATGGCGATCGCATCATCTAATCTCCCTTTTGGCATAACACAAACTGGACAACCAGGTCCATGAATTAATTCAATGGTATCTGGCAAAATTTCCTCAATACCGTACTTAAATATAGAATGGGTATGACCGCCACATACTTCCATTATTTTAATAGGTTTCCCTAGGATGTGACATAATTTTTCTATTTGCCATACTAAGGCTTCAGCTTTGTAAGGGTCGCGAAATTCGTCAACGTATTTCATATTAATTCTGGTTATGGCGCTAAAGCGCTACTACGAACTAGTTATTAGTAATCAACCATTAATTCTTCTATTTCTTGCAAAAGTTGTAATGTTTCTGCGGCTTCTTGGGCGTTAATGCGATTCATCGCAAAGCCTACATGAACTAATACCCAATCTCCAATACACGCTTCGGGGGGATGTTGTTCGTCAATGATGCAAGCTATATTTACTTGTCGCTTGACACCAGCAACGTTGACAATGGCTAATTTGTGATTAATGTTTGTTATTTCGACAATTTGACCGGGTATTCCTAAACACATTTTTATTTTCCTTTTTCAGGATAAAGGAACAAAAGAGAAGACGGACAAGAACCTCACCCCCAACCCCCTAAGCGCAAGCGAGGAGGGGGCGATAATATACATCGCTAGACGGGGAAACGTTATATAGCTGAAATCTTGAGCAATGACAAATGACAAATGACAAAGAGTAATGAGTAATGAGTAATGAGTAATGAGTAATGAGTAATGAGTAATGAGTAATGAGTAATGACAAATGACAAATGACAAATGACAAATGACAACCCTAAGCAGTATGGTTTATTTGCACCGACCTACTTAACTAATTAATTGAGATGCAGCAATAATAGCTTGTCCGAGGGATAAACCACCGTCATTAGATGGAACTAAACTGTGAGTTAGGACATTTATTCCTAATGCTTGTAGTCTGGAAGTAACTTGTTCTAATAAAATGGAATTTTGAAATACTCCTCCTGTCAGGACTACTTGATTAATGAGATGTTCTTGAGTAAGTTTTTGTACCATCTCGACAATTGTTTTAGCTAAACCTTTGTGAAATTTAGCGGCGATTATTCCTGGAGGAATCTGCTGCTGTAAGTCATCGAGCAAGGTTTGCCACATTGGACTAGAGTCTATACAATAAATACTATCGAAAATCGTAATCTTAAAAGGATAAGTTTGCGTTTCTTCATTATTCTTTAAGCTATTGACATTGACTAAGGCTTCCATTGCGATCGCCGCTTGTCCTTCATAGCTACATTCTTCTGGATAAACACCGATAGCCGCTGCTACTGCATCGAACAAGCGCCCTACTGAGGAAGCTGGGGGAGAGTTAATACCTTTTTCTATTAGCTGATTTAGTAGCTTTAATGGCTTTTTTTCTAGAAATTTGAATATTTCTAAATCTCCGTATTTTTGGGTTAAATTATCCCAACTGTCGATTGCTAATAATTGGGCGTAGGTGTTACGCCAGGGCTGATATATTGCTTGTTTACCGCCAATCATAGCCACTGGTTTAAATGTTGCTAGTCGCTGGAATTTGCGGTAATCTGCTAAAAGGAATTCTCCACCCCAAAGTGTACCATCTTCGCCATAACCCAAACCGTCTAAAGCAATACCTAAAACTGGTTGATAATTTCGAGGAATACCATTTTCCGCCATACAAGCAGCAATGTGGGCGTGATGATGTTGGATGGAATAAAGTTTGATTTGATTGGCGGTTGCTAGTTCTTGACCGAGTTTTGTAGAAAGATATTCTGGATGTTTGTCAATGGCAATAAATTCTGGTGTATGCTCAAATAAATTTAAGTATAATTTTAAGGTATCCTGATAGGCATTCAAAGCCGCAGCATTTTCTAAATCTCCCAAATGTTGCGAGATAATTGCTTCCCCTTCTCGCAATATACAAAAGGTATTTTTCAACTCGCTACCCATTGCTAAAATTGGCGGAATATTATCAAATCCTGGTGGTAACTTAATTGGTGTTGGTGCATATCCTCTAGCGCGGCGAATTGTTTGCACTTGCTCACCAATAACTCGCACGACCGAATCATCTACCCGGTTAACAATCTCGCGATTATGAAACAGAAAATAATCAGCAATATTGCCTAACTTTTCTCTGGCTTCATCATTATCAATACATTGGGGTTCATCGGAAAAATTGCCACTTGTTAAGACAATTGGACGATGCATCCGCTTGAGAATTAAATGATGTAAAGGCGTATAAGGTAACATGAAACCAAGTGTATTTTGCCCTGGTGCAATTGAAGGGGCGATAGGTGAGTAATCATGAGTTAATTCCCCATTACCAAATCCCTTTTTTCGTAATAAAACAATAGGCGCAGCGGAACTTGTTAATAATTCTCTTTCCTGAGCGTTGACGGTGCAATATTGTTCAATTACTGATATATCTCGCGCCATTAAAGCTAAGGGTTTATAATAGCGTCCTTTACGTTGGCGGAGTTTTTGTACAGAGGTTTCTTGAGTGGCGTCACAAGCAAGATGAATACCACCTAACCCCTTAATTGCCACAATTTCGCCTTTTTGCAGTAGGGTACAGACAGCATCAACATCATCTAGCATCGAAAACATAGAAGCAGTCACAGGCTTACCATCGGGACGTTCTAACCAAGCTTGTGGTCCGCAAATATAGCAGGCGATTGGTTGGGCATGAAAGCGGCGATTTTCTAGATTATGATATTCTTTTTCACATTCTGGACATATGCTAAATCCAGACATACTAGTATTGCATCTGTCATAAGGAATAGTCCGAATAATACTTAAGCGAGGACCACAATGGGTACAGTTTGTAAAGGGGTAACGATAAAAGCGACTAAAGGGGTCAAAAATTTCTTTTTGACATTGGAGACAAGTAGCAGCATCAGGGACAATTTCTGTTTTAACTGCGCTATTTACACTGTGAGAAATTATAAAATCATCAAAATTAAATTCACCCTCATAGACACTTCTAATTAACTCATTAATTCTTGCCAAAGGTGGACATTCTTGCTGTAATCTAGTGACAAATTCTGTTAAATCAGCTTCACTACCAGCAACCCGAATTAACACACCTTCTCCATCATTACAAACATCACCACGCAACCCGCAAGCTTTAGCGATGCGATATACAGTAGGGCGAAATCCCACCCCCTGAACAGTACCGCGAACCCTAATTTCCTCCACCTTCATATTTTTCCCTTCTCTGCGTTCGCGGAGCATGTCGTAGACAGACGCTCCGCAGTTTATATTAGACCTCTTGCAAAAGTACCCTAACACCCCACCCCGCAGAATTTTAGATTTTAGATTTTAGATTTAATCCACAATCCAAAATCTAAAATTCGTAGGGTCAAAGACCGGGTGGGGTTCCTTTTTTTTTGATTTATATAAGAAGTTTATTATCCAACTTCCACAACAAAATTCTATTATTACCAGAATCAGCAATTACCGCCATATCACCACAAACATTCACCCCATAACACCAATTTAAACTATCTCGCCTCGCCAATCCAAAATCCCGATTTTCACCCTTACTTTGAAAATTATTTTGTCCCATGATCGCATCTGCTCCAACCCCTTGCAGTGATAGAATTGATTCTGGCTTCTTCCATCCTAACAAACGAGAATTCGCAGTATCAGCTACCAGCAACCAATCACCAGCAACAGATACACCATAAGGCATACTCAAGGTACTACTATTAGGAAAATAAATCCCTTGATTCATTTGGACAGAATCAAAGCTTTTTTGTCCTAAAACTACTGCAGAAGGTTGATTATTTTCTGTTGGTATCCCCTCCCAAATCATCACTCGGTTATTACCAGCATCGGTGACGACTAAATTTTCTCCCCAAAAGGTGATATCGTGACACCAACGCATACTCGACGCGGAAGGAGAACCCCCGTCATTTTCGTTGCGCGATATCATATCTGGTTGTCCCAAAACTAAATCGGCTGGTTGACCATTTTCTATTGGTAATTGGTGCCAAATTAATACCCGGCGATTTCCGGTATCGGTAACAAATAGCCGTCCTTGATGATAGAAAATGCCATAAGGCCAATGCATTGTATTCGCAGACGCAGTTTGTTTTCCCCTATTAGGTTCTGTGTCGGTAAAATTAGCTTGTCCTAACACCAAATCGGCTGGAATATTGTTATCTTCAGGTAAATTTTGCCAAATTAATACCCGATGATTCCAAGCATCAGCCACCGCTAACCCTTTACCCACAGCACAAATTCCTGTAGGTACACTGAAAGTTGCTTTTCCTGGTGTATGTTTAGCATTTTGTCCCTCATGGTTAAAGTCTGGTTGTCCAATTACCCAATCAGCACTTTGACTGTCTCTGGTGGGTAAGTTCCGCCATCCTAATAACCGATGATGTCCTGTATCTGATACCCACAAAGGACCGATTTCTGATAATAAACAAGCACCGCGAGGAGCAAACATTGTTGTGTCACTTGGTACTACAGGTATTGCTAATTTTTCTGGTTCGATAATGTTACCTAAAATTACCTCTGCACCTTGAGGTGAGAAGAGAGAATTTGGGGAAATTTCTTGGTTTTGTTTCTGCAATTTTGGTTTAAAGATTCCGAATTTTATTTTTTGTAGGTTGTGTTGGGTTAGCCTACGGTAAGCAAGCTACGTTCCTCAACACAACCTACAGTTAGTATTTGCAAATATTCCCTATTTCCTATTCCCTAGCTACAGGTTAACAAAAATGCGATCGCCTTTTATCTGTATGGGATATGATTGTAGGAAAATATCGGGCGCGGTTAAACATTCACCTGTCTCTAATCTGTACTCAAATTCGTGGATCGGACAGGTGATGATCCCATTTTCTACTTGACCCTCAGCTAGGGGATTTCCTAAGTGAGAACAAGTGTTGCGATAACAGGTGACATTCACACCTTGACGATGTAAAATTAAGGAATTACCTAAAACTTGTACTGCCAATACACCAGTTTCGGGAACTTGATCAATAGTTGCTACTCTGATCCAAGTCGATCCTCTCTGTGGGTAAAATGGACTGGTTAAACTAGAAGCATTGCTATCAACAGTCGGACGATTATTGACAGCAATAACTGTAGTAATTTCTGGACAATGGGATTTAATCGCCTGTTCTACTCCTTGCGATAAAGTCAAGGTAGAAGCTGCACAATTACTACAAGTTCCGGTTAACCTGACTTCTACCTTATCTGGTAGTTTAATTGCCACTAACTCTACATCACCGTTATGGCTTTGTAAACCTGGACGAACTTCATCAAGCGCTATCTGAATACGGGTTTCTAATGGTGGTCTTGGCGGTTTTACTAATTCGTGATAAAGCAATACTGCGTATACTACTTCATCAGCAACAGCAAGACGTAAAGCTGACATTGAGTCTTCTTTGAGGCTTTTGATCAACCGCTTCAATGCTGCTTTATGTAAAGACTCAATTGCTCTTTTCAAACCTACAACTACGCATTTCTGACTTTCGTCCCACTCGTCTATAATTGATTCAAAGCGGTTAATTTCTTGAATCAATTCATCAAGTGTTGGTGTGTGTTCAATGAGTGTAATCATTGGTTATTGTTTACTCTTAACTATTCCCTAATGCATGTAGACCGATAACCTTAAACACTCAACTCACACTTACTTCATTTTGAAATCCTTCAGAAGAAATGGCATTACTGCACCTGTCACTAAGCTAGATATTACTATTGTTAACCAAAAGGGAAATTCGGTTTGTGCAAGTGACAACAATATCAAGAAAGCTATGCTACTACCAATAGCTGTTTGTCGGATAAAATAACCAGGATCGCGCAGTAGCTTTCCTTTAAAAAATAATTTGGCGGAAAACCACCCAATATCAAACATATTTCCTCCTATCTATAAATTTTGCAGTAAATTCAGCAACAATAGCCCTAATAATATGGCGGGAATTACTCCAGTCGGTCCAAAGAATCCACCCAATATTGCCGAAAAATTATAACCTATATCTTTTCCAGCTAACAGCATCCCACCAATCGCCCCGCCAATCATAGATAATACCGTGGCTACTAATACCCACACAAATCCTGTGATGATATTAATGTCACCATTTGCGAAAAATGTGATAAAATCCCTAAGATGAGAAACGCTGAAAATCTCACTCATAATTTCTCTTCCGTTTAGTAATGTGTTAACCGTCAACCGTCAACTGTGAAACCTCAAATTGAATTTCTTGCAAAGCTTGCGCTACCACCTCGGCTTGTTCTATCTGTTCATGTTGGCGAAAGATTTCCCCAGCTTCTTGATAATATGTACGCGCTTTTTTGAGATTTTGTAAATTACCCGCTTCTGGTTTTTGTGGGTCGTCGGGTAAGTTGAATAAAGCGTTAGCTTTGTTAGAAATTGTGTTAGCGTATTCTAGCGGCGTGTCTCTGGAGTTACGCACTTTCAACGCTTCGTCATAAGCTGCGATCGCTCGCAAATTATTCTCTACAGGATGGGAACTCACTAAATATTGCAAAGCGTTACCTAAGTTGTTTTGCAACATCGCATATTCCCTAGGGTGGTCAATCAGAGTAATATGCTTGAGTGCTACCTCAAATGACTGCACAGCAAGCCCTTGACGCAAGTATTCCCGTTCTGATGCTAGGGGCATAGAAAGGTAGGCGATCGCAATATTGTTGTATAAAATTGCATAATCTTGTGGGTAATCCTCCCAAGTAAATACCCGCAAAGCTTCATGATAAGCCTGGATGCTATCTGTGATTCGTGCCAAATTAAACGGCACCAACGACTGTAACACCAAACCGAAATTCATCTGCGCCTGGGCCACTTCCTCTGGTGAAGCTAATTGTTGTAAAATCGGTAAGGCCTCTTCATAACCAGCTTTCGCCTGCAGCAGCAGTTCGGACCCCCCATCCGGGATTGTCTGTAAAGTCCCAGCCATCCCCACCAGCGCCTGAGCTTTCAGGAGGGGATAATCCTCACCACACATCTGATATGCTCGATAATACAGCGAAACTGCATACCGCAAATCCTTGGCAGTTTTCGGCCTTTTTTGAAAGCCTAAAGCCATCTCGATCAGGATCTGGATTTTTTCTTCTGTCGTTGCTGATTCCGACGCAATGGCCGCGATCGCAGCCTTCACGGCTGAATCTGTAATACTAGGATTCATAACTACCGTACTCTAGCCCATTGGAGAATTGAGTCTTTCAACACCTACGAAAATTCAACAATAATTAGTGACATCTCCTACACCAACCCTACGGGTATGGTGTAGGCTTCTGAAGTCCTGTTAAGGATGTTCAAAATTTCCTTTGTAATACTGTCAGACATAGTTCCAACTATGTCTATTTTCTTACTACGGCGTTTTATACTTGGCATAATGCCCAAGCCAAGTCTCTTCAAATTGATAGCGGCATTAATGTCTCTATCAACTCTCAAAGATTCAATCTCATCCCAGTAATCTCTAGTATCAAGATTAGGAAATACTATCTCGTTCCGATAACTGAGAATTTGACTAGTATAAGCAGGATTTTGAGGTATCACAACGGCACCAGCTTTTGCGGCTATGTAACCTAATATCTCAAAAAACTGTCCAAATGCTGCATCCATCCAAGATTTATTTAATCCAGACTTTGCTGATTGTCCATTGGGTAAAAACTTACCATTTTCGTCTGGCTTTGGTGCATTTCTTTTACTCAAACCTTGTAAATTAAGTTTTTCATGGAAAAATACTTTCTTACCACTTCTTACAAGTTTATGGGCAGTCTTATATTGAAAATCCTTACGACTTCTAGCGATACGTTGATGCTGTTTACCTTCTTTTTTAGCTAGTTTTCTTCTAGGTTTACTACCAGGTTTTCTTTTATTTCTCTTGATTGATACTTTATCCAGTTTATGTTGGTTTTTACGTAGTGATTTTAAAGAAGGTAGTTTGTCACCTGCGGATGTAGCCAGATAATCATCACCATGTAAAACAGCGTCCAAACCCATTGAATTATCCCAAGCTGGAACAATTAAATCAGGATTAAAATCAGGTACAGAGGTATCTTCCAGACACATCTGGATATACCAACCATCTACTTTTTTGGTTACGCTGATTTGTTTAAGTTTAAAACCACTGGGCAAAGGTCGATGCATTCTGACTTGTACAACACCCAATTTAGGTAATCTTAGATATAACCAGTTTTTCCGAACTAGTTTAATCCAATCATCTTTAGCACTTGCAAAAGTCATTGTGCCAAAACTAGCTGCTGTTTTAAAACGTGGCTTACCCGAACGCTTACCCTTTTTATCACCAACCATAAACCTTTCAAAAGCCTTATCAACTCGCTTACAAATATCTTGCAAAACAGTTGAATCAACACGAGAAAAATCTAGTAACTCTCCACTATGCATTACCTTGATAAAATCTTTCTTTATTTCTGGTAATTGCAACTTTTGAGAGTAGTAACTTGGCCGCTCAAATAAACCAGGGAAAGTGTCTTTCCAAAAAGGAAACGCTTTTAGCTGCAAGTGATTGTTCTGCCACCATGAAAACCGCTCACCCAATTGTCGGTTGTACCAATAACGAGATATTCTTAACCACTCGTTAAGCTCTATCTTTTGATTAGTATCTGGGTAAAACTGATACTGGTAAGTTGTTTTCATCGTGATTCGACCTCTCACTTAACTTGTTATATGCTAGCATGAATGTACGAACAATGTACAGCCATCATGAAAAAGATTAGGGTTAAGGATGTCTGAACGTAGATATAATAAGTTGCAGTTATATTCAATACAAGTTGATAAAACAATGACACAAGTTTTAGAAGAATTTATCGATTCACTACCGAATCCAGAAATTGACAAAAACTCGACTGCCATTCAATCTGTTTCACCTGCGGTAAAAATTGATTGAATGGCGTCTCCTTTTTGTCGCGCAATTCATCCCGACACCAACACGAAGTGTATGGTGCGGGGCTTCTTGCTGTTTAAGCTAATTCGTAATTCCTAATCGCCCTTTTTTACCACAAAGCTGCAAAGGCATGAAAAAAAGAATCAACTTTTTACACTATAAAACACTCTATTGACAAATTTCTAGGGGGTAAATCCCAATATTAAGGACAGTTTTAACTACCTTAAGTCTTGATTAACTTATTCTGTGTCAGCAGAGAACAAAGTCAGAAAAATCTCACAATCTTATTTGCACATATTTTATGCAATTTCTGCATTTTTGTCAAAAATATTAAATTGTTTATTTGTATTTAAATTTAACATTTATTGGTCAAAATCTACTTTTACTTTGCCAGCAAAACCCTTGACATACAAGAACTTCACTGAAAATTTACAATCTGGTAGCACAGCCAAGAAATGACATTGGTTTATATATTATTCATATTTTAGCCAAAAAGTCTGTCATGCCTACAACCTTTTACTTAAAATTTAAATATACTTAAGTTTAGGCGAAATATTAAATTTTATTTAACCACAATGAATTTACTAAAAAAATCCTTTATTTTAGAAGATCAATATCGATAAAAGGGATTGGATATCAGGAATACTCTTCCCCAGTCCCCTTGTTCAACAGGTAAATCATATAAAAATATCTAGCAATTGACACTCTCAGGGCTAAAGCCACTGAGTTTCCCACTTCCCGCGAGGTCCTATGACTAACTTACTCTGGCTACAAGGCGGTGCTTGTTCAGGCAACACCATGTCATTCGTGCAATCGCTATAGAATTAAATTTAGAAGTCCATGATTGCGTGCTGTAAAAGTTTCCTCATAGGAATACGCGGGATGCGGGAAACTCAGCGTCTTCAGACCGCTCGTGGTCAGCGGCACGAGCGACTTCAGTCGCAGTGGTATTTGTGTTAAAATTAGATCGTGAGTAAGAACAAAAAACATCTACGTGTTGAAGCATCCTAGTATCGGAGAAATCCCGGCTCCTATGAAACAACGGTTAGGTTTAAGTCCTGGCGCAGTATGACAGGAAAGAGCAAATAAAGGCTTGTTGCGGAGCGTACCGCAATACTGCGTAGGATTTGCAGGGGAGGCAGGGGAGGCAGGGGAGGCATGGGAGGCAAAACTCAACGCCAGCCTCCATTTCTCCCCCTGCTCCCCCTGCTTGCCTCAACCAAGAAATTCCAAAACCTACGCAGTATTGGAGCGTACCGCGTCTTGGCTTAGTGATGGATTCTGAAAGCATTGGAAAAAATAAAAGTAGCTAGAAACCTAAGCTTGACTTAGAGTGACTAGGTAGACGGCGTTTGACGGTCGTAGCGAGAGTTTTACTCTGTCTGTAGAATCTCAGTGTCTTTAGACCTGAGAGTGTCAAAGTTTTGGCAATTTTTCTCCTGACTGGGGATTGACCAAGCCAATTTTAGATTTTAGATTTTAGATTGTTTCGGTTCCTTGCAGGCCCCGCAGAATTTTAGATTTTAGATTTAATCCAAAATCCAAAACTTGTACTGAGCGTAGCCTTCGGCGCCCGCTCTTAAGTCGTTGGCGTAGCCTCTGTCTGCGACACGCTACGCGAACGTAGAGAAGTATCCAAAATCTAAAATTGTTTGGCCCTTGTGGTCGGGGTCAATCCAAAATCCAAAATCCAAAATCGTTTGACTGCAGTCGGTGCATGGTATCCTATATAAGCCAAACTGTATTTCCTCAACATTATGGGCAGCACCTTCGGACATTTATTCCGCATCACCACTTTTGGCGAGTCTCATGGTGGGGGTGTGGGCGTTGTAATTGATGGTTGTCCACCACGTTTGGAAATTTCCACCGAGGAAATACAATTTGAGTTAGACAGGCGACGCCCAGGACAAAGTAAAATTACGACGCCGCGCAAAGAAGAAGATAAGTGCGAAATTCTCTCTGGGGTGTTTGAAGGGAAAACTCTGGGGACACCCTTAGCGATTTTGGTACGCAACAAAGATACTCGTCCCCAAGATTACGACGAGATGGCACAGAAATATCGCCCTTCTCACGCCGATGCTACCTATGATGCTAAGTATGGAATTCGTAATTGGCAGGGTGGCGGTAGATCCTCAGCGCGTGAGACAATTGGGAGGGTGGCTGCAGGTGCGATCGCCAAAAAAATTCTCCGTCAAGTCGCCAATGTGGAAATTATCGGTTACGTCAAGCGCATTAAGGATTTGGAAGGCGTAATTGACCCCAACACCGTTACCTTAGAAGATGTTGAAAGCAACATCGTCCGCTGTCCTGATGCAGAATTGGCAGAGCGGATGATTGAATTAATTGAACAAACTGGTAGACAAGGCGATTCTATCGGCGGTGTGGTAGAATGTGTGGCGCGAAATGTCCCCAAAGGTTTAGGCGAACCAGTATTTGATAAATTAGAAGCAGATATCGCTCAGGCTGTGATGTCTCTCCCCGCTAGCAAAGGCTTTGAAATTGGTTCCGGTTTTGCAGGGACGCTGTTAACGGGAATTGAACATAACGACGAATATTATATTGATGAAAATGGTGAAATTCGCACCCTCACCAACCGTTCTGGTGGGATTCAAGGGGGAATTTCCAACGGCGAAAATATCATTTTGCGCGTCGCGTTTAAGCCGACAGCGACAATTAGAAAAGAACAGAAAACTGTAACTCGTGAGGGTGAAGAAACCCTACTAGCTGCTAAAGGGCGACATGACCCTTGCGTATTACCACGTGCAGTCCCGATGGTTGAGGCGATGGTGGCTTTGGTGTTATGCGACCATTTGTTACGGAATCATGCTCAGTGTAAAGTTTTGTGACAATTTTGCTGTTTCAGCGATGATTTATGGTTAAAGGGCGACCTGAAAGATCGCCCTTTATTTTACGTGATTTACAGCCATTTTCAGGTAAATAGACCACAGGGTAGGGGCGCAAGGCCTTGCGCCCCTACGAAGATCTGTGGTTCAAATGAGTGAAAATTGCTGTATAAGCCGTTACAGTTTTTAACAGTCCCAGTTGCTTGAGTATATTACTGAAAGGAAATTTCATTATTGTTAATTTTTGCCTCAAGTTTATCCTTAACATCTTGACTAAAGTTGAAATCAGATGCTAATTCATTTAAATCTTGATATTTTGTTGTTTGTCTGCGTTTGATTAATTTATCTATGGTGGTCTGTTTAACACGAGTACCTTTAAAAATACTAGTCAAAGTAGGTTTATCTGCTGTATTTATATCAATTATTTTTTTACTATGCTCATCGTCTGAAATAACTTTAATAACGTTAACTTTATCAGCTTTAATAAACGTAATTTTTTTTAGTTCCAGTTTTCTTTGTAAAAGTACTGGACATTCCGGAGCAATAAGAAAGGCTAAATCGGGTGGAAGTCCGTCTGAGTTAACTGATTTGAAATCAACATCTTTTAACCATTTTTCAAATGTTTCTAAATGACTTTTCAGAAGCTCATAGTTTTTAGCTTCACCAAAAGCTCTTGCAATAACCTTCTCATTGTGTAATAATTCTGCATAACAATCAAAAGCATGACCTTCTAGCACAGTTGTAGTTGAAACTGCTGATAGCTTGTATGTGAACTTGCTTAAATAACTGTGCCATTTTTGTTTACACTGTGCTTCTAGTAATTCACGCGCATTACCTTCAAATAGCTGCTCAGGTGCCTCACTAAAGTATTTCTCATGTATTTCTAAAACTGCTGATGCATAGTCACGGCAGAAAATTCTCAAATTTTTTGCTGGTTTCAATGGAATATTTTTTATTTCTTGCCATGCTTTGTGAAAATCTTTATATCCTTTGTAAGCTCCTTCAATTCGTTTATCAATTTCGCTTCTTATCATTTCAAACTCTTTATTATAGCCAGGACTAAGGTTAATAGGTGAACCTTGTATTATGCTTTCTAAAACTGAATCTCCTGCTATAAATCCTTGTACGTTGTCTGATGTCCCTACTATGTACATTAACAAATGTATTCTTGATTTGAATTTCTGACGTACTCGCTTAATCAATGCTTTAAACAAAGCTCTAGTTTCTTGAATAAAATTAGGAAAACTTTGCAGGGAATCTAATTCATCTGTAAGATATACAAATGTAAAACGTGGTTCAACTGCTGAAACTTCAGTAAGAACATGAAAGAAAAAATCTTCAAATGCAACACCACTTTCAACTAAAAATTTATTAAACTTAGGAGCAAATTGAATTTCAGATTTGGCAGATTTTAATTCATTAACCGGTGACTTATCTAACAAATCATTTAATATACGTTCTGCTACATCTTCGACAGATGAAGTAAGATCTTTATTATGTAATAACTCCCAAAATGTTTGAGCTAAAATATGACAATATAATTTGATACTAAAGCTTTGTTCTCCACCAATAGTAAGTAAATCCGAAAGCTGAAATCTAATAACTATAGCAAGTTCTCTATAAGTAGGTTTATTTTTAGTTAGCTCATGTAGGTAAGTAAGTAATGATGTTTTTCCACTACCAAGCAAGGCTGCTACAAACCTAAACGTAAAGTAACCATCATCAAAACTATGCCTAATATCATCCTCAAGTAGTTCAGTTATATTACTTATTTGACGCCCAGACATACTCTTGGCTATTGAGCCTTCACCAGATACTCCAGGAGGACTCACTACACGTTCAATCCAAATATCTTCAATAAAACCTTCCCCTCCCTGTATTTGTTGAAGAAAGTTTTTGATATATCTTTTTTTTCCTGCATCTTCTGGCATAAATTATTCTACCCATTGAATTAATTCATCATCTTTTTCGGTAACGGCAAATATCTTGCCTTCTGTTTTCAAACGAGCGAAATATTTATCTAATAGTGATTGAGAAATGGCATTTGTTTCCTTAAGTTGCGAACAAATATCTTGACCACGAATAGCAACCACTCCGCGCAATTCTTGCTTATTTTTCTCCTCAATATAAAGCTCTTTAAATTTTTCTACAAAGGTTTCAAACTTCATATCATCAGCAAGCATTGCTGAAGTGTAATCTTGAAAAGATGTTAATGTAAGGCAATATAAAAGAGTGTTTAAAACTTTTTGTCCTTTTGAAGAATTAAATTTATAATCACTTGTTTGAAGATTAGTAACTAATACTTTTTTCCCTTCCTCTGTAATTGAAAGCCGACTTCTTTTAGGTGATTCTAGTAATTTTTTTTTACACAAAGCTTCACAAATTTTATCAGCGTTCTTTTGTTGTTCCTTTGATAAATGTTTTTTTACAATACCTTGAGTCACTGTACCTTCTTCTGAGTAAGCAAGTGTGTAAAGTAAATAAAGTAAATACTCCGTGGCAAGTTTAGTCATAATTTCCTTTTTATGCTTACACTGATGATTTTACAAGAACATGCCAGATTCTTTACATGGTAACAAAAACATTACTGCCTCTATACTATTTATAACATACAGCAAGTAGCTTGTCTAGTTTGTTACCCATAATACTTAAGCAACAATATGTGCTTTATATTACTAAATAATTATTTTATTTACTGAAGAAAAAGTTCAAATCCTGAATGAGTTATTAATCAGGCTGGAAACATTTGATTACTTTCCCTGGTTGTAAAATTACGGGCACGAAGGAAGCAACAAGAGGTTGAGCCAAGATAGCTACATATTCAGATACCCCTGATAACCCTTTTCGCAAAGCGGCGCTAGAATTGCTATATAATTTGCAACAAAACTTACAAGTCACTCAAAATCGAGATGCAGATGATAGGGAATTACTTATGCGATTAGCACCACTTTATCAACAAGACCGTGAACTGGCGATACAAGAAGGAGAACAACGCGGACTACAGCAGGGAGAACGCTTAGTAGTAGAAAACTTGCTGAAAGTGCGTTTTGGTGAATTAGATAATGACCTGCAAGCAATTATTGCAGCTTTATTGGCGTTACCACCAGAAGAGTTTACCCCCTTACTATTGCAATTATCCCGCGAAGAATTAATTGCTCGGTTTCGCTAGGAAACTTCCAATTTCCCAAATAGCCAATGAAAGTAGGGTGTGTTAGCCAAAAGTAGACACCGCAACCAAGGTAGTGTCATACTCTTGTTTAACTCATTCTACAACTGCTAATGGATAATTTATTTTTTGATATTTCGCCAAATAACGGCATTATTTTATTGGGGTCAATTCATGGATTTTGTGACAGTTTTAGGATTAGTTGCTGCTTCCATCACTACGTTCTCATTTTTGCCGCAGATGATGAAAATATGGCAATCTAAATCTGCTAAAGATGTCTCCTTTGTCATGTTGATTTGTTTCAACACAGGCATATTTTTATGGCTTATCTATGGAATTATTCTCCAACAACTGCCGATAATTTTGGCTAATGCTGCCACATTATTTTTCAACTTGATAATTTTATGGCTTAAAATTAGATATAGATAAAGTTCCCCATAAAAAATACCTGTGACATCATCTGTATTTGACTCTGAACGCCTCTTATTTAGCCCCACCACCCCCAACACCGACGCTATCCGGCTGATTTTTGCTTTTCCCAATGAGTACAGCGTGGGTATCACGAGTCTAGGCTATCAGGTGGTGTGGGCTACTTTGGCAATGCGTGATGATTTACAGGTGAGTCGTCTATTTACTGATATTCACGAACAATTACCCCGAAAGCCGGAAATTGTCGGATTTTCGATTTCATGGGAACTAGATTATGTGAATATTCTCAATTTGCTGGAATCTTTAGATATTCCGATTCGCGCCACTTCTCGTGATGATCATCATCCGATAATTTTTGGTGGTGGTCCTGTTCTCACCGCTAACCCTGAACCCTACGCCGATTTTTTTGATGTGATTTTGTTGGGTGATGGGGAAACATTGCTGGGAGATTTTATTGCTGCTTATAAATCAGTTAGAACCGCCTCAAGAAATACTCAACTTATAGCACTTGCACAAATACCGGGAATTTATGTTCCTAGTTTGTATGCCGTGGAATATCATGCAACAGATGATGGAGTCAAGTCCATTAAGCCCATTTTACCAGAAATTCCCGCATTGGTGCAAAAACAAACTTATCGAGGAAATACTTTATCCGCTTCAACTGTTGTCACCAAAAAGGCAGCATGGGAAAATATTTACATGGTGGAAGTGGTGAGAAGTTGTCCAGAAATGTGCCGGTTTTGTTTAGCAAGTTATCTCACTCTACCTTTTAGAACTGCTAGCCTGGAAACTTCGTTAATTCCAGCCATTGATCGAGGTTTACAAGTTACAAAGCGATTAGGATTATTGGGTGCTTCTGTAACTCAACATCCAGAATTTGAAACCTTGCTCGATTATATTAGTCAACCCAAATATGATGATGTGCGCCTGAGTATTGCTTCGGTAAGAACCAATACGGTAACAGTACAACTTGCACAAACTTTAGCCAAACGAGACACGCGATCGCTCACCATTGCTGTAGAAAGTGGTTCGGAAAAATTACGACAAATCATCAATAAAAAGCTACATAACGATGAAATTATTCAAGCTGCAATCAATGCTAAATCTGGGGGATTGACAAGCTTAAAACTTTACGGAATGGCGGGAATTCCCGGTGAAGAACTAGAAGATTTAGAGCAAACGGTAGCCATGATGCGTAGTTTGAAAAAAGCAGCCCCAGGATTACGATTAACATTTGGATGCAGTACATTTGTACCTAAAGCACATACCCCATTTCAGTGGTTTGGGGTAAATCGTCAAGCAGAAAAGCGGTTGCAGATGTTGCAAAAAAACCTGAAACCCCAGGGGATAGAGTTTCGCCCAGAAAGTTATAATTGGTCTATTATTCAAGCTTTATTATCCAGAGGCGATCGCCGACTGTCAAAGCTATTAGAACTTACCCGTAACTTTGGCGATTCCTTGGGTAGCTACAAACGTGCTTTTAAACAACTCAAAGGGCAAATTCCTGACTTAGATTTCTACGTCCACGCCAATTGGTCAACGGAACAAGTATTACCCTGGAGTCACTTGCAAGGGCCATTACCACAGTCTACACTAATCAAGCACTTGGCTGATGCAACCAGTCATTTCGACTCATCCTCCAAAGAACTTCAGCCATTAAAATAATAATTTTTTTACGCCGAAATAAACTCTACATTAAAATTGAGGAGAACACCTAAAGATGCAAACAACTGCTGAGTATTATTGCGCCTATTGCGGCGAACCGAGCTTAACCTTTATTGATTTGAGTGCAGGGGGACTTCAATCTTATATAGAAGATTGTCAAGTCTGTTGTCACCCAAATATTTTGTATGTGCGAGTTGATGAAGATACTCTGGATATCGAAATTGATACAGAATATGAAGAAGGCTGATTTGTAAGTTTTTTTGTTAGGTTTTTCTTTCCATGCGGCACTTTAAACATTCCTCCGTCATTAATGCACCAGTAGAAGTAGTTTGGAAATTTCACGAAAGACCAGACATTTTACAACTGCTGACCCCACCTTGGCAACCTGTTCAAGTCGTCCGGCGTGACGGGGGACTCGAAGAAGGCGCAATTACAGAGTTTCGCCTTTTTCTCGGACCATTACCCTTAACTTGGTTAGCCCGTCACACTGAATACGAAAAATATCGCCTATTTACTGATAAACAAATATCAGGGCCTTTTGAGTCTTGGGTACATAGACATGAGTTTGTAGCCGAAAATGACAAAACTAGGTTAACTGACGCTATTTCCTTCTCTATGCCCGGTGGAGAAGCAGTTGAATTGATCAGTGGTTGGTTAGTGCAGGTGCAACTAGAGGCGATGTTTCGTTATCGCCACTACATAACAAAACGGGAATGCGAATAGAAGGCAATAGGCAATTACCTGTATCCTTGCCAAGGCATGACTTCCAGTTTACCACTAGCCTGGAATACTACTTCGTAGTGGGCTAGAGGTTCATTGCTCTTGGGAGCAACTAAATTGGAGCCATAACGTGCTTGTAACATCGTCGGAAGTGGTGTTTCCTTTTGATAATCTACAGCAAGTTGGTTAAGTGGTTCATAATCGGCGATCGCACCATCTTTGTTAACAGCTACCCGATACTTCAAATCTCGCTCAAAGTTGGGTTTACCAGCCCAATTTTGGCGAACTGTATTATAAAGCTTCTCGTTTAAATCTTTGACTGTGTTAGAGTCAGTAATCTTTACCCCAATTACCTCTGGTGTCTTCGTGTATCCCCGCCAAGGACTGACTTCTGGAATACCTTCTCTTGTAAAAACTACCCTAAATTGGGCAATTGGTTCTTGAGCATTGTTCGTGCGGCTAGCGGGATTGTAAAGTAAATTCGGCAGAGGAGTTTTCCCCACCTCCTCATTTGCTCCTCGATTCACCGCTTTATAACCAACAATCTCACCATCCGCCGCCACACCCACACGATAAACCAAATCCTCTGACAATCCTGAGCGATTAGCCCAAGCGGGATTAATTTTGTTATAAAGTTGGCGATTCAATGCACGTAGCTGGGATGCATCAGTAATTTCGGGAACTGTATTTAAGAGTGCTTCTAAATCTGTAACTGTGGGCGTTGCACTAGCAATCGGTGTGGCTGTAGGACTTACAGCCGCAATGGGGCTTGGAGTCGAAGTAGCCCCAGGATTAGCGCTAGGTATTGTCGAACTAGTCTGCTCTTGTGGCTTCGGTTCTGGTGGGCGTACTTGCGGCGCAGGAATCAAGCTAAAAGCCAATGCAGCCACTGCTAAACCCGAAACTCCGATACCAGCAGGTACCGCCTGTTTGACCAAAGCTTGACTAGCAATGCCACTAGATCTGGCAACTGGTTGTAATTCTAGCGACAACTCTGGTAAAGTTTGGCTGTCAGCAAAAAATTGATCTACTGCTTCCACTAAATCAAACAACTGCACCGTATTTAAATCTATTTCAACAGGCGGTTTATTATGGTTACGATTAGCATCAAAACCGTCTGATTCTACCTCCGAATGCACAATCAATCTGTGTCGGTTGCTGTCAATTTTCCACAACTCTACTAGTTCTGATTCCTGGTTGTGTGCTTGTGGGTTCGGAACATTACTCAAAAATTCTTGGGCATAGCCACTAACCGCCCTCACTAAACTTTCAAAAAATTCCCGCCCTCCCACCAAAGGCTGATTATAGCTAGATAAATAGCATTCTGCATTTACCAAAATTGACAATTCTGGGCGCAATTCCTGAAATTGTACAGCCCTAGTTACATCACTTAGTCCCTCTAACAGCAGAGTACAATTAGGTAGACTATACTTACGTTGAATATTCATTCTACTTCCCCGTCAAAAAGACTAATCCAGAACCGCTGCATCCCAGCCGTGCCAGTACAAAATAATAATTCTCCCAACAAATGTATAGCTAATTCATCTAATTTTTCATCAGAATTTAATGCTAGTACACCAGAACGCCGGGAATTCATCCGGCTTTTAAAATGCACTCTAAATCTTTCTAGGTAATTAGAAAGCCGCAAATTTTGTTCCAGTGGGATCTGCTTTTCATCCATTTGTTGATATATCATCAGCAACTGGCGAATCACAACTGTTAACCGTCTGGCTATATAACAAGCAATTACTACCAAAGCCTTAGCTTCCATGATACTTAATGGACGGCGCATGTGCGCTCTCCGCAAAGGGTTAGAGCTACGCATTCGCCACAAATTCACTCGGTCTTTAATAATTCCTTTCAAATCCAATTCTTCAGCAAATGCCAAAATGGCTTCAGAACCACCCAGTTCTAAAGCTTCAATTGCCAATAAAATCAAATCAATTTGCAACCGGGTTCTCCGGGGACATCCCTGTCCCTCAATCGCCGGGTCAGGTAAAGTGTCCAGAATCATCGGTAGTGACTGGGGGGTTGGACTGTTCAACGGCGTTAAACTCGCGGAGACATTCATTCTCAAAATACCTTATGCGGTGCCAATAAACTAAGTAAATCTAATTTAAGATAAGTAGCCAAACAAGATCATGAAACTTGTGGCAGTAGTAGTGCTGCATGATATATACATTACTTACTAGTTCTACTCAAAGGTTCCCGTATACTTAAATCTAATTTTTTAACACATAACTCCACCTGTCTCATTTAGTAGTGTAATTCCATACCTAGCTTGGGTTACATTCTAATTATCGTCAATGCATGGCGACATATAAGCCGCTATGGTCGGCGTATGACATTATAGTGTACGATTTTTCAGGTATCTAGGAATAGGGACTGGGGATTGGGGATTGGGGACTGGGGACACTTCGGCAAGCTCAGTGCATCGCTGGGGACTGGGGACTGGGAACTGGGAACTGGGGACTGGGGACTGGGGGTTAATCAACAGAAAGTGAAGTTTCAGGCTCTGAGGCTAATACTTGAGCCTCAAATGCTGAAGTTTCTCGTTCCAAACCTGAAGTTTCTCGTTCCAAACCTGAAGTTTCTCGTTCCAAACCTGAAGTTTCTCGTTCCAAACCTGAAGTTTCTCGTTCCAAACCTGAAGTTTCTCGTTCCAAACCTGAAGTTTCTCGTTTCAAACCTGAAGTTTCTCGTTCCGAAGCCAAAACTTGAACTTCTACCAATCCCCAATCCCCATTCCCCATTCCCCATTCCCAATCCCCAATCCCCAATCCCTAATACCAATTTTATGGATTTGAAGTCTCTCATTCGTGACATCCCAGATTTTCCCAAACCCGGAATTTTATTTCGGGATATCACCACGCTGCTGCGCGATCCAGAGGGACTGCGCTACACAATTGACTTTTTTGCCGAACAGTGCGTTGAGAATGGACTAACAGCAGATTATGTTGTGGGTATGGAATCACGGGGGTTCATTTTTGGTTCTCCCTTAGCTTACAAATTAGGCGCTGGGTTTATTCCGGCTCGCAAAAAGGGTAAATTACCAGCAGCAGTGCATTCGATTGAATATCAACTTGAATATGGTACAGACTCCTTAGAAGTACATCAGGATGCGTTACAGCCAGGTAGCCGAGTTTTAATAGTGGATGATTTAATCGCCACAGGTGGAACCGCGAGCGCAACCGCAAAGCTAGTGCAGAAAATTGGCTGCGAACTAGTGGGATTTGGGTTTATCATCGAGCTACGGGATTTACAAGGGCGCAAATATCTACCAGATGTACCTATTATCTCTCTGATTGAATATTAGTCATTGGTCAATAGTCATTTGTCATTGGTCATTGGTCATTGGTCATTGGTCATTGGTCATTGGTCATTGGTCATTGGTCATTAGTCATTGGTGATTGGTGATTGGTCATTGGTCATTGGATAACTGACAAAGGACAAATGACAAAGGACAAAGGACAAAGGACAAAGGACAAATGACAAAGGACAAAGGACAAAGGACAAACTACATATGACTTCTACGAAAATTTCCTTGGAGACATTTTGGGACTGGCTGATCAGACTAGTTACAAGTGAGACTTTTGTTTATGTGGTGAAGCGGCTATTACAGGCGTTGTTGACTTTGTTATTAGCAGCAGCTTTGTCGTTTTTCATTATTCAATTGGCTCCAGGAGATTATGTAGATACACTGAAGCAAAATCCGAAAATTTCCCCAGAAAGACTTGCAGAAATCAAGCGCCAGTTTGGTTTAGATAAATCTTGGCCAGAGCAATTTTGGTTGTGGCTATGGCGAATTATCACCAAAGGAGATTTTGGCACGAGTTTTGTTTACCAACGGTCAGTAGCATCACTTTTGTGGGAGCGGATACCAGCGACTTTGTTATTGGCGATCGCATCTTTAATCATCACATGGGCGATCGCCATTCCTTTAGGTATAATTGCCGCTGTCAAGCAAAATAAGTTAGTTGACCGAGTTTTACAGGTCATTAGCTACACCGGACAAGGCTTTCCCAGTTTTATCACCGTCTTAGCCCTGCTAGTCTTTGCCCAAATTACCTCCCCGCTGTTCCCAGTTGGTAGCATGACTAGTATCAATCATGCAGAACTCTCGTGGTTTGGCAAATTCCTCGATCTAGGTTGGCACATGATTTTACCAACTATTGCCCTCTCGGTTACTAGCTTTGCCGGCTTACAACGTATCACTCGCGGCGAATTATTAGATGTTCTGCGCCAAGATTACATCCAAACAGCTCGTGCTAAAGGATTACCAGAAAACCGTGTAATTTACGTTCACGCTCTTCGCAACGCCATCAACCCCTTAATTACCTTATTGGGTTTTGAGTTGGCTGGTTTATTAAGCGGTGCATTTATTGCTGAACAATTCTTCAACTGGCCAGGCTTAGGGAGATTAACTTTACAGGCTTTACAAGCTCAAGATTTGTATTTATTAATGGCCAGCTTGGTCATGGGCGCAGTACTCTTGATTGTAGGCAATTTAGCCGCCGACTTGATGCTAAAAAGCGCCGATCCACGCATTCGCCTAGAAAATCTCAATTAGTCAGTTGTCATTTGTCATTTGTCAGTTGTCATTTGTCAGTTGTCATTTGTCATTTGTCATTTGTCATTTGTCAGTTGTCAGTTGTCAGTTGTCATTTGTCATTTGTCATTACTCATTACTCATTACTCATTACTGATTACTCATTACTGATTACTCATTACTCATTACTCATTACTGATTACTCATTACTGATTACTCATTACTCATTACTCATTACTCATTACTCATTACTCATTACTCTTTGTCATTTGTCATTACTCATTACTCATTACTCATTACTCATTACTGATTACTCATTACTCATTACTGATTACTCATTACTCATTACTCATTACTCATTACTGATTACTCATTACTCATTACTGATTACTCATTACTCATTACTGATTACTCATTACTGATTACTGATTACTCATTACTGATTACTCATTACTCATTACTCATTACTGATTACTCATTACTCATTACTGATTACTCATTACTCATTACTGATTACTCATTACTCATTACTGATTACTCATTACTCATTACTGATTACTCATTACTGATTACTCATTACTCATTACTCATTACTCATTACTCATTACTCTTTGTCATTTGTCATTTGTCATTATTTATGGTTCTTCAATCTGCAAAATATTCAGCTTCAATAGATATACCAAAGTAAAAATTAATTGGGGCGAAAGGACATCTAGATGATTTTCTCGAATACTAGTAACAGTTTGTTTTCCTTGTTCCTTGATAGTTTCTAAAATAGCCTGAATAATCTGTGGCGATAATCTTTTATCTGCACCATAATTAGTAATCCAATGCTTGTTGATTACTTCTAAACCCTCAGAATTACCTAAGCTACCTAATCCTAGTAACATATCGTCTTTTAACTGAGTAGTCGGGTAATGGGAAAATAACCTAAATGGGTCATCACATAGAGGGTAAGGTGGAGTATTTGGTTGTAGGGGTGCAGATGTAACAGATGATGTCCGAATTTCTGCTAGCCTGTGCCACAGTTGCTCATACTGAGGGATAATCACTTGCCAATCATAAGTTTCTTTTACCCTTTGTTGACCATTCTCCCCCATTTTTTTTCTCAGTTCAGGGTTAGTAATTAAGGTGACTAATGCTTGGGTTGTGGCGTTAATATCTATAGCAGTCGCCATTGAAGATTCAGCTAAATAAGTACTGTAATTGATTTTTTCTACTAAATAATCTGCTGCTAAATTTAATCCCAAACCAGAAGCAGGAGAAACCGAGGGAATTCTCAAACCATCTACTCCATGACGCACTGATTCCTTATAACCATCCCAATCAGAGACAATTACTGGTAAGCCAGAAGCCATCGCTTCAATCGGAGTTAATCCAAAAGTTTCTTGAATATTATCAACTAATGAGATAAAAATATCTGCAGTCTGCCAAATTCCTTGGCGTATTTCAGGTTTACGTCCATCGACAAAAATACAGTTAACTGATGGACAAAAATTTTTAGCACTTTCTTTAAAGCCTATTGCTTCTCTTTCATCTTCAAACCAACCTGCTTGAATTAGATGTATTTTCTGATTTGTGGCTTTTGCAGCTTTTTCTAAAGCGATATACATTGGTACAGGATGCGCTTTAGCATAAAAACATAATCGACCGACAAATAAAACTACTATATCTTCTTGGGGAATATTTAAAGCTTGACGAATATTTTGACGAAAATTTGTGTTGTTCGTAGCTTGAGAGAAAGCAGAAAAATCTACACCTAGGGGAATAATTGGCAGTTGAATATTGATATTTGGTTTACCACCTGTACGTTGTGCCAAATATTCAGCCCAATTATTTAAAATATGTAATACAGCAGTTTTTACAGCTTGAGAAGTGCAGATGAGCGCATCCCAAGATTGCAAAGGTGCGATTAATAAATCACCCATAGATTCCATAATCCCAATACTGGCTATGGTATGGGTAACACCACATAAACTATATGCCTTTTGGTCAACAAATCTTCTTTGCCATGCTAATTTAGAAAGCCTCGGATCTGGATGATAAAGTGTCCCTGGTAATGAAAGGCTAGTGGGATTATCCTTGGGAATCCATATTCCTTGACGAGTTCCTTGTATCCAAGGTTGAATACGTTGGCAAAATTCTATAAATTCAGAACGGGTATCTGTATAGCAGTAGATAGAATCAGCTTTACCATACTGTATCAAAGCTTTGAGAAATCCCTCACCCGCCGATTGACGACCTAATAATCTTTTGTCTTGTGTATCGTAACCATCTCGTTTGTAGAAAATTGCGGATGTAATATTCATGATAATTTTTGGATATTGTAAATAGAGACGACCCAATAGGTCGTCTCTAAATGGAAAATCGTAAATAGAGACGACCCAATAGGTCGTCTCTAAATCGAAATTAGAACACGAAGTTAGTGGAGGTTAAGAGAGTAGCACTGACATTTAAAGTAGCTAGAGTAATAGCAGTACCTGGTCCACTACCATCAATGTCAACCTGAACTTGATTACCAGTTAGTATTAGATAACCGAGATCTTTCGCATTCTGAAAATCAGTAAATGGAGAAGGGCTTGGGAATACACCAGTTAGCCGCAACTTGTCATCGATAACACTAAAGTCAGTGATGTTATCACCAGCTTCACTTACGTTAGAGAAGACAAACACATCATTACCAAGACCACCAGTGAGGGTATCACTACCAGCACCACCACGGAGAGTGTTGTCATTAGCGTTACCAATAATGATGTTATTGCCGCCGTTACCTATACCGTTGATGGCTGTATCAGTGAGGGTGAGGTTTTCCACGTTGGTAAACAATTGCCAATCAACAGAAGAAATTATGGTATCAGTTCCCCCGGTTGAGGACTCCGAAATTAAATCATCAGCACTATCAATAATGTAGGTATCGTCACCAGTACCACCAATCAAGACGTTACTGCCAGCACCACCAGCTAGGGTGTCATTACCAGCATTACCATTGAGGTTGTCATGGCCATCACCACCAATTAGGCTGTCATTACCAGCATTACCATTGAGGGTGTCATCACCAGCACCACCAATTAGGCTGTCATTACCATCGCCACCATTGAGGTTGTCATCGCCATCATCACCACTGAGACTGTCATCACCAGCATCACCATTCAAATTGTCATTACCAACACCACCACTGAGAATGTCATTATCGGCACCACCACCGAGGTTGTCATCGCCATCACCACCAATTAGGCTGTCATTACCAGCGCCACCAGTGAGGTTGTCATCGCCATCACCACCAATTAGGCTGTCATTACCAACACCACCATCAAGGATGTTGTTGCCAGAGTTACCAGTAATGTTGTTATTGAGGCCGTTACCTGTACCGTTGATGGCATTTGTACCAGTGAGGGTGAGGTTTTCCAGGTCGGCACCCAATGCCCAAGTAACAGAAGAATTTACGGTATCAGTTCCCTCGTTTGCGTTCTCGACAATGTTATCGCTCAGACTGTCAACGATATAGCTGTCATCGCCAGCACCACCAGTGAGGGTGTCATTACCAGCACCACCATCAAGGGTGTTGTTACCAGAGTTACCAGTAATATTGTTATTGCCGCTGTTACCTGTACCGTTGATGTTGGCTGTACCACTGAGGGTGAGGTTTTCCAGGTTGGCACCCAATGTCCAAGTAACAGAAGAATTTACGGTATCTGTTCCCTCGCTGGCGTTCTCAACAATGGTATCGCTCAGACTGTCAACGATATAAGTGTCATCGCCAGCACCACCAGTGAGGGTGTCATCACCACCACCACCATCAAGGATGTTGTTGCCAGAGTTACCAGTAATATTGTTATTGCCGCTGTTACCTGTACCGTTGATGGCGTCTGTACCAGTGAGGGTGAGGTTTTCCAGGTTGGCACCCAATGTCCAAGTAACAGAAGAATTTACGGTATCTGTTCCCTCGCTGGCGTTCTCAACAATGGTATCGCTCAGACTGTCAACGATATAAGTGTCATCGCCAGCACCACCAGTGAGGGTGTCATCACCAGCACCACCATCAAGGGTGTTGTTGCCAGAGTTACCAGTAATATTGTTATTGCCGCTGTTACCTGTACCGTTGATGTTGGCTGTACCACTGAGGGTGAGGTTTTCCAGGTTGGCACCCAATGTCCAAGTAACAGAAGAATTTACGGTATCTGTTCCCTCGCGGTTCTTGGGTACTTAGCGTGCTAAAATGTTAAGATATTTTTTAATAATGTTTAATAAAATAAATTATGAAACGAATAATGACTCAACTCCTAAATTTGCCTGAAGTATTAGTAGAATCAAGCCTACAAGAGGGTCAAGTCCTAATTCTATCAGTAGGTAAAAAAGCGAAAAGTGCATCGTGCCCACACTGTGGTCAAAACTCAAGACATTTACATCAAAATCAAAAATGTTTAGTGAAAGATTTACCGATGGGGGATTTTGAAGTAATACTGAATGTCAATAGACGAAGATTCAAGTGTAAAAAATGCCGAAAAACATTTAATGAAAAGCTAGATTTTCTAGGAGCAAGAAAGAGGTATACATACCGATATGCGGAATATATTATCAAACAAGTGATTAATAGTAATGTAAGTAATGTGGCAAGAAATAATGGACTAACTAATGAAGAAGTCATATCAATGCTTGAAGATGTAGCTAAAAATGTGATGCCAATAGATGTCAAAGATTTAAGAAGATTAGGAATAGATGAAATTAGTTTGGTCAAAGGACAAGGAAAATTTATTGTCGTGCTAGTAGATATAGATTCAGGTAAATTGATAGGTTTAGTAAAAGAAAGAAAACAAATTGAAATCAAAAAAACCATGAGAATGTGGGGAGAAAAAGTTTTGTCACAAATAGAAGAAGTAAGTATTGATATGACAGGCAATTATAAATCTTTAATTGAGAAGATTTGTCCAAACGCCCTTGTAACGGTAGATAGGTTCCATGTTACTAAATTAGTACATGAAGAATTAAATCGAGCTAGGATAGCAGAAAAGAAAATAGCATCTGAGTTAAATGCCCCGGAAAGAAAAAAAGTATTTGAAAGTTTAAAAGGAAATAAATTTACAATTCTAAAAGCCGAGAATAAGCTCACCGAAAAGCAAAAAGATAAATTAAATAGAATTAAACAAGCTTCTCCTTTAATAGCTAGAATGCATTCATTAAAAGAAGATTTTCACAATTTATTTGAAGACAATAAAAATGTGGTAACGGGAACGCTAGAATTAATCAATTGGTTAAAAAAAGCTGAACCATATTATCAAAGAAGTGTGCAGACAATTAAACGGTGGTTTGGAGAAATAGTCGGATATTTTGAACGAAGGACTACCAGTGGAGTAGTAGAAGGAATAAATAATAAACTGAAGTTAATAAAGCGAAGTGGATTTGGATTTAGAAACTTTCGTAATTTTGAGATTAGAGCTTTACTTTCTTGGCATTATCCTATCAATTTAGCACGCTAAGTACGCAAGAGCCTCAATTCCCTCGTTTGCGCCTTCATCAATGGAATCGCCAACACTATCAACTGTATAGACATCATTACCCGCACCACCCTTGAGGGTATCATTACCAGTACCACCGTTGAGGTTATCATTTCCCGCACCACCAACAAGGCTGTCATCGCCAGCGCCACCGCTGAGGTTGTCATTACCAGCACCACCATCAAGGATGTTGTTGCCAGAGTTACCAGTAATGTTGTTATTGAGGCTGTTACCTGTACCGTTGATGGCGGTTGTACCAGTGAGGTTGAGGTTTTCTACGTTGGCACCCAATGTCCAAGTAACAGAGGAAATTACGCTATCAATTCCCTCGTTTGCGCCTTCATCAATGGAATCGCCAACACTATCAACTGTATAGACATCATTACCCGCACCACCATCAAGGGTATCATTACCAGTACCACCGTTGAGGTTATCATTACCCGCACCACCAACAAGGCTGTCATCGCCAGCGCCACCGCTGAGGTTGTCATTCCCGTCATCACCATCAAGGGTGTTGTTGGCAGAGTTACCAGTAATGTTGTTATTGAGGCTGTTACCTGTACCGTTGATGGCGGTTGTACCAGTTAGGTTGAGGTTTTCTACGTTGGCACCCAATGTCCAAGTAACAGAGGAAATTACGCTATCAATTCCCTCGTCTGCGCCTTCATCAATGGAATCGTCAACACTATCAACTGTATAGACATCATTACCCGCACCACCATCAAGGGTATCATTACCAGTACCACCGTTGAGGTTATCATTACCCGCACCACCAACAAGGCTGTCATCGCCAGCGCCACCGCTGAGGTTGTCATTCCCGTCATCACCATCAAGGGTGTTGTTGGCAGAGTTACCAGTAATGTTGTTATTGAGGCTGTTACCTGTACCGTTGATGGCGGTTGTACCAGTTAGGGTGAGGTTTTCTACGTTGTCAGCCAATGTCAAAGTAACAGAGGAAATTACGCTATCAATTCCCTCGTCTGCGCCTTCATCAATGGAATCGCCAACACTATCAACTGTATAGACATCATTACCCGCACCACCCTTGAGGGTATCATTACCAGTACCACCGTTGAGGTTATCATTTCCCGCACCACCAACAAGGCTGTCATCGCCACCGCCACCGCTGAGGTTGTCATTCCCGTCACCACCAGTGAGGGTGTTGTTGATAGAGTTACCAGTAATGTTGTTATTGCCGCTGTTACCTGTACCGTTGATGGCGGTTGTACCAGTTAGGGTGAGGTTTTCTACGTTGTCAGCCAATGTCAAAGTAACAGAGGAAATTACGCTATCAATTCCCTCGTCTGCGCCTTCATCAATGGAATCGCCAACACTATCAACTGTATAGACATCATTACCCGCACCACCCTTGAGGGTATCATTACCAGTACCACCGTTGAGGTTATCATTTCCCGCACCACCAACAAGGCTGTCATCGCCAGCGCCACCGCTGAGGTTGTCATTCCCGTCATCACCATCAAGGGTGTTGTTGGCAGAGTTACCAGTAATGTTGTTATTGAGGCTGTTACCTGTACCGTTGATGGCGGTTGTACCAGTTAGGTTGAGGTTTTCTACGTTGGCACCCAATGTCCAAGTAACAGAGGAAATTACGCTATCAATTCCCTCGTCTGCGCCTTCATCAATGGAATCGTCAACACTATCAACTGTATAGACATCATTACCCGCACCACCCTTGAGGGTATCATTACCAGTACCACCGTTGAGGTTATCATTTCCCGCACCACCAACAAGGCTGTCATCGCCAGCGCCACCGCTGAGGTTGTCATTCCCGTCATCACCATTTATGGTGTCATTACCAGAACTACCGATGAGGTTGTCATTACCAGAAGTACCGTTTATTAACATGAGTAATTACTCCTGCAAAAGTTACTGAAATAGGTTAAAATGAGACTGGAAAATGGACAGCGTAATCTTTTATTCCCGTACAAGCGCTAGATCAAAGTGTCAGAAACCCCACGCCTTTAGGCGTGGGCTTGAAAAAGCCACTAATCGGGAGTGTGTGGAGTACGTCACATTTGTCTAGCAAGTCAACTTTGAATGTTTGGTAATCAAGACTAAAGTCCTCACTACCAAAAAATCATTACAAACCTGGCCAGTTGTCTTTTTTAGTATCAGCAACTGACTCCTTACCCCTTGGGAGGGCTGGCTATTTTTATCCTTACCAAAAAACTGGGTCTAGAGCCGCCGTCCTAGAAGGACGGCTTTTTGGTAAAATAGTGGCAACAGGCAGGGCATTGTCTGTCGTTGCTCAGTGTCATGGATTTAGCTAGCTTCTTGTCGGGAGTGACTTTTCCGCACCCTGTTGTTTGTCAGATCGATTCAAAAAACCTTGGCAGTCACTCTCAATAAGAGTTAGATTTTTCTTTGGCGTAGTTTATGTGACATTGATATTCTAGATTATTTTTCCGTAATTGTACGTATACTGATTCACGTTTTACAAAAATATTCCTTGTAATAAGCCAATTTGCTTCCGTTAAGATAAATGATTAGCAAAATATTAAAATTATTTTATACATAAAATATAAGTATTCATGCTGCGGGTCTCTACGTTGAAACGTCAAGTAATGTCTGGTTTGCTCCAGATTTTATGTAGCAGTATTGTGCCGAAAATTTGGAAGTTCCACAGATGCTAATGACTTGCGCCCTTTGGGTGGACGTTGGGGATAAACTACTGGTGAGGGGGATTTTGTGTCGGTATCTTGGGTTAAATCTGTGGGTTGTAATTCAACTTCGGTTAATTGTGATATCTCTGACCAATAATCTTCATTTTCTACAGATGCAGTCGCTTCGGTGACTACCGTAGTATATGAAACGTCTGAACTTTCATTTACTGTTACTGGATAATCTTGCACTGAGGAACTAAAGGTGTTGATGGCTGGATGAATTTCTGCTGCTAATTCTACTTCTGGTTCAGTTTCGGCTTGTTCATTATCTCCTAGGGTTGTGGCTAAAGTGTCCCAGATAGGTTGAGCATCAGTAGTTGCTGGTGGTGATGCAGATGGAGATTGGGAAGCGAAAAACATTTGGATGAGACTATTGAGTTGCTCGTTAATATTTGATGAACCGGAAGCTGAAACTTCTGAGGCGATAATTGGGGAATCATCGATTTCTGACGAGGGGTCTGATTGTGCTGGTGCTGCTGTGTCTGCTTGATCTGACCAGTCCCAAGGAGATGATGGTTCAGAAACAGGGTGATAACTGGTGTATGGATCTGATATTGAAGATGGCGTGTGGGATTGATCTAAATTATCAGTTAAATCATCTGATTCTACTGACCAAGGCTTGATGGGCTGGGCGTTGGGAAACAAAGACCGAGCTTTTTTGGAAAATCTTGTTTGCTTGCTGGCGACGTTCTGGGCAGAATTTGCTGTATCGTTGAAATTGTCATCACTGGGGACCGGTGTCTCCAAGCACTTTTCCAGCGCTGCTTTAAATTGCAAGGTCTGGCGTTGTTGTCGCATCAGCCTAGTACGTAACTCTCGACAAGCGGTTTCTGATTGTAATAGCTGTTGAGACTGTTCACTATAGTTAGTTTGCAACAGCGCACATTCCCGCTCTAATTGGGCAAGGCGTTGTTGACTAATTTGTAATTGTGCTTTATAATTATCTATGGAAATTTCTTGGCGTTGAACCGTTTGGACAGCAGTTTCTAATTGTTGAAACAGAGACTGTATCTGTTCTTGGGCGGCGGCAACTTCCTGAGTTTGTTGGTTGAGCATGGACTCAGTGACGCCAGAGCGTTTTTTCTGCCACTGCAATGCTTTTTCTGACTCGCTTAAATCACCTTTTAACTGCTCGACTTGTTCATACAAGTGATTATTTGCAGCCTGTAATTCTTCATTCAATAAAAGCAGCTTCTGAAATTCAGAGTTAATCAGTGCTTGTTTTTCACTATCAGGCTCTGCAACCCAGTCCTGCTGAGTTGTGGAGCCTGATAACTCTGGAACTGCGGTTTGAGGCGGTTCGTCTTTTGCTGGCACCAGGAGTGGTAAATTCGTAATTCCCACATTTTTATAAGGCACAACTGAGTCAAAAGGAGAGGTTCCCTGCTCCGGTTGTGGCGAATTAGCAGAATTTACGGATTCAATAAAAGCCCCGTTGTTTGAGGTGTCAGATTCATTCATTACTCTTAACCCGCCCGCTTAAAAATGTTCAGCACTGCTGGCATTTGCTTATCAATTATGCCCTGCTTTTAGCCTTGGTGACTAGAGACGCAAGGCGTAGATCCCCTACCTTACAGCCATTTTCAGGTAAATAGACCACGCTTTTGGGGCGCAAGGCCTTGCGCCCCTACGAAGATCTGTGGTTCAAATGAATGAAAATTGCTGTAAAGCCAAGTGTCACTCATTCGTCTTTAATCGGTGTCCGCCATTTTGCATCCATCACTGATGCCGTTATAACACTAACAGGTTATACTCCGTCAACCTGGGAATGACAGGGATTGTTGTGCCCTAGAAATTATTTGTACTGATGTACCCTACTGTATAAAAAAATATACAATCTGTATGGTGCGTCAGAGCGAGAAACTTTTGACATAGCTAGAAATTATTTGTACTGACGCACCCTACTACTCTGTCAAGATAAAAATGATGGACTGTAGTGCGGGCATCTTGCCCGCGTGAGCGAGACGCTCACACTACCAAAAATCCCTCAAAACAAAATTGACAGACTACTACTGTGGATAATTTAATTTCTGGAAGTCCCTAAGAATATTTACAATTCACGGTAGCCAGTGGGGATCAAATCCAACTAAGGGAAGTTTTTCGGGTTTGATTTCGGTATTTGTGCTATCACTGATGGGTAATAGGGGCATTAACCAGAGGCTACTGGTAGCGATCGCCGCTCCATCATCAGTTTTCAAGGTGTTTGCGGATGATGCGGGGTTGGGATTTGTCTGTGTGACTACTTGGTCAAATAACAAGCCTAAACCATCAGGTGATAAATTCATTCGCACGTTCCGTTGGTCGATGGGTAGGACTAGTAGTGGTTTCTGTTGTCCGGTTTTCAGGTCAATGGCGACTAAATAGGGCTGTTCTATGTATTGTTCCTTTGATACTAGCTGTGTCAGCAAGCAGTAGAGGGTGGGTGAAGCTGGATCAAACTGACAGCTAAGTATTGAGCCTGTGGTTTTTAATAAGGGTTTTTGAATGCCTTGGTTGGTTACTAAAAATAAATCTCGCGTAAAATCAGTATTAAACTTTACCATTGCTGCTTGGGAGCCGTCTTTAGAAAAAGCTTGGACTAACCCAAACTGCGGTAGAAAATCTAGGGGTTTACTCGCATCGCCTTGTAGGGGTAAAATGGCTGCTCCCTGTCCTTGAGCAATTGCTATAGCTTTACTATCTGGGGTGATGATAAAGTCTCCCCCTTGTTGGCTTGGTAGGCGTTTAGCAGTGGGTTTTTCTCCTGATGGGCTGTTGGTTGTAGACATTAACCATAGTCCAAAGTCGCCGGGATTATTTTTGTTTCCCCGTTGAATGACGATAATTTGTCCATCTGGTGATAAGTCAAATTTCAGATTTTGATAGTCTTTACTATCTAAAACTTGGTCAACTCTACCTGGTGATTCGGCTGGCTTGTCAGGGTTGTTAGAAATACCGGTTGTCACGGTGTACAACTGCGCTGATAACAAGTCTTGATTTCTGATGGTACGCGCCGAAAATAAAATCTTATCTCCATCTGGAAATGGCTCGAAATCCATGACAATCAGGTCTTTGGGGGTAAGTACCTTTTTTTGTTCTTGGGTTAAGTTGTAGAGAATTAACTGTCCCTGGTCTTGTTCACCAGCTCCTATATAAGTAATGGCGCGATCGCGGCTGCGAAAACTGCCAATAAACGGCTGTATTACCCTATTTTTGCCTTCTTGTTCCGAAAATTTATCTCTGGCTCCTTGCAACTGCACTTTATAATTTGTGCCATAGGGTGCTGGTGTCACCAAAGTATAAACCATCCGCCGCCCTGCCCAACTAACTTTACCTGCTAGGGGCGGCTCGATTTTTAAATTATCTTCTACGCTTTTGGTGTCCATTGGGCGGCTAAAATTGAGGGTAAAAGAGATATCTTCTGCCCCAATTTTTTGGTTTTGCCAAGTAAACTTCCGTACACTAGGTTTTACTGCGTCACCTTGCCAGATGATCAATCCTATCAACAGACTCAGCAGGAGCATCAGTGCGATCGCTACACGATCCAATGGTTGGATAAATGCTTTCGATTTTGTCATTTGTCATTTGTCATTTGTCAGTGGTCATTTGTCATTTGTCATTTGTCAGTGGTCAAGGGTCATTTGTCATTTGTCATTTGTCAGTGGTCAAGGGTCAAGGGTCAAAGGTCAACAATTGGTTAATGGACTTTGGACTTTGGACTTTGGACTTTTGACTTTGGACTTTTGACTTTGGACTAATAAGTATAAGGATTCTTGGGTTGGGGAATTTTTTTCAGGGAATTGGCGGCGATAGTGAGTTGGCGTTTATCTGAGAGAGTTTCTGTAACCATCTGTCCTTCTACTTCTAGCCAGATATCAGCTGGGTACTGTTCGGTATTTGCGGTGAGTTTGACGGGTAATCCTACAGGATACGCATCCGCAGCACAGCAGGTGAGGATAAATCGTGCTAAAAATAAATATTCTTTTCCTAAATCTGGTGGATGAATGACAAAGCCATTTACCTTGACTTTTTGTCCTGTATATGCATCTGGCTCAGGATAGACATTGAGGGTGCGTACCCAGTCTACGAGCGATCGCTCTTCTGGACGAATGGTAGCGCGAAAGCTTTGGGGTTTAACCCGTGATGTTCCTAATAAATCAATGGTTACTCCCCGTTGGAGTGCTTTGTCACTGGCAAAGACTTGTGGTGTGATGATGAAACCCAGAAGCGCGGCTGTCAATAGCAAGCTACTACCCCAACCAGGGGGAAATACATTGATATGCATAGCATTGGATATCTCTTCAGGGCGGCGGCGTCGCCAAAGTTGTCCGGCTTTAAAAAAACCGATAATTAATAACCCAACAGCACCCGTATTTACTAACCAAAAATAATCGGGATGAATCAACAGATTCAGCTTGCCGGTGAACCAGTATTTGATAATTAAAATCCCCCAAGCTGTAATTGCCAAGACATCTAGCCAAGGCATTAAGAAGTTTGGGATTTTAGATTTGGGTTTGGGAATTGAAGTCATGGGTGAAGATTCAAGGGGTCAAGGGTCAATGGTCAAGGGTCAATGGTCAAGGGTCAATAGTTGGTTAATATTTGGACTTGGGAATCTTGACTTTGGACGCTTGACCCTTGACTAATTTTAAATGACGTGCAAATTCAAAAATAGGGTGAACAAAAATGCCAGGAGTGCGGCTAAAGCAAATAGATAAAATAAAGCTTTAGGTTTGAAAATTGATAACATCAAACCGACGCCTTTGATGTCAATCATCGGACCGAATACCAGAAATGCTAACAAAGAACCACTGGTAAAAGTGGAGGCAAAAGACAGGGCGAAGAAGGAATCGACTGTTGAACAAATAGACACCACTGCTGCTAATATCAGCATGGCGACAATTGAACTAATCGGACCTGCACCTAGGCTCAGGATAATTTCACGGGGTGCTAGGACTTGAATTGCGGCGGCGATCGCACTTCCGATGACCATGACTGCGCCTAATTCCCGCAATTCTTGGACGATATTATCCAATAAAAGACGCAGTTTATCTGCTAGGGGTTTACTGGGGCTAGATGATGGGGTAGTCCCCTGGGATAAATTACTATCTAGCCGCCTGGGGATACCTGCTTTTCCTCCTAAAACATATGTTCCTGGTTGCAATAAACTGAGATCTGTTGTTTCTTGTGTGATTACAGAACGTCTACCACGGCGTTTTTGTTCAGGCGATGGGGGAGGATTAAACTTGAGATAACGGGCGATCGCTGGAGTGACAATCGGACTTAAATCCTTTTGAAAACTAAAAACAAAACCGATAATTGTGGCGATTAATAAAGAAAACACGACTCGTAACACTACTATTTCTGGCTGGTCGCGAAACGCTGTCCAAGTTGCCCAAATCACAATGGGGTTAATTGTCGGTGCTGCTAGTAAAAAACCAATTGCTACTGGTGTGGGTACTCCTTGCATCAACATCCGCCGCGCTACTGGCACGTTACCACACTCACACACCGGAAATAAAAAGCCAATTGTACTACCCAATAAAGCGCCCAATAAGGGATTTTTGGGCATTTTTTCTACTAGTTTCCGCTCATCTACAAACAATAACAGGAAACTGGAGAACAATACCCCCAGAAGCAAAAAAGGCATCGCCTCGACTAGCAAACTCAGAAATATAGTGAAACCATTGTTCAGTTGATTCATGGGTGTCGCAGTCAACGGCGGTTTGGAGTTTTTAGGTTATGCCTAGTCATTCTATCGGAATGGGGATCAAATGGACGTAGGGACAATGAAAGATCATTTTACTGATAAATTAGGTATTGAATAGTTCTATAGCGTTGAACAGCGTAAGATGGCTCGCGCTGCGCTATCGAGCAAGGTATCCTTGTGGTCGGGATCAACCCAAAATCCAAAATCGATTGACTCTTGTTCAACCATTGCTAGTCCTAGATAGTTGTGTGTTTTCGGTGCATTTACTGACGATGGTTTTTCCTTTGATTATCTGACTTCGGAAATTGTTCCGCTCCAGAATGTTAGTCCCTACCTGCAAGAGGTTGAATAATCCATAGTTGATTTTTGTGTATTTTTGCTGAATAGTCTGCTATGTTTCACGCTTTTTCATAAATGGGTTACAGTTTTTCAACATTTGGGTATCACTTTTGATGGCTATGATGCTTGATCTTGCGTATTCCCGACAACATCTAATATCAACTTTAGATGCTTTTTTACTATAAAAACTCTCAAATTGCAAGATAAAAGCTTAACATACGCGATAATAGGCGCTCAGTATTTTGTCCAAACATCTTCCTCTGTGTTTCTACAAAGCAGTCCCTACAGGAACTCTAGAACTACAGGCGTGGGCGTTGTCTATTAGCGGGATGACTTTCATGTTTTGCGGGGGCTAGGCGTCTCACCTGTCCCCTGAATTTCCTGGATGGGGGCTGTGAGTTCCACCCCACACGAATCATGCTCAGGTTATGTGCAACGCTATCAGAATGCTTGGTTAGATCATTCATCCCCTGCTGATCGGCTTACCATCGCAGGTGAGGAATCAGGGGGTGGATAAAGCGCAAGGTCAAAAAGAATTGATATTTTTGATGTAAATTGGGAATACAGATCTATTCTTTGGTGTCAGAAGATTTGAGTTTTACCAATCACAAATTTTTTTATTACTTAAAGATATATTTGATTAGACAATTAACAATGCTGCCACCTACTAGGGACTACCAAAAAATAAATTACCCAATATTTGAGTCCGTAGGGTGCTTCAGGAGCGAGAAAACTGGGGTTAGGCAAGAGATTACTGGTACTGACGCACCCTAAAAATTAAGCTATTCAATAATTAATAAATCCATGATGCAATAAATTTATTGTTTATGTTATATTCAATGGCGCTAGTGATAGCTCATCAATGCTAACCTGGGATATTTATGCTAAGGATGCACTGCTGCGACTTATCAGCTAAACTTTCGCTGGATGCTGGTATTCATAATCTTAGTTTAGAGTCTACATTGCTAGAATTGCCGCTATGGGAGCTTCAATTGGAGAGTTCCGACTTGGGTTGTGTATTAGCAAATCAATTTCAAGCTAATCCTCTATTACCTGGTGTCATATTGGTAAAAAAGGGTGAATTTGTAGGTATGATTTCGCGGCGGCGCTTTTTAGAATATATCAGCCTCCCTCATGGACTAGGAACATTTACTCATAGCTCTTTGCAAGATTTATACGAAGTTTTACCATCAGATATTTTGATTCTACCAGGTGAAACGTTAATTCTAGTAGCAGTTAGGCAATCGTTAGAACGGAATCTGGAATCATTATATGAACCAATTGTGGTCAAAACTGGGACACAACAATATGGTTTAGTTGATGTATATCAATTACTGGTTGCTGAATCTTTGATTCATGAATTGACAACAAAATTGCTGCGCGAACAAAACAGAACACAATTAGTCCAAACCGATAAGCTGACAACTTTAGGACGGATGGTGACTGAAATTGCCCACGAAATTAGAAATCCGGTTAACTGTATTCAAAGCAATTTGCCGTTTTTATTACAGTATTTTCAAGAATTGCGGGAGTTAGTCTTAGCTTATGAATCTGAATATCCAGATTCATCACCGATGATCCAGGAAATAAAAAATAAAATAGACCTGGATTTTATTTTGACAGATTTGCAACAAGTTTTGAAAAGTACAAATCTTAGTTCAGTGCGGTTAAAGCAAATCATAGGTAGTCTACGTAATTTTTCTCCTAGGTCGGAACAAAAACGTCAACTATTTGATATACATGAGTGCATAGACAGTACACTATTGATTCTCAATAACCTGATATATGAGGATATTGCCATAATTAAAAACTATGGTGATTTGCCGCTAATTCATGGTTATGTAGGGCTATTGAATCAGGTATTTATGAACCTCCTGACTAATGCCATAGATGCTCTAGCTGACAAGAAAACAACATCAAAAGATGGGCAACCTCGGATTGAAATTACTACAAAAATTATAGAACAGGCAAATTCTCAATGGGTAGTTATTATCATCGCTGATAATGGTGTGGGAATGCCACCAGAAATTCAAAAGCAGATTTTTGAATATTTCTTCACTACTAAACCAGTTGGGAAAGGGACTGGATTGGGATTAGCAATTAGTTATGAAATCGTTACAAAAAAACATAATGGGCAATTACAGGTAACTTCACAACTGGGAGTGGGGACAAAATTCCAAATTTTGCTACCCTTAGTCAGTTGAGTGTTGACTGTAGTTCATTATAAATTTCCCCCCATCACCCCATCCCCCCCTTGAACAGAGATTAGTAGAGGCTAAAATATTAGCTTAATCCTTGCTATTATCTGTAAAAAAAACCAGAGTTTCCAGTGCCACAAGAATTCAGTTTTGAAATATCACCACCATTTTTGTCTCAAGGTAACGATCGCGATCTCAGTTTAGATTCAACCCTCCAGGAATTGTCAATGTACAATTTCCCGGTGGAAGTTAGCTGTACGGCGATAGAAGTTGCTAATTATTTTGAAAAATACCCCTTACTACCAGGTGCAATATTGCTAGAACAGGGACGGTTTTTTGGGATGATTTCGCGACGACGACTGCTAGAGTTTTTGATTCGTCCCTACGGACAAGTGTTGTTTTTACGCGAACCCTTGGGTGTGATCTATAGCTATGCGCGGACAACGATTTTGCAGCTTCCTGATACCACACCAATTTTGAAAGTCATACAAATTACCTTGAAGCGATCGCCTGAATTTGTTGCAGAACCTGTCGTAGTACAAACTGCACCTGATACCTATAAGCTATTAGATGTGCATGAATTAAATCTTGCGGCTTGGCAAATTCGGGGAATCGAAACACAGGTAAGGAATGAACGTAGCCAAGCCCAAATGATTCAACATGATAAAATGGCAAGTTTGGGGCGTTTGGTAGACGGGGTAGCACACGAAATTTTGGACCCCGTAAGTTTTATTTGGGGTAACTTAACTTATGTCTCTAACTATAGTCAAGACCTGCTGAAGCTGATAGCTGCTTATGATAACAATATATCTCAAGTTTCAGATAACATTAACAATCTCAAGGAAGAGATTGAATTTGATTTTTTAGAACAAGATTTCTCCAAGGCGCTAACTAGTATTCGCACGGGCGCAGAAAGATTAAAAAAATTCGTCACCAGTTTACAAAATTTCTGCCATATCGATGAACTTTATCCCAAACCAGCCGATTTGCACGCCTGCCTAGATAATATCGTATTATTAATTAATAGCCGCATTAAAGGAGAAATCGAAATAGTCAAAAATTATGGTCATTTGCCACCAGTTTATTGCTTTCTAGGGCAATTAAGCCAGGTATTAATGAATATTTTCAGTGAATCTATAGATACTTTACTCAATGAAGCTATACGACAGCAGTTTCATCCAGATTCTACAAAACCTGCTGAACAACCACGAATTGAGATTACTACACAAGTTATTTCCCAGCCAGCAACCAAACCAGAAGCACCAGATTCTCGCTGGGCTTTAATTCGCATTTCTGACAATGGTACTGCTATGTCTCAACAGTTACAACAGCAAATTCTTGAATCTTTTTCTGAAAAAAAACGCGCTGATAAAGAAACTAGTTGGTCTGTAAGTTATGGAATTATCACAGCAAGACATGGGGGTAAATTAAATTTCCATTCCCAACCTGGTGTGGGTAATAAATTTGAAATATTATTGCCTTTGGTTTGATGAAAATAGACTGGGGATTGGGGATTGGGGATTGGGGATTGGGAGTGTCAAAGTAGTTTCAAAACACACCCTAATCTCCAGTCTCTCTTAAAACAAATTTTCACCCCGTTGGTAAATTTCACGGGCGTAGTCAGTCCAAGCACCTTGTCCCCAATAACGAAAACAACTAGTTTGTAGCAACAGATTATGTAGCAGAATATGACGATAATTAGATGTTCTAGTAATAGATTCTGCTGAGTCATTTGCTAGCAAAGTATCATATTTTTGGTGAAATAAACTGCTTAATTTATACATAGGAGATAGGACATTTTCATATGCTTTTACCCAACTGATATGATTAGTCCATGAGGCTCCATCTAGATGAAAATTGGGATTGGTTAGCTTTAATTCTTGAATGGCATTTTCTACAGCTTCTGGTTGACAATTGTCTGGGGAGACTTTCTCCCAAATATAATGCTGTCCCACTGGCTGACAAGCGGGAAAGTCTTCAGATTTACAACCAGCTTCTGCAAGTAATTCTAAATATTCTGTACCACACAACCCAACAACGCCTGATTTACCTCCCCCGTTCTGTACCATATCCCACCAAGCTTGTTTAAAAGCGCTGGGAAATTCATTCATCATGACCCCACCATTTTCGCCATCGCCGATTTGGGTGACAATTGGTGGTATTAAAACACTTCCCAATTGTTGTTTTGATAAGGTTTTGGCTTCATAGTAGGGCTGCATTTGAGCAACTAATTTAGTATCTGAACCTTGGGTTTTAATTAAGGCGGTGATGCTAATTGTTTCTCCTTGGGAATTACGGGCAATTAGACGGTGTGGTAAATGTTTATTGATAATCGATTGACCGCTAATTGTTTCTATGGTGTGTTCTTGAACTAATAGCCAATGGTATCCACATTCTTTTAAGGCTTTGACAAATGCAAACAAGGTATCAGGATGATTTGGTAGATGCATTTCTGGAGGTGAAAATCCTTTAACTCGCGCCAGTGCATCCCAACCAAAAATTGCTGCAAATTGATGTTGCCATGCGATGATATGTAATTTTAAATCTGGGATTGGTGTGGAAGGAATCACCGCATGACTCCACATTGTACCCAACCACTCCACATAAGGTTGATAGACCGGGTTGCAAGTGACGCGCTTGAGGTTGTCGAGGATGTCACTACGTCCCATTTGCCTGAGTCCCCACAACAGATTACCAGAGTAATCCAACATCACACGGGGATTACAACCTTGATTTAGCAGTTCGGGAATAAAATCGCCGATACGACTGTAACAATAGGCAAAAGGCCCGGCATTGTGATTATCCCCTTGATGGGGATGTTCAAACATATATTGCAAATTGCTGATGAGTTCGCCACTATGTCCAGCGGGTATAGTTGGCTGGTGCATGTGTAAGGCGATCGCAAATCCAGCCTTGATGTCTTCTAGTTTAATATTCGTTGTCGGCAAAAATACAGGCGCATTCTGGTTAACTACCGATAGCACTTCTGTTTCCCAACCAGAAATATTTGGTAAATCATCGATGATTTCGGGCAAATCTGGAAGATTGGTAGGTACAGTCAACATTTCGAGTTGCTCCGAAACAAAGGTACATCTTATTATCTGATTCCAGCACCTAATTTAGTTAAGAAATTAGCGAAACTGTGAACCCCACCCCCTAAGCGCAAGCGAGGAGGGGAGTAGGGGCGCGGTTCCCGCGCCGTGAGTTGGTGGGGTGTTGTTAAGACTTACGCGCCGAGACGAAAGTCAGCATGTTTCTTGACCAGAGTAAATCGCCAAAACGATGGAATTTTGTCAAAAGACTCCTGATCAGGTTTTGCTGAGGCTGTTGTCTACTTGACTGTGGCGGCATTGCTATGTTTAATATTTGCTCTAGCAACCAAGGTGCAAAGCGTTGACACCAAATAGCTAAATGACTTTGCCATCCGACGACAATTTCTGGGGAATTTTTTTCTAGTCCGGCGACTAGTGCTTGTGCTACTTGCTGGGGAGTCATGGGGATCACCCAGCGAAATAATTTGAAGTCCCGCACCATGTCTGTATCTGTTAGGGAAGGTAGTAATGCTTTGACCTGAATATTGTGTGGAGCTAGTTCGCGGCGTAAGGCTTGGGTAAAGCCAATAATTGCAAACTTGGTAGCCGAATAAGTCGCCATTGTCGGCGCTGCTATTTTCCCCATCAAGCTAGAGACATTGACAATTGTCCCTTCCCGTTGGCTGACCATTCGTCGAGCAATCAAACTGGTGAGGTTGTACATTCCCAATAAATTCACAGACAGTTCGTCTTGTAATTGGGGGAGTTTAGATTGCAAAAATGAATTTTGATATGCGACTCCCGCACAATTGACCAGCAGATGAATCTGTCCATAATTGCGCCACAATTGAGCAACAGCAATATTCACCTCAACTGTCTGAGTCAAATCTATTGGCAAAATCGTGGCTTCGACTCCCATCGCCTCGATTTCCTGGGCTACTTGGGTTAATTTTCGGTCATCGCGTGCTACTAATATGACTCGCTTGATATCTTGTTGTGCTAGTTCCAGGGCGATCGCACGCCCAATCCCACGGGAAGCACCAGTAATTAGTGCTATTTTACCTTGAATCTTCATTGGTTTTTACCTCCAAAATCTTAGTCTTACTGCGCTCTCTGTCACATCCCTGCACAGCGTCAGACAAATCATCAATCCCAACTAAAATCAAAATCATCTTAAGCCTGTTGCCAAGTCATACTTCTGGGCTAATGTGCAATTCCTCTTCATTAGTCTAGAAAACCGCATAAATCTGTCATTTACTACCCAAAAATCAACATTTCCCACAATTGGCTGAATCGATATAGCTCATAACTTATTACATCTCCTCAATCTGAGCGTTCATCTTATCGTTGCCATACACACGTTAACAATTAAATCAAGTTCTCGCAATCTTTTTTAATAAGTATTTCTTAATACTTGTTTATAATATTATATATATCCGAAATATTTTTATATAAGTTTTTATGAATACTACTAGTCAAATATGGAAATCCCTTGACATTTGGCATAACTAGCTGCCATTTACCCTAGAGAAACACCAGGTTTGTCAAATTTCCACTGTTTTCATCAGAACTTTGACACTTAGGTAAAATATAATCTTTCACACTTTATATAGGATTTTTTGTAAGTATATTTGCGATTTAATGTGCAAACACTCACCAAACCAATTTTTCGCAGAAATACATTGATCCCTGTAGTCAATTCGTGATTATGTTTGCGTTTTCGTCTCGTTCCCAGCCTCATAGCTGGGAATGTGATCTCATAGGCTCTGCCTTTTGTCAAGCTACTGGAGGCGGAGCCTCCCAGAATCAATACTGCTCGGATAAGCAGGGGAAGCAGGGGAGGCAGGGGAGGCAAAACTCAACGCCAGCCTCCATTTCTCCCCCTGCTCCAAGAGCTTGCCTCAACCAAGAAATTCCAAAACCTACGCAGTATTGCTCCCAGAATGGGTTAAGAGTCTAGAGGCTCTTAACCAGTCAGGGCAAAGGCTGTATCTTAACTTACTCGCTTCTGACGCACCCTACAAATTGGATATTTTTTTAATTGTCAGTCCCTAACTCACATTAAGGTGAGGCTGGAGCGGCTGATTGTGGAGTCGATCCATTTAATACTTGAGTCAACTGATCTGGCGTTAAAGATTGCAAAAGACTGAGATTGAGCGGCTCTTGACTAATATATTTGGCATAAGATGGCTGTAAATAGGGGCGGTATTCGGGGCGATTGAGCAGATGGGTTTGCAAGAAAGCTACACTCAACGCTTGGAGATAGGAATAACCAGCAGTCCGCACAGGCCCAAGCAAAGCGCCTGGTACAGGTAAGACATCATTCTCTGGAGTTGGTTCCGCAATGGCCGTAAAGTGGGTAGCGTTTTCGAGTAAAACTAGATACTTGTTGGGGCTAGAAAGCCAAGTGAACGGCTGAATCTGTTCAGGTACTGACGGGGCGAAAATATCTTGACTAGCTGCTACTAGCATTGTCGGGACTTGAATTTGACGCAGGCCGCTTTCGCCGAAGATCGTACTGTCAATAGGATTAATAGCAATGATCGCCTTAATGCGATCGTCCTGTAGCTGATAATCTTTTCTTGGTAAATCATTAGCGCCACACTGCAACAGAACCGACACATTCAAGGATCGATTGGGATTACAATCGCGATAAATCTTCTCAAAGTTAATCTTTGCTCCCGCCAAGGCCAAAACAGTATAACCACCATAAGAATGACCAATCGCCGCGACTTGTTGGAAATTGAGTTTCCCTTTGAGGTCAGGATTGGACTTGTCTAGACGCTCGAGTTCATCGAGTACATACTTCACATCCATTGGTCGATTGATAAATTCCATTGGTTCTGGCGACCCAGCCAAACCTGCAAAATATTGCTGAAAGCGTTTAGCATTACTACCAGGATGTTCCAGCACAACAACAGCAAAACCATAGGATGCTAAATGATTTGCAAGGTAAACAAAAGCATAGCGGTCTGAGGCGATGCCATGAGAAATTACAATTAAGGGAAAGGGCGGCACCGGAGAGTTTTGACTGGTTTTCGCTGCTACTTGCGGTAAATAGACATCCACAGGTAAACTGCGATCGCGGGATCGGTCATCGAGAGTAAAGCTGATTTTCTGCGGGCTAAATATTCCCGGCTGACGTAAATCTACCTTTTGGGAGAAGTCAACATTTGCATTAGCTGCTTGTGCGCTCGCCTGTTGTTGAATCAAGCCAACAACTGCATCCCTGGTTTTGAGCAAATCTGACAAATTTTTGACAATTTGTAGCCCTGCTGAGAAATTCAGCCGCAGACTCTGACTGGGAAACCGACGCAAAAAATTTAACACCGTTAAACCTTGGGGATCAGCAGCCGCTACAATCAATGCGCCACGTATAGCATAGAAACCGTTCTGGCGCGAATCAGTCAAAATCAATTCTCCCAGGCGTCGCACCACCTCCTCACCTAAAGGTGAATAGGTAAATTGAGATACTAGAGTAGGTGTTACCTGGAAGCGCTGTTGCAGCAGATCCCGGAGTTGAGCCAGTTGTTGAGGAGTAGCACGATCAGCATAAAATGCTAATTCATCATTGATTTTACCTTCTTTAGCAAAGATTTCCAAAGAATCGGTAGATAAGGAAAATTCGCCAAAGGGAGGGTAAAAAAAGCTAATGCGTTCAGCCCCCAATCCAGGAGTTGCGGTCAAAATCGTAGATAGGAGTCCTAAACTCAGGTATCTCAGCAGTTTTTTCATAACTTGGCGCTAGAGCTAAAATTATTGCTAGCAAATTTTTCAGCCGTAAAATATCAGCAGCGCGATAATTATATATATATATATAGATGTCAAAGTGTATCCTATGTCCTTTTCCTACGCTTGTTCTATTGTCGTCCTCAATCAACAACAAGAAGAAAATAAATCCCACCACAACCAGCACCAAGATGTACGGCTCTTCCGTACTTAGCGTGCTGAATTTGTTAAAAAATAAGTTTGAAACCCTTGCCTGGCTCCGATAAAAGCCATTATTTTTTGTATTTGAGCTACTGTTACTAAAAATCAAATTATAAACGCCTATAAGCCTTGTTATTAAAGCAATTTAATCGACTTTCATTAATAATTAAGCACGCTATACACGCAAGAGCCACTATTTGTTTAGCCGGATAAATTTTTAGATACCTCTAAATCCACACGATATGATACCAGCTGTAGGGGCACGGCATTGCCGTGCCCCTACGCGAAATCTATATGTATCAGCGTTTTTGTAGTATTATATGAGACTTTGAAAACACGCCCTAGTCCCCAGTCCCCAGTCCCCAGCGATGCACTGAGCTTGCCGAAGTGTCCCCAGTCCCTAGTCCAAAGGTAAGACATCGTGAAAGTGGCTATAGTCGATGTAGCGATGCCCATCAGATGGGTGGTGTATAATATCGACAAACCGATAATTCCATAATATTTGACTAAAGCCGTAAGTATGGTGGGCATGGACGACCTGGGACACTGTTTCATCAATACCACTCAAGGAGACAACAATAGTAGTATTTGTCTGGATGAGTGATTCTGCTGTCATTCCATAGAGAGGACTGGATTCATCAATTACATGTATCGCTAGCCAACTTAACGCGAAACCGGGTGACTGGTTCCTCACCAGTTGCAGATCGTAGATCCGACGTAACAATTGTCCTTCTGCGGTAACGTCATCGCGCATCAAGTAGAGCCGCATCTGCGCTTCTAAAATCAAATTGCGGCGTTGGTTAGCAGTGCGAAACATCAGCGTGGGCCTTCCCTCGTGAGGTGTAATAATAGCGACATTACTAAACAGCACACGGGCAGTAGGTCGCGAGAATCGGGCAAATGCGAGTCCCGTCATGACAGCAATTGCCATCAGACCTGCCATTGCTTCAATGGTAACAATAATATTAGCGTAAGTTGTTTTAGGATACATCGCACCGTAGCCGATGGATGCCAAGGTTTGCACACTAAAAAAGAACAGATCTAAAAAAGAACCAGGTCGCGCATTTGTAACACAATCTCCGCCAGCCTGGTAAGCTAGAGCAAAAATTGTATTAGTAGCCAAATACATCAGAGCAATCAGCACCAAAAAGCCTGGCCAGGGAATCGTCAGTAGCAAATGGTAAGGGTCACGCCAGTAGGAGTACCAAGCGCCCATACCCATAATCTGAAACTGTCCGTCCTGAATCTTGATATGAACTCGTGGAAGTAGACGCTGTGGTTGCTTTCGCGAAGGTCTCCTCAGTCGAAATCTCATTGGAAGTAGCCAAAATCACTATAATTCGTTAACATAACTAGGTTTACAATGCTTCTACTGTCAGTATTTTAAAAATAAGTACAGTTAAATAGCAACAAACTGGTGTAATTCATCGTTTATGAATCGAAATTTTTGGATTACTGCTTTAATTGCGTTCATTAATTCCCTGAGTTTTACAATTTTAATTCCCATTATCTATCTTTATGGCAAACAATTTGGACTCAGCGATTTCGAGACTAGTTTGTTATTTTCAATTTACTCGATAGCGCAGTTTTTTGCGACTCCCGTCATTGGTAAACTGTCTGATCGCTTTGGTAGAAAACCTTTACTGATTATCAGTTTAGCAGGGACTGTGATTGCTAACTTGATAGCTGGAACTGCGACCACAGGACTCATTCTGTTTGTGGCTCGACTTTTGGATGGGATCACCGGCGGAAATATGTCTGTTGCTCAGGCGATTGTTTCTGATATCACCAGTCCCAAAAACCGCGCTCAGGGGTTTGGTTTTTATGGAGCCGCTCAGGGGTTAGGTTTTGTATTAGGACCAGCCATCAGTTTGCTGGCGCAGCAGATTTCTTTGGGTGCAGGGTTTTTGGTTTCAGGTGCGGTTGCATTTGTAGCCCTGTTGATGACAATTTTCTTTTTACCAGAAACCCTCGAAAACAAGATTGAGAATAAACACAATATCTTCGATTTGGGTTTAGAAAATTTAGTCACAGGTCTGTTCATGCCTAGAGTTGGTATTCTGCTAATCATCAACTTTTGTATTGGGACAACTTTTACGATATTTACCTATGCCTTTCAACCATATTTTATTAATATTTTAAAGCAGAACAATAGTGCTTTAACACTATTGTTTCTGGCTTTTGGAATATTAGCTGTGATTATGCAGACTTGGGGAATTTCTATTCTCAAACATAGATTTAATATAGTAAATATATTATTTTTTAGTATATTTATCCGCAGTCTGTCGTTTACTTTAATGCCAGTTTTTCCCAACATTGTTTATTTTGTGGTAGTTAGTCTATTATTCTCATTGTTCAATTCTCTAATTCAGCCGATGATTAACACGCTGATTTCTCTAAATACGCAACCACAAGAACAAGGAACAGCAATGGGCTTGAACGCATCTTATTTAAGTATTTCTAATGGAATAGGTCCTGTGATTGCAGGAATGATAATTCATCAATCTAATCCCAGAACCTATGGTTATCCGTTATATTTAGCTGGGGTGCTGACGTTTGTAGTGTTATTTTGGGCAATGACTAGGCGCCAAAAATTTACACCCCAATTTAAGAACTGAGAATTTTAATTTGCTCGTTGATCCCAGTTGAATTTCGTTCCTACAATTAGGATGACGAACTTAGGCGCTAAGGCGGTACTATAAACGGTTTATTTTTCTGATTTTTCAGGCTTTGGTTCTTGACCTTTAGAACAACGGTCAAACCATTCCTGATATTTTTTTTGCTCGGCTTCATTTTCGACAACAATTGACACGCGCACCTGCTGACAGCCGTGATTTCTTTCGAGGGAAATCGCATTCAAAAATAAACTAGCAATTTTGGGTGAGCGAAACAACCCACTCACCGTTAAGCTACCATCCAAATTGGCAAATTCATATATTTCATCGCTAATTAAATCAACACTGGAAAATTCTCCTTCACTTAAATCAATTTCTGCTAGTTGTTTGTGTTCTGGGCTGACTTGTTCGACGATTAGTTTCTCTCGCCGAACAGGAACTTGTACCATCCGAGTTTCGATTTTTTTGCGAACAATGACATCAAATATTTTTTGCGGATTCCTGTTAACAACTAATCGCTCTTCTAGTAACCGAATAATTTTTTCGTCCCCAACTTTTTCTAATCTGGCTATTTCTACAGAGTCATTTGTAATTTGATGATTAGCTTCGGGCGTAGCAGAATTTTCTGAGATTTTTTCCACGTCTATTACAATGATTTTGAGGTAAATAGACCACGTGGTAGGGGCGCAAGGCGTTGCGCCCCTACAAGGATCTGTGGTTCAAAGAAATGAAAATTGCTGTATCAGTACCTTACAGGCTCCGCAGAATTTTAGATTTTAGATTTAATCCAAAATTCAAAACTTGTACTGAGCGTTCGCGTAGCGTCCCGCTCTTAAGTCGTTGGCGTAGCCTCTGTCTACGACACGCTACGCGAACGTAGAGAAGTATCCAAAATTGTTTTCCCCTTGTGGTCGGGGTCAATGCAAAATCCAAAACTTGTACTGAGCGTTCGCGCAGCGTCCCGCTCTTAAGTCGTTGGCGTAGCCTCTCGTAGAGAAGTATCCAAAATCCAAAATCGGTTGACCTCCAAGACAGAAGATATATGTGCCAGTTGCGTAAGTCCTGTAGTTATGAGATTTAAAGTTATTTCAGGACTCGCATAAGTCCTATATTTATGATTTATTACTCATAACTGTGTACTGATGAGGTTAATTAGCGTTCCTCAACCGGGAACCCATGAGGATTCACATCTAACTCTTCTCGACGCACAGTTTCTTGAGCCTCAGCTGTCTCTTGCTCCACAACTTTTTTCACCCTGATTTCTTCCCGCACAAAAGCTTCTTTGCGAATATCAGGAGTTTCTTCGTGGACTTCCACACGAGCAACTTCGCCTTCAAGGAAACTAGCTTCACCAGGAGGAACTGTAGCACCTGCATTTGTTGGCGTTACACGCTCAATCACCACACGCTCTTTTTCCACAGGTACTGCTAGCCTTGCAGTATCGGTTTCAACGTGCTTACCAACTGATACTTCTCCAGTTTTATGGCGAATTTTACTTGCTATCAAGCGTTCTTCATACAATCTAAAAGTTTGATGATCCTGTTCATTGAGTGCATATAAAGAAGGTTCTTGTTGATAAGTGTAGGTATCACGGCTGTAAGCGGGTGTAGTTGTCGGCTGATAACTTGTACCCAAAGGGGCTGATGCTTCCACAGGTGTTGATGTTTCTATTGTCTGTTGAGAGTAATTTGGATTGCGATATACCCCGCGCACCTTCTCTTCATAATCGTAATCAAGGCTTTGACGTTCACTAAACTCAGGTAAATCCTCGGCTTGCAGTCTAGTCATACCAATGGCATAAACGCGATTGCTATTATAATCAATGCGGGAACGACCAATTGGCAATAATACTTTTTTACCAAAAATCCAGAAGCCCAAGTCAACAACTAAATAGCGAAAATGCCCTTCTTCATCAACTAAAACATCACTAACTGTACCAATTTTTTCATTCGTGCTTTCTGTATAGACTCCCAGACCCTTAATATCCTTACCTTGAATAGCATCTCGGTAGTTGGGGTCAAAATCTGCTAATTTCTGAAGTACCATTCTACTTTACCTCACATTTTTCCTGCAATCTCCTGATAGCCAATATAAAAAATAAGACAATATTCTCACTCTTTCTGCCGACTGAATTACCTCAATAAATCGTCATCTTAAGAAATATATTTTTTGTGCTTATTGAGAATAAAGAAATATTTTTTATTCAATTTATACATATAAAATAAGCCCAAACACTATAGCGTTTCTCGCCCTAGTAAGGTACACCCGTAGGGGCACGGCATTGCCGTGCCCCTACACCGCGTGATACAATTTTGTACCTCACTTAACTGATAATCGCTATATAGAATATAGAAATATGATTTTTTTTAATCTCAATATTTGTAGGGTGGGCATTGCCCACCCTACGTAACTTAACTATTGCCTTTCATTATTTACCGTGATTCATTTTGAGTCTTGCCACTTTGATTTACATGCAAATCACCTTTTGTATCAATATCTAACTCTTCTCGACGCACGACTTGTTCTGTTTCAAAAGTTTCATGGTCTACTACTTTCTTGATTCGGATTTCTTCGCGCACAAATGCTTCTTTATGAATGTCGGGTCTTTCTTCGTATACTTCTATGTGTGCTACTTCGCCTTCGTGGAACTTCAGTTCATTGGGATCTACTACAGTTCCTGCTGCTATAGGTAGAACTCGTTCGATCACAACACCCTCTTTTTGAATAGGTACTGAAACCCGTGCAGTATCCCTTTCAACGTGCTTACCAACTACTACTTCTCCAGTTTTGATGCGATTCTTATTCGCAATCAATCGTTCTTCATACAATCTAAAAGTTTGATGATGTTGGTCACTCAGGTTGTATAAATCCGGGTCTTGCTGATAAGTATATGTATGGCGATCATAAGTTACATTGCCAGTTGGTGGACGATAAACGTTGCGAACTTTTTCTTCATATTCGTCATTGATTATCGTTTCTTCTCTGTACTCAGGTAAGCGTTCAATTTGCTGTTTGCTCAATGCATCAACATAGACACGTTTGGCAGAATAATTAATCCGGGATAGACCAATTGGCAGTAATATTTTCTTAGTTGCAGAATCTAAGCTAATATCGATAACTAAATACCGAAAACGTCCATTTTCGTCAACTAAAGCATCGGCGACAGAGCCAATTCTCACTTCACCTTGGGTATAGAGTTCTAAAGCTTTAACATCATCACCACCAAAGGTTTCTCGGTAGTTATGGTCAAATTCTTCAAGTTTGTAGAGAGGCATAACACTATTCCAAAATTCTTTTGACTATCTATTGATCAGCCTAAAGATTATTTGGCTTTTTTTCCTCTGGCTGGCGACGGAATCACAGGGTGATATTTTATTGGAAGTCGGCGGTTTATCCATCCCCTTGTGGGTGGTTGAGGTTGCTCAAGAGGCGACTTAGTAGCGGGTTTTAGCATTGGTGACTTTTCTCCATACCCTATGCCCCAATACATGCCCTAATATGCCCTAAAACTTCATCTCCTTGTGGGTGGAGTTTTTTATGTGTTCTGGTGTACGCATCTGATGATAGCTACTTACCAAATTGCAATTATTATGTATGAATACAATTTCATTTCCCAAATATGAGTATTCTTTTCAGCAAGAAGTTCCACATATCTGTAATATTTGCTACCTTATTCCTTACCAGTTTAGGCAGTATTCATCTATATACGCAGTCAAAAACTCAACAGCTAGCCCAACAACATCAGATTGCTCAGAATATATCTTTTACTCAGCCAGAAAATTCTACTCTGTCTCAATCAGATATTTCCCTCGCCTCAATTAAAGCTGCTCAGATAATTACCACAACTTTACTTAATCCTTTGATTGCTCCACAAACAAGTTATGAAAATCTAGACAAACAAAATAAAACTATATTAGCATCTGCAGCCTATCGAGTCATTGATGAGTTACAAAATTATAAATATAGCGTTGATGGTAATCAGGTTTTCACTGTCGGAAAATTGCCAACTACGAAAGTTAATTTTAATCAAGCAAATTTACTCAGCGTTCTCGTAAATACGAGAAAATATTTCCAAGATTATTCTACAGAAGACCCTGATATTTCCCGGACAGGAATACTTGCTAGTCAAGGAGTTAGCGTAGCAGATATTCTCAAGACCTTAGATTTTATGATTGCTGTTTTAAAAGAGGATATTGCCAATAATCGAGCCACTCGGTTACAAAGCCCTAATTTTATTAACACCCATTTTCGCGTCATTAAATGGTCTGCATATAACCCAAAAACTACCAATCAAAAACAACTGCGAATTACAAAATATGCTGTTTTTATTCATCCAGGTTCGCAGAAAAAAACCTCTACTTTTAATACAGCAATTTATAGCTTAAAAGACAACGCGCTGACTGATAAATTCTATACTAGATACACAAAGCAGGATGTTTTGTCAGGGATTTATGAACCAGGGGGTAAAGAATTTGGCAATGCTGAACCTATCGCCTACCTAACGCGAACTGGCTTAGAAGAAGCCCTGATGCAGGGAACAATCCTGATTAATTTTCCTGATGGCTCGCAAGCCTATTTTAATGTAGACAGAAATAACGAAATACCTTACGTTCGCGGATTAAAAGCGACAGCACAAAAGCGTTACTGGTATTTTAGAAAAGTTGATGCTATCAAAGGTTATGGATATAAAATAGATGCAAAAATTTCTATCAAGCCAGGAGTGACTTTTGCTGGAGATGTCCTCAATATTGGTTTAGGTAAAATAATTGTGATTGAGCAGATTATAGGTGGAAAAAAACACCTACAAATGGGAGTCATCGCTGATACAGGCGGCGCATTTTTACCCAATCTTTATCAACTAGATTTTTTGGCAGGGATTTTCAAGAATCAACAAGATTTTGGGCAGCATATCAAGAAATTGCCTGACTATGCTACAGCATATATTTTAGTCAAAAAGTGACGGTCGCTTTGCTCAAATTCAAAATCTATTGTAGGGGCGCAAGGCCTTGCGCCCCTATCACTTGAACATTTAGGGAGTGACAATTGAAAAAATCCCCATTGAAATAATCCTGATTTTTGTTAAAATGTCTAAAGTTTGGTTATCAAAGTTGCAACAACAAAGAGCGATCGCCGTAATTCGCGCCGATCAAATGAAATTGGCACAGCAAATGGCTTTGGCTGTAGCATCTGGGGGAATGCGGCTCATTGAAATTACCTGGAATAGCGATCGCCCTGCTGAATTAATCGGTCAATTACGTTCTCAATTACCAGATTGTATCATAGGCACTGGGACGTTATATAATGTCCAGCAGCTGCAAGAAGCGATCGCCTCTGGGGCACAATTTCTCTTCACACCCCACGTTGACCCAGCGATGATTCACGCAGCAGTTGAGCAAGATATACCCATCATCCCCGGCGCCCTCTCTCCCACGGAAATCGTCACCGCTTGGAATCATGGCGCCACCTGTGTCAAAGTCTTCCCCGTGGAAGCAATGGGAGGGGCTAACTATATCAAAAGTTTACAAGCTCCTTTAGGTAAAATTCCCCTGATTCCCACTGGGGGAGTCACCCTAGAAAATGCTAAAGGATTTTTGCAAGCAGGGGCGATCGCAGTTGGTTTAAGCGGTCAATTATTTCCCAAACAACTGGTAACAGATGGAAATTGGCAGATCATTACTCAACAAGCTAGAAAATTAATACAAGAATTAGGGTATTTTAAAGTACCAACTCAAAACTATCCCTAAACTCTATTATGGAGGTTTATTTACGATGAAAAGCCTGATTGATTCCAATTGGATGCGTGGTTTAAAAATATTCCTTGCTGCTGCTACATTCTCCTTGAGTGTTGCGAGTCCGGGATCGAGTCTAGTCTCGACAAATTCGCAGAACCAAACGATTATCAAAACTATCGAAACGCTAAAACAATCCGATCAACGCTGGATTCAAGTTAATCTTACAAAGCAACGGTTAATTGCTTGGAAAGGTCGAACGCCAGTTTATGCGATCGCTATTTCTTCAGGGAAAAAATCTACCCCCACTCGCATCGGTATTTTTAAGATTCAATCCAAATTTAAAACTACTCGAATGCGAGGGAAAAATTATGATGTTCCCAACGTACCCTATGTAATGTTTTACCAAGGAAGTTATGGAATTCACGGAGCCTACTGGCACCGGAGATTTGGGACTCCAGTTAGCCACGGCTGTGTAAATCTCGCGCCTAATCACGCTAAATGGCTATTCAACTGGGCATCGATTGGCACACCAATTGTCATCCGTAAGTAACCATCAATTAACAACGCTGCAATTGTGTTAACAACACGACAATTTCATCAATTGCTCGTCGCAAAACACTCACCGGCTGTTCACTTTGATTCACCATAATACTAAAAACCAATGGCTCATATTTAGTCCCATTCACATAACCAGATAGGGAAACAGCACCAGTTAAAGTACCCGTTTTTGCTTGCACAATCCCCTCTGCAGATGTATTGCGAAAACGGTTTTTGATCGTCCCACTTTTGCCGGCGACAGGTAAGGATGCACGATACACAGATGCAACTGGTGTTTTCGCTATTCCTCGTAATGTTTGCACAAAAGCTTCTGGCGCAATTAAGTTACGACGTGATAAACCAGAACCGTCTACCAAAACGTAATTTGTCGGATCAACTCCTAACTTAGTTAAATTGGCTTTGACATTTTCTAAGCCAATATCAGCGGTATTTTTATTTGATAATCTGGGTTGTTGAAAAGCTAATGCTCTCAATAGGGCTTCAGCATAAAGATTATTACTATTCTGGAGAGTTTCCATCAATAAGTCTGATAAAGGTGGGGAATCTACAAATGCTATTTCCTGTTGTTCATTACCACCAGTTGATACCAATGTTGCGCCTAAAGTAATTTTTTCCCGTGTTAAAGCAGTGCGAAAGCGGCGTAAAAAATAATAATTAGGATCAACGACAGGTAAAGTTACTAAATATGGTTCAGAATTCCCTGTTAATTGTCCTTGGATTCGCAAGACGTTTCCAGATAATTCGCGGGTAACGTTAATGAATGTGGGATTTTGCCCCACTGTTGCTGATTGATTAATTATCCGCCATTGTCTGGCTTCGTTGGCATCAGTCCAGGCGATTTGTAATGGTTTTCCTACGGCTTGCGGTATCAGTTTGAAGCTAAAAACATTTTCATTTAAAATAAAGCTGCTAACTGGTGCGCCATAGTCTGATTGTAGGTCTTCCCATTGCCAGGTAGAGTTAACAATATCGCCTTGAATATAACTATCATCAGCAATCAATTGTTTGATTTGGGTAATTCCCTTTTGTTTCAATTGCTGTGCTAATGCTTGCAATTGAGTATCACTTAAGCTGGGATCTCCCCTACCCACGACACGCAAAACACCATCACCGGTCTGATATATAGAGGTGCGAAAGCGAAAATTTGCACCCAATTGCTGCAATGCTGCGGCTGTTGTCAACAATTTAGTATTAGAAGCTGGTGTAAAGTATTTCTGAGCATCTCGACTGTAAAGAGTTTGTCCAGATGACAGGGGTTGTACTAAAATTCCCCAACGCACGCGACTAAATAGGGGACGATTGATAATAGCATCTACGGCTGACCCTAGTTGAGCAGGACAAATTGATTTTGTGGTGCTTGGGGGTGCAACTGGTGTTGGTGTTTGCGCTGTCGCTGTTTGCTGGGTAACACCAATCTGCGTACCCAGCAACAGCAGGATTAAACCTATAGTAATTTTTTTGGACATCACATAGTTATCAAAACTACTTGATGATGATAACTTGGGGTTGCGCTTTTTTGTTGTGCTGCCGGTATCAGTTGTCAATTATCTGTTCAGTGCTATACTGTTATTCTTTTACCGAACACAATAGGGCACAGCATTGCTGTGCCCCTACCAATGATCTGTATTCTATGCAATTGAGAACCGCTATAATTACAAAATTGGATCACGCGGTGTAAGGGCACGGCACTGCCGTGCCCTTACGGGTGTACCTCACTCTTGACGAGAAATGCTATAGTGTTTGCTTTGTTGCTTGAGCCATCCTCCTAGTAGTCTGTCAATTTTGTTTTGAGGGATTTTTGGTAGTGTGAGCGTCTCGCTCACGCGGGCAAGATGCCCGCACTACAGTCCATCATTTTTATCTTGACAGAGTACTAGCTCTACGCCAATGGCAGTGATTAATTTACCTGCATATTCGTAGCGGTCTATGGCAATTAAATTAAAGTCGAATAAAATCCGGGTTTGATAGCGTAAAATATCTAAGTGACTTTGGAGTAATTCTAATTGAGTGAATTTTTCTTGGCTATAACGAGCGACAAGCAACCCCTCTAGTGAATCATACAATCCATTTATCATCCTGTCGCCCAAGGTAAATCTATGATTTTTGGGCAGCCGATTAAGAATTGGAATGTACCATTTGATTAAATCGTAGGTTTTTTGGATAATCGACAATTCTTCCATTAATTCTGTAAATAAAATTTACATGATTATTATCAGCAAACTATGCTATTATTACATTTAATGGTTTAGATGCTGACATCCATAGTTCTAAAAAAAATTGATCGCTCCGCTCCGCTACACTTCAAAAGGGCAAAGAGAAGAAGTGCAGAGGGCAAAAGGGCTAAAGTGTCAAGGGCGAAGAATCCACGCGGCCGCACCCACACACACAACGCGAAAACCGATATTGTAGGAGCGGTTGTCGGGGTAGTAGTTGTTGCGAGAAGCAGAACGGCAATAACCAGGATAGGTGCTCCAAGAACCACCGCGCAGCAGCCGGAGATTTCGATTATCATTATCATTCACCCAAGCACGTCCGTCTCTAGGTGCGCCATTATAATTATCATGCCAATGGTCTTGACACCACTCCCACACATTACCGTGCATATCATACAAACCAAAGGCATTGGGGGCAAAGGTGCCTACAGGTGTTGTTTGCTGACGATATTTACCTTTAGGTTCAGATGCGTAAGTGAAGTCAGAATTATAATTAGCCAAGTCCGCCGTAATTGTTTCACCAAAATAAAACGGCGTATTAGTCGCAGCACGACAAGCATACTCCCATTCTGCCTCACTTGGCAAGCGATAGTTACGCCCCGTTATATTACTTAAGTTTTGACAAAACTCAACCGCATCATTCCAACTCACTTGTTCTACAGGTCGGTTATCACCTTTAAAACTGGATGGATTTGTCCCCATTATAGCTCGATACTGCGCCTGAGTAACTTCATATTTCCCCATGAAAAATCCAGGAACTGCTACTGGATGCTGTGGACTTTCATATTGACTTCGACCTTTCTCCCCCGGTGGTGAACCCATCATAAAATCACCACCAGGAATAGCCACCATTTCTAGAGTTACGCCATTCCCCAAATCTTCCATGAAAGATTTTGCTTGACGTGTGTCTCTATTGGTAATATTTCCTTGTGCGTTGACTCTGACTATTTCAAACTCAAAAGTTTTTAAAGGAGTCGCGCTAGAATTGGGTAAGGTATTAGTATTAGTATTAGTATTTTTCGTAATCGAATCAGCCACCACTGCTATCACTAAACCGCTTCCTCCCCAACCAAGGCGCTGCAAAAATTGTCTGCGGTTGATTAACGAGGGACTAGAGTTTCGTGATTTAGCAAAACTCGGCTCTTGAATTGGTGGTTTAACAACTATTCCCAGCTTTCTTAATACTTTTCTCCACCAAGCATATCTTTTCTGATTTTGTAGAGAGCGACTAAATTCATCTGATACTTTCATCGCCAGTACAGATTGTCCTCTCATAAAGCCTAAAAAAATGTAATCCCGTAATTGACTATTAACAGATGCTTGTTTAGATAATAAATAAAGAATTGGATTAGCTAATTTTGGCAGAAACTGATGATATTGTCTAGCTATTTCTAATTGTAATTTGCTAACAGAACCTTGAACAGCCGTAATTAATAAATTTTGCAGCGCAGTCCGAATTATCTGCTGTTGCTCTGGGGTAAGTGTTGTAATTAGGTAAACACGCAACCAGTCTGGCATATAACCATAACGTAACCACGGTAAACGAGCTAAATCAGTTAATGAACACACTTCTATTAGAGATGCACCTGACTCGATTTTCAGCACATTACCTAAATAAATAGTCATGTTCCAGTGCAACTCTGGAAATACAGCACAAGCACTCAGCCAATAAAAGCCATGCTTACCAAGATATTTTTCTAATGTGTCCAACATAGCATTAATCTGCTCAGTTGGTGGGGGATTACGTTCTATCCAAAAATAAGGACGTGTACGCAACCCATCTGGTAGAGGTATTCGCGTTTCTTCCCCAACAAAATAAGTCGCCCATCCCTGGCGCAATCTTTGACTCAACGCCTCTAACCCTTTGAGTGTTGCGGGTAAAATCATAAATTCTTGTGCCAGTTCTAATTCCTGATACCCCCAATTTTCCACTGGTGTAGGTGTTAAAATTGCCCGGTTATCCCAGTTAGTCAACTGATTTACCCAAGGCTCTAATTCCCCACTAATAGAGCTAAAAAAATTCTCTGTATCAGAAATTATCACCAGAGAATGTTCACTATATTTTGAGATAATATCTCTGAGTCTTAATGGATAACTTTTGTCATCATCGGCAAAACAGATTCGTGGATCATCATCAAAAAAATAGATGGTAATAAATACTCCTTCGTGTTTTAGACCTTCTATTATTCCTTCAATAAATTTCGCTTGATGGTCACGGTAACTAGTGCGGTTAATCAGAAAGAGATATTCTGGGAGAACTTGATAAGTTTGATAAACTGGAGTTAGCCATCCTCCCCGGCTCAGAGTTGCATCAATAGTTTTATTCACATCAATTTCGTTAGATGGCACACGGATGCGATGTCTTAAACTCTGAGCAATTTTTAACAATACAAGGCTGGGAAATAATTTCTCCTCAAATCCAGTAATAGAAATTGTTTGTAGCTCAGGCTTTTGTGTTGTACTATGACGTTGCAGAAATAGGTTAGCACGCCACAACCACCACAGTCGCCAGACTAAAAATATAATAAGATAAATAATCAATACAAATAACAGTATTCGCCAATTAAATGGCAAGCTGGGAGGAGGTGTTTTACTCGGTTCTGTTTTGACTAGTCTTGGCGGTACTGTTGGTAGTGTCCCTGTTGGTGTCGGTAGTGGTTCTGTTGGTGTGGGAATTGGTGCTGTTGGTGTTGGTCGTGGTTCTATGAAAGACCGCTTCTCTGTGTAGGACGGAAATAGGGGAATAGAAATAAAAATAGTTATAGCAATAACAAGAAGTATGAGACGCTGAATTTGATAGGAGTGTGCGCGTTCTGTTTCTAGTTCGGCGGAAAATGCTTCAGCTTCTACATCTACTTTCTCTTGAAAAAGATTGGTGTTGCTAAATAATTTCACCCAATTGTCAAAACGTTGCTGAAATTCTTCTTGCTCAATTGGTGAACTACAAAAAATCGGACTTAAAAAATTTCTTAGTCGCTCTGGACTATCTAGATTTTCTCCCTGAGCAATCAATATTAATATTAAATCCTGGGCTGCAATATATTGAGGTATACCAATTTTGTAACCTGCTTCCCTGAGTTCATCAATGAACGCCATCAAGACATCAGGATTTAGCCAATCTGGGTAGTTTTTTTCTGTTCCTGTATCCACTGTTCTACAACTTTTCTCGCTTTTTCTTGATCTTCTGCAGTTTTGATTAAGCTACTCAGAGTGCGAAAAACTACTTCCCTTTGCATTAAAGGATTTTCTGATTCTTGAGTAAATTTTTGTAAAATTATCAGCCAGCTTAATAATTCAGAAGTTGCAGGTTTTTTTCTCAACCCAATTTGGGGAGAACGTAACCGATAAAATAAACTGAGAGCAGCTTGTAAAAAAGGACTACTACCAGCATTTATCCCTAAACGATTAGCGACAATTTCCCCCAGGCGCTCCAATTCAGGAAAAGGAATATCGTAATAAATACAACGTCTCAAGAAAGCATCTGGTAAATCTTTTTCCGAATTACTAGTAATAATTACAATCGGTTGTAAGTTTGCATCTCCCACAATTTTTTCATTAGCTAATTCAGGAACTCGAAAATACATCAATTCTAATTCATTGAGTAAATCATTGGCAAAGTCACGGGGTGCTTTATCAATTTCATCAATTAAAACTACAGAACGCCCTTTCTCGGAATGTATAATTTCTGATGGTAGTAAATGCTTGACTTCCTCTGGATTTTTACTGCGTAAAATTGCCAATCCTAAAGCTTGGAAAGTAATATAATCTAAAAATTTAGTTTCAGTCACTCCACTTTGCAGATCTTGGAAACGCTTTAATGCATCATAAGTATAGAATAACTCACGAGCAACACTTGTAGATTTAGTTTCAAACTTCAACGGCTCCCCAAGTCCAAGTTCCCATGCTAGACTGTAAGCCAGTTGAGTTTTACCTGTCCCTGGTTCACCAGTCAGGAGTAGAGGTTGTCCTAACAACAGTGCCACATTACACGCATCTTTTAAACCCGCATCTGCAATATAATTCTCTGGCTGGAGTAATTGAGAACGTGGAGACACAGGTAGAGTTACTGGTAACTCAGATTTTTGACGGTTTCCGATACCTGAATAAAAGGGAAACTTCATGTGATTTATCCCTCATCTGATAGATTAGATTTTAGCAGTTTGATTAAGTTCTCAGCTAAATCATCCATCGGTATTGTATTCGATGAGTGTTTTTCTTCCCATTCGTAAAACAACTCTCTAATTTCTTTGAGCAATTTATCAGCCATTGCTTCTCCAATAACATTTTGAGTATATTCCATACGTACCCAATCCTCAACGTCTCCTCGATTTATTCCAGTTAGCTCTGGTAAAACAAGACCTGACAAACGATTAAATTTATCAAAATTAGATTGTGAAAGTAATTCTATCTGCTGAGAAATTTTTTGATTGACTCTCTGGTAGCGATCTAGATTGAAAAAATAACGTACAAACCTCAAAAATAAGCTAATTTTATTAGATTTTTTAGTACGCTTTTTCCGCCTAGTTTGGTATTGAATCAATATACATATTATTAAATTTTGGTTAATCTGAATAGGCAATGTCTGCCAAAAATTCAGGAGATTATGCAAAATTTCAGATTCTTGTTTTTGCAATTGTTCAGTCAATAAACAAGTGTGAATAAGAATAGGAATGGGAGATTTATTAAAAAAACCATTAATTTCTTCTAGAGAAGCAGAATTACGTTTGATAACTATCTCTGCTAATCTGTTGCGTAAGTAATCTGAAATTTCATGGTAATTCTTAAATTTTGGAGGAGAGGGTAAATAATATTTTTTAATTGAGTCTTGTCCTAAAAGTCTAGGTAATAAAACTGTATGCAAACGTTCTAAAAACTTGTCATGGCTTTGAAACTCATCTCCATGAATGATACAGATTATAGGAGAGAGTGGCGCTTTTTGCATTAACTTTTTTATGCTCTTTTCTAGTTCATGCTCCTGCTGGCTACGGTTGACTAAATAGGGTAATAGAGGAGGAATTTTGCGTTGCTGTTGCTGTAACTTCTTATTTATGGGAACAACAAACTGTATTTGGTTATTGTTCCCATAAAATACGGTGTTACTATTTCCCAGAATTGCCTGATTTTTATCCCCTTGAAGTGCGGTGTTTTCATTCCCCTGAAGTGCATTTTTGTTTAGAGAAATATCAGGCGACTGGCTCATATAGTAGTCTAGTTTAATTTTTTCAAAAATCTAAGTATCTGTAATATCTGTAGGGTGTGTTAGCGTAGCGTAACGCACCATCTGAAGGCTTTGGTGCGTTACTACGCTAACACACCCTACGTATATGTTCAAAAATCAATTAGGAATCCTATAATTTAGTTCTATAATCCCAACAGATGAGAACCTGCAGCCGCTCCCAGCCAGAGAGCAATTTTGGTAATAATTGGTTTAGCTATTGTCCAAATTTTCTGACTAGATTCTACAGTTTTACTAGTTTTATCAAGTGTGTCTGCAACACTAGTTAAACGCTCTAATGCTCGGTTTTTATTCGGTTCTTCTTTGTCTGTGGCTTTCTTTGCTGCACCTAAATCTTCAATTACTTCTTCTTTGGTATCTGCTGGTAATCCTGCTTGTTGAATTAATGTTTCCAGTTCTAAAAACAACTTGATAATCTCATCTTTAGTGAGAGCAGTTTCAGCATTAGCACCTACTTGGTTTTGTTGTGTGACTTGATTTCCATCTCCCAGGACTACCTGATTATTGTCTCCTTGAACTGCGCGGTTATTATCGCCTTGAAGGTTATTAATTTTACCACCTGCTGAACCGCCAATTGAAAAACCACCTGGGTTGTTAGTCATAGTGCCTACCTCTGGGATTTGTGTGCTTGAATAAAAATTAGAGCGTGCTAACGCTGTCATTACCAGAAAAATTCTGGTTTTGCTTTAGATACATCATGAGTATCCTATTTTTCGGATTTTTAGGCAATGCCAGTCAAATTACATGACTTAGGCGATAATTCACATCTTGCACCTTTACGCATAAACTCTGAATAGACCCAAAATATGTATCGTCTAAAATTATGGCTCTTGCGTGTGTAGCGTGCTTAATTATTAATGAAAGTCGATTAAATTGCTTTAATAACAAGGCTTACAGGCGTTTATAATTTGATTTTTAGTAACAGTAGCTCAAATACAAAAAATAATGGCTTTTATCGGAGCCACGCAAGGGTTTCAAACTTATTTTTTAACAAATTCAGCACGCTAAGTACGGAAGAGCCGATATATTTACAATATCGCCCAACACATTCAGATGTGGTACAAAATTATATCGCATGGTGTAAGGGCACGGCAGTGCCGTGCCCCTACGAGTTTACAGCTTGGTACCACACTCAGCACAAAAGTTGTGATTGGGAGCATTTTTCGCGCCACAATGGCTGCAATAGACTGGTTCTATCGCAGCTTTTGGTGCTTGCTTTGGTAAGCCAACCATCTGGGCGTTGCTCTTACCTGGCGCTACCATTGGATAGCAGTTTTCATCTCTGGTGACGCGGACATCCACAATTACTGGCCCATTATGTGCTAGCATTTCGGCGATCGCATCTTTGAGTTCTTCATGCTTGCTAATCACCATGCCTTTGATGCCGTAGGCTTTTGCCAATAATTCAATATCTGGCATCCCTACTTCCATGTTAGAACATGAGTAACGCTCGCCGTAGAAGGCTTGTTGCCACTGGCGCACCATCCCTTGCCAGCCATTATTGAGAATTACAGTCTTGACATTAATCTTATATTGTGCTAGCGTCCCCAGTTCCTGCAAACACATTTGGAAACTGGCGTCACCGCTGATACAAATCACTTCTTCATCGGGAAACGCCACTTTCGCGCCCATAGCTGCTGGGACACCAAATCCCATCGTTCCCAAACCGCCACTGGAAATCCAGCGCCGGGGTCCATTTTTGAGGAATTGTGCTGCCCACATTTGATGTTGACCGACATCTGTGGTGTAGTAGGCGTGGGGGGCTTGACTACCGATTTCGACAATCACCTCTTGGGGTGAGATGCTATCGGGATAGTGGGGCACTTCTAAAGGATATTCTTCCCGCCAGCGGTTAATCAAGTTCAGCCATTCTTGATTTTGGTTGGGTGTCGGTTTGATTCCGGCGCTTTTACATCGACGCAAGATATCAAGCAGCACGTTCCGCACATCACCGACGATGGGCACTTCTGGCACCCGATTTTTACCCACTTCTGCAGGGTCAATGTCGATGTGAATTACTTTGGCGCGGGAGGCGAATTCATCTAATTTACCAGTCACGCGGTCATCAAATCTGGCGCCGACACAAATCAGCAAATCACAGTCAGTCACAGCAAAATTGGCGTAGGCGGTGCCATGCATCCCTAACATTGCCACCGACAGAGGATGATGTTCGTCAAAGGCGCCAATACCCATCAAAGTTGTGGTGACGGGGATATTGAATAACTCAGCTAGTTCCTTAACTTCCTCATGGGCAGCAGCGGCGATCGCACCCCCACCCACATACAATAGCGGACGGCGACTCTCACGAATTAATTTAATGGCTGCATTAATTTGTCTGGGATTTCCCTTCACCGTCGGGCGATAGCCAGGTAACTTCACCGTACCCGGTTCCACAGGCACATAATCAAATTGTTCTAAAGCCACATCTTTAGGGACATCAATTAAAACCGGTCCCGGACGCCCCGTACTAGCGATGTGGAAAGCTTCGGCTACAATCCGTGCCATATCCTTCGGGTCGCGCACTACATAAGAGTGTTTGACAATTGGCAAGGTAATCCCGTAAATATCGGTTTCTTGAAACGCATCCGTACCAATTGACGCCCGTGGCACCTGTCCCGTCACCACAATCATCGGAATTGAATCCATGTAGGCGGTGGCGATACCCGTTACCAAGTTAGTTGCCCCTGGACCTGAAGTACCAAAGCACACACCCACTTTGCCAGTAGCACGGGCGTAACCATCAGCAGCATGGGATGCGCCTTGCTCGTGTCTCACAAGTATGTGCTTAATACTACCAGTCTCTTCTACCTTGTAGAGGTCATCATAAATTGGCAGAATTGCCCCACCGGGATAACCAAAAATATACTCAACACCGTGACGCAGGAGACTATCTAGCAGAGCAAAACCACCAGAGGCGCGTGTGGGAGCTACGGGGGCTGAGTTAGCAGCAAAGGGCTGCAAGTGATTCTCAGTTTGTGGGAGACTGATTGGAGAAGGCGAATCTCCTCCGGGCACACTTCGTGAACGCACTGTCAAACCTCAGAGAATAGCTAAGTTAATGCGGAAATTCTGTAGTCACGATTTCATTTTAATAGAAAAGTTTCATTAAAGTCTTATATATCTTTATATTTTAATGTTGGGGACTGGGGATTGGGGATTGGGGATTGGGGATTGGGGATTGGGGATTGGGGATTGGGGATTGGGGATTGGGGGTTTCGGGTTTTGCATAGCGTGGATCTATTTACCATCAAAGTAATGATTAATCAAAGCCTGAAACTCAGGATTTTGATAAATGCACACAATGATTAATTTGTACAGTGCGTAAGTCCTAGATTTGGGAAAATACTGAAAATTTTGCCCAACTGCAGCGAAAGAAACTCATATTAAATCTTGCAGTACTCGACGGGTATTTTGCCAAGCCCAAACCCCAACAGCCGCAACAACAAGGCTCATTCCCACCAGGACAGTGCGTAAACCGAGAGTATCAGTTAACGGACCTGTAATTGCTAGGGGTAAGGACAGGGCAATATTTACGGCATGATTTTGAAAGCCAAATACTTTACCATGCATTGTGGGTGGTGTTTGTTGTTGAATTAGAGTTTGCATTGGTACACCAATTAGGGACGCACCCACACCCAATAACCCACAGAGTCCTAGCGCTAGCAAGAGGTTGTGAGTGAAAGTGAAGACCCCTAAAACCAGCGCCATCATCAAAAATCCAATTAAGGGTAAGGGTTTATGATGCAATTTATCACCCCAGTGACCTAAAAACCCTGCACCAAATACCATACCTACCCCAGCAGCTGCTAAGAAAAAACCAAACTGTTTTTCCTTTAACCCAAAGTCTTCTGCTAATCTAATAGCCAGTACCGTTAATGCTGCAAATACGCAATACAAAGTTGTCAGTTGCAGCATAGCATTCAACACCAACCGGTTTTGCTTCAAATAGCGCAAACTTGCTGTAAATTCTGCCCAAGGTTTACCTGTAGCGCGTCGCTCTGCAGTTGATTTGTGTTCTTGAAAATGAATCGGCTGCATAATCGCACCCGATAACAAATATAATGCACTAACTATCAATTCTTGACCGTACTCTTGTCCCAGATAGCTCTTTGCCCAACTTAATATTGGCTCGCCCACTGCAAAGCCAATTATTAAAGCTCCCATCATCGTACTGCTAAACAGCGCATTGGCTGCCATTAAATTCTCCCGTGGCACCAACAAGGGAATCGCTGCTTGTTCCGCCGGTGCAAAAAACTGCGTCACCGTGGAGATGGCAAATGTGAGTATCAACAGTATCAGGAATTCTCGTGGTAAAAACGGAATTAATAAAGTTAATAGCCCACGCACGACATCCGAGCCAACCATAATCAGCTTTTTGGGCAACCGGTCAACAAAGATACCACCTGCAGAACCAAACAAAATCGCTGGGATCGTAAACGCCACCATCAAAGTGGAGTACATGGTGTTTTGTGCCAATCCTGCAGGAGGTGGATAATTTTCGAGCAAGGCAATCATCAAAACAAAGAATACCTTATCTGCTAACTGGGAAACTAGTTGCCCAATCCACAGGAGCAAAAAAGCACGGTTTTTTACCAGTGAGCCAAACCCATTATTCACAGCAGCAGGTTCAGTAGGAAACATTAGATACTTAAATATATTACTAGGGTAGATGGAGAGTGGGAGAGTCGGAGAGTGGGAGAGTGGGGGAGATGGGGGAGTGGGGGAGAATTTTTATAACTCATAATTCATAATTGATAACTCATAATTGATAACTCCTCACTCCCTATTCCTCACTCCTAGTCACGAAATCTGTTTTCCGGACTATTTTCTTGATAGCGCATTAAGAGCAAATGTAAAAATTCCGCAGCACTGAGGCGATCGCTTGGGGGGGGAACTCCCAAAGACGGGTCTACCCAGCAACCTTGTACGGTTTGAGGCGATCGCCACATCGATAAATGCTCAACTGCAGGTTCGGCATAAAAATTATCTTGCCCAGCGCCGAGCCAAGATGAACTCCAGTGAGTAAAATAATCATGGCTCATCCTATGTATGGGAAAATTACCCACAAGTGGTACGCCCCAGCCATCTATAGCAATAAATGCTTTAATGTTACCTCCTAAAAGTTGCCATCCCGAAGCGGCGACAATCGCCCCGACTACACCAGCACTAAAGCTAATGAATATAACTGGGGATTCTAGCCTATCTTTTAGGCGATCGCCCAAAAAATGCAAAATGTGAAATGCGGATAACGTCAAATAACCCTGTCCAGGAAAAGTGAGTATTTTCTCTGTATTTTTACTGGTTGACCGCTCAGAAATTCGATCTAAACACCCTGATATAAAGCTCTCAGTTAAGGCTGGCTCATGGATTCCAGGGCAAATGATGATGCTCATCTGTCTTTGCTGTATGCAGTTTTCACTATTATCTGGAACGGAAAACTTATCAGTTTTAAATTAAACATATGTTTTCCGTAATTATAAGGCAACTTGACTACAAAAAATCGGTTCACCAGTAACTTCGGGTAAATAAACCACACTTTTGGGGCGCACACCTTTACGCGTAAGGGCACGGCGGTAAGGGCACGGCGCTAAGGGCATGGCGGTAAGGGCATGGCGGTAAGGGCACGGCGGTAAGGGCACGGCGGTAAGGGCACGGCGGTAAGGGCACGGCGGTAAGGGCACGGCGGTAAGGGCACGGCGGTAAGGGCACGGCGGTAAGGGCACGGCGGTAAGGGCACGGCGGTAAGGGCACGGCAGTGCCGTGCCCCTACGAGAAATCTATGCGTATCAGGGTTGTGGTGAAATAGTATCAGTCCTAGTAGTCTGTCAATTTTGTTTTGAGGGATTTTTGGTAGTGTGAGCGTCTCGCTCACGCGGGCAAGATGCCCGCACTACTAGGGTTCTTGCGTACTTAGCGTGCTAAATATGTTGAAAAATAAGCTTGAACTCCTTGCTGGGATAAGATGACAGCCATTATTTACTGCCTTTTAGGTCTGATGATTAAAATTTTGGCTATAAGCGCCTGTAAGCCTTGATTTTAAAACAAAGTTATCGACTGTAATTAAAAATTTAGCACGTTAAGTACGCAAGAACCAAAGCTGCTGATCTATTTCAACAACAAGGCAGAACACAATATTACCAAAAAGTGCTGGAAATACTCAGAAAGTACTCCTAATAGTCACAGCCCCGTAGGGGTTTAGCATTGCTAAACCCCTACAACTTGATCAACGCAGCTTTTATCTCCGTTGACGGAGCTTTTATCTCCGTTGACGGAGCTTTTATCTCCGTTGATGGAGCTTTTATCTCCGTTGATGGAGCTTTTATCTCCGTTGATGGAGCTTTTATCTCCGTTGATGGAGCTTTTATCTCCGTTGACGGAGCTTTTATCTCCGTTGACGGAGCTTTTATCTCCGTTGACGGAGCTTTTATCTCCGTTGACGGAGCTTTTATCTCCGTTGACGGAGCTTTTATCTCCGTTGACGGAGCTTTTATCTCCGTTGACGGAGCTTTTATCTCCGTTGATGGAGCTTTTATCTCCGTTGATGGAGCTTTCAAAGGAAGAAAATCCGAACAATACTAAAAATAGCAGCACTTAAAACTGCACTGGCGGGAACTGTAATTAGCCAAGCAGCGGCGATGTTTTGTAAAGTTGCGAATTTAATGGAATTTATATTTTGCACCAGTCCAATCCCCACAACACCGCCAACTAGGGCGTGGGAAGTGGACACGGGTAAACCTAGCCGGGAGGCGAGTAGGATGGTGGTACCGGTGGCGAGTTCGGCGCAGAAACCACTGCTAGGTTGTAAAGTAATGATATTTTTGCCAATTGTGGCGATAACTTTTTTACCCCAGATAGCTAAACCACTAACAATGCCGATACCACCAAGGATTAAAATCCAAAGGGGGATATTTAAACCATTTGTGGGTACGCTACCAGTTTGATTGATATAAACGATCGCCGCTAATGGAGCGATCGCATTTCCCACATCATTAGAACCATGAGCAAAGGCGACAAAGCAAGCACTGAGCAGTTGAAAGCGTGCAAATACAAGCTCAATGGGGTTGGGAATTGGGGAGTCAGAAATTTTTTCCTCGTACCCCTTATCTCTCCAAGCTCGCAACTGTCGCCAAATGTAAAGGGTTAGTGCAAATGTGGTTACAGCACCTGTTAATAGGGGGATGTCATAAGCGGGTATGTTTAACCCAAATTGATCAATTAAAAAATTGGTTAGCGGTTGAGTCACAGAAGGTAGGACAATGATGCCAAATACCCCCAACAGCAGCGCACTCAACCAGGGAATCCATTCTTGTAACTGGGCTATTTGATTTGGTTGCTCTAAAATCCAGTGTTTGATTTGAGTGTAAAACAAAGCGGCGATCGCACCACTAATTAACGGTGTTAAAATCCAGCCGATTGTAATTTTGCCAATTGATGACCAATCAATTGCACCGACTCCCAAAGCGACCCAACTAAATCCGGCGATCGCACCCACAACTGCATGAGAAGAGGATACAGGCAAACCCCTGGTAGTGGCAATCATCAGCCACACCCCAGACCCCAATAACACTGTCACCATCCCCAATACAAACGTCTGTGGTGTAGCCGCGAATAAAGCGGGATTAGCAATTTTTGTGGCTAGGGTTTCGGTTACCTGATGCCCAAATAATACTGCCCCAGCAAACTCTAACACCCCAGCAATGATTAGCGCTTGCGTTAGGGTGACAGCTTTGGAACCGACAGAGGTACCCATTGCGTTAGCAACATCGTTAGCACCAAGGTTAAAGGCGACGTAAAAAGCTAGTATAGCGACTATAGCGAGGGTGATCAGCATTTTTTGGGGACTGGATTAGTGGGAAGCTTGAGGTTCTAAACCCAATACTTCTCCCAATCTTCCCATCTTTCCATCCCTTGCACCCCAATACTGCGTAGGTTTTGAAAATCGCAAAGCGTGAAACCCTTGTCTTGACGTTACATGTAACGTCTCTACATTCGTTAACCGAGCAGTATTGCCTTGCACCCTAGCACTCTGTCAAGATAAAAATGATGGACTGTATAGCGTTTCTCGCCCTAGTGAGGTACATCGGTAAGGGCACGGCAGTGCCGTGCCCCTACATCGCGTGATACAATTTTGTACCTCATCTGAATAGGAAGTGCTATAGTGCGGGCATCTTGCCCGCGTGAGCGAGACGCTCACACTACCAAAAATCCCTCAAAACAAAATTGCCCGCGTGAGCGAGACGCTCACACTACCAAAAATCCCTCAAAACAAAATTGACAGACTACTAGAAACTATCTCGAATTTCTCCGCAAATCTTGCTCGATAGTCGAAACTTTCACCGCAAAATTGATGATATCTTGTCCAGTGCGGAGATTTTTGGCTTCACCATTATTCAGAGCCACAATGTAAGGGTCGCCGTCAATCACAGCCACAATCGGACCACCCGAAGAACCGCCAGCAGTGGCACAATCATGTAATAAAAAACCACTCTCTTCTCCAACAATACTGCATCCAGCCTCAAAACTTGCCGTCCATCCCGGCCCTGCACTGAAATATTTTTGATAGTTCTCGTTAGGGAAATCCTTAGAATAGCCTACGAAATAGAAAGCTTTGCGATTGCTAATCAGGGTGGCAGAAGGTAGAGATTTCCAGCCTAAATAGCCGTATTTGCGACCTAGAGGCTGATTAAGTTTCAGAATTGCCCAGTCACGAGAACTCAAATTGCTGCTTTGGCTGAAATCTGTACCGTAAAAAACTCGTTTAACTTCTGCTACGTCTCGGTAATTCCTATCGATGACGTTGGGCAGAAACTGGATTCTGGTGCTTAATTTACCAGTTTCGGGGTCAATAACGCAGTGAGCATTAGTTAAAACTAGATTAGCGTCGATTAACGTGCCTGTGCAATAATAACCACTGCCATCGGCTGTCGTTCCTTTGATTCGACCAACTGCTGACCAAGGATATTTGCTGCTAGTCATGGGAATGCGGTTATCTATAACTCCAATAATTCCTCTAGAGTCGCCTTCGTTAGGTTTCGCCGCCCGTCCCAAACCATCTGGGATAAAAGGTTTACCATCACCTTCGAGCTTAAATTCACCTGCTTGTTCAGCATTGATGAATTCGGGTGTGTTGCTTTGCTGTGGTTTGTCCTGTGCTTTTACTTGTACAGATGTCCAACCACCCAAAGCTATAGCACTAAGAATTCCAACCAAAAAAAGAGCGAGAAATTTCCTATTCATTGCTACTAATTCCTCAAAGTAAATATTTGAACTGACTGGGGATTGGGGATTGGGGATTGGGAGTAATGAGTAATGAGTAATGAGTAATGAGTTAGGAGTTATTATTCTCCCTATCTTCCCCAGCGATGCACTGAGCTTGCCGAAGTGTCTCCAGTCCCCAGTCCCCAGTCCCTAGTAGTCTGTCAATTTTGTTTTGAGGGATTTTTGGTAGTGTGAGCGTCTCGCTCACGCGGGCAAGATGCCCGCACTACAGTCCATCATTTTTATCTTGACAGAGTACTAGTCCCCAGTCCCTAGTCCCTAGTCCCTAATCCCTAGTCCCTAGTCCCCAGTCCCCAGTCCCCAATGCCCCATGCCCAATGCCCCATGCCCCATGCCCCAGCCCCCCCTGCTCATCGCCACTCGCCTTGCAAGGTGAAAGCAGCCCAATAATAGGGGTTTCGCCATGTGTCTTGTCGCCAGAGGTTGAGCTGCGCTTGACGCAGGGCAACCGCAGGTGATGTTTTTTGCTGCAACATTGTGGTGTAGAATTGAGGCGTTAATTCTGAAGTGGCTAGATCGTTGACTTGCCACAAGGTGACGACAAGACTTTTTGCCCCTGCATACATAAATCCTCTTGTCAAGCCCACTAACCCTTCACCTTGGACATCTTTACCGACACCAGTTTCGCAGGCACTCAGGACAACTAAATCGGCATCCCAGTCTAAGTTAAAAATGTCACCGAGGCGCAGGGTTCCTGGTGTCTGGGGTTTGCCTTGTTTGTTGAATTGAGCGAGGACAATTCCTGATGATTCTGGGTTGATGGGGTCTGCAAAGCCGTGGGTGGCAAAGAGTATGAATCGATACTGTTTGAGTTTTTGATTAGTGACGAAATTGTAATTGGCGTCAAAATCTAGGGCTTGCAGACTTTGGTCGGGTGAGACTAGTTTTAAGATTTGTTGGGCTTCTGTGCGGGTACCCGGTAGCCGGTTCCATCCTGTACGGTTAAGATTTTTTGCAGAACGTTGAAGGCTGGAGCGTTCGAGGTTGAGTTCAGGCCCTAGGGATGGGGGTTTACCTGTAAGTCGTTCGTCGTCAGTCGCAAATACAGGGTCAGCGAGGACGGCTAGGGTTTTGGGCGCTGGTGGGCGGTTGTGCAAATCTTTGCGGTGGGTGGCTATGGCGGTCACGGAGGGGAGATGGACAATTTCGTGGTTGACTAGGAGGGGCTGATAATTAGATTTCCCTGGCTGTGGTTCTGATAATGCTGCAAAGGGTATTTCTTGCAATGGTCCATCGGCGACAATCACCAAGCGCTTTTTGCCTAATTTCTCTGCAACCGGTGTCAAAATAAGTTTGCTGAGTTCCGTTGCTGCTTGGGTAATTTCTGCAAAATCTTTGGCTTTTTGGTCTGCGGATAACCCCTGACAGTTGATGTATTGACATTTTTTCAATAGTTCTGAGAATTTTCCTGCAGGTGCTTTGATTTTTTCCCGTCCAGGGAGTTCATAACTATCAACAGAATTGGGAGTGATAGCCCAAAGATAACTGCGTTCCTCTCCTAGAGAATATTGCAATAACAGGGTATCTTTATCTAATTGCTGTTGAATTTGGGGTAATTTTAAAGGTTCGGGATATTGCAATGCAGCATATTTAGGGCTACTGGTGCGGATTTTTGTTTGTAGTTCTTTTTGTTGATTGAGCAGAGTTTCAATTTCTTTTTTTAAGGCGGGTCTTTGGTTTTCTTGATTACTGGGTAATTCTTGAAGTCGTTTTGCTAGCGCATCGAGTTTCCACTGTAAGCGGCGTTCTTCTGCTAACAATTTTGGGTCAACGCCTTTACGAATATCTGCACGGGCTTCGGTTAACAGTTCTATTAAACCCCTAGCGCGGGAACGCTCACTAGTGTGAAGGGCTTCGGCGTCGTATCCTTTTGATGGGTCTTGTTTGTGCAGTTCCATCAAAATGTCGATTTTCAGTTGATAATAATCTTGTTTGGTGGCAAAAAAGGAGGTTCGTAAGTCTTGACTAGCAACTTCTTGGCGGATGTTCTCGATGATTTTTATTGCTTTATCTATTTCAGTGAGGGCTGCTGGGAGTTGGTTGTTTTGGCGTTGCAATTTGGCAATATTGTAAAGACTTTGGGCTTGTTCAGGAAATAAGCCCATTTCACCATAAATAGCAAGTTGTTCTTGATAGGCTTGTATGGCTTTTTCTGGTTGTTTGAGAGATGCGTAAGCTTCAGCAGTTCTCGTGATATAATAAGCTGCTATGTTCCTATAGCCGGATTTTAGTGCTAGGTTTCTGGCTTTTTGAGCGTATTCTAGAGACTGGGAATAATTTCCTTGTTTAATCTCAACTTTAGCGAAGATAGAAAGTACATGTGCTTCGTTGATTAATTTATACTCATTAATCTCTAAATTACGAGATAGATCTAGAGCCTGATTGCCAACTTTAATTGCTTGTTGATAATCTCCCAAATTCAAGTGGCTATTACTAATACCAATTAGTGAGCCAACTTCATGATTACACTTTCCCGTTGTTCGGGATATAGACAAGGCTTGCTGATAATAATTTAGAGCTTGTGGGTAATCTTGTAAGTCCCTATAAAACCTACCTATATTGGTAAGAGTACTAATTTGTGTCGAGCGATTACCAAGAATTTTCGATAGAGATAATGCTTGATTATAAGCACTTAAACCCTGAGAATTTGCACCTAAAGACAAGTAAACATCGCCGAGAGTATTCAAAGTATCTGCTTCTGGTGAACGATCTTTAATTTGACGTTGAATGTCTAACGCTTGATTCAGAAAATTAATTGCTTCTTGTTTTTTACCTTGCTTGTTTAGAATATTAGCAATAGAGGTAAGGGTATTTGCTTCTGCGGGTTTTTCACCCATTATTTGCCTTAGTTTTAGCGTTTGTTGATAAACTTCAAAAGCTTTTGGATATTCCCCGATTGGTTCGTATCCCAAACCAGCAATAAATTCTAGAAAACTTACCTCACCTTGAAGAATCTCTTCCTTGCGCGATTCTTGAACTAGTTGGTTCCATTCTTCGATATTATTGTTGGTAACTGCGTCAGAATTAGGGGTTGCGGATTGATTCGACGAATCCTTTGGTTGCTCAATATCGGGAGGCTTTTTTAATGATGCTAATTGATCTGTACAACTTGAGCTGGCTAACGACCCGTATAACAAATTGTATGGTATATCTCTCTTAAATTCTGGATCGAGAGTATTAGCTTGCTTGAGAATTTCAATGCTTTTGTTGATTTCACCTAACGCAAATAAGTAAAAACCACCAATAGATGTAAGTATATTAGCTTGTTGGACGACATCACCTTTTTGTTTCCAGAAATCCAAAGCTTTGTTGTAATAATCAAGTGCTTTCTGTTTTGCGCCTAATTTTTCACCGTAAATACGTCCAACGCTACTAAAAATGCTAGGTAGCAAATTGGAAGTTTCAGGGAACAGTGATGGAACTTGCAGGTAGAGATCAATCGCCTTTTGATATTCTCCCATTTTCTCGTAACTCATGCTAAGTAAACCGGTGGCTGCTCCCTCACATTCTTTATCCCCTAAAGCTTGACAAATAGGTAGTGCTTTGTGAGCATATTCCACAGCTTTGGGATATTCACCTCGAAACCAGTATCGTCTAGCAATTTCATTGAGTGTTGTGGCTTCTTTTTGGCGATCGCCTGCTAAACGCCAATATTTTAGGGCTTCTTCAAATTTAGGAATGATTTGAGTTAATAAGGGTGCATTCTGTTTTTGTAATTCAGAGGCTTCTTGTTGTGCTTTTTGCGCCGCAGCGCGATTTGCATCTTGTGGCGTCCCTGACTGCTGCGCTATTTGTAACTGTGTATTTCTCGGTGTCGCACCCACAGACTCAGCCAGCATTACCACACTCAGCAAAACTGTTAAACTGTAACGGGTCAAATTCGGTAGCCAGCACCAAACAATTGAGCGAGACTTTGCACTCCCCATTATTCACCTCAATGAGTAATTTTTATACCGTTCTTTCTGCCTGCGCTATCTGTGAATAGGCATTTTTGAAATTGTCAATAGGTCAATAGAGATATTATTTATATTTCGCTCTGATTATATAACGTATTTTTAGTAGGGTAAATTGCGGTTACGATTTTAGTAACAAATTGGATGATTTATTTTTTGCTATTCTCTTTTCTCACCGTGATCTACTATGAATAACTTTGACTGGTTAAGAGCCTCTAGGCTCTTAACCCATTCTGGAAGGCTCCGCCTCCAGTAGCTTGACAAGAGACAGAGCCTCTTGAATACATTCCCAGCCTGGAGGCAATACAGTTCAGTTAGGCTCGAATGATATACACTGTAGGGGCACGGCATCCAAAATTTTTTGTTCTAATGACAATTTTATTCGTGCCGTGCCCCTACGACAATTTTCCTTAACTGAACTGTATTGAGCCTGGAGGCTGGGAACGAGAGGAAAGTGAACCGGTCTCAAAACTCCGTTCATCTCCCTCCAAGCTAGATTCATCTCCCTCGGAGCTAGATTCATCTCCCTCGGAGCTAGATTCATCTCCCTCGGAGCTAGATTCATCTCCCTCAGAACTAGATTAATGAAGCTCTATGCCCCATCCCCAATGACATTACAGCAGTTTTCACGTAGTTGAACCACACTCTCAGGGCACAGCAGTGCTGTGCCCCTACGGCAAATGTGGTTTATTTACAGGAAGATGCTGTAACCAGAGAAATTTAATTGCACCTCATCCCTGAAGCACACAGATTATGGCATAATAAGCCGATCGCACACTCTAGTTCAGCTACGAATTGTGGAATATACCAACTCGATGAATGAACTGGCTGAAGCACTCCAACAGCCAGCGGATCTGACCTTTGAACTTCCCGATCCGGAAGATGAAGGGATTCCAGAGATGGAGTTTCAACAACAGTTGGATGTAGCATGGCAAGTATGCGATCGCTTTGATTTGCAAACCGAAATCTGGCGGGGGCGCATTTTACGGGCTATCCGTGACAGGGAAAAAAAGGGCGGTGATGGTCGCGGTACCGGTTTTCTGCGATGGCTGAAGGAACGGGAAATCAGCAAAAGTCAAGCTTATGCCTGGATTCAATTAGCCAACAGTGCTGATACCCTCATAGAAGACGGTAAACTTGACCCTGGTGCAGTCAATAACTTTAGTAAACGCGCCTTTGTCGAAACCGCCAAAGCCGTCCCCGAAGTGCAACAGATGGTCAGTGAAGCCGCGCAAAAAGGCGATCGCATTACTCGGCGCGAAGTCCGTCAACTCAGCGACGAATGGACAGCCATGTCTTCTGACTTGCTACCGGAACCCGTCAGAGCAAAAGCCGCAGATAACACCTTGCCGCCGCGCTACATCGCCCCTCTAGTCAAGGAAATGGAAAAACTGCCCGAATTGCACCAAAAATCCTTACAACGTGACATAGCCGCCAATCCTGATGTTGATACTCTGAAACAAGCAACCTCAGAAGCGCGTTATTTGGCAAAATATCTTAAAGGCGCCGCTCAAGTCCAAGCTTTAAATGAACAAGAGATAGATATTGAAACAGCCTTAGAAGAAGCGCAAAGAATCGGCTGTTTGAGCATAGCTGCGGACTTAGTAAATCAAGCTTCTCAGATAGAACAAACCATAGGCAAATTATATATGACATGGAAACGCATCAGTAATTTAGCCGATAGATTGTATGTTGATACTGGTGCAAGTACACCAAACCTGCGATCGCTCCTCAGTTGCTTAGAACCCCTCGGCGGTGAAGTCATGGAATTACAACTTAGTGGCGCCGTGGAACACACCGTTCGCCTGCAAATTCAGGAAGTTAATTAGGGATTGGGGATTGCACTTCGGCTCCGCTCAGTGACCAGGGATTGGGGAGTTAGGAGTTAGGAGTTAGGAGTTAGGAGTTAGGAGTTAGGAGTTAGGAGTTAGGAGTTAGGAGTTAGGAGTTAGGAGTTGGGAGTTAGGAGTTAGGAGTTGGGAGTTAGGAGTTAGGAGTTAGGAGTTAGGAGTTGGGAGTTAAATACAAATAACCAATGACAAATGACCAATGACCAATGACCAATGACAAATAACAAATGACAAATAACAAATGACAAATGACAAATGACAAATGACAAATGACAAATGACAAATGACAAATGACAAATGACAAATAACAAATCCCTAATTATAGGCTACAGGACAAGATGCCGTATTCATGGCTGGGCTATGGGGGGTAACAGTGGCTGCTTGAGTCACCAGAACCACATTACCATTGCTATCCAGCACCCATCCTTGGGCTTCGACAATTTCAGTAGGGGGATTGACAGAATTATCTTTTGGTGATGTATTTTCTATTTTGCTCGGCTGTTGAATTGCCACCTTGTCGTTGATATCACCAGCACGATTCTCTCCCTCCAGCGTAATCCAATCTGCCAGCACTGCATCAGCCGTCAATGGCTCTGAGGGACCTGCTGCTATTCCACCACGACCCGTGATGACAAACGAACCCATATAGAGTTTTCCCAGAGAACGACAGATAGGAAGAATTTGCTGGGAAATATCAACCACATTTTCGCGTATTTCCACTAATCCTTTACTGGGGTCAACATCGGGTGTGTTGATTTGTATAGTGCCATTTAATGAAGGGTTTTGCTGAGAAAACGCCGTGATATCACTGCTTGGGAGGTTGCTTGGCTTTAGTTTATCTGGGTCTTGTGTTCCCAGCAACCGCTCCAAGTCAGCGCGAGTGCGGACTACAAACCCAAAGATTTGATTAGCGTTGATTGTGATTTTACCGCCAGAGCCATAGAAAGCGTTGGCTGTGATATCGTTATTTCCTAAAGGCTCGGCGATGATGAAGCCATTAGGTGCATTGATCGTGATATTACCGCCATCGCCAGGAGCCTGTGCTGTGCCGGCATTAGTGGTGATTTGGCTGTTACCGCGCATCCGTAAGAACTCCTGCACCTGCAGGTTAATATTTCCACCCTGACCTAAATCACTATTAGATGTGAGTGTTCCTTGGTTATCTAGGAGGATGGAGCCAGCGGTTATATTGAGAGCGCCTGCTTTCCCTAGAGTGGGTACATTCTTGAAAAATACACTCCTGGCAGATCTGACAGATATTGTACTCTTATCCCGGACGATCAATTCTCCTGTGGTAATTGTCACTTTTCCTGCATCTCCGGAAGTATAAGTCCTAGCGAACAAGCCACTGGTAACATTGGGAGTATATATTGAAGTTCCAATGAGTTCTACTGACTTAGAGGCATTCACAGTCAAATTTCCTCCTGCTCCTATACCTGCTATGAATTCTGAATTATTAGAAAAAATTCCAGTCGAATCTGTTGCTATTCTTCCCCCATCTTGGAGACGCAACCTCCCAGTGTTGATATTTATTTCACCCCCATTTCCGGCAACAAAACTTGTACTCGACAATACACTAGGTGAAACAGTATTATCTTTGTTGAAATAACTACCAATTATTTCAACAAAATCGGTGGCATTCACGGTCAACTTTCCTCCATTACCCCTGCCCCTGGTATTAGTAGATATTGTAGCGCCATCCCGAAGAATTAATTTGCTGGTATTAATCGTTAAGTCTCCGCCATCTTTTGCACCAGTAGTTTGAGTGCTTAATATAACATTATCGCCGGTTAGCTCAACGGTGTTACCTCGCACCTGGATATTGCCTACATTACTATCTTTGTTACTAGCTTCTACCTGAGATGGAACTTGAGAACCATCATCACTTCCCCGCTGGATGAATCGAATATTCTGGAAATCCTGGACTTTTTCATATCTCAAAACCCAACCTTGGTTATTTGGATTGAGAGTAACCAAACTATTAGCAGCAACACTTCCTAACTCAATTCGTCCCGATGCTACTGTTAAGTTTCCGCCCTCTAACATGATATCACCGCCTACCAGTGCCAATGTTTTGTCAGGCTGCACTTGTAGACCAACGGGAGATCCCAAACTATTGGTTACTCCATCTGGACTTTTTGCTTGAGATTGATTGATGATGGTAGCCGCAGTTGCTCCAAATTGTAAGCCAATGGGAACACTTACAGTTAGCAAGGGTCTGGTTTGGGGATCTGTGGCACTAAACTTTGTACCATCAGCAAAGTTCAGACTACTCGCCGTAGTCGCTAGAAATGAACCGCCAATTTGTAAAGAAGCATTGGGACCAAAAACAATTCCGTTGGGATTAATCAGAAACAGGTTGGCTGTTCCATCTGCTTTGAGAATCCCTTGAATATCAGAAATAGACTTACCCGTTACTCGACTGATGATATTCTGAATATTTTCTGTATTTTTAAAATAAGCCGTACTACCAGCAGGGACAGAAAATTCCTTAAAACTGTGGAACAGATTGCTTCCTACTTGGGTTCCACCTTCAATATTGATAATATTTCCCTGTGGTGTCACTTGAGAATTAGTGGGTAGAGTCCCATCCTGGGTAATTTGGGCAATAGCTGAGTTTGCACAAAAAGCTATTGGACAACATATTGCAATTCCTAGACTTTTAAACCAGACCCAAAAATTACTCATAACAGATACTGCACCTCACTAAAAAATACGAATAGCTGAACAATGGTTAACCCCCGCACCTAGGGAATAAACAAAACTATATTACGAAACGTAAATATGTCTGAAATCCTTACAAATGACCAATTACCAATGACGACTAAAGCCTGTAATGTTTATTTGCTCCGACCTACTTGTAGCCATTGATAACAGAGTTGAGTATACATCCAAATTAGATTAGGGACACAAAATGTTGTGTCCCTACCCATATAATTCATTCAGATCAAAATTTAGATAGACTACATCGAAATTGGCAACTTGCGTTTAAGTTGAGATGATATAAACAGAAATCTCAAATACATTTGTACTTTTTTTCCTTGTCATCCCACCAGCAAAAATTCTGTAGCTCCATATTAGGAGGCACAACTGAAGCTGGAAAATTCTGAGCTTCTTGGCTGCCAACAGTATAATTCAATTCAGCTTGAGCAGCGTCAATACAATTGTCTTCTGATTCATCTTCATTTCCAATCGCCTCAGCAACTTCAGTGTTATTCAGGCTTAGGCTCGATTGGTTTTGAGTATCGTCTTGTAACTGCTGTGCTGTTTGATTACTCATGACACTTTACGCTCCTAAAAACTTGGTAGATAAGTCAACTGGTCTTGCGATGTCCTAATTACTTATCACCTTGCTTTCCAAGAATTACGCAAAAATTAGGCGAGCTTTACAAAAACTTCATATTTCAGGCTGAATTTCCTCCGGGTTATTACGGTGACTGCAGTCTGCGGGCATGGGGCATGGGGCACTTGTACTGAGCGAAGCCGAAGTATGGGGCATAGGATAATACAGGGATGTTAGACTGGAATGCAATATGTCGTAGGGGCACGGCATCCACAATCTTTTGGTATATACAATTATCAAATTGACGCCGTGCCCCTACCATCTGTGTTCACACCAAGCGTATTGGGGCATGGGGCACGGCATCCACAATCTTTTGGTATATACAATTATCAAATCGACGCAGTGCCCCTACCATCTGTGTTCACACCAAGGGTATTGGGGCATGGGGCACGGCACCCACAATCTTTTGGTATATACAATTATCAAATCGACGTTCCCTACCATCTGTGTTCACACCAAGGGTATTGGGGCATGGGGCACGGCATCCACAATCTTTTGGTATATACAATTATCAAATCGACGTTCCCTACCATCTGTCTTCACACCAAGGGTATTGGGGCATGGGGCACGGCATCCACAATCTTTTGGTATATACAATTATCAAATCGACGTTCCCTACCATCTGTCTTCACACCAAGGGTATTGGGGCATGGGGCACGGCATCCACAATCTTTTGGTATATACAATTATCAAATCGACGTTCCCTACCATCTGTGTTCACACCAAGGGTATTGGGGCATAGTAGGGGCACGGCACCCACAATCTTTTGGTATATACAGTCATCAAATCGACGTTCCCTACCATCTGTGTTCACACCAAGGGTATTGGGGCATAGTAGGGGCACGGCACCCACAATCTTTTGGTATATACAATTATCAAATCGACGTTCCCTACCATCTGTCTTCACACCAAGGGTATTGGGGCATAGGGCACGGCACCCACAATCTTTTGGTATATACAATTATCAAATCGACGTTCCCTACCATCTGTGTTCACACCAAGGGTATTGGGGCATGGGGCACGGCATCCACAATCTTTTGGTATATACAATTATCAAATCGACGTTCCCTACCATCTGTGTTCACACCAAGGGTATTGGGGTATGGGGCACGGCATCCACAATCTTTTGGTATATACAATTATCAAATCGACGTTCCCTACCATCTGTGTTCACACCAAGGGTATTGGGGCATGGGGCACGGCATCCACAATCTTTTGGTATATACAATTATCAAATCGACGTTCCCTACCATCTGTCTTCACACCAAGGGTATTGGGGTATGGGGCACGGCATCCACAATCTTTTGGTATATACAATTATCAAATCGACGCCGTGCCCCTACCATCTAATTCTTCATTCCCGTTGTCGCAATCCCGCGAAGAAACTGGCGCTGACCGATGAGGAATAACACCATGACTGGTACGGTCGTAATTGTCACTGCAGCCATCATCAAGGGCCAATTATTGGTATATTGCTCCTGAAATTCTGCCAAGGCTAGCTGCACGGTTCTTAATTCTGGACGGGTGGTAAAGACTAAGGGCTTAAACAAATCGTTCCATTCGCCGATAAAGGTGAACAAAAACAGCGTCACTAAAGCGGGACGGGCTAGAGGTAACATGACTCGCCACAAAATTTGCAGCCTGTTGGCCCCGTCTATCGCTGCTGCTTCTTCCAACTCCACGGGAATTGTCTGGAAATATTGACGTAACAGGAAAATCCCAAAGCCATTCACAGCTGTTGGTAAAATTAGCGCCCAATAGGTATTGATCATGTGTCCCCACTTCAATACCAAAAAGATGGGAATCACCAACAACGAAAAGGGAATCACTAAAGTTGCCAAGACAATCAGCAGTAGGGCTTGCCTACCCCGAAATTTTAACCTAGCCAGGGCGTAACCTGCCAATGCCGAAGTCGCAATCTGAAACCCCGTCACGGCGATCGCTACCAAGGTAGAATTAGCAAACGCCAACAAAAATTTACCCCGATCCCATGCATCCCGGTAATTAGCGAAAGTCCAGTTATTTTTGGCTAAACCTTCTGCACTTGCTCCTCCTGGAGTAAAAGAAGTAAGGAAGACGACAAACAGGGGTAGTAAAACAATCACAGCCCCCAGTAGTAGGACTCCTAAGCTCAGAAAATTGGCTCCTTTCAGATTCCCATTTGATTTGGACATGAATTTTGCTTCCTAGTATTTGTTTTTCTTGTACTAGAGCATCGCCCCCAGCAACCGCTAATCTATAACATAGTGACTTGTTAAGTTAAATTAAATCACAGTGATCGTTACCCTAAATTCATGGGGTAAATTTAATTTTGGTATCAAATGATTCAAGTTTACAGGGGTGAAGATAGAATGCAGCAGCTTGCAACTCAATCGGAAATTGATTTCCACAGTGACATCTACAAAGACGCCTACAGCCGTATTAATGCGATTGTGATTGAAGGAGAACAAGAAGCCCATGAGAATTACATCCAACTAGCCCAACTGCTGCCGGACAATCACGATGATCTAATTATCTTATCGAAGATGGAAAATCGCCACAAGAAAGGATTTGAAGCTTGTGGACGCAATCTTAAGGTAGTGCCAGATCTCCAATTTGCCCAGGAATTTTTCGCTGGATTACATGCAAACTTCCAAACAGCAGCAGCAGCAGGTAAAGTCGTCACCTGCTTGCTGATTCAGTCTTTGATTATTGAATGCTTTGCCATAGCAGCATACAATATTTACATTCCTGTGGCTGATGATTTTGCCCGCAAAATCACGGAAAGTGTGGTCGAAGATGAATACAAACATTTGAATTTTGGAGAAGCCTGGTTAGAAGCAAATTTTGCCGATTCTAAAACGGAACTAGAACAGGCAAATCGCGAAAACCTCCCCATTGTTTGGAAAATGCTGAATCAAGTGGAAGCCGATGCCAAAATCTTGGGCATGGAAAAAGATGCTTTGGTAGAAGATTTCATGATTAGCTACGGAGAAGCATTAAGTAATATTGGCTTCAGCACTCGTGACATCATGCGCCTGTCAGCCTACGGACTTACTGCCGCTTAAAAAAGCTAGGAGTGAGGAATTATGAGTTATACTTCTAAGTCCTCACTCCTAACTCCCAACTATACTAATTCGACGCAGCACGCACTTAATACATCAATACATGTTTGGTCTAATTGGACATTTGACTAGTTTAGAACACGCTCAAGCGGTAGCTGAAGAATTGGGCTACCCAGAATATGCTGATCAAGGATTAGATTTTTGGTGCAGCGCCCCACCCCAAATTGTTGATAATATTACTGTTACCAGTGTGACAGGGCAGACCATAGAAGGGCGGTATGTGGAATCTTGCTTTTTGCCGGAAATGCTAGCAAATCGCCGGATTAAGGCGGCAACGCGGAAAATTCTCAATGCTATGGCCCATGCTCAAAAACATGGCATTAATATCACGGCTTTAGGCGGGTTTTCTTCAATTATTTTTGAAAATTTTAACTTAGAGCAATTTGGTCAAGTCCGCAACATTAAACTAGAGTTTGAACGCTTCACTACTGGCAATACCCACACTGCCTACATTATTTCTCGCCAGGTAGAACAAGCATCGAAACAACTGGGAATTGATCTTAAAAGTGCGACGGTGGCTATCTGTGGCGCAACTGGGGATATTGGGAGTGCAGTCACACGCTGGTTAGATGCAAAAACAGATGTCAAGGAACTGCTGCTGATAGCCCGGAACCAAGAACGGCTGCTAGAGTTACAAGCCGAATTGGGGCGGGGTAAAATTATGGCTTTAGAAGAGGCGCTGCCCCTAGCTGATATTGTAGTTTGGGTTGCCAGTATGCCTAAAGGACTGGAAATTGACCCCACGGTTTTCAAACAACCAAGTCTGTTGATTGATGGTGGGTATCCTAAAAATTTAGGGACAAAAATTCAGCATCCTGATGTATATGTGTTAAATGGTGGAATAGTAGAGCATTCACTGGATATTGACTGGAAAATCATGAAAATCGTCAATATGGAAGTACCAGCACGTCAGTTGTTTGCTTGTTTTGCCGAATCCATGCTCCTAGAATTTGAGAAGTTATATACGAACTTTTCTTGGGGGCGCAATCAGATTACCGTAGACAAAATGGAGCAGATAGGTCAGGTGTCAGTTAAGCATGGATTTAGACCACTGCTAGTTTAGCTACTGGTAATTGGGGCATGGTAGTATTATTTGCTTATGCCCAATCCCCAATCCCCAATCCCCAATCCCCTTCCAATGCCCAATGCCCCATGCCCCATGCCCAATCCCTAATCCCCAATCCCTAATCCCCAACTATGACAACTACCGAGCGTAAACCGCTACTCTTGGATTTTGAAAAGCCGCTAGCAGAACTCGCGGCGCGTATTGATCAGATTCGGGCGCTGGCAGAGGAAAATGGTGTGGATGTTTCTAGTGAAATTCGTAAACTAGAAGCACGCGCTATGCAGCTGCGCGAGGAAATTTTTAGTAATCTATCGCCTTCTCAGCGCTTACAGGTTGCTCGTCATCCCCGACGCCCTAGTACGCTCGATTACATTCAGGCTATTAGTGATGAATGGATGGAGTTGCATGGCGATCGCTGTGGTGGTGATGATCCGGCTTTGGTTGGCGGTGTCGGTCGTTTGGGCGGACAACCAGTGGTGATCCTGGGACATCAAAAAGGTCGGGATACTAAGGATAATGTCGCCCGCAACTTTGGTATGGCTTCACCCGGTGGCTACCGCAAAGCACTGCGATTGATGGAACATGCCAACAAGTTTAACATGCCAATTATCACTTTTATCGATACCCCCGGAGCTTGGGCGGGTATCGAAGCCGAACATCAAGGTCAAGGGGAAGCGATCGCCTATAATTTGCGAGAAATGTTTTGCTTCGATGTGCCAATTCTTTGCACGGTAATTGGTGAAGGTGGTTCTGGTGGCGCTTTGGGTATTGGTGTCGGCGATCGCCTAATGATGTTTGAACACGCCGTTTATACCGTTGCTACCCCCGAAGCCTGCGCCGCTATTTTGTGGAAAGATGCTAGCAAATCTCCCCAAGCGGCTGTGGCTCTGAAAATTATTTCTCATGACCTCAAAAATTTGGGCATTATTGACCAGATATTACCTGAACCCATCGGCGGCGCTCATTCTAACCCACTCCAAGCAGCTACAACCCTCAAACAGGCGCTATTGGAAAATTTGGATATACTCAACCGCTTAACTGCTGCACAAAGACGCCAACTGCGCTATGAAAAATTCCGCAAAATTGGTGTTTTCACCGAAGCCGCCCACTAAAACCTCTAAAACGAGTGGACATGATCGATCAATATGCCAGCAGTGCTATAATTCGTTTGGTTGCTTAAAGATTTTTAACATTCTTGTCAGACTATTACAGCACAATGGAAACAAACCTACCATTCAAAACAATTGAAAAGCTTATAATACAAGCTTTTTGAACTTTGAATCAGAAATTCTGCACAGCGGTGCTATTACTCGATGTCACTAATTTTGAGGGGTTGTTTGTAGTTGCGCTTGAGTGCTGCGACAATTAAGAGCGCTAAATGGTTTTGCACATGTATCCCGAAGTTTTATGAGTTTTCAGCAGAGACAAAAAGCCCTAATTACTGGGGCTAGTAGTGGAATTGGGAAAGCAACTACTTTGGCGTTTGCAAAGGCAGGAATAGATGTTGCCTTAGTCAGCCGTTCTATTGATAAGTTGGAGGCAGTTGCAGCAACAGCAAGGGAGACAGGAGTAGAAGCAAAAGCTTATGCTGTCGATTTAGCTTGTGTCTGGGAAGTAAAAGACAAAATACAAGCGATCGCCGATGACTTTGGCGACATAGACATTCTAGTAAATAATGCTGGAATAGCTTACACGGGTAATTTGAGCGAAACCCCTTTAGAAGACTGGCAACAAGTGATTAACTTAAATCTCACTAGCGTGTTTCAGTGCATCATGGGAATTTTGCCAGGAATGCGCGATCGTCAAATAGGCACCATTATCAATATTGCTTCTATTGCGGGAAAGCAAACCTTTGCCGGTTGGGGCGCATACTGCGTCAGCAAAGCTGGTCTGATTGCTCTTTCTCAAACCGTGGCACAAGAAGAACGTGCCCACGGTATTCGTGTCACTGCTATTTGTCCCGGGTCTGTCAATACCGAACTTTGGGATACAGAAACAGTCCATGTGAATTTTGACCGTTCAAAAATGTTAACGCCAGAAATTGTGGCTCAGTCGATTCTCTACACAGTGCTGTTACCAAAACAGGCAGTTGTTGATGAATTAACTTTAATGCCCAGTGCGGGCGTCCTCTAAAAGTCGAGTGAGAAGTTAAAAGTCAGAAGTGAGGAAGAAAACTCATAACTCCTAACTCTTAACTCATAACTCTTAACTCTTAACTAATTCCAAGCATAACGAAGACTGACATCATGACTATCGCTGGTTCCAACGGTTCCAATTGCTTTCAATCTCCGCTAATTCCCGATTTGGCAGATACCATCAATCCCAGACCTGATCGCAATACCCATGATGGACGAGAACCGGATTTGCATCCGCCTAAAGAAGAACACATAGAGCAAATGACGGAAGCCGTACGGCAAATAATATTAGGTGTCGGAGAAGACCCCGAACGCGAAGGACTCCTAAAAACGCCCAAGCGTGTAGCAGAGGCGATGCGGTTTCTTACCAGTGGTTACAATCAATCTCTAGAAGAACTCGTTAATGGTGCCATCTTTGATGAAGGACATAACGAGATGGTGTTAGTGCGGGATATTAATTTCTTTAGCCTATGCGAACATCATATGTTGCCGTTTATGGGTAGAGCGCATGTTGCTTATATCCCTAACCAAAAAGTTGTGGGATTAAGTAAACTGGCTCGGATTGTTGAGATGTATTCTCGCCGCTTGCAAGTACAAGAAAGGTTGACCCGTCAAATTGCTGAAGCAGTTAAGACTATTTTGGAACCCCAGGGTGTCGCCGTGGTTATGGAAGCTACTCATATGTGCATGGTAATGCGGGGTGTGCAAAAACCCGGTTCTTGGACTGTCACCAGCGCAATGGTTGGTGTGTTCCAAGAGGAGCAAAAAACCCGTGAGGAATTCTTTAACTTAATTCGCCACCAAGTAGGGTTCTTTTAAGTGGTGAGTGGTGGGTCAATGGTCAATGGTGATAATTCTTGTCCCCCCACCTCCCCACTTCGCCAGGAGTCTAGGTTTTGAAGGACAGCAAATAACTTTGCCACCTTGTCTAAATCCTTGTCGCCAGGTGCCCGTTCTACACCACTAGATAAATCAATGCCTTTGGGGTTAACTTGATTGATGGCTTCGACAACATTATCTGGTGTCAGCCCTCCAGCTAAAAACCAAGGACAACTTGGGCTAAAGTTTTGTAGTATACTCCAATCTATGGTTAGTCCTGTACCACCTAGCTGCTGGGGATGATAGGCATCTAGGAGCAAAGTATCTATATATTTGGTATAATTATCTTTCACCTGAAGATGCTCAAGGCTGCGAATTCTTAAGGCTTTAATAATTTCTATTTTGGGCAGAGCTTGACGCAGTTGGGAGCAAAATTCTGGTGATTCATCCCCGTGTAACTGCACACCAGTCAAACCAGAATCAATCACTGTTTGATTGATTTCTAAAATGCTGGCATTGGCAAATACGCCAATTTTGTCAATTTTTTCCGGTAATTGTGCGATCGCTGCACGGATTTTTTCTGGATTCACATAGCGGGGTGATGTGGGTACACAAATAAATCCTAGGGCTGTTGCACCCAGAGAGGCGATCGCTACAGACTGTGATGGTTGAGTAATTCCGCAAATTTTAATCCGCATGGCTAGCTTGAAAAACTGGTAAGTGCTGAGTTTTGAGTTGAAGAATTAATTTTTCATCCGTTATAGTACAATGGAGTTGATGTCCACTACTAGTACTCTGTCAAGATAAAAATGATGGACTGTAGTGCGGGCATCTTGCCCGCGTGAGCGAGACGCTCACACTACCAAAAATCCCTCAAAACAAAATTGACAGACTACTAGAGATATTTAGATAATCAAAAAAATTAATCTCTATTTTGCCAAGAATTTTGAATGAATTTTCTCCTAATAGATTCTATAATTTTGTAGGATTACATTTATTTTTCAATTCAGGAGACAAAAGCTTGATTTCATCAATCTTACTAGCAGCAGCCTCTGTTCCTACCACACCTATATGGACTCCAACAGTGGGGATTGTGATTAGCGTCAGTAGCATCATAGCTGTTTTGCTAACTTTGAAGATTCAATATCCCCAAGTTGGACCTAAGTTACCTATTCTCCCTATAAGTATTCCTGCATTTGTCGGTGCTATGGCTTTTGGCCATATTATCGGAATTGGTATCGTTTTAGGTCTGACTAACATCGGTCGTCTGTAGATTTAAGATGAGAGAGACTATAAATTTCATGTCACTCTCATAACAGATAATGGTTCTTTTTCCTGCAAAAGTAGGGGCGCAAGGCCTTGCGCCCCTAGAAAGCTTACTAGGGCGTCTTTTAAATAATTAAAATGGGTTTGTGGTTTGATCGGGAAATTTATTCACGGCTCAAAAAAAAAATCGTATTGGGAGTGGTATGTCACCCAACGGTATTGGAATTTAAGCCAGTTTTCTCACACTATTACAAAGAAAATAAAGTATTTGATAAAAAGTCCATCGAATAGGTTTAAGAATAAAATGGAAGATGAAATTATGCATCATCTCTCCAGTTTTATGATTACAATAATATACAATCATCAATATAGGTAAAAATATTGCATATATAATAAATGTAGGAATTAATGAGGAATTTTTGGCAATTTTTCGAGCTATGACTTCACCTTGGGGAAGATTTACAGTGTCTATTTCATCAATGCTTTCCATATAAAAAGCTTGCAAAAGCATACTGTCTCCCTCAGCAATATAAGACTACTTGCTACGTTGTAAAATTCACCCTATCATAATTTGCGATTTAGAAGAGATCAGTATTTTACAAAATATTGCTAATTTGAGTAGATTGGCGCCAATAAAGGGCGCTAGCTTTCGCGTAGCGTCTGGGAGAGGAGAGGGTCGTGATTGGTTATTGGTCATTAGACAGCTGCAAAAAATCAAAACAACCGTCTGACTATTGATATCATGTCCGGTTATATGACCGTAATAAAATAGTCTGTAGAGACGTTACATGTAACGTCTCTACATTGCGGGTATTATGGGTAAGCTCGCGGACATGATATGACTCTTGGTCAAGACTTGGCGAGAAGATTGGATAGGCTTTGCATCAAGTTATATTTTATTACATACCATAAGCAAATATAACTTTCTGGAGAGGAATATTATTTTTATTTGATCAGCGTGATTAAGTAGCGTTAATTGTCTATCCTAGAGGTTAGAGCGTCTGAACCAGTCCAGCATATAGAAATCTGTCTATGAGTTGCTAAACTGCATACAGGTTGACACCCATCACTGGTATTTTTCACAATCTATCTCAATCTATCTAATTGGGATGGCTATAGGAATAATATCGGTTTTCTATGAAGATACACTATATTTGATCCGCCGCAAGCAGGGAAAGTATATTATGACAAATTAGTATAAGTCCTTTGATTAAGGCAGAAAATATGTATAAAGGAGTAATTAATAATGTTTAGATAATTAACGGTAGGAAATATGTAGTTTTAGGAAAATGTAATGCAAACAAATTGGAAAATTGGGTCTTTATTTGGAATTCCTCTGTTTTTAGATCCTTTGTGGTTTGTAATTTTAGGGTTAGCAACCCTGAACTTTGGGGTATCTTACCAAGAATGGGGAAATGCGATCGCCCCGATTGCGGGGATGGTGATGGCACTGTTGCTATTTGCGTCAGTATTATTACACGAATTGGGTCATAGTTTGGTAGCGCGATCGCAAGGGATTAAAGTTAATTCGATTACCCTGTTTTTATTTGGCGGCATTGCTGCTATAGAAGAAGAATCGAAAACTCCAGGAAAAGCGTTTCAGGTGGCGATCGCAGGTCCGTTGGTGAGTATCACCTTGTTTGTCCTGTTGCGACTGCTAAGTAATATACTACCTCAAACCAGCCATATCAGTGAAATGGTTGGAGATTTGGCGAGAATCAACTTAGTTTTAGGTCTATTTAACCTAATTCCCGGCTTACCTTTGGATGGGGGACAGGTATTAAAAGCAGTATTATGGCAAGTAACAGGAAACCGCTTTCGAGCTGTACACTGGGCAGCAAAGGCGGGACAAATTTTAGGTTACACTGCGATCGCCTTGGGATTTGCTATCGATTTCTTGACCAGGGAATTGGCTTTGGGTTTGTGGATTGTGCTGTTGGGTTGGTTTGGTATCCGCAACGCCAAAAGCTATGACAACGTGACGACATTGCAAGAAACCTTGTTGAAGGTACCAGCTGCTGATGCGATGACCCGCGATTTTCGTGTAGTCAATGCTAACCAGACATTGCGTGCTTTTGCTGATTTATACCTATTAAACACCGCCGCTACAGAGGTTTATTTTGCTGCTGCTGATGGACGTTATCGGGGTCTGGTTTCCATTGACGACTGGCGTTTAGTCGAAAGAAGTGAATGGGAAACCAAAACCTTACAAAGCATTGTCCATCCCTTGACAGAAATACCTACTGTTGCTGAGTCAACTTCTTTAGCTGAGGTAATTAACAAGCTAGAAAATGAACAGTTACAGCGGATCACCGTGCTTTCTCCCGCTGGTGCTGTAGCTGGTGTGATTGACCGGGGAGACATTGTGAAAACCTTGGCGCAAAAGTTAAATTTGCGGATTAGCGATGCGGAAATTCAGCAAATCAAGGAAGATGGTAACTATCCATCAGGGTTGGAGTTGGGGGTAATTGCAAAGTCAACTATTAGTTAGGTTAAGATTTTTGGCGTTGCTGAGTGAAAATATGAATTTGTTGGGCTACGTTAATACCAATTTCGTAACGAAAAATCAAGGTTTTAGCCATGTACTGATATACTTTGCAGGTATCTCGGCGACCACCCACAGATCTTCGTAGGGGCGCAAGGCCTTGCGCCCCTACCCTGTGGTCTATTTAGGGACTTCCAGAAATTAAATGATCCACAGTAGGGTGCGTCAGTACAAATAATTTCTAGCTATGTCAAAAGTTTTTCGCTCTGACGCACCCTGCAGATTGTATATTTTTTTATTTGGAAGTCCCTTACCTGAAAATGGCTGTAATTCAGCAACGCGATAAAATTTCGTCCCACTCATTCTCAGTAAGGGGTTGTAGTTCTACCTGGATCTTAAAACAATCAGTAGCTGCAGCAATCAAGGCGGCGATAATCTTTTCAATACTTAAGCTTTGGGGTAGTTGCACAGATGTAAAAGATTCTGCACCAAATACCTCAGCAAATAATTTAGCATCGGGTTGCAAACGGATAGAACCATGTTGCAAAATCGCCCCACCTCGTCGCATTTGGGCACTACCAATGAGTTTACCACCATCGGTTAAAACTAAATCTGCACCAGTCGCAGTACCAAAACAGTTAGGGTTGTGAATGTAGCCCCGCCCTGCTGTACCATATTGCAATTCCACCCCAAGCGATCGCCATCCTTGAATCAAAAATTCACAAATTTTTTGGTAAGCCTCAAGGCGATTACCAGTTAGTGTAGATGTCACCACAGCATAAGTTAAATCACCTTGGTGTAACACCGCTCTACCACCACTGGGACGCCGCACTAAATCTAATTTTTTACCTCCCCAAGTCAGATTTTGCCAAGATTGAGGGTATTGTCGTTGATGATAGCCCAAGGAAATCGCAGCTGGTGACCAAGTATAAAACCGCAATGTTGGGGGATGCTTTCCGCACTGGTGCTGTTCTAGCAACCAGCTATCAATCGCCATTTGTACAGTCCCCGTAGCTTCAAGCAAGGGAATTAGTCGCCAAATTTTAGTGTTCAAGAGTTGAAAGTTAGGAGTTGGAAGCTGAATGTTGGTGATCGGAAGCTGAACTTTGGTGTTCGGAAGCTGAACGTTGGTGTTCGGAAGCTGAACCTTGGTGTTCGGAAGCTGAACCTTGGTGTTCGGAAGCTGAACCTTGGTGTTCGGAAGCTGAACCTTGGTGTTCGCAAGGTGAACCTTGGTGTTCGGAAGCTGAACCTTGGTGTTCGGAAGCTGAACCTTGGTGTTCGGAAGCTGAACCTTAACAATTTTTTCTTAACTCCTAACTCCTAACTCCTAACTTCTAACTCCTAACTCCTATCTAGGGCGAACCGATAAGTTAAGCTAGACCAAATTCAGATTGTAAGGCTTCATCATTATCATCGGCGATTGTTGCCACGATGGTAATCAGTCGGGAGACTTCACCTGGTGACAACTCCGCCAGGGTGCGTGTTGAGATGACAACCACTTGGTTGTCAATAATACCGAAACGGGCTTCAAAGGTGCTAGAACAATTTAATTCCAACAGATACCGCAGTAATCGGCTCTTCCGTACTTAGCGTGCTGAATTTGTTAAAAAATAAGTTTGAAACCCTTGTGTGGCTCCGATAAAAGCCATTATTTTTTGTATTTGAGCTACTGTTACTAAAAATCAAATTATAAACGCCTGTAAGCCTTGTTATTAAAGCAATTTAATCGACTTTCATTAATAATTAAGCACGCTACACACGCAAGAGCCACAACTTGCAAATCCTGGAAATCATATTATTCAGAATATAATTACAATTGGAAATAATAGTATGTCACAGCCTAACAATGGAGATATAAATATGACTAACAACCCAGGTGGATTCTCTGTAGGTGGTTCTCTAGGTGGCGACGTTAACAACGTCCAAGGTGACAACAACCGCGCAGTTCAAGGCGATAATAACCAAACACAGCTTGGTGATGGTAATCAAGTTACGCAACAGAACCAAGTGGGGGAAAATGCTAAAACACCGCTAACTAAAAAGGATGTTATCAAGTTATTAGCAGAACTTGAAGTTTTGGTTAAAACCGCAGAATTGCCAGCAGAAACTAAAGAAGAAATAGTTGATGATTTGAATTCGGCAAAGAAAGCTACCGATAAAGAGGAACCAAATAAAAACCGAGCATTAGACCGTTTGGGAAGCGTTGCAGAAACTCTTGAAAAAACGAGTAAAACTGTAGAATCAAGTCACAAAATCTGGACAACAGCCAAACCGATTATTGTTAAAATTGCAACTTGGTTAGGTGCTGCGGCTGGTTCTCACATACTAGGGTTGTAGTTTAGCCAACTTGTGCATCTCCTACTCTTGACTTTTGACTCTTGACTGTTGTTAAACTACAAACGCCGAATCAGGATAAGCATACCTATGTCTTCTCTTTCCCAAACTGTGCAAAATCAGGATGTACGTTCCTTGGGTATTAACCCAAATCACTGGTATGTGGTTGCGCGTAGTAGTGAGGTAACAAATAAACCCGTGAGTGTGAGACTTTGGCAGCAGGCGATGGCACTCTATCGTGATAGTACAGGAAAAATTCACGCCTTAGAAGACCGTTGTCCCCATCGCCAAGTTAAACTTAGTCACGGACGAGTAATTGGTAATGAATTGGAATGTGCTTATCACGGTTGGCGCTTCAATTTAGCGGGTGAATGTGCAGCAGTTCCTTACTTAGAAGAAAATCAGAAATTACCAACTTGTAAAATTCATCGTTACCCAGTCAAAGAACAAGACGGTTTTATTTGGCTATTTCCTGGAAATGGGGAACCATCTGTAGAACCTATGGGTTTACCAGAATGGGAACATTTGAATTATATTGCCACAGTTTCTGTGATTAACTGTAACGCCCATTATTCCTATTTAATTGAAAATCTGATGGATATGTATCACGGTCATTTACATCAAGATTTACAAGCTTGGGCAGAAGCATCACTAGAAGATATTGACGAAAATGATAACCGAGTTGATGCCCATTATACTGCCCAAAGTTATTATAAAATAGATAAAATTTGGTCAATTTCCCAGTTGTTTTTGCCAGCATTGCGGCGGTTACATCCTGAACCTTTGGATGTGAGTTATGTTTATCCCCATTGGGCTTCAAGATTGGGGAATGATTTTAAGATTTATTGTTTAATATGTCCGGTGAGTGAGACAGAAACTAAAGCTTACTTGATACATTTTACTTCATTAAATGCCTTTTGGCGATTGCACAAATTACCTGTCTGGTTTCGGCGATTTGTGAAAGATAGTTTATTTGGTGCAGCGCAAAAGTTACTTGATGGTTTGGTGGTGCAAGATGTGCAGATGATTGAAGAAGAACAACAGACGTATTTACAGAATCCCCACAGGCGGAATTATGAGTTAAATCGGGCGTTGGTGAGTGTGCAAAAGTTAATGCGGAGTCAATTTGAGAGGTTGGGGTGATTTCTCTGTTCCCTTTTAAGGGAATTGAAATCAAACAAGCATATAATGACACCAGCAATAAAGTAGCGACAGAATGCTAGAATTGCTTTAGCACAGATGCTTTCACAAGAGGCGGCGTGGAAAAAATAGAACTGCAACTCGACGAGAAAACCCTAGAGAAAGCACTCGCTTTGGCTAAGTCGCGCCACTGCGACTTGTCAGACTTGATTGCATACGCAATTGCTCAACTAGCTACAACAGAACCACCAAAAGACCACTTGTTAGGACTATTTGCTGATGATCCTGAGTCAGTAGATGAGATGCTAGAAGAGGTAATGAAGGATCGCGCAGCACACCCATTAAATCAACGATTTGGACAAAGTATTACTTGACACCGATATTTTTTCTGAGCTTCTCAAAGGCATCAATCAGCGTGTTGCCGCGAAGGCTTTTAGCTATCATGGTAACTTTGGTTACTATACTATCTGCACCATTACAGTCTTAGAGATTGTCAAAGGCTGGCACAAGCGCCAACGGGAAGATAAGATTCAGCAGTTTTTTGCTGAAATTATTGAGGCTGAAGTGTTAACACTGCAACTCAGTGATGCTGAGTTAGCAGGACGCATTTATGCAGATCTAGAACGCACAGGGCAACCGATAGGACTTGCTGATTCTATCATTGCGGCTATTGCGATCCAACATGATTTGATTTTAGTCACTGGTAATTTAGGGCACTATGAGCGGATTCAAGGACTGGGTTACAGGCTGAAGTTGGATAATTGGCGAATCTAAAGACTCTTCTGGCTAGTACAAGGCACAATAAAGACATATAAGAGCGATTTGATGCGCCACCCTGACAATGAGCTACTGTCTTAATCCCCGCTGTTCTAAGCCTGAAAATCCCGATAATGTCAAATTTTGCCACAGTTGTGGTTCCAAGTTACTGCTTAAAGAACGCTACCGCGCTATCAAAGCGATAGGACAAGGTGGTTTTGGCCGAACCTTTTTGGCTGTGGATGAGGATAAACCCTCAAAACCGCGCTGTGTGATTAAGCAATTTTACCCCCAAGCCCAAGGTACGGATACTGTGCAAAAGGCGGCGGAGTTATTTAATCAAGAAGCGGTACAATTGGATGAATTGGGACAACATCCCCAAATTCCTGAATTATTGGCATATTTCACCCAAGATGATAGACAGTATCTGGTACAAGAATTTATTGATGGGTACAACTTAGCCCAGGAATTATCCCAAAAGGGCGCTTTTAACGAAATGCAAATTCGGCAGTTATTAACTGATTTGTTAATCATACTGCAATTTTGTCACGCGAAACAAGTTATTCACCGGGATATTAAGCCAGAAAATATTATTTTGCGTAGTAGTGATAGAAAACTCGTATTAGTAGATTTTGGCGCTGCAAAAGCCTTCAATAGTAATGCTGTGAATCAAACGGGTACAAGTATTGGTAGTCCCGAATATGTAGCCCCAGAACAAATGAGAGGACGGGCGCTTTTTGCCAGTGATATATATAGTTTGGGTGCAACTTGTATTCGGTTATTAACCGAGCGATCGCCCTTTGATTCTTATGATATTAATAATGATACTTGGCTGTGGCAACAATATGTCAAAACTCCTGTGAGTAATCAATTGAGCCGCATTCTCAACAAAATGTTAGAAACTATCCCCATGCGGCGTTATCAAACAGTCGATGAAGTTCTCAAAGACTTCAATCAAAATTTACCATTAGCTTCCACACCAGCTACACCAACAAAGTCTATTCCCCAATCACCGCCTATTTCTACACCTGCAGCTAGTCCAAAATCTGCTAGCCAAATTGATAGAGAATTAGAGGAAATGAAAACGCAATTTTTGGGTGGTAATAAACACCAAAATAATATACCCACTGCACCGCCAACTCCATTACCAATACCAAAATCTCAGCCTACTAGCAAAACCCAAATCGATACCGAATTAGAAGAATTAAAAGCTAAATATCTGGAGAATAATAACCCATGATGGGGATTGGGGATTGGGGAGTTAGGAGTTAGGAGTTAGGAGTTGGGAGTTAGGAGTTAGGAGTTAGGAGTTAGGAGTTAGGAGTTGGGAGTTAGGAGTTAGGAGTTGGGAGTTAAATACAAATAACCAATGACAAATGACAAATGACAAATGACAAATGACAAATGACAAATGACAAATAACAAATGACAAATGACAAATGACAAATGACAAATAAGAAAGTGACCCTGAAATTCAGAGTCACTCTCAAATATTCAGCCTAAAACACTCAAAGCATTCGCAAGAGGCCAATCATGTAGAGGCGTGAAAGTTTATTTTTTAGATTCAGTGATGGGAACCCATTCGGTGTGGAAGCTACCAGGCTTGTCGGTACGCAAGTAGGTATGTGCGCCGAAGTAGTCGCGTTGTGCTTGAGTTAGGTTTTGAGGTAAACGAGCGGTGCGATAGCTATCGAAATAATCCAAAGAAGCACTAAAAGCTGGTACTGGAATTCCCAGTTTGGCTGCAGTGATGATTACTTCGCGCCAAGCTGCTTGTCTGTCGAGAATTGTTTGCTTAAATTCGGGAGCTAATAGCAAGTTAGGCAATTCTGCATTTTCGTCAAAAGCTTTCTTAATCTTATTCAAGAAACCAGCGCGAATAATACAACCACCTTTCCAAATCCGCGCCAATTCACCCAAAGTTAAATTCCAATTATAGGTCTTGGAAGCTGTAGATAACAGCGCCATCCCTTGAGCGTAAGAACAGATTTTGGAACAGTAAAGTGCATCACGTACTTTGTCAACAAAATCCTTCACTGACCCATCATACTTGCCGCTGGGTCCTGTGAGTTGCTTAGATGCTGCAATCCGCTCATCTCTAATAGAAGAGATAATCCGAGCATTGACTGCTGCTGTAATTGTGGGAATAGAAACTCCTAATTCCAACGCAGTTTGCACTGTCCAGCGTCCAGTTCCCTTTTGACCGGCTGCATCAACAATCAAATCAACCAAGGGAAGATTTGTTTCCGGGTCAATGTAGGGGAAAATATTAGCTGTAATCTCAATCAAAAATGAATTGAGTTCGTCGGTGGTGTTCCATTCAGTAAACACCTCATGTAGCTGATTATGGTCAAGACCAGCGGCATTTTTCAGCAAATCGTAGGCTTCTGCAATCAGCTGCATATCGCCATACTCAATACCGTTGTGTACCATTTTGACGTAGTGACCAGAACCACCGGGTCCAATATAGGTTACACAAGGACCATCATCGACTTGGGCAGCAATTTTGTTGAAAATTGGCGATAGATACTCGTAGGAGCTTTGTGTACCACCAGGCATCAGTGAGGGTCCATTGAGGGCGCCTTCTTCACCGCCACTGACACCCATACCAATATAGCGAAGTCCAGAGGGTTCTAATTCCTGAGTGCGTCGTTCTGTATCTTCAAACCAAGAGTTACCGCCGTCGATAATGATATCGCCTTCATCCAGCAAAGGTTTTAGCTGGGCAATAACTGCATCCACTGGCTTACCAGCTTGCACCATCACTAAAATTTTGCGGGGACGTTCTAGTGAAGCGACAAATTCTTCCAAGGTAAAGGCAGCTTTGACATTACGTCCGGGGGCACGCTGCGCCATGAAGGCATCGGTTTTTTCTCTGGAGCGGTTGTAAACTGCAATTGGGAAACCATTACGCTCGACGTTCAGAGCGATATTCTCGCCCATAACGGCTAAACCAATCACACCAAAGCTTTGTAGTGTCATAAACTATGTTTTGGCTAACTCTTGCAGATCCTTTTATCTTTTAGGGTAATCCGAGAATTTCGGTTCACTTCTAAAGAAGACATTAAGAGTTTACAGGATCAGGAAAAAACTACAACTAACACAGAAAATTAGTTTTAATTTGTATCAGAATCGACAATTGAGTTCCAAAATTTGCAAAATAGATAGTTGAGGGATGGGGGATTGGGGATTGGTGATTGGTGATTGGGGACTGGGGATTGGGAAAAAATTTAGTTTACCAAATGAGTTTTTCTTTCTAATACCTAATACCTAATCCCTAATACCTAATCCCTAATTCCCAATCCCTAATCCCCAATCCCTAGTTAAAGGAGTACCAAATAATGCTGGCATATATCCTAGCTTTCGCAGTAGGTATTGGTAGTTTAGCTATCTACCTAGTGGCTTTCTTTTTCCCGGAAATCCACCGCAAGAATGACTTTATCTTGAGTGGTGTAGGGCTTTTTTACGCCTTGATATTATGGGTATTTTCACCACGCATTACTGGTGGCCTTTTGCTGGGTCATGTGGCTAGTGTCGCCCTTTTGTGGTGGTTTGGTTGGCAAACTCTTTCGTTACGGCGCCAGCTGACGCCACAGACAGAACAAACACCAGTACCCAGTTCGGAAACAGTGAAAACATCGATTCAGCAGCAGGTAACTAAGTTGTCTGTTCAACAACGGCTAGCCCAGTTGCAACAGGGTATTACTGGTGTCTTCAGCGGTGCGAAAAACCGAGTGCAACAAACTACAACCAAAAAAGCACCCCCAACCCCAGCCGCGAAACCTGCTGTTGAGATTATCGATAAGAGAACTCCTGTGACAGAAAAAGCAGCCGAGGAAATAGTTGTTACTGAATCTCCTACACCAGTAGTAGAAGAAGCAGCAGAGGAAACAGTTACTACTGAATCTCCTACTGTAATACTAGAACAACCAGCGCAGGAAGCAGTTGCGCCTGTTGAGGTAGAATCCAAAACCGACACAGTACCGGAAGTAATTCCACCAAATCCCCCATCTGTCGAATTGGTGGAAGCAGCGCAACCGGAAACTGAGGAGAAACCACCAATACCTGTGGCGGAAGTTGCGCCAGATGCAGTATTAGCGCCTCCTCCAGAAGCCGCGCCAGAGCAAAAGTTGCCAAATAATCAGGCTAATTGAATTGAGTGAAACCCAGCGTTAATCTAAGATACAGCGGGTTGCAATTGAGTGGAGTAAAGATCATCTTACAGCAGTTTTCAGGTATTTAGACCACACCTCGATATCTGTATTTCTTTCTTCCTTTGCGCCTTTGCGCCTTTGCGTGAGATATAAAAATGTGGTTCATTTATCTGAAAATCGCTGTAAGGGCACAGCAATGCTGTGCCCCTACCCGCTTACCTCATTCACTCGAAAATTGCTGTAATGTTGGGTTTCACAAATATAACATGAGTAAAAGTTACAAAATTTATCTCGATGTTTGTTCTTTGAATCGAACTCTAGAGAATTTAGAACAATGTTGCGGCGTTGTTCTTCGCTCATTTGATCACCACAAATATGTAGAATTAGTTGTAGGTGGATGAGGCGCCGTGATTTACTGATATTAACAGATGTCCAAAATCTGCGCCATAACTCACCCTTGTAAACCGGTCAGCCATTCCCCATTCCCTTTTCTCTGCATGACTAGATTTATCCATGACAAATTCGCCAAAGACTATCTAGAAGAACTACTAAAAAATTATGGAGAAGTTCAAGCACCCAGCCGCATTGCGGGAGAAGTGCGAGAAATTGATGTTTTATTTTCTCCCTTTCCCTCGCAAATAGCTAATTTAGAAATCTTAGGATTATTAGGTAAATTAGCAGCAACACCCGCCATTTTTGAACCATTTCGCAATCCAGCAACCAAAGAAGAGATTTGTGATTGTCTATTAAAATTGCTGGAACTGAGAGGCGCATTACAACGAGAAGCTAATCGGAATAAAACGCCAAATTCAGAAATCAAAAATCCCCATCTATGGATACTCACACCCACTGCATCAACACAAATACTCGCGGGATTTAAAGCTACAGAAAAGCCAGAATGGTTGCCAGGAATATATTTTTTGGGTGAGTATTTGCGAACGGCGATTGTGGTGATTCATCAATTACCCCGCACACCAGAAACTTTATGGTTAAGAGTCCTGGGACGTGAAAAAGTCCAGAAACAAGCAATTGATGAATTAATCACACTCCCAGCAAATCACCCATTTCAGAGAGTGATGTTAGAATTGCTTTACAACCTACAGCAGAACTTGAGAATCAATCAAAATTCAGAACCAGAGGATAGGGAGTTAATTATGAGATTAGCACCGCTTTATCAACAAGATAGGGAAAAAGCTATTCAGGAAGGACTTGAACGAGGACTTGAACGAGGACTTGAACGAGGACTAGAGCGAGGACTAGAGCGAGGACTAGAACAAGGTCGAGAACAAGGAGAGCAAAGGTTAATTTTGCGGTTGCTTAATCGGCGGTTTGGTGAGATTGAGTTATCGTTAATTGAGCAAATTAAAAAATTATCGCTGACAAAATTGGAAGCCTTGGGAGATGCATTGTTAGATTTCTCAGCATTGGCTGATTTAGCAACCTGGTTACAGCAGCAAAAGGAAATAAACGGCGAGTTAAAATAGGTATGTAGCGTGGGCACTGTCTAACATCAGATTAAAGCCTGATTTTAATCTTGTCTCCAGTGCCCTAACTATTAAGCTAGATAAACAATGCAGGAGAAACATGAAAAAATTCTCCGAGTGCTTTTGCTTGAGCTTTACTAATTGCTCGTTTTCTATTCACAACCTCAGAAACCACACCTTTAGAACCAATAATTCCTACTAAATCAGATTGTTTAATTGCCCTAGCATCCATTAAATGGTCTAGCATTGCATGGGGAGATGATGGTTCAATAGGATAGTGTTTATTTTCAAAGTCTTCAATAATAGTAACTAATAATTGCAAAATAGCTGTTTGTTCTGGTGTACGTTGTTGATCAGCCATTAATTTTTCAACAGTTTCTAAAGCGTGATCATATTCTTCTTCGGTTGTGATAACTTTGGGTTGATACTCTACTAACAGTTGACTGTAAGTGTTTTTATCTAAGGAGATAGTCATGGTTAACTCCTGTTAAAATAAAGGGTCATTTTTCCATTTTTCTTTATCATACTCAGCATGTGTTAAAAAATATTTGTAGTAGATTGTTTGGATGGCATAATCAATACTAACAATTAAACGGTAAGAATTACCTTTGATGTTGAATACAATAAAATTGCCTACTGCATCTGCTGTGGGGTACAATTGTCTCAGTTCATTAAAATTCTCCCATGATGCAGATTTTATGACTCGATACCAAGAGTTAACCGATTCCACTGCATCTGGGTATTTATCAGCATCAGCACGTAAATTACGAATGCTGATTAGGTGCATATTTTATTTTTCATCTAAGAATACAAATGTTGACTTTATACATGTTCTCATTTAGAGAACCTTTTGTCAATAGCACTCAGATACCCGCCTCACCCTGTCAAGGTGGGGAAAATCGTTAATTTTGCTCCTCATGCCATCTTCTATAATTAATAAAACCTGCACACATAATCCTAGGCATGAGACTGTGACAGAATCAGGAAGCTACAAAGATACAGTAAACCTACCCAAGACTAACTTTGATATGCGGGCGAACGCCATCAAGCGTGAGCCGGAAATCCAAAAATTTTGGTCAGAAAATCAAATTTTCGATCGCCTGTCCCAAAACAACCCAGGTGAATTATTTATACTGCACGATGGGCCTCCCTACGCTAACGGCTCACTCCATATTGGTCATGCCTTAAATAAAATTCTCAAAGATATTATTAACCGCTACCAATTGCTGCAAGGGCGTAAAGTTCGCTACGTTCCTGGGTGGGATTGTCACGGATTGCCGATTGAGTTGAAAGTTCTGCAGAATATGAAGTCAGCAGAACGGCAAAATTTGACACCTCTGCAATTACGCCAAAAAGCCAAACAATTCGCCCAAGAAACAGTCAAAGAACAAAGCCAAAGCTTTCAACGCTACGGTGTTTGGGGTGATTTTACACATCCTTACTTGACATTGCAGCCAGAATATGAAGCGGCGCAAATTGGCGTTTTCGGCGAGATGTTCCTCAAAGGTTACATCTATCGCGGGTTAAAGCCGGTTCACTGGAGTCCAAGCTCAAAAACGGCTTTGGCTGAAGCTGAGTTAGAATATCCCGAAGGTCACACTTCCCGCAGTATCTACGCTGCATTCCCCGTCACGAGTTTGTCTGAGGCTTTAAAACCAACTTTGGGCGAATATCTCCCTGATTTGGGTGTCGCTATCTGGACAACTACACCCTGGACAATTCCCGGTAATTTGGCTGTAGCGGTGAATGGTGATTTGAATTATGCTGTTGTGGAAGTTTCACGCAGAGACGCAGAGGCGCAGAGAGGATTTAAATATCTCATCGTCGCGGCTGATTTGGTGGAACGTCTTTCAGCAACGATCGCATCTGATTTAACGGTAAAAGCCACATTCAAAGGGAAAGATTTAGAACATACAACTTACCGCCATCCCCTATTCGACAGAGAGAGTCCGGTGGTTGTAGGTGGCGATTATATTACCACTGAGTCGGGGACGGGGTTGGTACACACTGCCCCTGGTCATGGTCAAGAAGACTACATTGTCGGTCAACGTTATGGTTTACCTATCCTGGCGCCGGTAGATGATAATGGTGATTTCACCCAGGAAGCGGGACAGTTTGCGGGGTTGAATGTTCTGGGTGATGGAAATCAGGCGGTAATTGATGCTTTGACCGCTGCGGGTTCGCTGTTGAAGGAGGAAGCCTACGCCCATAAATATCCTTACGATTGGCGGACGAAAAAGCCGACGATTTTCCGCGCTACAGAACAATGGTTTGCATCTGTGGAAGGATTTCGCGAAGCAGCATTAAAGGCGATCGCTGTGGTAAAATGGATTCCAGCCCAAGGCGAAAATCGCATCACGCCAATGGTGGCTGAACGTTCTGATTGGTGTATCTCCCGTCAGCGGAGTTGGGGTGTACCCATTCCCGTGTTCTACGATGAAGAAACTGGGGAAATACTCCTGAATGCGGAAACCATCAACCACGTCCAAGCCATTATTGCCGCAAAAGGTTCTGATGCTTGGTGGGATCTGTCGGTAGAGGAGTTATTACCAGAACCATACCGCAATAATGGCAGATCTTACCGCCGAGGTACAGATACAATGGATGTGTGGTTTGATTCTGGTTCTTCTTGGGCATCGGTCGCCCAGCAACGTCCAGAGTTAGGCTATCCTGTAGATATGTATCTGGAAGGTTCTGACCAACATCGCGGCTGGTTCCAGTCGAGTTTGCTCACCAGTGTAGCTGTGAATGGCTTTGCACCTTACAAAACTGTGTTGACTCACGGCTTTGTTCTGGATGAACAAGGACGGAAAATGAGTAAATCTGTGGGGAATGTGGTTGACCCCCAGGTGATGATTTTGGGTGGTAAAGACCAGAAAAAAGAACCCGCCTACGGTGCAGATGTATTGCGGTTGTGGGTGTCGTCGGTAGATTATACTGCTGATGTGCGCTTGGGTGGTAATATCATCAAGCAGCTAAACGATGTCAGGGGTAAGATTCGCAATACAGCGCGGTTCTTGTTGGGTAGTTTGCATGACTTCGACCCAGAAAAGGATACCGTCCCCTTCGAGGAATTACCTGAACTCGACCGCTATATGTTGCATCGCATGACCGAGGTGTTTAAGGAGGTAACAGAAGCTTTTGACAATTTCCAATTCTTCCGGTTCTTCCAAACAGTGCAGAATTTCTGTGTTGTGGATTTATCCAACTTTTATTTGGATGTCGCCAAAGATAGATTGTACATCAGTGCAGTGGATGCTTTCCGTCGTCGCAGTTGTCAAACAGTGCTGAAAATCGCTTTAGAGAACTTAGCACGAGCGATCGCCCCCGTGTTATGTCATACTGCAGAAGACATTTGGCAATTTCTCCCCTACAAAACACCATACAAATCGGTATTTGAAGCCGGATGGGTGCAAGTAGAGGAAGAATGGGAGAATCCCGACTTAGGAGAATTTTGGGAAGCACTGCGACAACTGGGCACTGATGTGAACAAGGTGTTGGAACAAGCCAGGATAGAAAAATTGATTGGTTCTTCTCTAGAAGCGAAAGCTTTGATTCATATACCCCACAAACAGTTAGGCGATGCTATCAAAGCCTTTAACCCAGTTAAAGGTAACGGTATTGATGAACTGCGCTATTTATTGCTGACTTCTCAGGTGGAATTATTAGATTCAACGGAGAAATTGCAAGGATTGAAATATACAGCGCAGACAGAAGACTGGACAATTGGGGTAGTGAACGCAGAAGGACAGAAGTGCGATCGCTGTTGGAATTATTCTGTCCATGTGGGAGAATCAGCAGAGCATCCCCTATTGTGTGAAAGGTGCGTTGGAGCCTTAGCGGGAGAGTTTTAAAACTTCGTAGTCTGTAGGGTGCGTCAGACAGGTTAATTTTCCACGAAGATAATTAATTTTCGGTTTCTGACGCACCTACTTCATATAACTAGGAACTTACGTTATAGCGTTTCTCGCCCTAGTGAGGTACATCGGTAAGGGCACGGCAGTGCCGTGCCCCTACATCGCGTGATACAATTTTGTACCTCATCTGAATAGGAAGTGCTATAGTGAAAATCTATGACTAATCTCTTACAAGAAGCATTTGCCGTCGTCTCACAGCTACCTGATGCTGAACAGAATGCCATCGCTCAACTTATTTTGCAGCAAATAGCCCAGCGCGATCAAGCACTACATAAAATACCTATAGATTTTATGCAATTCGCTGGTATTGCTAGTGCTGAAGAAAGTATAGTTCTGCAAACTCTCGAACATGAGATTGAAGAACAGCGATCATTAGACCTCCAAAGACAACTTGACCTGTGAAAAAAGCTTTATAGCGGTTCTCAGTTGGATGGAATACAAAACTATATCATCGCGTGTAGTAGCACAGCAATGCCGTGCCCCGAAGAGTGTATTGGACTCAACCGAGAATCGCTATAATTGTATTTTGCATCCAACTCGGACTGGGTGTATTGAATCAAATCCTCAAAAAAAGGATATAATCGCTTAAAACGACTTTAATTATATTTAAACGATTTATATGGTCACGAAATCTAACCTCCAGCTAACCATTTCCCTGACTGAACCGGGCTTGGATGATGAAGACTTGCAAGCACAAGTGCAAAACTTGCTCCCCCAGCTAAAAGAAGTAGATGGCGTAGAAGATGCAGATTTAGTTGCGGTGGAAAATGCACCCCAGAATACAAAAGCTTTGGGCGGCTTTTCCTTGGGGACATTCAAAGCCATAGTTAATCCAGCCTTAATCAAACCTGTATTTGAGTTTCTATCTCGGTTTTCTAACAAAACCTTTGAAATGAAAATAGAAGCCTACGGTGAAAAATTCGAGCTTAAAGCTAATAATAAAGAAGATTTTATATTTATCACCCAAGAAACTGAGAAATTTCTGAAAAACGCGAAAAACAGACAAAATAGCAAAGATGGCGAAGATAGCACTGCTGATAGGGATTAGCGAATATGAGCCAGGATTAACACCCCTACCCAGCGCTGTCAAGGATGTTGAGGCGATGCGGCGAGTTTTGGTAAATCCAGACATGGGGGGTTTTGCTGCTGAAGATGTCACAGTGCTGAAAAATTCGGGCTCTTCCGTACTTAGCGTGCTAAATTTATTAAATAATCAGCTTGAAACCCTTACTGAGATACGGTAATAGCCATTATTTCCTGTATTTTTGGTCATATTGCTGAAAATTAAATTATGAACGCCTGTAAGTCTTACTTTTAAAGCAAATTTATAGACTTTAACTAATAATTAAGCACGCTAAGTACGCAAGAACCAGCCGAATGGGAATATGCTTGTCGTGGGGGAACAACCACACCGTTTTATTTTGGTGAAACGATTACCACGGATTTAGCAAATTACAACGGAAATTACACTTATGGTTCTGCACCAAAGGGTGAATATCGCGAGCAAACAACCGATGTGGGAAAATTTCCTGCAAACCCCTTTGCTTTATTTGATATGCATGGTAATATATGGGAATGGTGTCAGGATGAGTGGCACGAAAATTATAATAATGCACCAGCGGACGGCAGTGCTTGGTTAGTTGATAATGATAATCAAAATAGGCTGCTGCGTGGTGGTTCATGGTACGACTTTCCCTGGTTTTGCCGATCAGCGCGCCGCTTCTATCTCGCGTGCGACCACAGGTTGAGCGACCTGGGGTTTCGGGTGGTGGTGTTTCCGGGCAGGACTTTGTAGCGCTTTACATTTGTGCCCTTTAGCACTTTGCCCTTCTTCTCTTTACCCTTCGTAACCCTTTCGCGCTCTGCGCGAAAATCTTTTCCTAGTTTTGAGATTAGTTATTTACCTATAATACAGAAAACCGACGATTTAATCAAGTGGTATGTGCCAGTGAGGTACACCCGTAGGGGCACGGCATTGCCGTGCCCCTACACGGCGTGATATATCGACTCGGATACCAACAAACGTAGAAAAGTGCAATCCCCAGTCCCCAGTCCCTGGTCACTGAGCGGAGCCGTTCGCGTAGCGTCTCGTAGAGAAGTGCAGTACCCTACAGCTTTTCTAACAATTCTTGCGTTAACTGAAAGAATGCTTTAGAACCGGCTGATTGCGGACTGAGTAAGACAACCGGCATAAAACTATCAACAGCCTTTGCAACATTGACATCAACGGGTATTTGATTTTTACAGATTTTTTCCACACCAAAATCTTCAACCACGCGATGCATTACTTGTTTGTAATATCTACCAGTTAATAAATTGGTATTGGACATACTAAAGACAATACCCAGCATTTTGATGTCGATTTTCGCTTCCTGTTCATGACTGTCTTTTAATTGAGAGATGCGTCTTTCTAAAAGTTGAATTCCCACTATCGATAACGGCTCTGGTTTAGCAGGAAGAATGTAAAAATCACTGGCTGCTAAAGCGCTACGAGTCATGAGGTTATAACCAGGGGCGCAATCTAAGAGGATAAAATCATATTCCTGACGCACTGGTTTTAAGATGTTATTTATCAAGACTAGTTCAAAGCGATTCCAAACAGTTTCAAAGTCAGTTTCACCCAAAGCGACTGCTTCGCGATGGAGCATTTCTGAAACTACAAATTCATCATACAAATCGATATCTCCTGGTAATAAATTTAATCCAGGGAGATTACAAACTTGTCCTTGAATGATTTCTTGAATCGGAGTTTTTCCCGTTTCCGCTGGATTGATAATTTGGTCGATGAGATATCTAAATGTCTTTCTTTGTTTGCGGCGTTTAGCAAATTCCAAAGGCGACATGAGACTGAGTGTAGCGCTAATTTGGCTATCTAAGTCCAGAACCAACACCCGTTTACCATGATTTTTCGCTAAACAAGTGGCTAGGTTGACCGTGAGGGTCGTTTTACCGACACCACCTTTCATATTTGCAGTAGCAATTACATATCCCATTGGTTAAGTCCTTTAACGTGTCGCGGAAGTCCCCACCCTCAATGTACTCATAGGGTGGGGATAGGGAGCGGGGGATAAGGATTGCATCTGGAATTGATTTTTTGCCAAGCAAAAACAAATTCCAGATGTATGACGAATCCCCAATTATTTTATTTTAGTGCTTTATCAAAAATGGTATATCGTGGTAATATGGATATATCAAGGAGGTGATTTGAGTGCTGCACAAGGCTGTACAAGTTCGTTTATATCCATCAAAAGAGCAGGAAACACAACTGCGATTAGCTTTTGGTTGTGCCAGATGGTGGTGGAATTATGCTCTGAATAAGTCGATTGAGACTTACAAGGAGACGGGTAAAGGACTTAGCCGTGCTGCACTCAACGCATTTCTTCCTGTACTCAAAAAAACAGAAGATACTAAGTGGCTGGCTGATTGTTATAGCCAAGTTTTACAAGCTACTACACTGAATCTAACTACTGCGTATAAAAACTTTTTTGATCAACGTGCTGGATTTCCTCGATTCAAATCGAAGCATGGTAAACAGTCAATTCAGTATCCTCAAAATGTCAAGATTGTCGATGGTAATATCAAACTTCCAGGTAATATTGGGCTAGTAAAAGCCAAGATACATAGACCAATTGAGGGAAAAATTAAGACTGTCACTGTTAGTAAAACTCCGTCAGGTAAATACTTGGCATCTATCCTGACTGAAGTAGAAGGGGAACACCCTGCTAAAACACAAGGGAAGATTTATGGTGTTGACTTAGGGTTGAAACATTTTGCTGTTGTAACTGACGGTGAAAAAGTTTCTAAATATGACAACCCGAAACACATTGCTAAACATGACAAAAACCTCAAGCGTAAACAAAAAAAGTTAGCACGTAAAGTAAAAGGGAGTAATTCAAGAAATAAGTATAGAAAAATAGTTGCCAAGGTGTACGAACGGGTTAGTAACTCCAGGCAAGATTTTTTACATAAACTTAGTTATAAGTTAGTCAGCGATAGCCAAGCTGTCATAGTAGAGAATCTTCATGTCAAAGGCATGGTTCGTAATCATAAATTGGCGAAAGCAATATCTGATGTGGGTTGGGGAACATTTACCAACTTCTTAGCCTATAAATTGGAACGTAGTGGTGGGAAGTTGGTTGAGATTGATAGATGGTTCCCTAGTTCCAAGCTCTGCTCTAATTGTTTTTATCAGATTGGGGAGATGCCATTGGATGTCCGTGAGTGGACTTGTCCTCACTGTGGCACTCATCATGACAGGGATGGAAACGCAGCGATAAATATTAGAGCAGAGGGTATCAGAATGATCAAGGCGGAAGGTTCAGCCGTCTCTGCTGTAGGAGGGGAGGTAAGTCCTAATCTTGGGCGAAAGTCTAAGTTTAGGCACTCCCCCGTGATTACAGAAGCTCCTAGTTCAGCCGTAGGCAACTAGGAGTAGTTCACTGACGCATTCCCATTTATTTTAGGTACCGTAGATATCACCTGATTAATGGAAACTTCTGCTAAATATAATATTTTTGGGGACACGCAAAAGTATTTTCCGCGATATTCCCTCAGTTGAGGCAGTAAGCATTATATCACTCTGCTTGACTTTTAGTAATTCCTAAGTATGACTTGACAAGCAAAAGCAAAAAATTTGACTTAACATAGAGTAGATGATGTATAACGTCATAAATTAATACATTTTCTGTTAAATAAATATACTGGGTGACAATCCAGGGTGAAGAATCTGAGATACAATGTACCGTCAGATGCCTTCTAGTGGTAGTATGAATACCGACTACAGTTCGACTCTGCAAAATATTTTTTAGGCTATTGCCCCGACTAGTAGTGAATCTGATGTAGAGCAAAAGGTAGTAGTACCCCTGTTGCATCTTCTTGGTTACAGTAGTACCGATTGGCAGGCTCAAGTAGTAATTTTACAATCTAAGCTTGATTTTCTCGTGGGTTCAAGAGACTCAATTTTAATAACACCAGCCTATCTAGTTATTGAAGTCAAAGCACCCAGTAAGAATATTGCTCACAGTGTTTGGCAAATTAACAATTATATGCGCCGCACTGAATCTGTTCTTGGTTTGTTAACCAATGGCTATGATTTTCATGTATTTTCTAACGTAGATAATAAAATTACAAAAATTGTTGAATTCTCTCAACCATCATTGATTAATAAATATAGATTATTTCAGAAAATTCTCTCAAAAAAAACATATTTAAGCTACAGTTCCACCGTATATAAAAATCAACAAAATATCCGGTTACATTTTTTAAGTTTAATTTCCCAAGCGGTACAACAAGAAAATAAGATGTTTGGATTATTCAAGAAAACTCAGACTTCTGTCACGCCACCACAGCAAATCAACCCAGAAAAAACTTTAGTTCCAGTTACTCAGGAGGAAAGAAAATCGATGATTATTACTGTATTTAATAACAAAGGTGGCGTGGGTAAAACCACAACGACTATCAACCTAGCAGCGGCTCTGAGTAAGCTTGGTAAGCGGGTGCTATTGATTGATATTGACGCTCAAGCTAACCTGACAATGGGACTGGGAATAGATCCTTTGGATCATGTTGAAAAACAAGGTAAGAAAGATATTACCCATCTACTTACTGAACCAAGAACTAGCTTAGAAGAAACGATGATTCATAAGAAGTGGGATGATGTCGAACTAGATATTGTTCCATCTCATATTCGTTTAAGCGAGCTAGAAGCTACGCTGACTATGACACCAGATATTGATCGTGTATTGGCAAAAAAACTCAAAAAATACCGTGATCAATATGATTATGTCTTGATTGATCCACCCCCATCATTTGGTAAAGTTAACAATATTTCACTCATGGCGTCTTCAGGAGTTTTAATTCCTACGCATTTAGCTGCTTATCCTATCCGAGCATTAGAGTACGTTATCAACAGGGCTATTGGAGTCCATGAATTTAGAGATGAACCACTACCTATTTTGGGGATTGCAGTGAGTATGTATAATAGAGCAGCAACTAAAATTTCTTTAGCTATGACTCAGCAGATTTTTGATATTCTAGCCAAGAATCCTGAAAGTAAAAATGTAGAATTATTTCCTCAAGATACATGGATTCCCAATCTGAGCATAGTTTCAAGTACGCCGAATAAAGGATATCCAATTTGCTTTGCAGAATTTGATAACGAATTAAGCTCAAAAGACAAAGAAACTGCACAAGATGCTTTTAACTGCTATACCAAACTGGCTAAACACTTGATTTCTGTAACCAAGGAAAAGGAGTAGAAATATGAACGCTGCGGAACGACGCGATCGCATTGTTGAGTATTTACGTATTAAGCCAATATCTCACGGTCAAATATACACTTTTCAGATTGCAATTCCAGAGTCTGAAGTTGTAGAACTTCCTTTCGAGAAACGCGAACAATTAAAGATGAGTCTTACCCAACAAGGGACTAATCTCATTCCTCTAATTGTGCGTCGTACTGAAGCTTACAGTGAGGAAGAAGAATATGAAGTTGTCTATGGTGCTGATTGGTGTCTAGTTGCTAAGGAACTTGACATCGAAAAGCTATGGGTTTGGGTTTTTAATCTGACAGATGAGCAAGCTGCTGCTGCTAAACAAGAAATGCAGCAGTTGTTAGGATATTCAGAAGCTATCCCATTAATATTACCATCTGTTGCTGATGAGACAGAATCAAATAAAGCGATCCTTAAACAGTTTGATAAATTATTTTCACAAATAGAAGCTCTTAACAAAAAGATTGAACAAGTTTCTACATCCGTTAAGAAAATAGATATTATTGAGCAAAAAATTGAAAAAATTTCTGCAATTGTCAAAAACATTGAGGAAGCTGAGACTAAGCAGATAATCAATCACGAAATAATAGAACACATTAATAACCAACTTGAAAAATTTGTTCAATCTGTTAAAATACTTGAGAGTTTCACAGGTAATTTACCTGAAGTTGCTCCAATACAGCCAGTGATAAAACCTCAAAAAATCAACATTAATATCATTAGAACTGCTAAAGAGTTAGAACGATATAAAATACCGCACATAGGAAAAAAGACAGCAGAAGCAATTATTAAACTACGGGAACATAAAGGAAAATTTCAATCTCTCGCAGAACTAATCGAGGTAAACGGAATCACTGAAAGAAGGATTAAGGACTTTGATGCTTACCTATTTTGTGAATAGATCATCCTTTAACAGGATTTGCGCTAGTGTCACATTTAAAGAATGGTGCGTGACGCCATAAGTCTTGTGACTGCGTACAATATTTATCGCAGCGTCACGCACCCTACGATTATTAATGTGTCACCCCACTTCTAAACCTGAAACGATAGAAGTTAAGGCGATATAAATAATAAAGTCCGCTGTCGCGGACAGACCATAAGGGGTAATTGTTACCGATATGGGCAACAACTATGTCAGATGGTTTCTTTATTATTGACCAACAAACTTATCTGGTCAAGTTGCTGAGTTTAAATATTTGGACATAATCCCTTGACTTATGTCTCCCAAGCTTTTTTAATTGAAAATCAAAAGTTTATTTTCAAAATTCAATATTTGCACAAATCTTTCTAGTGTAGCAATTATATATCAATACGGTTCGGTTAAGGAAAATTGTAGGTTGGGTTGAGGCTTTGCGTTCGCCCTTGGCGTTCCCGCAGGGTAACCCAACAAACCCGCCAAATGTTGGGTCTACGTTCCTCAACCCAACCTACATGGGTCAAGGTTTTTGGCTCTAACTGAACCGTATTGAATTATGACTGTGATAGATTAAATAAATAAAGTCCGCTTGCGCGGACATAGGTTAGGCTTTCTGTCACTTTGATTGGCTACAATCATGTACCTTGATGTTTTTATTGTTGACTTTAAAAGTTAATAAATCAAGCCAATAAACTTAAGTCTTTGGACATAATTACTTTAATTGTATCTTTTTATTTATTCCAAAATTGAATTGCGGAGAGGTCACGGGAACCGCACGCTTACACCTCCTTCCTCCCTTGCGGAGTGAGGGGTTTGCTTTGGTTCCATGTAGCCATAACACAATCGCAACCTGTGATAATCTTGTACGCTATTCAACAGGAAAATACTATAATAATACCCTGATTTTTTTGACATAAATCCGAGATTTTTGTCTTTCATATTTGAGGCTGACAATGATTTTTCAATTAAAAATAAAAGGGTGGTCAGGTATTTCAACCCCAGGAATGGAACATTCTGGGGTTTTATTTTGGTCATTTGTCATTGGTCATTTGTCATTTGTCATTGGTCATTTGTCATTTGTCATTTGTCATTGACCGTCAACAGTCAACCGTCAGCAATATTTCTTAATATTGGCGTGGCGTATAAACCGAGATACTTCCATCATTGCGCCTAATTGTCCGAGTTTTGCTGGAACCAACGAGAATAACTGTCCGCATATCGGCGACATCTGGCGCTAACTGCTCAAGGGTAATCACCTTGACCGTCTGTCCTAGTCTACCAAGATTCCGTCCTAACACAACCGGAGTATCGCCCGTTCTATAATCTAGTAAAATATTTCTGGCTTCTGCTAATTGCCAAATACGCTCCTTAGAAACCGGATTGTAGAAAGCAATGACAAAATCAGCTGCAGCCGCTGCAGCAATTCGTTGTGCAATAATTGACCAAGGCTTCAAAATATCAGACAGAGAAATCACACAAAAGTCATGACCAAGAGGCGCACCAATCGTAGCTGCTGCGGCTTGCATAGCCGAGATTCCTGGTGCAACATGAATGTGGATGCTGTCCCATTCCGGTTTATTGTGCTGGTCAACCACCTCAAAAATCGCTGCAGCCATTGCGTAAATACCGGGGTCTCCCGAAGAAACTACTGCTACATATCGTCCCTCAGCGGCTAAATCCAGTGCGATCGCCGCCCGTGCTAATTCTTCCCTGTTATCAGACTCATGGCGTCGCTTCCCATCACCCAAGGAACCCACTAAATCAAGGTAAGTTTTGTAACCCACCAGGTCAGTTGCATCCTTGAGAATTTCTTTCACCTCTGTTGACATCCACCGCGACCCACCAGGACCGGTACCAATAACCGCTAATCGCCCCCGTGGCTGACCGATAGTGTTGGGGTCGATGGGGTGGGGGGAGAGGGAGAGAGATGGGGACTTGGGGAGACTTGTACTGAGCGGAGCCGTTGGCGCAGCCTCTCGTAGAGAAGTATGGGGAATTGGTTCCGTGTTGGTGGCGATTAAGGCTGCTGCTTGGGCGCTTGTGTAACCTTGGGATAATAAATATTCTAGCTGATTTGGAGTAAAGAACCGTGCAGGCACATTCAAGGCGCTAGCAACCGCTTGGATAGCTGGATTTGCAGCAGCGGTGATTGGTGCAAATATTCCCGCCACTGATGGAGGGGCTATTTCCTCATCTGCGAGTAGTTGTCTGACTAAATTTAAATTTACCGCTGCATTCCCCTGGGTGCCACTCATGCCAATTGCCACAGTTGCTGGGTGATAAACTAAACAATTGGGAGAGGGAGTCACCAAACGTTCAGTAATTTTGATCGTCAATTCACCATCAGCATCTATAGGTAGTTGACTATCACTCAACCACGGTGCTGTTCCCTCTAACTTCACTTTTGCACCAGCTAGCAAATCAGAGATAAACGTCTTCGCATCATCTGGATTAGCTAAATAATAACCAGGGGGAGGAGACAACAGCGCCGTGCGAAAACGCAAGTCTCCGGTAGTCGTAATGGCTGCTTGGACATTTAGCGCCGCAGCAATACGGCGTGCTAAATCGTTCACCCCATTCAATCCACCCAAAAGAGGGACAACAGCACTACCATCTTCAGCCACAGCCAGAACAGGCGGTTCCTGGCGTTTATCAGAGATTAACGGCGCTAGGGTTCTAATCAATATACCAGAAGCACAAATACCAATCAAGGGCTTTCCTTGGGCAAACAATTCTCGCAAGGTGTCGCCAAAATTCGTGAAACTAATATCAACCTCAGTGGTGCGACCCGCTAAACCGTATAGGGTCGCCCCTGGTAGAACGCTGATGATTTGGCGTGCTACTGATAGACTATTCTGACCTAATACTACAACGGCGGGTGGAACCTTCATGAGTTAATATTACAGCTATTTTTAGGTAATTGAACTTTTTATCTCACGCCAAGGCGCAAAGGCGCAAAGAATAAGAGGTCAAGAAATGTAATTTTGGCATTTCATATTTAGAGTAGTTTTTATGTATTTAGACCACAAGTTTTCTCTATTTCTTCCTTTGCGCCTTTGCGCCTTTGCGTGAGATAAATTCATATTTTCAATCAGCAACGCCCTATAATTGCTGTTTTGTCGGGATGATAATCATGGCGAAATAGGGTACTTCGGCGGGATCAACTTCATCAAGGGATATTATACGTTGTCTTGCGGTCGTCGCCCGTTCTATATATTTAGCGCGTGATGCTAGTCCTAGCTGATGCAAGATATCCCGCACTTTGGTAAAATGACGACCTAGTTTGATAATTGCGGCGGCGTTGGTCGTCAATAGTTGTTTTGTCAATTCTTCTGCTGGTAATGGGGCTGGGAGGACTTTGAGAACATCGTTGTAGTAGGTGAATGGTACGCCTAATGCTACGGGACAAGCCATGAGTGAGGAAATTCCGGGGACAACTTCGGTTTCGTATTTGTCAGATAATCTTGTGAATAAGTACATGAAGGAACCGTAGAAAAACGGGTCTCCTTCACATACTACTACTACATCCCGCCCGGCGGCGAGATGCTGGGCGATTGGTTCAACTTCTTTGTCGTAAATGGATTTGGCTTTTTCTGGTTCTAGGGCGCGGGGGAGGTGATACTGGACTTCGATTTGATTACCGTTGAGATACTGGGCGATGATTCCCCTAGCAATACTATCGCGATCTGTCGCTGATTGATAGGCAATTACAGGGGCAGTTTGCAATAGCCGCAGTGCTTTTAAGGTCAATAGTTCTGGATCGCCGGGTCCGACACCTATTCCGTAGAGACGACCGCCGCTTTTGTTACTCATTCTTCCTCCGTGGCTAGGGCGTTGACTGCAGCAGTGGCGATCGCACTCCCACCGCGTCGTCCATGTAATGTTAAAAATGGTACGTTGCGGCTATCTTCTGCTAGTGCGGCTTTGGATTCTAATGCACCGACGAAACCAACGGGAAATCCTAAGATGACTGCTGGTTTTGGTGCCCCTTGATCGAGCATTTCTAGCAGGCGGAATAGGGCTGTGGGGGCGTTTCCAATGGCTACTACTGCTCCTGCTAGGTGCGATCGCCATAATTCTAAGGCTGCTGCTGATCTAGTAGTACCCAATTTCTGGGCAATTTCTGGTACTGTCGGCTCGTTGAGGGTGCAGATAATTTGGTTGTTTGCTGGTAAACGCTTTCTTGTAATTCCTTCGGCAATCATGCGACAATCGCACAGAATGCTAGCTCCTGCTGCTAATGCTGTCCTTCCAGATAGCACTGCTGTTGGTGAATATCCCACATCGGTAACAATATCCGTCATTCCACAAGCATGAATCATTCTTACTACTACTTTTGCTACATCTGCTGGGAGGATTTCCAGGTTCGCCTCTGACCGGATGATGGCGAAAGAATTACGATATATTTCATTGGCGTCTCGAATGTAGTCGGGCATGGTATGAGTTGGGAGTTAAGAGTTAAGAGTTAGGAGTTAGGAGTTATTATTCTCCCCATCTCCCTTTGCGCCTTTGCGCCTTTGCGTGAGACTTTCATCCTATAAATTTGCAACGCTGCAGTTTTTCTATTTTCTGGGATTGGGTAAATAAGCGCTTTAAGTCTGCGATCGCATATCGATTTGCAAATTCCCCAAAGGATTCATCAGCAGTCATACGTTGAATTTTATAGACCTTTAACATCCGCTCTATCAATGCTGGTACTTCTGCAAAAATCACTGACTGGTAGAGTAGGCGTCCAAATTGTTGGTCTTTGTCACCATCACCAACATAAACGTTATAGCCTTCCTTAGTTTTATTGTCTTCAATGCTGACACCTAGCAATGCAATATCACTTTTGCTATGCTGGGCGCAGGATTTACCGCAGCCGCTGAAGTGTATATTAACTGGACATTCTAAGGTAATATGAGTTTGAATATACTCTGCTAATGCTAAGGCGTGAGTTTTGGTGTCAGTTGCAGAAGCTGCACATCCTCTATTCCCAGAACAGGCAACTAATGCACTGTGAATATTGGTGGTTGAGCAATCTAATCCTAAAACAGCGATTTGGTTTTGCACATCCGTAAGCCATTCCTGGGGAATATCGGTGAGGAGCAAATTCTGCCAAGGGGTTAGTCTGAGATTACCACGGCTGTATTTTTCTGCCACATCAGCTAAACCCCGAATTTGGTAAGTTTCTAAACGACCGAGGGGTAAAACTACGCCGATATAATATAAACCTAGCTGACGTTGGGGATGAATGCCGATATGCTGATATGGCGTTTCCCGACCTAGTGCGGTACACTCATACGGGCACGGCAATGCCGTGCCCCTACTGGCGATATAATTTTGTACTGAATCTGAATGTGTTGTGCTATGAGCGGTACACTCTTTTGGGCACGGCAATGCTGTGCTACTACAACTGGCGATATAATTTTGTACTGAATCTGAATGTGTTGCGCTATAATTGGTTCTGGAAATTTTCTCTGCAACATCTATATATTGATGACGAGAACGCAAGGGGAAGGGTAGATGTTGCTGAACTTCTTGGAGATAATTTTCACAACCTATATTATGCAATAACTCTTGCAACCTCAGTTTGCGTTTTCTGCTGGGGTCGTTATGCTTGAGATAGACATCAGCCAAAGCTGCTAAAACTGGTAAGCATTCCTCTGGCGCCAATAAGATTCCCATATCGGTTGGTGGTTCTCCCTTCGCACCGACACTCAAATACAGGCGAAAGAAAACACTACCATCAACTAAGACGGCGACAAAGGCGATATCATTTAGGCGATCGCCCACTGAAACTCTTCCACCACCATCAAAGCAAACACTAAATTTTGCCGATAGTCCTGATAACTCAGGATGTGCGACGATGTAATTATCCCAGCTTCGCACAAAGGGACGGGTGTCAATCAATTCCTGACGATCAATACCCGCCGTGGGACTGGTCATAATATTGCGGATGTGGTCTACAATAGTATTGCGAGAACCCAAACCCAAATCCTGTAGACGCTTTAAGACTTCAGCATTCATCAGCGAGCGAATTTCCCTCAGTTGGAGGTTAGCGCGATTCGTTATATCAACATAACCACCGCCAAACTCATCTGCAATGTTGGCGATCGCACGGCACTGTTTACTATTAATCATCCCGCCTGGTATTCTGATGCGAGACAAGATACCATCTTGGGCAGGTGTGGCGTAAAATAAGCCTGGACAGGCGCTAAAACTAGACAGCAAAAACAGAACTCCTTCCCCGTGCGACGCAGGTACTAGATGGTTACTAAACCTGAGAGTTGGCATTCTGACTTGGGCAATCCCATTACAGCTGCGGCACAGTCCCGGAATTTCACCGGAGTTTCCCAACTCTGTGTTTTATCAATTTACCATAATAATCGTAGGGTGCGTGACGCAGCGATAAATATAGGACTCCTATTTGATTTTTGAACAAAATTAGGTATCGTAGGGTGCGTTAGGATGAAATCCGTAACGCACCAAATCTTTGATGATGGTGCGTTACGCTGTCGCTAACGCACCCTACGCATCTTTTCAAAAATCAAGCCGGATTCCTATATTGTACGTAGTCACAAGACTTGTGGCGTCACGCACGATATTATATCGCAAGGTGTAGGGGCACGGCACTGCCGTGCCCAAAAGAGTGTACCTGATGAATCGGATTATTCTCCAGACGTGTTGACTTCTTAACGTTCTTCTTCGATTTTTTGCATAATACTTCTTTCAATTAAAGGCACCTCGAAACAAACTCCATCGTTGCTATCAGGTTTTAAAATTTCTTTTTTAATTAGTTTACCCCAAACTCTACGATCTTCTCTAGTCGGGGTGGTTTTGGTAATTAGATTTTTTATACAATCTCGTTGCTCTTGATTGAGACTGTTCTTCCATAACTCATCAAAATAACCATTACCACTTATCAAAGCTTTATCGATAATGCTATCGACATCTTGGGAATTAGCCTGAATATTCAGAGCATTTTCAGGATACTTTAGGTTTAGATAGTCTACTAATTCAGAACAGAGTAACTGCACGAGATAAGGTTGACAGCGCGTCCAATAAATAATTCTTTCTACGGCTTCTGGAAGATAAATATCAGGAAAGTTGGGTACGGGATGTCTAATTAATTCTTCAGCTTCAGAATTTGCTAAATAAGTTAAACGAACAGAACGAGTATTAATCAGATAATCGCTCCAATAGCTTTCGATTTCATCTAAACTATGGGAACCGCTAAAAAGCAGCGTCCAAGCAGCACGATCTTGAATAATGTGGCGCAAAAAGTTAAGGGGTGCGCGAGAACCAGTGCTAGAAATCACTTCTTCAAGACGTTCAAATTCATCCAGACAAAGTAAAAATCTTTTTCCTGGTGCAGTACGTTCAATGGTGGTAAACCAGTTTCGCAAAGTAGGAAAAGGGTCGGTATTTAGTTCTTTTTGATTGGGTGGGGACAAAGTAAGATTACGAGAAGTTCGTGCAGAATCAATGATTTGCTCTACTAAAGATTTAGCTAATCCTGGAAGAGTGATTGCATCCGCAATTCCTTGAACATCTACCCTTAAAGGAATTAAATTTCCGCCTACTTTCTGGGGTAAATATTTGAGAGTAGAAGTTTTACCCGTGCGTCTACCTCCATAGAGTAATAGGGTAGGTGGAAGCGACGTTAAAGCAATTTTTTCAATTTCCCGAAATAGGTCTTGACGACCTTTGAAACGATTTTTGGCTGTTTCGGGGTCTAAGGCTGCTCCGGCAATGTAAACTTGAGGAATTTCTTGGGCATAACGGGGTTCTCTCTCAAAGTCGCGTCGTGCAGTTTCGAGGATACTTAACCACTTTTGAGCGATGTTACTAGAAGCAGTAGCAACGCGAGGATTTTTAATAAAAGCAACACTCTTTGCTATCTGATTCAAAGAGTCAATGGGATTTTTCAGTATTTCTACCTTGCGATAAGCGGAAGTTGCCATGTCTGCGGATTGGACGCTACGGCTAATATCGAGAAACTGGGGTAATACTCTACCCATTTCCAGAGGAGGAGGGGAAGGAATCCAAGCTAATTCCTCGCTAATAGTAATAATGTCACGGAAAGTACGACAACGTTCTAGGGTATTTAAGGTGATATTAACTATGGCGTTTGCTGCAACTTTTTGTTGATTGGTGGAATTAGTCAGGTAATCGATAGTGTTACGGGCTGCATCTGGGTTTTCATGGTATGCCTCTACTAGCATAGTATCCATAAAAGGTAGAGGTAAATAGATTAATTGGTCGAAATAAGGAGGTAAGTAATGCAGTTTTGATGAAACTCTACCCTGACGTGTGAATAAAAACAGCCATCCTACCCACAATAATTCGGGCAACCAAAAATAAACCCGTAGCACTCCTAATATAAACGCTACACTAAATACTACACTAAATACTACACTAAATACTACACTAAATACTACACCAGATGTTAAACCAGATGCTAAACCAGATGCTAAATTAAGTACTACACTTATAAACACACCGAATACTACACTAAATCCTACACCAACTGGTGCAACAGATGTTACACTCAATGTAACACCTAATATTACACTTACTGTTACACTTGATGCTACACCTAGTGTTACACTTAATGCTACACCATATACTGCACTACATAATACACTAGTTACTACAGCAAACGCCACATTTAATGCTACATCAAATGCTATACTAAATGATACACCTGATGCTACAAAAGATACTACAACAGATGCTATATTTGTCAAGAATAGACTAACAAATGCTAATAGTATCGAAATACCCGGGACCGTAAAATAAAATTCTTCTCCAAAAACAACAGAACTAAATCGCGATATAACCTGACCAAGAACCCAAGCAATTAAAAACATTTCGCTAAGAAACCAAGCAAAATGTTCTTGAGTTACGGCAGTATAAATCAGACCTACCGGCAAAACAACTAACTGAGGGGTGATTGCTGTTAGCCAAAAAACTTGTCCTGCGTAGCGATGTAAACGCTCATTATTAGGAAATTGTTTCAGTTTAATATAAGGATTATCATTAGGTTTTAAGTCAGGATGAATCTCTTGTAACCATCGTTTTAAAGTATAGGGTTTGAAATAAATCCAGTAAAGAAGAAGAGCGCATTCATTAATATAATTCCGCAAGCGATACATAAGCTATTATCCAGAAAAATAGGTTTGAATACTAGATAAATTGCAACCCCTAATTAGCACAGTAGTCGAGCCTAAGAAGAGGCGATCGCATCTATACAGGACTTACGCCACGGGCACAATTAGTAGGGTGTCCCGGAAGCTCAAATCCTCATGCTCTCGATCAAATCTAGGTTCTACTCTTCTATAACTCGATTAAAGTGTCACAATTGCGTAAGTTGTACTATAAATTCTACAGATAAACTAGCGAATTTAAAGTCTGCTTTTATACAAGCTACCAAAAATAAATAGATATTGGTCAAAAATCTTAATTCATCGCGCAAATATACAACGCCAGAATTGGTGAAGACGGGTTACAGGGGTTAAGCGCGATCGCCCGTTCCCTGGTCGAACAACCTACCAAATTTCTGGGAAAATGTCAGGGCGATCGCTGTAGAATAAAGAAGCCAACTCTCAACTTCACGATTAAAAATGTGGACAGATGAGATTTTAGAGGAAATCTACAAAATTCGAGAGGAACATGCAAGAGCTTTCAATTACGATTTGAAAGCAATCTGTGATGATTTACGGCAACGACAAGCAACAAGCGGTAGAACAATTATTTCCAAACCTCTGAGACAACCTCACCAGCCGCATAACAAGCTTTTGTAGCGTGCGTTAATGAAATATAACGCACTTTTCAAACAACCTCTAATCACGGGAGAATAAAGCGAGGAATATTCGTGAAAATTTAGTCTAATTTTTCAAAAGATGTTTGATTTAGTAATTTCTTAGTTAATAACTTAAAATTCTTGAGAAATAATAATTAAAATTACTGATTTTAAAGGACTAATTTTAGTTTGAATAATATCCCAAATAATCTCATCTTCTAAGGAAAAATAAGCATGAACTAAAATATCTCTCAATCCAGCAATTTTGCGCCATTCAATATGTGGATATTTATTTCTTATTTCTGGAGGAATTTGTTTAACCGCTTCCCCAATCACTGATAAATTTCTAATTACCGCATCAAATCTTAATTCATCAGCAAAAAAACTATTATCATCTAATCCTTGAGTATAACGGAGAATTTTATCACAACTAATTAAAATATCATCACAATAAAGTTTTAAGCTACGCGACATAAATAGCGTCTTTTTCTACAGAACTAATAATTTGGGGCTTCAACATTTTTTTTGTGACTAAATCAACAGATAGAGATAAATTATCTTCCAAGAAAAATTTTAAGTCCATATATTGATCAAAGGTAACTTTTCCTTCAAATTCTACCAGTAAATCAAGATCGCTAGTATTTTTTGCTTCATCTCTTGCATAAGAACCAAATAAAGCTAAGGAAGTTACACCATAACTTTTAATCGTGGTTAAGTTTTTTTTCAGGAAGTTAATTAAATATTCTCTATTCATCGAACTCTTTGGGTTTGATAGTGATTTATTCTTGAATAATCATAGACAGTTTGCCTCGATAATATCTGCTTTACTTTTATTACCCCGGATTGAAAATCTCGTCAACCGTTAATGGAAACTCTGGGAAAATCAGAGAGATAACGCTATCGCTTCCACGAAATTGCTGTATTTCATATTCCCCGTCCACTAACGAGCAAACGGTAAAAGTTGGTTGTTTAGGTGAGCCAATATAGCGCCGTCCACCGATACCAAGATAATCTGCAATCCAGTATTCTTGAATGCCAAACTCTTCGTAGTCTGCTAATTTGACAAGATAATCATCTCGCCAATTAGTTGAAACAACTTCTACCACCAGTTTAATCGACTGACTTTTGGTGATGATCGATTCTCGTTCCCAACGTGACTCATTAGCAATAGCAGTTTCATCTAAAACAATGATATCAGGTTCATAACCTGTATCACTAGCAATTTTGACTACACATTCTTTAGGAATAAAATAGGGCTGATTTGCTTGTCGAATAACGGTGCCCAGAGTGAACGCCAAATCACCAGCCAATCTAGAATGCTTACCTCTTGGTTTGGGCATTTCGATAATTACCCCTCGCCTCAATTCATACTGGCTCTGTGAATTTTCTGGATACCAATCAATGAACTCGTCAAATGACACTGGTGTTTTATCAATGACGGCAATCATCAAGGTTGCTGCTCCTAAGTTACCGCTGATTTTGATGGCATCTTGATCTAGATTGCCACCAGTTATTCGATGTAGCTTAAGTCTTAGTGTAACACGAGACTGAACAAGTTGGGTTGAGCTAATGCTAAGAAGATGAGGAGGAATAATAAAATGAGTGCGTGATCTAGCGCCGGAGTAAGCGATCAAGTAGACTCGTAGGGGCACGGCATTGCCGTGCCCTTACACATCGCGATATGATATTGTACCGAATCTGAATCGGAAGCGCTATAAGCCATTTTTGTTATACATTAAAGTCTACCAATTTGTAGAGTGCATCAGACCTAAAATATTGAATTTCATTATTTTCTGGTTCGCTGACGCACCCTACGACTAAGCTATGGTAACATCTGGAGACAAATAAACATCCTGGATGGCGTGAAACAACTCCACCCCTTGATCAAACGGACGCTGGAACGCCTTTCTTCCCGTAATTAATCCCGTACCACCAGCGCGTTTATTAATTACCGCAGTGCGAACTGCTTCTGCAAAGTCATTTTTACCAGAAGCGCCACCAGAATTAATTAATCCTGCACGTCCACAGTAGCAATTCAGCACTTGGTAACGAGTCAAATCAATTGGGTGGTCGGTTGTCAATTCTGTGTAAACTCGCTTGTCGATTTTACCATAACTTTTACCAGTTGCTTTGGCTACGGCAGCGTAACCATGATTATTTTCCGGCAATTTTTGTTTAATGATGTCGGCTTCAATGGTCACACCCAAATGGTTCGCCTGTCCAGTGAGGTCTGCAGCAAGATGATAGTCTTGATCTTGTTTAAAAGCGTTGTTCCGCAGATAGCACCAAAGAATAGTTACCAGTCCCAATTCATGGGCGCGTTTAAAAGCTTTGCTAACTTCCTGAATTTGTCTGGTAGACTGTTCAGAACCAAAATAAATTGTCGCCCCTATAGCCACAGCACCCAAATTCCAAGCTTGTTCTACATCCGCAAATAATACTTGGTCAAATTGATTGGGATATGTCAATAATTCATTGTGGTTAATTTTGACAATCAAAGGGATTTTGTGAGCATATTTACGCGAAATACTACCCAAAACTCCCAAAGTTGTCGCCACAGCATTGCAACCGCCAGCAATTGCCAACTTGACAATATTTTCTGGGTCAAAGTAAATAGGATTAGGCGCAAACGATGCCCCTGCTGAGTGTTCAATACCTTGGTCTACTGGTAAAATCGAGAGATAGCCAGTATTTGCCAAACGACCAGTAGAGTAAAGTTGTTGGAAATTACGCAATACTTGAGGATGGCGATCGCTATTTAGCCAAACACGATCAATAAAATCAGAGCCGGGTAAATGCAATAAATCTTGAGAAACCTTTGCCTTATAGGTAAGTAGGTATTCAGCCTCTTTCCCTAGCATGGACTCGATAGAATTACCTTCTAAGAGCGTTGCAGTCATGGCTTTTTCCTCAAAAATTGAGTGACCTTACCTTTAAACTAGTACAAAACAGCCTAAGTCATCAACCCTGATAATGAATACCGAGTTATTATCTACCCTGAGATTGAGATTTACTCCCTTCCCGCTAGAAAATTATCAAAAATATAATATCTTTTTGACATCCTCAACTTTGCACCTAAAGCAGAGGGCACAGCATTGCTTTCACCCTACCACCTTGTGTGATTACCTTCGTTTGATCTATAACCTATGACACAATGACGACCCTGAGCAGGAGATCTAAACTAGTGAATAAATAATACACTTGTTATTGGCACACCCACGATGTTACCTAAACCCAAGAAACACTGGACGCCCGCAAATTGGGCAAGTTGGAAGCCTTTTGGTATTGGCGAACAGTATCCCAATAACTACTGGGAAGTCTTTCGCGCCATCTGGCAATCTCGTGACCAGCTACCCTATGCTTGGAATATCCTCAACAAGGGTGTCTGTGATGGTTGTGCCCTGGGGACTACGGGGATGAAAGATTGGACGCTTGATGGTATTCATTTGTGCAATGTCCGTCTGCGGTTGTTACAAATGAATACTATGTCAGCCTTAGACCCTGTACTGCTGGGCGATATTTCCCCATTGCAAAACCAAAAAAGTGCCCAATTGCGTGACTTAGGAAGGCTTCCCTACCCTATGATTCGTCAACGGGGGGACAAAGGTTTTCGCCGTGTTACTTGGGATGAAGCAATAAATGTCATTGCCAGTCGCATTCGCGCTACCACCCCAGACCGTCTCAGCTTTTATGTTACCAGTCGCGGCACCGTCAATGAAACTTATTACGCAACTCAAAAAGCTGTGCGGGCAATGGGATGCAATAATATAGATAATGCTGCTCGCATCTGCCATTCTCCCAGTACCGCAGGCTTGAAAGCGTCTCTCGGTGCGGCTGCTACCACCTGTTCTTATAAAGATTGGATTGGTACTGATTTATTAGTCTTCATTGGCTCAAATGTTGCCAATAATCAGCCTGTCACCGTTAAATATCTCCACTACGCTAAAAAAGCTGGCACGAAAATTGTCGTAATTAACACCTACCGTGAGCCAGGAATGGAACGCTATTGGGTGCCTTCAATTGTGGAAAGTGCAATTTTTGGGACGAAATTTGCCGAAGATTTCTTTTTGGTGAATATGGGTGGAGATATTGCCTTTTTAAATGGTACAATCAAACATATAATCGCCAATGATTGGGTAGACTCGTCGTTTATTGAGCGTTACACTACAGGCTTTGACTCACTCCAGGCATCCTTAGAAAGTCAATCTTGGGAAGAGTTAGAACGACTTTCTGGAAGTTCCCGTGAGCAAATGTACGCCTTTGCCAAAATGGTCAAGGAAGCCAACAAAGCTGTATTTGTCTGGAGTATGGGCATTACCCAACATGAATGCGGTGAAGATAACGTGCGGAGTATCATCAACCTCGCACTCACCAAAGGCTTTGTCGGTCGCGAAGGCTGCGGTTTAATGCCAATTCGCGGTCATTCTGGGGTACAGGGTGGCGCGGAAATGGGATGTTACGCCACAGTTTTCCCCGGTGGTAAGCCGATCACCCCAGAAAATGCAGCCCAGTTAAGTCAAAGTTGGGGCTTTGATGTCCCGACAAACAAGGGTTTAATTGCCCCAGAAATGATTGATGCCGCACATAGAGGAAAATTAGATGTATTATTCTCTGTAGGGGGTAACTTTCTGGAAGTATTGCCAGAACCAGATTATGTGGAAGGTGCCCTGAAGCAGATACCCCTACGGGTACACATGGATATTGTGCTTTCCAGCCAAATGCTTGTGGAACCAGCGGATACTGTGGTGCTGTTACCCGCGACCACTCGCTACGAAATCCCAGGGGGAGTCACAGAAACCAACACCGAACGCCGAGTAATATTTAGTCCAGAAATTCCCGGACCGCGTATTGGTGAAGCGCGTCCAGAGTGGGAAGTTTTCCTGGAATTAGCAAGGCGGGTAAAACCAGATTTAGCAGAACAGCTAAGTTTTGTGAATACGGCGGCGATGCGTCAAGAAATTGCTCAAATTGTACCACAATATGCAGGTATTCAACACTTACAACAGGCGGGGGATCAGTTTCAATATGGCGGTTCCCATTTATGCTTTGGTTGGAATTTTCCCACAGATGACTCTAAAGCGCATTTTGCAGTATTGTCTCCACCAAGACGAGAATTACCAGCAGGTTGTTTTTTACTTGCAACCCGTCGCGGTAAACAATTTAATAGTATGGTGCAGGAACGCAAAGATGCAATTACCGGAGCTATGCGAGAGGCTGTGTTAATGAATGCTACTGATGCGGCACAATTAGGATTAAAAGATGGAGATCAGGTAATTCTCAAAAATGATTTGGGACAGTTGGAGGGACAAGTTTATCTGGCGCCAATTCAATCAGGAAATTTACAAGTACACTGGCCTGAAGGAAATGTGTTATTAGATAAAAGTAAGCGATCTTTGGAAGGTGTGCCTGATTATAATGCTGTGGTGCAGTTAGAAAAGGTTGGCGTTTCTACCAACTAAAAAAATATCTAATTTGTAGGGTGCGTCAGATGCCAAAAATCTGTTGAGAATTACGAAAAACTCCAATCTGACGCACCCTATTATACTCTCTGCGCCTCTGCGTGACCAATATCCTAGATAATTAATGAATATACGTATCGGCAGCAAAACTAAAGCCTCTGTCTGGGTGGTCGAAAATGGCAAAATGCGCCCTCGACAAGACCAACTAACTACCGAGGAACCCCTAGAAATTCGCCTGGTATCCCCACGTCGCACGGTAGCTGTGACTATGCGGACACCAGGGGCTGATTTTGAATTAGCTGCTGGCTTTCTCTACGCTGAAGGTGTCATTAGCTGTAAGCAAGATATCCAACGCCTGAGCTATTGTGTTGATGAGTCTGTAGACGGTGAACAGCGCTATAATATTGTCAATGTTGAATTGCGCTCAGGTTTGATTCCAGATTTACAGCCTCTGGAGCGTCATTTCTACACTACCAGCGCCTGTGGCGTTTGCGGTAAAGCTAGTTTGGCAGCTTTGCGGTTGCGGGGTTGTCCTGTAATTTCTCCAGAGCCAACAGTCAAGCCTGAGATTATCTATAGTTTACCAGATAAATTGCGATCTGCTCAAGGTATTTTCACCGCTACCGGGGGTTTGCACGCGGCGGCTGTATTTGACGCCCAAGGGAATTTATTAAATCTGCGGGAGGATGTTGGGCGTCATAATGCTCTAGATAAATTGATTGGTTCGGCAATGCTATCTGAGGAATTGCCGTTCAATAATCATATTGTGATGGTTAGCGGACGTTCTAGTTTTGAGCTTTTGCAAAAGTCTGTGGCTGCTGGGGTGCCAATTGTTTGCTCTGTTTCCGCTCCTAGTAGTTTAGCAGTGTCCGTGGCGCAGGAATTTGGCATTACCTTAATTGGATTCCTACGCGGGGAACGGTTTAATGTCTACACTGGATGGGAGCGGATAAATTTTTCTTGACAGTCTTAATTATCAAAAATCTGGGTCTAAAACCCCGTCATTCTAGGACGGCTTTTGGTATAATAGGCTTTGTGGAAGGGTAATCAACCACATAAAAAACCCATTTGCTACCTAACAAGTAGACGCTGCACCTTCTCCCAAAGGGAGAGGCTACGCCAAGACAACTAAATCTATGGGGTTCTACTTCGTAGTTCTAGTATCGCCTGGAAGTAGGTAAAAGATTTACAGGTACTAGACTAACAGCATTAAACTGCAAACAAATTTTGCACTATGTGCAACTATGGTCGGGCGGACCAAAAGTTAACGCTTGCGGAGAGAACCACCTCTGGCTTAGATACCGCAAGGGGTCTAGGCTAAGTGGACTCGTTGAACCAAGAATCCTTAGCCTTTAGGCTAAGGAGTGTCAAACATTTACTGAAAACAAAAATAAAGGTTTCCCCCATCCTTGTTGCAAAATCTGTAGGGGCGCAAGGCCTTGCGCCCCTACTTAGGGCTGAGAAATTTATTTTGGTATTTTTTGTAACGCTGGCTGTTCTTCAGCTAGTATTGCACCTGCGACTGGGCAAACTTGGAGACATATACCACAGTCGATGCAGGTTGTAAAGTCAATCCAGTACCAATCAGTACCTTTGACATTTTTGCCTGGTCCTTCATGAATGCAAGCTACTGGACAGGCTTCTACGCAGTCGGCAACGCCTTCGCAGACATCGGTAACAATGGTGTGCGGCATATTCTTGATTCCCTCTGTTTTCAGTCAGTCTTTTTTAGGCTAGCAATGGCAGATATACTATTAAAGTAATGGTTCGACTATGGGTGAACCGTCGGCTTGAATCCAGGCAATTTGGGCAATGCGGCGATCGCTTGCATATTGCCGAATTACTTGTGCATCCCGTCCCCCCAAGTCCATTTCGACTCGCACCAAATCGCTAGTATCTCGCAGTTTTTGGGCGTATGTGAAAGCGGGGGCGATCGCACTCGTTGTCTGGGCTACTACCAACCAATTACTGGCTGGGGTATCTTGCGGTAATTGCTGTTTTTCGGCAAGTATTTGGTATAAATCTTCGATATTCAGCGCAAAGCCGATACCGGGAATGTTTTCTCCTTGGGGATGATATAGCCCTAAAAGTTGGTCATAGCGACCACCACGCCCTAAAATCGTGGCTCGTCCGTCGGTATCGTTGACGACTTCAAACACAATCCCTGTGTAGTAGTCGATAGTTTGAATTAGACTCAGGTCAAGGATTAAGGGGAAATTCCCTTTTGATTCCAGTAACTGCACCAAGGATGTGAGGTTATTCACCGCCTCTTGCTGCTGTTTATCTAAATCGAAACTATTGACTTTTTGCAACACATCGGCACTGTTACCGCGTAGATCCAGCAGAATTCTGGCGCGATCGCGTAGTTCATCACTCAGGGGTAAATTATCGATAGTAATGCGGTCGAGATGGGCGATCGCCGTGCGAATTTTCCCTTGTAAATGAACCGGAAAAGCATCCAAAAGCGATCGCGTGATTCCCGCTTCGCCTAAAATTAAATGGCAGCTTTGCAAGCCTAGTGCTTGCAAACAATCTGCCACTAACAACAATATCTCGGCATTTGCGAGCAATCCACCAGCACCCAACAACTCTACCCCAGCTTGATAAAACTCATGCTGGCGATTGTGTCTGTTTTCCCAAATGCGGCGGAACACATTGGCATTATAATATAGCCGTTGTGGATAGTTAGCACCTGCCATCCGAGTCACAACAGTCCGAGCTATCGAAGCTGTCAATTCTGGACGCAATCCTAATTCTTCATCTTCAGGATTTTGCAGTTCAATCACCGCTTGACGCCGAATTGCTTCCCCCGCCATCAGGGTATCCATGCGCTCCAGCGTCGAGGTGATAATCCTATGATATCCCCAACGGTGAAAGACCTGCTCTAACCTATCTTCAATCCAGCGTTTTTGAGCCACATCCAAAGGTAATAAATCCCTGGCTCCCGCTGCTGGTTGATACACCATTATTTTTTCTTCCCACCAAACAAACCACCAAATAAACCATTACTCCCAGACTTCTCTGGTTGCTTACCCGAAGAACTTGGAGATGAAGTTATATTACCACCACCTGATTGTCCTCCCAAAGCTTTGTCTATTTTCGGTTTCCAAGCTAAAGCTGTTTCGTCTTTGGGGTCTAATTTCAACGAATTATCAAAATGAATCTTGGCCATTTTTAGCTGATTTTGCTTCAAATACACCAATGCTATCAGGCTATGACACCGGCTATTCTTCGGAGCCAATTTTAGCGCATCTTGTAACTCTACCTTAGCTTGGGCAAACTGGTTTTTTTCAATTAACGATTGACCCCGACGGATATATTGTTCCACAGCCGCATCTTCTTTGGGCGGTGGTGGTGAAGGAGGAGATACACCATCTGGATTGTTGGGGGGATTTACAGGAGTAGTTGGGTTAGCTGGGGGTTGAACAGCAGACTGCGCTGCTAAGGATTTACCAGCACTCCGCATTAAGTAAACCAAATTCAACTCGCTAATATTAGCAATCAGTTGCGGTACTTGCTGCAAAGAGTCATATTGTGCTTGTGCAAGTTTAGCGATCGCACTTTTATAAAGATGCTCAAAATTCGGCGCATTAGCTAGCTGCTTCGCCAAATCAGTGATAAGTTCCACCGAAGACGATTCTAGTACCAAACGCTTGCCCATTTGAGATAAAACAATCATGTATTCCGAGCGGGTGCGGTCTCCAGAAACTTTTTCATAAGCCGGGTTAACCAACTTCGACAGAAATTCACTCGCCAGCTGTTTCTCCATCGGACTTGCAGTGGGATTACTATCAGGATGCAACCGCCGCGCAATTGTCAAGTAGCGTTTGCGAATTTCTTTCACATCTGCATCAACAGCAACACACAACACTGCATGATGATCTATGAAATCATATTTGAAAAGACCGCGATCTATTCTTAAAGACATAAACTGATTGCACCACTACAGCAGAGAGATTCTCTCTAGTTTACTTCGCTACATCAGTTTGTCAGTAGGGAAAATTCCCTATATTGTTAAGGGTTAAGGGTCAAGGGTCAAGGGTCAAGGGTCAAGGGTCAAGGGTCAAGGGTCAAGGGTCAAGGGTCAAGGGTCAAGGGTCAAGGGTCAAGGGTCAAGGGTCAAGGGTCAAGGGTCAAGGGTCAAGGGTCAAGGGTCAAGGGTCAAGGGTCAAGGGTCAAGGGTCAAGGGTCAAGGGTCAAGGGTCAAGGGTCAAGGGTCAAGGGTCAAGGGTCAAGGGTCAAGGGTCAAGGGTCAAGGGTCAAGGGTCAAGGGTCAAGGGTCAAGGGTCAAGGGTCAAGGGTCAAGGGTCAAGGGTCAAGGGTCAAGGGTCAAGGGTCATTGATTTTTCTCTCCAATCCCCAATCCCCAATCCCCAATCCACAATCCCCAATCCACAATCCCCAATCCCCAATCCCCAATCCCCAATCCCCAATCCCCAATCCCCAATCCCCTCACTTCCACGCAGAAAGTGGTGGAACTTGTAGCAATTCTCGACTGAGGTTGTCGTGAAGATGAGCATTTGTAGCCAAAATTCTTCCTGTATCAATTTTTAAAGGACTAGCATCATAGGCGGTAACTTTCCCCCCAGCCTCCTGTAACAAAATTACCCCAGCGACAATATCCCACGGAGCGATTCCCCGTTCCCAGTAACCATCAACACGACCACAGGCGACATAGGCTAAATCTAGTGCAGCAGAACCACCGCGCCTAACGCCTTGGGTAAGATGGGTGAGGTGAGCAAATTCTGCGTAATTATTGTCTGACGTTTCCCGACGGTCATAAGCAAATCCCGTAGTCAGTAGACTCTTACCTAGTTCCGAAGTTTCCGAAACCTTTATAGGACGGCGGTTACGTGTCGCCCCCAAACCAGCAGCACCACGAAATAACTCATCACGAAAGGGGTCATAAATCACACCAACTTGTGGTACACCATTAATTAATAACCCAATCGAAACAGCAAAACAGGGGTATTGGTGAGCAAAGTTAGTTGTACCATCTAAAGGATCAATAGCCCAGAGAAATTCATTATCTTGATTTCCCAGTTTCCCAGATTCCTCAGCCAAGATAGAGTGGTCAGGAAAGTGACGCCGCAAAATTTCCAAAACCACCGTCTCCGAAGCCTTATCAGCCGCAGTCACTAAATCACCAGGGCGTCCTTTTTCAGTAATTGCATCTTCCAGCTTACCCAAATAACCCTGCAACACAGTACCAGCAGCTAAAGCCGCTTCAGTAGCAATTTCCAGAAAAGTTTGTAGATTTGTCATTGGTCAATTGTCCGTTGTCATTGGTCAATTGTCCGTTGTCATGAGAATTTTCTCAACTAGATTGGGGATTGGGGATTGGGGATTGGGATTTTCAGTGTCGAGTTCCAAGGTTGAAGTGTCGAGTTCCAAGGTTGAAGTGTCGAGTTCCAAGGTTGAAGTGTCGAGTTCCAAGGTTGAAGTGTCGAGTTCCAAGGTTGAAGTGTCGAGTTCCAAACCTGAAGTGTCGAGTTCCAAGGTTGAAGTGTCGAGTTCCAAACCTGAAGTGTCGAGTTCCAAACCTGAAGTGTCGAGTTCCAAGGTTGAAGTGTCGAGTTCCAAGGTTGAAGTGTCGAGTTCCAAACCTGAAGTGTCGAGTTCCAAGCTTGAAAAAATCTTTGCAACACATCGATAATCTGTAGAGGCGCAAGGCCTTGCGCCCCTACCCTATGTGTCAATACAGTTCAGTTAAGGAAAATTGTCGTAGGGGCACGGCACGAATAAAATTGTCATTAGAAGAAAAAATTTTGGATGCCGTGCCCCGTAAGTGTATATCATTCGAGCCTAACTGAACCGTATTGCCCTATGTGTCCCATTCTTTTTTCAAATTGGTATTATTTTAATTCAGTGACAAACCCCCTCTCCCTCTCCTTCCTAATCAGCGAAACCGACGGCGAAACTCAGCCGGAGTCAGACGCATAGGCTTTTCTGGGTTCCAAATACCTTGTCCCATGAGCCTAGCCCATTGTTGAGCGCGTTCTAAAAGCTGGTCATATTTGTGATTAGGCGATCGCGCTACAAATAGTCCATACCCTTGTTTCACCATTTGCTCATTCAACAGGACATTATCCTTCCACACATAAGCCAGAGTCCGCCCAATTTTATCTTTTGTTTCAATATCAAACTCCAGCTTTACAGGTTGTTCAGCACTCCCCATTAGCGCCTCCAAAGCTTCTTTAGCGTCATCACCCCAAGGCTGTTGTCGCAAATCTGGCGCATCAATCCCAATTAACCGCACCTGAGAAATCAAATTTGGTTGTTCAGCCATCCCCAACACTTCCAAACTTTGACCACTCACCACCCGCGCCACCTTCACCAGCGCCTCATTCACCGTCGGCGGACTTTTACCTTGACAACTCACCAACAATAATAAACAAACCAAAATCCCAAAACGCACCACCAAACTCCTCATCTCCACCTTTGCGCCTCTGCGCCTTTGCGTGAACCTAATCCTCATCCAAAGGTAAACCCGCCCTTACCTTACCCCTACCAAAATAGCGCCCAAACTGAAGTTCGTAGACCTCATCTTCATCTTGAGTTTCCACCTCAATATCAGAACGGGGATAACTCACACACAACAGCGCATAACCTTGACGGCGCAACTGGGGCGACAATCCAATCGCCTCCGGTTGGTAAATTTCTCCCGACAATACCCTGACAGCACAGGTGGTACAAGCACCATTGCGACAAGAAAACGGGAGTTCTGTACCTTGCTGTTCAGCACTGTGGAGGATATAGCGGTCTTCTGGAACTTGCAGGCTGTATTCCGTGCCAGTATGGCGATCGTGAACTTTAATCGTGTATGTTCGGGACATCGGGAATGGTAATTTTAGATTTAATCGCAAAAGTCTTTTATTATCATTGCATTTTTTGGAATTTCATTGTAAGATGGTAAATCGTGATGCCTGGAGAGATGGCCGAGTGGTTTAAGGCGCAGCACTGGAAATGCTGTTTGGGGGCAACTTCAACTAGGGTTCAAATCCCTATCTCTCCGTTTTACCATGCAGTGTGTGTTTAATTTGATGGTAAACAGACCCGCGTTTTCAGGGTTTAGCAATGCTAAACCCCTACGAAATCTCCGGTTTCTTTGCAGTCCATATTTTGTGTTTTTTGTCAATACGTAAGTCCTATTTATTTTCATTTCGTCACGAACTTGTGCAATCATGTACTAAGCTACAAAGTGCCATTGCGGTCAGGCAATTTGTGATTTATGCGGTTTTCAGAATATTTTTGTAATAATTGTATCTTGTAAACAACCGAGCTAATTTTTTACATTGGTTATGAAACAAGCAAAATAATAAAAAAATGTTCCAGTCAAAAGTAACCCGAAAGCATTTTCTACAGCAATCCTTGATTGTTCTAAGTGGCTTGCTTGTATTATCTGCCTGCAACCCGGCTAATAACAATTCCAACACAAAAACCATCAAGGTTGCTATAGAACCTGCGTTTCCACCTTTTGAGTCAAAGTCTCAAGATGGAAGACTTGAAGGGTTTGACATTGATGTAATCAATGCAGTAGCCAAAGAAGCTGGTTGGACTGTCAGCTTTGAAAGTCTACCTTTTGATGGTATCATTCCCGCACTTCAGGCTGATAGGGTGGACGCAGCAATTAGTGCTATCACCATCACCCCAGAGCGTCAGAAGACAGTATCCTTCTCTCGACCATACTTTAAAGCTGGTCTGGCGATCGCAGTCCGGGAGAACAACACAGATATCACTTCTATCAATAATCTTCAAAAGAAGAAAATCGCTGTCCAAATTGGAACTACAGGCGCAGAAAAAGCAAAGAGTATTCCTGGAGCGAAAGTTAGTCAATTTGATTCTGCACCGTTAGCATTACTAGAACTAAGCAATGGTAATGTAGATGCGGTAATTAACGATGCTCCTGTTACCTTATATGCCATCAGTGCAGGTAAAATTAAAGGCATTAAGGTCGTTGGTCAGCTAGTAACAGAAGAATTTTATGGCATTGCCACCCCAAAAGATTCAAAATACATCAATGGTATTAATACTGCTTTAGGAAAGTTAATTGAAAACGGTACTTACACTAAGATTTATCAAAAATGGTTTACAGCCGAACCACCAAAACTGCCAGAAACAGTTAAATAAAGTTGAGTCCGCTTTTTTTGGGATGCTTTTATGCTTACCTTTGTACAAATAATATTTGAAGCTTTACCCAGTTTAATGATTGGTACTGGGTTGACACTTCAAATTACCTTTGTTTCAATGTCTTTGGGCTTGATAGGTGGTTCTTTGATTGGAATTGCCCGTTTATCATCTATTACAATAGTCCGTCAGTTAGCACGAGTCTACGTGGATTTCTTGCGAGGAACTCCATTATTAGTGCAGATATTTATGGTTTATTTTGGTTTACCTGCACTGGCTAAAGAGTTTGGGTTGAGCTTCCGTTTGGATAGTATTTTTGCAGGGATTCTGGCTCTTAGCTTTAATGGTGCTGCTTATATTGCAGAGATAATTAGAGCGGGGATTCAATCTATTGATCGGGGACAGACAGAGGCTGCACAATCTTTAGGAATGGGGTCTATGCAAATCATGCGCCATATAATTTTTCCCCAGGCGTTTAGGCGCATGATACCACCTTTAGGAAATGAGTTTATTTCTCTACTCAAAGACACTAGCTTAGTAGCTGTAATTGGCTTAGAAGAATTGTTCCGCAAAGGACAACTTATTGTTGCCAATAACTATCGTGCGTTTGAGATTTATGCAGCTGTGGCTTTAATATACTTAGTTCTAACACTAATTGCTTCTCAAGCTTTTAGCTTTTTGGAAGAGTCAATGGTTCCGATTAAGGGTTCTTATAACAAGGAGTACAAAAATATTAAATGAACCGCATAGTTAGGGCTATGCCCACTCTATCAGGTTCTTGCGTACAAAACGCCTGCTTAATTTTTAATTACAGTCGATAACTTTGCTTTACAGCAATTTTCATTCATTTGAACCACAGATCTTCGTAGGGGCGCAAGGCCTTGCGCCCCTACCCTGTGGTCTATTTACCTGAAAATGGCTGTAAAATAAAGGCTTAGGGCGTGTTTTCAAAGTCTTATACAATACCACTAAAACGCTGACACATGTAGATTTCGCGTAGGGGCACGGCATTGCCGTGCCCCTACAGCTGGTATCATATCGTGTGGATTTAGGGGTATCTAAAAATTTATCCGGCTAAACAAATAGTTTGAAATCGCGGGACTAGGGGCGCTTATAGCCCAATACAGTTCAGTTAAGGAAAATTGTCGTAGGGGCACGGCACGAATAAAATTGTCATTAGAAGAAAAGATTTTGGATGTTCCCTACACTGTATACCACTGGAGTCTAACTGAACTGTATTGGCTTATAGCCAAAAATTTAATTATCTAACATAAAATGCAGAAAATAATGGCTGTCATCTGAGCCAATCAAGGGTTTCAAGCTTATTTTTTAACAAATTTAGCACGCTATAGCGTTTCTCGCCCTAGTGAGGTACATCGGTAAGGGCACGGCACTGCCGTGCCCCTACATCGCGTGATACAATTTTGTACCTCATCTGAATAGGAAGTGCTATAAGTACGCCAGATCCCCTGAAATTCCGATATCATACTTACACTTCGTTAACAAACCCTAGATTATTCATCAAGTTTAAGGACGGTTAACGACAGAGTTCATTTTTTCCACTGGAACAAAATCGTAACCTGTTTGAGAACGAGAGTTAGTAACTGACTTAATTTGTACTAACTGAACACCCCCACTACGATCACCCGAAGGTAAAAACTGAATAGTCTGAGAAACACCAGAAGCGGAAAAATTAGGAGATGATAATGTCTGTTGGATTGCGCTACGAGTTGGATTTGGATTGCGCTTTAAAGCTTCAATAAATGCCTGGGAAGCATCATAAGTGATAGCTGCGTTCCAATCAACATCTGCGCCCCAAAGTTGTCTTGATTCTTTAACGTATTTTGAATTTAAATTCGCATCAAGCAACCAAGCAATTGCTATTACCATGTCAACAGCTTTATCTTGCCCATACTGTAAAATATCTTTATTATAAAGAGCATCTCCCCCCAGCAATTTTAGCTGTTTATTGTTGGAGTTTATGATATTTAAAACAAGTTTCAATTTATCGTCAGGTGCAGCTAACATTAATACTTCTGCACCTCTATCAATTGCTTGTTTTACATTGGCATCGGCATTAAAATTAGGTGAGGAAAAGTCAAAATAATCAACTAAATTTCCCCCATTTTGAGAAATTTCTACCTCAAAAGCATTTTTCAGCGAATTGCTATAGGAACTACCAGAATCATAAAAAACTGCTGCTTTTTTCTTGTTCAAAATATTTAGCATATATTTGGCTAGTTCATTAGCAGCAAATGCATCACTGGGAACTGTCCGAAAAACATAGCGGCTCTGATTTTTGGATTGTGAAAGCTCTACTGATGTACTAGTACTAGAGATTGCAACTAGTTTTTCTGACTCGTAAATCTCTCTTGCTGCTAAAGTTGTACTGCTGGAAAAATGCCCAATTACACCTAAAATTTCCGGATTTTTTGCTAAATCGGTAGCAATTTTTTTAGCAATTTCTTTATCATCATCATCATTAACTATTGCTATCTTTATGGGAACCCCATTTATTCCCCCAGCTTTATTAATTTCATCTTGAGCTTGAGCAACTCCGCGCAATACTTGTAGAGCTAAGTTTTGATAAGTTGTACCAATCGGTGCGACTACCGCTATTGTGTAAGCTTTTTCATCGCAAATTTTGGCATTGTTCAAATAAATTAGAGTTTCTGGTGCGTTACGGTAGTTCTTAATTGCTCTTTCAAATTCGGTAATTGCTCGTGCATAATTGCGAGTAGCCATTGCTTGGACACCGCTTTTTTTAGCTTCCTGAAATTGGGTATTTTTAGTATTATTCTCTTCTTGTTCGATCAAAATTGAATCGCCAAAACTAATTCGTGCTTGTGCAATTGGCGTTGGAATTGGAGTTGAAGTAACTGATGATGTTGGAGATGTTGTCTGTGTTGGAACAATCTGGGTATCATAACCTCTTAATATGGAGATGATCCAAGCCATTATACACCCTGTAATAATTAAAGCTGTAAGATTTAAAATAATTTCGTTTTTTTGGGACATAAATTTACTCCTAATTGGTAGTTAGCTGAAAGTAGTTAGGGAACAGAAAAGAATGATTTATTTACACATACTGACTAAGCATTTCAGTGAATATTTCAGAAATATTCAGAAATATTTTTCGAGAACTTTAAAAATTAAACGATATAAACTAATAAAAGTCACTGCGGAAAGCCCTGACAAAATAGCTAATAAAAATAAAAATAATCCTTGTGGGAGAGTCGATTGAATAGGTAGTATGGTTTGCAACGCAGGAACAATCAGAATCACGAGAAGAGTGCTTAAAGCAATTATTAACCGCTCAATATTAGTAGTTATTAGGCGATGCTGAAGGAAAATTAGGCTAGCTAAAATTAGCATCCCAATCCAAAATCCAGCGCCAATTAAAGATGTTCCCAAGAGACTGACAATTGCAATTAAGAGCAATCCACCCTCAAATCCTGTAAATGCAGCTTTATATAATAATTCCAAAAGTTGTGGAATTGGCTCTGGTGGTTTTGGAGGAGTAGGTTCTGGCGGAACTATAGGGGGTTCCGGTTCAGGAATAGGTGCTGGCGAAACTATAGGGGGTTGCGGTTCAGGAATTATTGTTCTGGGATAATTGTCTCCAAAGATCAACTCTCCCTTTTCGCTTAGTTCCCATGTTTCACCCTGAGAAACCAATTTCGCGGCTTTCGCTACACTAAACTCTTGAGATTGTCCCGATTGATAATTTTTGCAATTAAATAAAGATTCTATTATTTCATCATTATATTCATTAATTTTTAACTTAGGCTTTGGAACTAGATAATCAGAACCATCTATCTTGATGACCCAAGCTATACCTTTATTGCGACCAACTTTTTCTACAGCTACAGGTTTGTTATAACCCAAACGACGATTATCTATACTCTCAGAAGTCTCTAATACTTCTATGGCATATTGTGATAAAGTTTTTGGATTGCTATTAAATATGTCTACGAGATGCGTTTTTATTAATTGGTTTAAACGAGATAAAACTTGCTCATTTTCTTGTTTAATTTTAGTTAATTGCAAATTCAATTCTGCCAAGTCTGAACGAATTTTTTGATTTTCTTCCTCTGCTTGTTCTAATTCCACAGACTTCCGAGAAGGAGTAGAAGCTAAATCAAATTCTAATATTCCTCTTTGCTCCAATTTCCAATCTTTATTATTGGGTGCTAGAGATACTATCGCTGGCTTTTTTACTACAAATTTATTTCCAGTATCTGATTCATATCCCTGACAATCAAACAATAATTGAACTGTTTTATATTCATAAGTATTAATCGTGCCCCTTGCTCGTAATAACCAATATTTATTAACATCGGCTGTGGCTATGAGTAAATAATTACCATAAAGTACTTCCGTAAAAGAGATTAATGATTGACTGGAAGACACTGAGCCTTCTTGTCGTATTGACACCGATACTTTTCTGCCAAATCTTGATAATACTCTCGATTGAGAGTGATAAATTGACAGTAATTCGTCTAGTGATAAGTTGATTTGTACATATTCGTTTAATGACATAATGTGTTTTATGTTTTATTTGTGAATAATTGTTTTCTTCGGCAAATTACCTTTTTCAATCAACTAAGTAATCGCTCAGATACGCGACTTCTTAAATAAGTCGCGTATTTACATAAACTACAATTTAACTTTCAATTTTCTTCAAATATCAATTCTCCCTTTTCACTCAATTCCCATTTCTCTCCTTTTTCCTGAGCAAGCAATTTTGCGGGTATGTTTAATGTAAATTCATTACATAATCCCGATTGATAACTATGACAGATAAATAAAGATTCTATTGTTTCATAGTTATATTCATTAATTTTCAAATTAGGTTTTGGAACTAGGTAATCAGAACCATCTATATTGATTACCCAAGCGATACCTTTATTACGACTAACTTTTTCCAAAGCTACAGGTTGGTTATAACCCAGACGACGATTGTCTATACTTTGGGAAGTTTCTGATACTTCTATGGCATTTTCTAATAATGACTTTGGATCGTTTTTATAAATATTTAGTAGATTGAGTATTGATGGTTCTAATGTGTTTGTTGATGAAGATGCAAAAGATTCCGAATTACCTAAATTTAAAGATGTATTACTATCGATATTGTTTATAGCAGTTGAATTAGTATCAAATAATCCAGATAGAGACTTATCATATGATGTTTTGATTTCGGTTTTTAAATCTGTTTGTGGTAAAGTCGGAAAATGCTTTGATAAATATTCTTTGATTAATGCTCGCACTTCTTCACGAGTAACATAATTGTGTGATTGACCATTTTGAATTTTATCTGATGCGGTTTCCATATCTTCCGCCTCATGAACATCCATAAATTCCAGTAATCCCTTTTGTTTCACATCCCATTCTCCTGCTTCTGAAGATGGTTGAGAAACTATAGCTGGTTTAATTAATTTAAAATTTGGAGATTTTTCTCCACGAAATTCAAAAAAAGATTGAAATTTATCTTCTTCTTTGTGTTTGAAAAGATTATTAATTTCATTTTTATTTGGTAGCAATACATAATCTCTTTCTGAACTTATAGCCCAATAATTCTCATCGTTTTCTATGAAGTTAATATTATTCTGAATCGGATTATTTTTATCAATTAAATCTTGTTTTAATGGTTGTAAAATTCTCTGCAAAGTTTCAGATGATAATTGATTGTAAATATCACTCAAATCATCTGTGTTAAATTTTATTTCAATTAACGACATGATTAAAACTCCTCAACTTATACTTTTACAGACACTATTAAATTAATTAAAACTTAACTCTCCCTTTTCGCTTAGTTCCCATGTTTCACCCTGAGAAACCAATTTCGCAGCGTTCACTAGTTTAAACTCTTGAGATTGTCCCGATTGATAATTTTTGCAATTAAATAAAGATTCTATTGTTTCATAATTATATTCATTAATTGTTAACTTAGGTTTTGGAACTAGATAATCATAACCATCTATCTTGATGACCCAAGCTATACCTTTATTGCGACTAACTTTTTCTACAGCTACAGGTTTGTTATAACCCAAACGACGATTATCTATACTCTCAGAAGTCTCTGATACTTCTATGGGATTTTGTGATAAAGCTTTTGGATTGCTATTAAATCTGTCTATGAGATCAGATTCTGATTGTGGTTGATTTTGTGGTACTGTTAAATTATCTGCGAGAGAACTAGTATCTTCTTTTTCTTCCTTATTCCCATGCTCTCCCCGTTCCTGATTCCCAGACTGATCCGGGGAATTCGATGCTGGAGGCTTTGACTCCTGATGATTATTTGATTCTGTTACAGTCTTTTGTTCTTGTTGACTAGAGTCTACGTGGTTAGATGATTCAGGAGTATTTCCCCCTTCTTCCTTTGTTGTCGAATCCCCAGACTGAACCGAGGAATGCAATTGTCCAGGATTTTTCCCCGCACCTGCTTCCTGACCAGAGCCAACGCTTGGATTTGATTCTGTTTTTCGTTGACTAATTTTTTTAATTAGGTTCGGAATACATTCAGGTCTGAAAATTTGTAATATTAATATCACTAAAGCTATTACACCTGTGGATAATCCCCAGAAAGCCAAGCTTTTAGTATTTTCATTTTCTCGTTTTAAAGCATCAATTTCCTTGTCTAATAAATCAATTCTCGCTGCATCAATTTCATTTTTTAGAGATTTCATCTCTTGCAATAAAAAATCTTTTATTTTCTTTTTAGTAGCTTCATCTAGTGACCCTGTTTCTCCTATCCCTAATTGCTTTTGTATTATCTTAATCTCTACTTCAGTTAAGCCATCTTTCGCTGGTGTAATTACTTGATTGCTAATAGGTTCGATTACTTTCTGAATCTTATTTATTTTCTTTTCTTCCAACCCTTTAAAATTATATATTTCTCCTAATTTATCTTTTTGCTCAGAAGACTTAATGTTTGTTGTGTCTGTTGATTTTTCTAACTGTTGAATAAACTTATCAATCGACAAATCTAAATTTTTGTATTTTTCAGCCAGTTCAACGCTTGTCGTATGACTATCTTCTGTAGATAATCCTTTCGATGGATAAAAACCTACAAAATTTACCAGTAAAGCTAAAATAAACAAGTATTTGTAATTAATTATCTTCAGCATAGAATATTACCTGGTTATAAAATACAACTGACGACAAAATCTTTTGATAATGGTACTTCGCTCAAGAAGCTTGACACTACACATTTATTAGTTCGTAGTTGCGCTTTAGCGCTAAAGCGCAACTACAAACTCAGTTACTTACCAGCCCACTGCTTACTTAAAACCTTCAATAAAGCCTTCAATCCTAAAATAAAAGGAGGCTCCAAACGAATTTCCTCAAATTTTTTGCCCCTAAACTGTAGTAACAAACTAGTTAACTCATCTCCAACTTCACGCCAAAAGGCTTTATTGCTATTTATGTCTGGCTTACGTATATAATTGGGCAAGGGTTTAATATCTTCTATGTCCAAATCATTCAAAGCCATATGAAATTCATAGAGGAATTGGGATAAATTTGTTAGTTCAGGAATTTTAAATTCCCTCAGCTTATCATCCGACTCGAACTTCTTTAGACGAGATTCTGCATCAATAAAATCACCATTGACATAACAGCCTTCACCAGCAATTAATTCATCTTTTGTTTTTGGTTTTCTTTTTTTCTTCTTCTCTTCAACTTCGTCATCATCTTTTTTATTAAGTTCGGTATCATCCAAAACTAAACCACAAGCTACTTCAGCCTTGGGATTCTGGCTCAATCGTGTAGTGATTTCATCATCTTCAAAACCCGAACCCTTGCTTAACATCAAACTAAATAAGTCATTGGCGTCGTCATCAGGAGTAAATTGTCCTCCTTGTGCTAGCCAATGTAACAAGCGCGAACCATTACCCCCGACATAAACCTCTGTTATTTCCTCATAACTGTATTTTTCTTCCCCATGTAGAACCTTGAGTAAAATACCCACATAGTAATACAATCCTGCCATGCCAATACTCATTAATCTGGCAAATCCTTGAAAATCCGAATTATTGCTTACAAATCTTTTACGATTATTTAGCCAATCATCTGCATATTGACGTAGCCAAACGTCTAATTTGGCATTAAATGCTCCTCCTTTTAATCCTCTCCAATCAGTAAGATTAATTTCCAAGTTCTGCTCGAGAAATTTTGGATTAATTTCCAATAATTGTGAGAACAAATCGCGACCTGCTAATTGCACCGAACATTGATGTAGTATTTTATTGTCTTCCCAAATCGAAATATCTGAACTTCCACCCCCAATGTCTATACAGGTGGTCTTAACTAATCTATGTTCCTCTTTATCGCGGAAGTATTGAGCAGTAGCTAAACTCTCGGTTCTAAAATCGTCGTCATCTACCGAATTTGGACAAATCTGTTGAATACCAGTTTTTGCTTGTAGTTCGCTGATTAAATCTTTCCATTCATTAAGATAATCTCTACAGTTCTTACGAGAAAAAGCCGAAGGATAAGAAATACACCACTTAATTGTCGCAATATCTTTTTTCGCGGCTAAAGCGGAAATATGTAGAGCTAAATGTTTGAGAAACAGTTGATTGAAAACACGATTATCCTCTGACCATTTCAAACTTGTCTTAATCCAGCCCTCTTGGGGTCTAAATTCCCCATATCTAGGAGTATATATCCGACCATCAAAAATCAGACGATGAATTTTATCGGTTCTTGTTTCTTTACTTCCTCTAGTTGTCAAGACACTAGATAAAGGTAAAGGTTTATCTTCAGGAATAAAACTTTCTGGAATAAAATATTCCCATAACACTGGTCGTCGTGTCGTTATATCACTATCTGTTATTTTGAGAATTAAATTCTCTAGCTGTAGAGGTTCTGCAATATTATAACTATTGACATAAACATTGGTAAAGGAAGTACCAAAATCTACCCCAACCTTCCAAGAATCTCTGGGTTTAGTTTCTAACGGCGTTGCTAAGACGATTAAACCAATCGGCTTTCTTTGACTATCCCAACATTTAATATGGTCAGGAAATTCTTCTAGCCGCGCTATTTGATAGGAACCTCTACCTTCTTGAAAGATATTAGCTTCTTTTACTTCTGGGAAACTAACTTGGAAAGTCTCTTCACCATGTTCTGCATCGTAGTAAAAAGCATAATATTCCTTCCAGCCAGGAGCGCGAAGATTTGGCCACACCTCCAGTACAGGTACATATGGTAAGGCATTTTCTTCCTTCAAGGTATAGTCTTTTTGAATGCGAAAAGGTGCTTGATTTCCAGCTAATGGTAAATCTACAATTACCCGTAATTCGTTGTTTCTGACTTGAAACTGTACCTTTTTAATTAAATCTTCTGGAGTGAAATAATTTAGTAAAATCGGGTTGAGGGGAATTAACGGAGTGATGCGCTGATTGTTAAAAATCAAAGGTGTGGAAGCATTGGGCAATAAAACACCAGGTAAAGCTTCCTCTTGATCAATAAAAACAAATTCTTTCAGAAATAGATCATCTGATTGAATGAGGATAACGTCTGTCCAAATTCTTTGCAAATTTGGTAAATCTTGTATTTTCAAAGACGCCAAAGTTTTACCCTCGTTAACCCAAAGATTTTGCGCTGGTATATTCCACTGTTTGGCAATCTCTGGGTCAATAATTAGTAAGGGTTTTGCTCCCTTTGTCTGATTGTCGATTAAACGTACACTGGAGGGTTGTTCCGCCCCTTTGACAGGACGATTCAGCGCCGCTAACACTCCTCGGTTTAAGGGAACACCAAAAAATTGGGGGTCATTACTCAGAGTCAGTTCTTGGTCGGGATTTCTTCGCAAACTTTCTTGAAACTTGCCAATTAGACCCCTCATTATATTAATGGCACTTTTTTGCCCCTGATGTTTCGTTAACTCGTTATCCAAATTTTCTAGCCAGAGCCAAAGTAGTGCTTCTTCATCTTCGTTTAAATATTCTTTGGGAGACGATAATTGCCATAAACCATTTTGCTGTCTCCACCAAGGTAAACCTTTCCATTCCCCTTCTTCGGAAGGAACTACTAAGGTACTAGGAGAAGACATTCCTACAGGTTTACCATTCCACAAAAAGACATAAACATCTTGCCAAGCATTTTTCCCAGCAAGTTTGTAAAGGGCGTTTTTTTCTTCTGGTAAAAGTTTAAATAAACTATCAGCAAAATCTTCTTTTCTTAAACTTTCTAGCACTACCAATTGTGCTTTTAAGTCAAATCCCCGCACTTCCGCTAGCGCAATAGCTGCTAACATTCCTTCCCACTGTTCTATTACTTGCGCGTGTAAAGGATGTGCTGGATTATATAAAGCCATCTCCATTAACAGCGGGCGTCCCCACATCGTCGGCACAGAGCTAATACTCTTCATCGCCCCAGGGGCTTGATAGTCTAAGCTCTGAGCCACATCATTAAAGGCCTTCTTTGGTTGTATATCCCATGAACCTGATCTATCTGAAGCTTTTACATCAGATTCAGATTTTAGCTTGGGTAATACTAATATTTTTTGATTTTCCATAAATTTACCAATTTACTTTTTAAAGCCTACATAAGATATACAAAGCCTTTGCTAAACCTGTTGTACCTTGATTAGGTGCTGTAAAGTTATTTCCATCTAGCAATCTTGCTTTGAGGTTTTGTACTGTGTCCCTAGCTTTACTACCTTTGTCACGATTATCCCCAACGACCAAATCCGAAAGCTCTTCTCCCCTCAGTTGACCGTCTAACTTCGCTAAAACGGAATAGTTAAACAGCTTAATATCGTCTCCACCACAACGGTGAATATCAAGAATCCAATTCAGATAATTTTGACACCATCCAGTAATTGATTCAATTGCTTCTTGTTGACTTGCTTGATTAAAATCGGGTAAATCCCGGTTCCCAAAAAATCCTCCTCCCCCAGCACTGAAAAATTTACTAAACCAGGGAGCAGCATCTTGGAATCTCCTGACACCCATTTTTCTCGCATCCGCCAGTTCAGGAGCAATGTTACCTAACCAAACATAGACAAAGCGAGTAGCATTAACTAATTCTGCTCGCACCAATTCCTGTTCTGGCAAGTCGCCCCAGGTGATACTATTATTATTCTCGCGGCTAATTAATACTACTTTTTCCTGTTGTTTGGGACTGTAGGAGGAAAAATGCCTTGCTGCTAAGGCTGCGTAAAATTCAACAAAATGAGTTGCGTTGCGTTGAGTATTTTTGCCAATACTGAAATTAAACTGGGAAAGATTTTGGTTTCCTAACAAATATACTGTGTCAAATTGCTCTGCCTGATTAACGTAATAACGCAAAGCACCTTCAGTATTCAGTAAAAATTGTTCCGAACGGGCATAGACTTCATTTTTATTTTCCCCTGCTTTGGGTGTAAAACCAAAGTAGGGTAATAAGAACAAGCAGGCGATTTTTACATTCTCCCGGACATTTTCTTTTTTTAACTTATTATCCAACAAACGCGCTATTGTTGGTAGTCCAGAAGCTCCAGTTCCCCCAAAAATTGAGCCGCAGAGGAATACTTTTACAGACTTACCACCGCCTGTATCGGCTTGAATTTGTCCAATTATACTACTCCAAGGCTCTTCGTTTAGACTATCTAAATCGATGCGACTCATCACCCCGGAGCCAATTGCAGGTCTACCCCGAAAGCCGATATCTAAGTTTGCTTCCCGTTCTTCTTTAGAGTAGAGAACATCAAATAAATTACCTAAAGCTTGACTTTTTTGCTTCAGGTTGTTGTAATTAAAAAATGCCCCGAGATTTTTGTTAGCACTAGTATTCCCAAAGGGCGACCACACATTATAAGACTCTAAAGGGGTTCTCAACCAAGCATACTGCTGTTTATCCCCTGACATGAGATTAAAATTTCTCTGGTAAATGCTGAGACTGCTTCTAGAACGCTCTAAGTTACCATTAGTTTCATCAGCATCGATGAATAACAGTTTTATTGGTTCTTGAAAAAATAAACCCACAGCAGCTAGTTGAGTAATTGCCTCTAAACACTTAGAACCTGTACCGCCAATTCCAATTACATAAAGCGTCATTTCTAACCTCCTACAATACGACGTAGTAGACGCGCACCTGGCGGAATATACATTAAAAGACTGGGAGAACTGGTTCCTGTGGGCAACCAATATAATATGAGTATGGCATCAATAATATAAAAACCAGTCAACGAAACTAGAGCATCATTGCTATTGTTAAAAACTGAAATTCCTAAACCAATGCTGATAAGTGGCAATAATAATAATACGAACCAAATCACTCGCCATCTATCAGTCTCACTAGCAGTCAGGACTTTTGCATTTGCTGCTAATACATACCAAATAACAGTTGCAATTATCGAAACACCAAAAACTACCCAAGCACCAGGACTGTAATGATCACTTAGCCAATCACCAACAGAAACATCTTTAATGGGGATTATCCGATTATCATACATCCACGGTTGGACAAAGAACATGAGGATAGAACCCACAAAGCCAAATATTACAATCCTAATTATCTCGCCTGCCTTCATTTAATCCCCCTTAATTAATTTTGATATTGTTGGTTTTAAATTCTATTTATAGAAATAAAAAAATAACCAGATTGATTCGTTATTTCTTTTCTAGAAATAATATTTAAAACACTATATAATGACTATTATGGCTAAAAAAAACACATTATCAAGTTAAGCAGTATACTTTACAATCTTAAAAATTACTTGTTATAGTCATTTTGTTGCAAGTTGTATTACCTCAATTTTTCTCTCAATAAAAATAAGCTTGGTGCATCTATAGTAAGTAACCAGAAGCCAGCTTCGTAACCCAAGACATACAGCAATTTTCATTTATTTGAACCACAGATCCTTGTAGGGGCGCAAGGCCTTGCGCCCCTACCACGTGGTCTATTTACCTGAAAATCATTGTAATATCTGTACCTCATTTACCTGCAATCTGCTGTATGTGCCAGTTGCGTAAGTCCTGGATATGTTGAGTGTGACACCTGAGTAAGTCCTGCGCCCCTTCAGCATCAAAATTTAATTGCACCTATCTATTAATTATTCAAAAAAAATGCGTAAACCTAACTGGCTATTAGTAGTATTTGCAACTTTAATATTGGTTGTTTCCTGTAAACCACCAAAAACACCCGATTTTCCTTGCAATTTACCCAATCTGAGTAGCCCTGCGCCAATATCGCAAAATTTGGAAGTCGCAATTTACATAGATGGTACTCCTTCAATGGAGGGGTATGTCTCTACTAACACCAAAAGTCGTTATGCCCAAACCTTAGAATTACTCGACAGCACATTTTCTCTCAGCAGTTCAAAAGTTGAATACCAACGCTTAGGAACAAACACCCAGCAAATTAGCCGCGAACAGTTCAAGCAAGATGCCCAATCACCCGGCTTTTATAACGGCACAAACCCTAATTACCCAGCTTTATCCGTCAGCCAAATCGAAAAAGCCATTACACCCCAATCACAGGATAATCGGCTAGTAGTAATACTTACTGATTTATACCAAAAAAATAGTGATGTGACAAAAGTTAGCAAAGAGATCAAGAAAAACTACTTAAATGCCGAGCAAAAAGAAAAGGGCTATGCTGTGGGAATTATTGCCGTCAAAAGTGAATTTAACGGTGTAGTCTATACCGAAGAAGTAACTACACCAAAATTCCCCTATTCAACCAGCAAAAACCAGTCCGAAAAATATCATCCTTTTTATGTGATTTTTCTGGGTAAATATTCAGATATCGACAACTACTTTAGTAAGTTGACAGAAAAATTACCAGAAGATAGTAAATCTGTAATTTTTTCTCCCCAATATCTTCTCCAAGAAGTCTCACATTTTCAAAAAACTGCACCCAAACAACTACCAAACGATTTAGATATCAATAGACCTCAGTCTTTAAATAACGGTAAGTTAGCAGTAGATAAAAATGAGAGTCTGGAGTTGTTAGAAATAGGCAAGAAAGAAAAAAATGACATATCTCTCAATTACGATGTATCTTTCAAAAAATATAAACATACGTTACTGTTTAAAGATACTTCAATTATTTCATCATTGAAAATTGATAATCCTCAAAGTCAGATAGATAATTCTTCTTTAGAAAAAGCGTTTTCATTGACTGACTTTAAACTCAAAGACCCAGCAAATCAAGAAGAACAGGGTTTATCCTTCACTGTCAAAATAAAACCTAGCGAAATAAGCTCAAACATCTATTTACTGACAGTAGATGCTGTTGCTAAAGATTTACAAGAGCAGCAATGGTGGGATGAGTGGAGTTCCACAGACGCAAACTTGACAGATGGTTCTAAAACTTATAATTTGGCACAGTTTTTAGGTGAGTTAAAAAGTTTAACGACTGACGTGATGAACAATAGTAATCCTCAAGCTGTCGTTGGTCGTTTCTGTTTTGCAATTGACAAAAAATAAGCAACTCTTCGTCAACTTGTCAACTTCGCCGTTCCGGTGAGGTAAAGGTAACACCAATTGTATCGGCCATGTGAGAACAATTCTGGTAGGGGCGCAAGGCCTTGCGCCCCAGAAGGCCTTGCGCCCCAGAAGATCATCATTCGACGGCGCGGAGTTAGGATTTAGGAGTTAGGAGTTAGGAGTAAGTCAGCAAAACCGTAGAGGCTGATGAATAACAATAATAATGCTGTTAGTTGGGTGATTCGCACCTGGGGTGAGGGAGCGATCGCTTCCCGTACTAAGATAGAAATTGATGCGCCAACTACTAAGCTCAAACCCAGTATTAAATAAGGTTTTTCGGGTAAAATCGTGGCAACTCCTAGCATGGCGATCGCTACCATGAGCATTAATAACTCAACAAACCGGGGTGGGTTATATTGGCTAGATAAAATAAAGCTGTTGAACCAAAATTGCCAAAATCTCATAATTAGTTAGGAGTTAAGAGTTAGGAGTAATGAGTAATGAGTAATGAGTAATGAGTAATAAGTTAGGAGTTAAGAGTTAGGAGTTATGAGTTATGAGTTACAAAACCCACAACTCAAAACTTAAAATTTTTAACTCCAAACTCCAAACTCCAAACTCCTAATTCCTAATTCCTAACTCCCACCTTTTGACCGGTGCCGTTTTTTTGTGCATTATCTTCTGGTAGTTCGACGCCAAAGACTCGCGCAAAGGCTTTTGCTACTTTGTAGCCAGAATCAATTGATTCTAAGGGGTCTTTGCGTAGGCGGTGACGCAGACATAAGGTAATGACACGGCGAATATCGTCAATGGTAACTTCGGTGCGTCCTTCAAATGCAGTTAAGGCTTTGGCGGCGCGGTTGGTCACGATGTCACCCCGTAAACCATCTACATCTAATTCTGAGCAGATTTCCGAAATTTTTACCCGCAGGTCATACTCACTTTTTACTTGTGGTAAGAGTTTTTGAGCATTGACAATTTGCTGCTGTAGTGCTTCTTGTTCAGGTTTGCACTTTTCGACGTATGCTAGGGGATTTTGGTCAAATTCTGCCCGTTGTTCGACGATTTGCACCCGTAAGACTGGTTCTTTGACCGTGTGGATTTCGGCGTGCATTCCAAAGCGGTCGAGGAGTTGGGGGCGAAGTTCGCCTTCTTCGGGGTTTCCAGAACCGACGAGTACGAAACGCGCTGGGTGACGGATGGAAATACCTTCCCGTTCCACAGTGTTCCAACCACTGGCGGCGGAGTCGAGCAATACGTCTACCAGGTGGTCATCTAGCAAGTTGACTTCATCTACATACAGGATACCGCGATTAGCCTTGGCTAGCAATCCCGGTTCAAAGGCTTTGACACCTTCAGATAAAGCCTTTTCGATGTCGATAGTGCCGCAAACCCGGTCTTCTGTCGCGCCTAGTGGTAAGTCTACCATTTGGACTTTTTTGAAGTCTACGGGAATTTCTGCCCCTTGTATTAGCAATTGGCGGACTTCATCACTCATCAAATCGGGGTCTGTGGGGTCGCTGTTGAAGGGGTCATTAGCAACGACCGAAATTTCTGGTAAAAGATCGGCCAAGGCCCGGATAGTTGTGGACTTACCGGTACCGCGATCGCCCATGATCATTACACCACCAATTTTCGGGTCAATCACGTTCAACAGCAGCGCCAGTTTCATTTCTTCCTGACCCACAATTGCTGTAAACGGAAATACCACACGTCGCGCACTAGCTGTGGTTTGAGCAGTTGGACTCACTAAATTACCTTATCAATATTTTCTTATCACCGTCTTTCATTGTGCCATAGATCGGGAGTAAGGGAGTGGGGAGGCTAGGCATAGCTGTAAACGATTCCGGTTCAGGTACATCATCGCTTCAGTAAAGAAAAGAATGGTGCGTGATGCCACAAGTCAAGTAAGCTGCGTACAATATTTATCTGAACTTCACGTCATTATTAATAAATGAAGCCTTTTAGATTCTTAATTTCATTATTATTTGTATTTGTAGCGCTGCTGTGTTTTACACCTGCAGCTTGGGCGTTTTGTGGATTTTATGTTGCTAAAGCGGATACAAAGCTGTATAACCAAGCTTCTCAGGTGGTGATTGCGCGGGATGGCGATCGCACTGTTTTGACAATGGCTAATGATTTTCAGGGCGAAGTCAAAGATTTTGCTATCGTCATCCCAGTACCCACGGTGCTGCAAAAAGAGCAAGTTCACGTTGCTGAACCTAAGATTATCGAGCGTTTGGATGCTTTTAGTGCGCCGCGATTGGTGGAATATTTCGATTCTGATCCATGTGCCCCAATTTATCCGTATAATCGAGTTCTACCAGCACCTAGTGCTAGAGTAAATCAACTTGAGAATTCGACAAGCAATCGCAGTTTGGGTGTGACTGTTGAGGCGCGTTTCAATGTTGGTGAATACGATATTGTGATTTTGAGTGCGAAAGAATCTGGCGGACTGGAAACCTGGCTGAACCGCAATGGCTATAAAATCCCCAGAGGCGCGAAAGATTTGCTCAAGCCTTACATCCGTTCTTCAATGAAATTCTTCGTTGCTAAAGTCAACTTAGATAAATTTGAGGAATCTGGCTATAAATTACTGCGTCCGTTGCAAATTGCTTACCAATCACCTAAGTTCATGCTGCCAATTCGGTTAGGTATGATTAATGCCACGACTGAGCAGGATTTGATTGTTTATATCCTATCACCCAAAGGACAGGCAGAAATCACTAACTACCGAACAGTTAAAATCCCCTCTAATGTTAATATTCCCATCTTTGTCAAAAATGAATTTGGCGATTTCTACAAGTCCACGTTTCAAACTAGCTACACCAGAGAAGATAAAAAGGTAGCATTTCTAGAATATGCATGGGATATGGGTAGTTGTGACCCCTGTTCTGCTGAACCTCTGACGCCAGAGGAATTGAAGCAAGCAGGTGTGTTCTGGCTAGAGAATAATTCTGAAAGTAATGTACCAGTATCTCCTGGTTTTCGTCCTCGCGTTTTCAGCAGTAATGTCTTCATCACCCGTCTACATGTCCGCTACACCCGGAACAAGTTTCCTGAAGACCCCATGTTTCAAACAACATCCAACCGCGAATCTTTCCAAGGGCGTTACATTTTGCAACATCCATTCAGGGGCGAAATCAAGTGTGAAGCCGGTAAACAATACAAGCGGTCTTTGTCCCAGCGTTTTGAACAAGAGGCGCAAACCCTAGCCAAGCTCACTAACTGGAACATTCAAGATATTCGCCAAAAAATGAACTTGACTGTCGGTCATCTGACTAATTCCTGGTGGGAAAATTTCATTGCTTGGATCGGATTATAGCGCAATACGGTTCAGTTAAGGAGATTACTCCGCTTACCGAAAGTTTGGGTCTAGAGCCGCCGTTCTTCTAGGACGGCTTTTTGGTAAAATAGTGGCAACAGGCAGGGCATTGTCTGTCGTTGCTCAGTGATGTAAGACGGGCTATGCCTGCTATTGCTGTTTAAATCCAGAATCCCTGAACTTTCAGATCAGGGAGTGTGTCAAGAGACTTGGAACTTCATTAATGAAGCTCTGAACTCCATTAATGAAGCTAAAAGCTCCGTCCACGAGGCTAAAAGCTCCGCTCACGAAGCTAAAAGCTCCGCTCACGAGGCTAAAAGCTCCGCTCACGAGGCTAAAAGCTCCGCTCACGAAGCTAAAAGCTCCGCTCACGAGGCTAAAAGCTCCGCTCACGAGGCTAAAAGCTCCGCTCACGAGGCTAAAAGCTCCGCTCACGAGGCTAAAAGCTCCGTCCACGAGGCTAAAAGCTCCGTCCACGAGGCTAAAAGCTCCGCTCACGAGGCTAAAAGCTCCGTCCACGAGGCTAAAAGCTCCGTCCACGAGGCTAAAAGCTCCGCTCACGAGGCTAAAAGCTCCGTCCACGAGGCTAAAAGCTCCGCTCACGAGGTTAAAAGCCAATACAGTTCAGTTAGACTCAAATGGTATACAGTGTAGGGGCACGGCATCCAAAATCTTTTCTTCTAATGACAATTTTATTCGTGCCGTGCCCCTACGACAATTTTCCTTAACTGAACTGTATTTATTGGGCTAAAAGCTCTGTCCACGAGGCTAAAAGCTCCGCATCAGGGAAGGGTTCATAAAGATCATCAACTATTAACGAGGATATCGCGCTCACCCGCCCCTACGACTTCGGGACGTAGTTCGGTTTGTACCTTTTCCCTGCTAAGAGATCCTTGCTCCCTGCTTCTGATCAAGGGTTAACGCCGACGTTGCCAGAATGTTCGCTCTTAGCGTTCCCGGAGGGTATCAGGAAGTAAGCATCAAACTACATAACATGAGTAGATTTGTCTATTTGTGAGTAGTTATGAATAGGTTTTATGTAACGGTTTTGCTTGTGTGGAAGTTCCTAATAACAGATAAAATGTATAAGACAAAAGACCGTGTTACCAACAAAGGTAATTCTATACACTATTTTTTTTGCTACGCAATACTTAATATATTCTTGCTTTCCTCACCCAGATGGCTATGGTTGACTTGGATGAACATCTGCGCCGTTTAGTTACTCAAGCTTGTCAAAACCCACCCGGAAGTCCACAGCGTCAGAAGCTGCTTACGCAAATTATTCGCTTAATTGCACATAGACTTTGGCGGGAAAGTACCCCCTACTATCAGGACGCTCTACAACAAACTTGGTTGTATTTCTGTCGCAATATTTGTGAAGGTACAACAGGTCAAATCTATGACTCAAATTATGGAACTGTCATTACTTGGCTAAATGCTTACCTAAAACGCAGATTACAAGACTTTTACCTGAATCAGCGCCGAGAACAAGCGATAAAAGTCCCACTGAGGATACACCAGTCTGGTTCCGGTGAAACTAGTGAAATCCTTGACCCTCTTGATACCCTACCTGCTACCGCTGAAACTCCCCCTATTCTGGAAAATGTCAGCTTATGGGCCCAGACAGACCCTGAAGGAGAACTGAGGGGTACTTATATTAAAGGGCGTCCAGAGGTGAATTGTCAGGTGTTAATTATCAGACGCCTTCCCCCAGAAGTTAGTTGGAAAGAATTGTCTGAAGAGTTCGGGCTGTCAATTGGTACGTTAAGCAGTTTTTATAAACGTCAATGTCTCCCTCGTTTACGTAAATTCGCTGAAGAACAAGGGTATTTAGAAGATTAAGTATGAGACATAAAATAAATCATATTCGTGGGTATCGGATATGGGGCATGGCTGATAAACTAGGGAATAAAAAAGTAGCAGTGAATGCTGTGAAATTACGGCATTCTTTCTGGTTGCCTCTTTACTTCCTCATAACTTTGCTGTGCATCCTCGGCTCACCTGCACTGGCAAAATTGCCAACAATTACAATTAATCAAATTACTGCTGCTAGCACTTTAACTGATCCGGCTTCTCTGGTGCAACAGGGTAAAGCACTGTACGACAGCGGTAGGTTTGCCGAAGCGGTGCAGGTCTTACAGCAAGCAGTCCAGCAGCAGAGCGATCGCCTGAAACTAGCTGCCACCTTGAGCAATCTTTCCCTAGCTTACCAGCAACTCGGTGCATGGACACAGGCCAAGCAGGCAATTACACAAAGCTTAAATTTACTAAAAGAGGCACAAAACGGGCAAAATCTGCAAATATTTGCCCAATCCCTGGATATTCAAGGTCGCCTACAACTGGCAATGGGACAGCCAGAAGCAGCTTTAACAACTTGGCAGCAGACAGCAGAAATTTATACCAAACTAGAAAATCATAGCGGTGTGGTGCGATCGCTGATCAACCAAGCACAGGCATGGCGCACTAAAGGTGCTTATCGTCAAGCGGTAAAAATACTAGATGAAGTGAATCAGAAATTACAATTACAACCAGACTCGATCACAAAAGCAGTAGGATTGCGATCGCTTGGGGATACTCTTTTAGTAGTAGGCGATCTGCAAATGTCCCGCACTGCCTTAGAGCAAAGTCTTGTAATTGCTCAAAATCTCCAATCTAAAGTAGATATGGGGGCAAGTCTTTTTAGCCTGGGGAATAATGCCCAGGCACAGCAGCAAAAATCACAGGCGATCGCCTATTATCAACAAACAGTCCAAGTATCCCCTTCGCCTCTAACCAAAGTCCAGGCACAACTCAATTACCTGCGCCTACTCATCCAAGAGCAAAAATTGGCAGAAGCGCAAATATATATACCATTAATTGAATCACAAGTCAAGCAACTTCCCCCCAGTCGTGCTAGTATCTACGCCCAGATTAACTTTGCCCAAACCCTGATGAAAATCCAGAATGCTGAAAATTCTGACTTCCTCGGTCGCATCAAGAACTCAGCCTTCCTCACAGCGAACTCCTCACTCCTAATTTCTGACTCCGCACTCCCCATTCCTAACTCAGCACTGATGCTCACCAATGCGATCCAGCAATCCCGCGATTTAGGCGATCAGCGAGCCGAAGCTTATGCACTAGGGAGTTTGGGCGGTTTATATGCTCAAACAAAACAGTGGTCAGAGGCACAAAACCTCACCGAACAAGCATTAATTTTGGCGCAACCCAGCAATGCGCCAGAAATAGCCTATCGTTTAGATTGGCAGTTAGGTAGGTTGTTGTGGGAGCAAAAAAATATTACAGGAGCGATCGCCGCTTATGATGCAGCCGTGGATATTCTCCACTCTCTCCGCAGTGACTTGGTAGCAATCAATCAGGATGTGCAATTCAACTTCCGAGACACGGTTGAACCTATATATCGGCAATCAGTAGAGTTATTGCTGCAATCTCAAAAAGGCCAACCGAATGAAAAAACTTTAGATAAAATCCGCCAACGGATTGAAGCTTTGCAGTTGGCAGAATTAGATAATTTCTTCCGAGAAGCTTGCTTGCAAGGTCAGAATGTCTCTTTGGATAAAATGGTCGATCAAGATAATCCCACCGCTGCCATCTTTTACCCAATTATTCTCCCGGAACAGATCCAGGTAATTGTCAAAATTCCCAACCAACCCCTGCAGCATTACAGTACTCAAATTCCCCAAACAGAAGTAGACAAAATCCTCACAGAATTACGAAAAAATCTCGTGAATCCGGCGGCGACTAAAGCCATCAAAATCCAGTCGCAACAAGTTTACAACTGGCTAATAAAACCAATAGAATCAAAATTGGCAGCGAGTCGCGTCAATACCCTAGTGTTTGTGCTGGATGGCGCATTACGCAATTTACCAATGGCTTCTCTCTACGACGGCAAGCAATACTTAGTGGAAAAATATGCGATCGCCCTCAGCGTCGGTCTGCAACTGCTTGACCCCAAACCCCTAGTACAACAACAACTCAGAGCCTTAACAGCCGGGTTAACTGATCCCCCGCCAGAGTTCAGCGACTTGACACGGTTACCTGCGATCAAATCGGAGGTTAACCTGATTGCCCAAGCCGGAGTATTAACCACCAGTCTTCTAGATCAGCAATTCACCCGCCAAGCACTGGAGAAAGAAGTTAATACCACTCCATTCAACGTCGTGCATCTAGCAACCCACGGTCAGTTTAGTTCTCGTGCTGATAAGACCTTCATTTTAGCAGCCGATGGTCCAATCAATGTCACCCAATTCGATACTCTGCTCCGCAGTCGCGATCGAACCAAACCACAAGCAGTGGAACTATTAGTTTTGAGTGCTTGCCAAACAGCCGCCGGAGACAATCGTGCAGCCCTCGGTCTAGCTGGAGCCGCAGTCCGCGCCGGCGCACGCAGTACCCTAGCCTCCCTGTGGCAGATAGATGACGAATCAACAGCACTGTTTGTTGGTGCCTTTTATCAAGAACTCAAAGGCCGCAAAATTACCAAAGCCGAAGCTCTCCGCCATGCCCAACTTCAACTACTGCAGCATCCTAACTACAACTCACCCAGCTTTTGGTCTGCCTATGTTTTGATTGGCAATTGGCTTTGATTGGAAGTCGGCGGGAAACTCCATCCCCTTGTGGGTGGTCGAGGTTGCTCGCCGCCGACTTGGGGCATTGGGCATTGGGCATCAATACTGCGTAGGTTTTGGAATTTCTTGGTTGAGGCAAGCAGGGGGAGCAGGGGGAGAAATGGAGGCAGGGGAGGAGTTTTGCCTCCATTTCTCCCCTGCCTCCCCTGCCTCCCCTGCCTCCCCTGCCTCCCCTGCCTCCCCTGCAAATCCTACGCAGTATTGCCCTGCCCCCTGCCCCCTGCCTCTTCGTTGATTGGCGCTGACCCTAATGCATATTTTGTGCCAAAAATTGTTCCACAAATTGTGCCATAAATATAAATATGGCATAAATTTAGTGAATAAGGCCGATATATATATAGCAAGCAGCATTGAACACGGGGAACTGAACCATGACTAACACCACCTATAGGCTAGAAGATTACGCTGTGCCGTTGCCCATCGCCCAAGCAGCGTACAGAAAATCTCAACAATTTGCCAACCAGCAAGCTACTCCAAAAAAGGCAGAGCAAGTCCGGCTAAATACAATAGCTGTGTGGGTGGTGAATGAGTATTTACAAATGATGGATATTCCGACCGACCTGCAAGCTAGTGACAGTTGGAACCCTGTGATGCGCCTCTGTGCAGACGTAGCGGATTTGGAGATCAGCGGAGTTGGTCGTCTGGAATGTCGCCCAGTACAACTGACCGATCATATCTGTTCCGTTCCCCCAGAAACTTGGGAAGAACGGATAGGTTATGTGGTAGTGCAAATCGATGAATCCCTCAAAGAAGCAAAGCTACTGGGTTTTATTCCCAGTGTCGCCACTGAAGAATTGCCTTTGAGTCAACTGCAACCTCCAGAAGCATTCATCGAATATCTGGGACAATTGCGGCAATCTCCAGTTAAACTTGGGGTGAATTTAAGTCAGTGGTTTGCTGGTATATTTGAATCAGGTTGGGAAACTATTGAATCTTTATGGAACTATCAAGAACTCAGACCAGCTTATGCGTTCCGTCGTGGAGATACTTCTGACGAACAAGCTCCCAACCAGGTAGAAGCAGGCACCAGACGGGCAAAATTGCTGGATTTGGGTATCAAAATCGACAACCAACCCATGATGTTGATTGTGGAAATCACCCCCGAAGTTGACCAAAAAACCAGTATTCGCTTGCAGTTACATCCCACAGGTAAGCAAATATACTTACCCCAAGGACTACAACTCACAGTTTTAGATGAATCAGGAGCAGTATTTCTCGACGCCCAAGCCAGAAGTGCAGATAACTATGTTCAATTACAGTTTCGGGGTGAGACCAAGGAGCGTTTTAGCGTCAGGGTGGCATTGAATGATATTAGTATTACAGAACAGTTTGTGATTTAAATCAAGCAGTGATTTTCTGGCTGTCTTAGTATGGGTAATTAGGGATATTTAAAGTCAGAGGGAAACAAAAATTCAGAATGCAAAATTCCATCTGGATTTTTTTGAATTTTGAATTGGAGCATAGTGATGGTCATGGGTAAGTTAGTAGTGCTGAAATTCGCTGTCGGTAGTTTTGAGGAAGGCTATGCTGTTACCTTACAGATAGGTGAAGAAGGCGATCGCCCCACAACAGAAATCACGGGAAAGCTACCTCCGTGTCCGGAAATGCCTTTGTACTATAGCCACTGGCGATCTAATTATCGACGGTTGGGAACAAGTTATCGCTTGGATGCTGACCATGTGCAGGTGACAAATGTGTCTATGACTCAAGACTGTCACAACACCTCGCATATTTTGCGGGCACGTTTCAATACCTGGCTGCGAGCAGAGGAGTTTCGCCCCCTGCGAGAGAAATGGCTGGAGAGATTATTGCCCACGGACGAAGTGCGGGTGATTTTGCAAGCAGAAAATAGTGAATTGCAGCGATTACCTTGGCATCTTTGGGACTTACTAGAACGCTACCCGAAGGCAGAAATTGCTTTGTCTTCGCCGACCTACGATCGCGTTCATCAGCCACCTACTCCCAAAAAAAAAGTGAATATTTTGGCAATAGTAGGTAATAGTCAGGGGATTGACACCCAGGCGGACTTAGATCTACTGCAAAATTGCCAGAATGCGGATGTCAGTTTTTTGGTAGAACCACAACGTCAGGAATTAACTGACCATCTGTGGGGGAAAGACTGGGATATTCTGTTCTTCGCCGGACACAGTTCTAGTCACGAGAATGATCAAAGTGGGCGAATTTATCTGAATCAGACTGATAGCTTCACCATCAGTGAGTTAAAGTACGCCCTCAAAAAAGCCATTGAACAGGGCTTACAACTGGCAATTTTCAACTCCTGTGATGGCTTGGGACTGGCGCGAGAACTGGCTGATTTGCACATCCCCCAGATGATCATCATGCGCGAACCTGTCCCAGACCTGGTGGCTCAGGAGTTTTTGAAGTATTTTCTCACGGGCTTTGCTGGTGGTCAAACTTTATATACCTCAGTACGGGAAGCACGGGAGCGGTTACAAGGACTTGAGCATAGATTTCCCTGTGCAACTTGGTTACCAGTGATTTGCCAAAATTTGGCGCAGATCCCACCAACTTGGGAAGAGTTAATTTATACCAAGGAACCAGAGACGGAAAATTTACCTGTGTCTCCCCGCTGCGAATTTAAGGTAGCGTTGTTCTCTAGTCTGGTGGTGACGGCCGTAGTCTGTGGATTCAGATTTTTGGGACTGCTACAAAGTACAGAATTTCAAGCCTTTGACCAAATGATGCGATCGCGTCCTGACGAAGGACCAGATCCACGCCTGGTGATGATCACAATTGACGATAATGACCTCGCATTTCAACGCCAAAAAGGCGAGGTGTTAAAAGGTGCTTCAGTTTCTGATAAATCTCTCAAAGCACTGCTGACAAAATTAGAGCAGTATCAACCCCGGTCTATCGGCTTAGATATCTACCGTGATTTTCCAGCCGAACCGCCAGATTTAATCTCCCGTCTCCAGAAGACTGATAACTTGATTGGTGTATGCAAGGGAAGTGATACTATCGAAAATACCAAAGGTGTTGCACCCCCACCAGAAATCCCCAAAAAACGCCTAGGTTTCAGTGACTTTATCCACGATTCTGATAGTGTTGTGCGACGCCATCTGATGTTCATGACCCAGGAGGCAGCATCCTTATGTTATACACCCCATGCACTCAACATGCAAGTGGCATTCCGCTATCTGCTGCCTTTAGGAATTGAACCAAAGTTCACTGCTCAAAAGAATTTGCAACTGGGCAATACTGTATTTCATCGCCTTTCGTCTCGCGCTAGTGGCTATCAGGGTATCGATGCTAATGGTGGTCAAATCTTACTCAACTACCGTTCCACGAAAAAGATTGCCCAACAGTTGACGCTAACGGAGTTTTTATCTAATCAGATTGACAAAAGCGCGATCAAAGATAAGATTGTCCTCGTTGGCGTGACCGCAAAGGGAGATTTCCCCGATTACTGGGATACGCCCTATGGAACTAATTTAGACAATCAAATGCCAGGAGTGCTGCTCCACGCACATATGGTCAGCCAAATCCTCAGTGCTGTATTAGATGGGCGTCCCTTACTGCGGGTTTGGTCTGGGTGGTGGGAACTCCTCTGGATTTGGAGCTGGTCTTTGGTAGGGGGAGTGCTGGCTTGGCGGTTGTCTTCGCTTTTGAGATTGATATTGGCAATTAGTGTTACCTCTGGCGTCTTGTATTTATTCTGTTTTGGTTTGTTAATTTCGGGAGCTTGGGTACCATTTGTCCCGTCTACTTTATCGTTGCTGGGAACCGTTGGTGTAACCTCAATTAAAAATTTAAAATCCCAAATTTAAAATTAACAAAATTAACCACTGTTTACCAATTCAGAGGATATTTGAAATGAAGTATATTTCACAATCGCAACAACTATTGTTAACAATAGCTCTTGGTTTTGGTACTTTACTCGCTAGCTCCACCTCGCTCCACGCAATACCAGACTCATTACCCACGACCACAGCAATTCTAGCCCAACCCGTAAACTTTAATCCTCCCTCACCGCCACCAGATCCCGCTCCTGGAGGTCGCGTCCGTGGTGGAGCCAAACGTGGTTTATGTCAACTCATCACCTCTCAACTCACAGCTTTAGCGCCCTTTACCCAGGAAAAGAACTCGGTGACTAATGTCTGGGGATTGACCACAGTCACACATCCAACTTTTTGGTTTTATCTGCCGTCAGTCAAAAATGCTACTTTGCCAGCTGAATTTGTCCTCCAAGATTCAGACTCAAACCCTATCTACGAGCAAGCTATCAGCCTACAGGATCGGCCGGGAGTTGTTGGCGTTACCCTACCTGCGACTGTTCCCCCATTGGCGCTAAATAAAAGATACCGCTGGTTTTTCAGCATTTACTGCGATCCAGAAAAGCAATCGCCCCCAATTTACGTAGAAGGCGTGATCCAACGAGTGGAGCTAAACCCAACAATCACCCAAAAGCTACAAATAGCACAGCCGCTACAGCAGTTTGTCATCTATGCCCACAACGGCATCTGGTATGATGCACTCACAACACTCGCACAACTGCGTCAAAAAAATCTTCAGGATCAGCAACTTCAGACAAAGTGGCAGAATTTGCTCTCAAGTATTCGCCTTGATGATGTAGGGAAGCAACCGATTCTCTCAGCAAAACAGTAGACAAGCAGGTGAAGGGGAACTGGGGTGATTTATCCCCATCTCACCGAAAATATTTTCCTATCGCTGTCCCTTGCGAACCATATTTAGTCCATATAGATACAACTCAGCAACCGCGTAGATACGAGGGGGTGGGTCTTTGGGGCGAGAACGCTCTGTTAGAATACCCGCTTCAACCATCTCCTTGATGAGACGGGCTAATTCGCCATCTTCGACATTCCATATTTCCCGGAGGAGGTTCTCATCGATAGGAGATCTTTCGCCCTGTAGTTTCTCTAGAAAATTTTCTAATTCAGGGTATTCATTACGTACCTCAGCCACACGCTGCTGGGAAACATGGGGAAAAGCATTGATTAACGCTTTTGGACGCAAAGTTACCTGTGAACTGGAACTGTATTCTGTAGAAAATTCTTTCTCAAGTTTAACAGCCTCTTCTAACAGTAATATTAAACTACGTGGGAAACAATTCTTTTGACCATCTGCAATCCGAGTGCGAACCCAGTTATAACTGTAGGCTTTCTTACCACCTCCCATCCTTTCGCCCCATAGGGAATAGAGACTTTGACGTAATTGCTCCGTCCCCATTATATTGAGTCGTTCGACAGTAACCCCCAACTTTTGTTCTAAAGATTTTTTCAGCAACTGAGAACTTTTTAGAGCTTGACGAAGCACCAGTCGCCAAAGGTCAGCTTCTTCCCAACGCAATTGAAGTGAGCGTCCGCTATAATGTCCTGTATTAGTAAAGTTGAGTTGATTCCAGATATCTTCGCGTAAAAATATCTTGGGTACAATCTGCTTGAGACTTGTGCCGCTTTCCAACCACCAAGCCAGCAATCCTTCAACTACCCTTCGGCGTCGCTTATAATCGTCTTGAGTAGAACCAAAGCCAGCATCTAGTTCATCGTAAAGTAGCCAGATCACCTGATTATTCTGCTGTAACCATCGGTCAATTATACGCAACTCGTCAGCCGCTTGTGGTCGCGCTTGGGGAGATTGCGATCGCTCTACCAACCATGAAATAATCCCAGCATGAGCAGGGTTTTCTTGGGCGCTCAATCTAACTAATTTTTCATCTAAACCCGTCAATAAACGTAATTCCGGCTGAGTATTGCACAGTTGTAAAAGACCATAATTGAGCCAAAAAAATTGCCAGTCATTGTCACCAACTTGCTGTTCATAGCTATATAGGTCAACACTTTCTAAAATCGTTTTTGATACTCTAGGCTGACCGTGGGCTGGAATAAAACTAATATTATTTAAATTGAAATCAGTTTGAGCTAATACCTTGGCTTCATTTGGCGTTTCTACAAACAGTCTAAATAAAAGACTTTTCCCAGTTCCCTTAGCACCACGAATTAGCCAAATTTTATTACTTAAAAATTTAGGAAAATCCTCTGTCCTCTCAAAGATATTCGGAATATTATCTAGTTCTAGTTCTTGTGCAGTTGCTGCCTCAAAACGTAATTCATTAAGAATATTTCTCCGATTCTCAACAATTTTAGTTACTATGTTAGGTTTAAGATCTGGCAAACTAGCATCAATGGTATCAGCCAGAGGTAAATAAACATCTATTAAACTCCTGGGTACATCATTGACTAAACTAGACAAAGTTGTGATATTCGCATTGTACAGAACTTCATGATAAAGCTGTCCAACTGTTGTTTCATTAGGTAAACCCCAGTTGTCTACAATCCAATCTTCGACTTTATTGATCCAAATTTGGTGCTGTTCTGCTGCAACTGCTGGCACTGGTGTTAATAGAAATCGCACATCTGGCTTACCCTGATAATTTTGTTGTTTACGAGCTGCTTGCACAACCCAACGCAATCCCTCAAAGCTCTGCTCAGTTGGCGAAAAACAAATTATGGCAGTATCAGCTAAATCGAACAGTGCGATCGCACCTACATCATTAAATCCAGGACGGGCATCAATTAAAATTACATCAGGATCTAGTTGTTCTTTAATATCCTCAATTAATTGCTCAACTGGATTATTTTGTCGCCGATAGAAAGACCGCATATCTAGGTCAGCAAGTCGATGAATATAATTTTCGTCATACTCTCCTACTGGTACTAAAAAAAGTTCGCCGCGAGTTTGCAAATTTATCTGGCGGATACAATCAGCAATATTAGGGATGTTTTCTTGGTTCTTGCGTACTTAGCGTGCTGAATTTGTTAAAAAATAAGTTTGAAACCCTTGCCTGGCTCCGATAAAAGCCATTATTTTTTGTATTTGAGCTACTGTTACTAAAAATCAAATTATAAACGCCTATAAGCCTTGTTATTAAAGCAATTTAATCGACTTTCATTAATAATTAAGCACGCTATACACGCAAGAGCCAGTTATCTTTATTGTGTTCATAACAAATAAGAGACTTTAAAGAGCATTCAATTGCTTGACGCTCCCACCCCTTGAAGGGGTGGGATTCTTGCTTCACTCAGCCGACTTACCTAGAGGAGTTTCCCCACCTAGATAGAGGTCGTTCTGTCCACAAGCTTTGGATTCCGTCCGCCCGACGGTACGCTCAAGCCCTTTGTTCAAAATCATAATCGCTGCATTGTGGTCACGGTGAAAAATTGCTCCACAAGAATGACATTTGTGGGTACGGGTAGACAATGATTTTTTAACCCGTGTGCCACAAACAGCACAATCTTGGCTGGTGTAGTGGGGTGCAACTGCTACTACCCAAGTATCAAAAACTTTGCCGTAGTAGTCCACCCAATCAGTGAACAGTGACCATGATGCATCGCTGATAGATTTAGCTAAATGATGGTTTTTAACCATGTTTTTCACCTGCAAGTCCTCATAGACTACCAAATCGCTAGACTGGACAAGCGCCCTCGCAGTCTTAACTACAAAGTCTTTACGCTGTCTACTTACCTTGAGGTGCTTTTTAGCTAATTTCTTAACAGCTTTGCGGCGATTAGATGAACCTTTTTTAGATTTAGAAGCCTTTCTTTGTTTGCGTTTCAAAGACTTTTCAGACTTACGCAGTAACCTAGGATTCTCAACTGTTTTACCATCAGAATCAGTGTAGAAAAACTCTAAACCTAAATCTATTCCTACTAGCTCCCCAACAAGCTGACGCTGTTCTTTGCGCTCAACATCAACGCAAAACTGACAATAGTATCCGTCAGCACGTTTAACTATTCTGACTCGCTTAATCTGCTTTATAGAGTAAAAGCCTAGGTCACGAGTCCCAACTAATTTGAGTCTACCAATATCAAACCCGTCACTAAATGAGATGTATTTTCTATCAGTAGAAAGCTTCCACCCTGATGTTTTGTACTCAACAGAATGACCACGCTTTTTAAATTTAGGGAATCCTTTTTTACCTGGTTTCTTGGCTTTGCAATTGTCATAAAAACGCTTAATTGCAAGCCATGCTCTATCAGCAGACGCTTGTCGAGCCATAGAGTTAAGCTTATCGGCAAAATCAAATTCTTTGGCTAAGATAGCGCAAAGTTTTTGAAGGTCATTTTTGCCGACATCTTTGTTATCCATCCAATGTCTTAGAGCTTTGTTACGGATAAACAAAGCAGTTCTAATAGCTTCATCTATTGAATTGTACTGACTTTGCTTACCCTTTAACTTAGCTTCTAAGACTAGCATCGTTTGCCTACGGCACGCTCCGCGAACGACCTCTTGACGATAAATATATGTTAGCATCTCTGTGTTCAGATATGCAACCCAATGATGAAAGAAATAAGATTAAGCATTCGAGTGCCTTACCATGAAATGATGATTTTAGAAAAGTATGTAGAAAAGACAAAACGAACCAAGACTGACTTAGTTCGTGAGTGGATACGTTCACTAGAAAGAAAAGATTGCACCTAAAGGTGCTTCTCTTCGAACGCGTAGCGTGTCGGAGACAGACGCTCCGCGAACGCATTCATGAGGGCAGTTCCGTGGGCGGGTTTCCCGACTTGAGGAAACTGCCCGTCCCCACCCCTGAAGGACATAACACCCTGAAAATTTTTGGGATTTTCAGGGTGTTATTGGTGGGCTTTCTGCTCTAATACCTGTAACCACCAAGATAAATAGCACCTGTCCAACGTTTCTGGTTATGTAGAGCCAGAGCATCTTCAAGGCGACGACGAGAAGCACCTAGCTGGCATCGTCTATCGTAAGTATCCATTAATAACCGATTACAATACAGGCATTTACCATATTTTACAGCCTTTTTCAGACAATAACCACAGATATTCGTAGGGGCGCACGCCGTGCGCCCCAAACCCCTGGTCTATTTACCTGAAAAAGGCTGTAAACCGATTTCAATGGGTTAAAAGATTACCCAGCGTTGTAGGGGATCTAGGCCTAGATCCCCTACTTTAGCCATGAGCAATCAGATCAATCTCTACGTATTCCCCCAGCCGCGCATACCGAGGAGTACAGGGACTTCCCAAACAAACTTGCCCAGAAGGCATATCTTTAAAAACACTACTGCGAGCGCCAATTACAGTATTAGCCCCAATTTCCACTCCTGGTCCCACGAAACAGTCTGCAGCTACCCATGCGCCATTACCAATGGTAATACTCGCTGTTTTCAACCCGAAGGCAGGGTCATGTAGATCATGGCTACCTGTGCATAGAAAGCTTTTATGGGAAATTACGCAATGTTCACCGATGATAATTTTATCCAAGCTGTATAAAACTACATCATCTCCAATCCAGCTATAATCGCCAATATTGACCTTCCAGGGGTAAGTAAATCGGGCAGTAGGTCGAATTAATACACCTTTACCAATACGAGCGCCAAACAACCGCAACAAAGCGCGGCGTATATTATTTAACGGTTGCGGAGTGAGAGGAAAGGCGATCGCCTGTACAAACCACCAAAACAAAACATACCAACTCGGACGCCCTCGGTCAAACCACGATTGGTCGTACTTGCGTAAATCTACAAAAGGTTTGTCATTTGTCATTTGTCATTTGTCATTTGTCATTTGTCATTTGTCATTTGTTATTTGTTATTTGTCATTTGTCATTTGTCATTTGTCATTTGTTATTTGTTATTTGTCATTTGTCATTTGTCATTTGTCATTGAAACTCCTAACTCCTAATTCCTAACTCATTACTCCTAACTCATTACTCCTAACTCCTAACTCCTAACTCCTTACTCATTACTCCTTACTCCTTACTCCTTACTCATTACTCCTTACTCATTACTCCTAACTCCTTACTCCTTACTCATTACTCCTTACTCCTTACTCATTACTCCTAACTCCTTACTCCTAACTCCTTGCTCATTACTCATTACTCATTACTCATTACTCATTACTCCTTACTCCTTACTCCTTACTCCTTACTCCTTACTCATTACTCATTACTCATTACTCATTACTCCTAACTCATTACTCCTAACTTTTAACTAGCAGTTTGTCCGACTTCTTGAGTTAGGGATGAGGGCGCAGATTTAGGGGGATTTGCAGTATTTAGCTGACCGCCACAGTTGCGTAATTCGTACAATTTGACTCCAATTTGATATTCATATTGACTGAGCAGGCGGCCATAAATATATCCTGCTATGCCATCTAAAAAACCGCGCCGAATAATGTAAAATAAAATAAACCTTAATAATGGTTTAAATGGCAAGCGCACCCAGACTTTTTTCAAAAAGCGCTTACGTTGTACCGCATCACCAAATAAATTTGCGCCAATGGTGCCGCTGTCGTCTTTGCCTGTTAGGAGATTGAAATAAACACGGGCTTCCCAGTTGGAATAACGATTATGCCGCTCTAACCAGTGGTAAATGTCGCGGAAATCCTCATGGAGCATATCGTTTTTGAGATAACCGACTTTTCCCTGCAAGATAACATGTTCGTGAACTTCATTATCGCCAGTGTTGGGAATATCTTCGGTATTGAGATTTTCGTAGCGACCTTGTTTATGTTTAAACAAGCGCAAATTCCAATCAGGATATTTACCACCGTGACGAATCCACTTTCCCAAGAAAAATACACGGCGGTTGAGATAGTAACCTGCATATTCTTCATTGTCAATGACTTGGGCAATTTCTTCCCATAATTCGGGTGTAATGCGCTCATCACAATCGACAATTAGCACCCATTCATTGCGGAAAGATAGGTTTTCTAAAGACCAATTTTTCTTTTTCGGCCATCGGCCATTAAAGTTAAACTGTACGATATTTACGCCGTAAGTTTTAGCAATTTCAATACTTTTGTCGGTACTTTGAGAATCTACTAGAAATATTTCATCTGCTCTTTGCAGACTAGTGAGACAGGCAGATAAATTTAATTCTTCGTTTTTGGCTGGAATTAATACAGAAATTGGTAATTTAAATGGCATACATTTAGCGGATTATTTATTATTTGATGCAGATAGAAGCCCTTGAATAGCAGCATTTAAGTAACCAATCTGACAATAGGCATACACAAGATTGTCAAAGCGTTCTGCTGGGTCTGGGAAATATCGTATTGCCTTATACAAGCCACGTACAAAACGTTCGCTACCCCGCAGTAACTGACCGATACCGGCAAGACCTGCAAGTTGTTCGCGATAGCATTCACTAATACCTTGCCACCAGCCTCGCTGGAAAAACCAAGAGCGATTGACTCGTTCTGGGGCGACATTGTGAGCAACTAGAGCCTGGGGAAGATAAGCGACTTGCCAACCCTTTTGCAGAGCCAATTCTGTCATTAGCAGTTCTTCATTGGATAATAAGTTTTTGCCCACTCGGCCAAGATGGGGATCAAAACCGCCAATTTCTTCGAGAAAGCGGCGGCGGAGGGAATAATTCAAGCCTCTGGGGGTTAAATTTGGTTTATCGATATAAACAGTGCTGTTACCTAAATCATATGCACCTAAATTGCCGGCTAATCCGGGAGATAGCCACCGTGGTGGTTGAATATTTTGGGGCCATAACAGGGTGACTTTGCCACCAGCGATCGCTAATTTATGGTTATTTTCATAAGCAGAATACAAAACATCAAGCCAGCCAGGGCTCGCGACGGCATCATCATCTAAATAAGCGAGAATATCACCACTAGCGATCCTTGCGCCAGTGTTGCGAGCGACAGACAAACCGATGATTGGTTCAAATACATACTTCAGCCGGGGATTGTGAGTCCGTTCTTCTACAACTTGGACAGTGCGATCGCTAGACCCATTATCTACTACTACAACTTCAAAGTCAGCCGCAAAATCCTGCCCTAAGAGGCTATCAATCGCTGCACCTAAATAGGTATCTCGATTGTGAGTACATATGATAGCAGAGATTCGGGGATCTGGCATAGAATTTAGTGGATTTTGTTATTTGTCGGTTGTGAGCCTTGCAGTCGCCCTAGAGTCTCGCACTTAAGGTAGAGAGGAACGAGGGTCAGTCAGAACGTCACCTGAACGTGAGTGCATCTCCGTTAGGAGAAGGGTCAGTTGTCATTGATAATTTATTCGTTGTCAGTTGCCAGTTACCCTTGAAACTCCCCACGGATAAATCCGGGGGATTCTTAAGGAGTCCAAAAATGAACCCTTAAAGGCGTACTCAAAGCGCCTCTACTGACTCCTGCTAGGTCTTTGCCTAGAGTCGCCGCTACTTTACGTGCAACATTTGCAGCACCGTTACAATCAGCATTAATTAAAAGATTTTTTGCTGTCTTGAACAATCCACGCACAACTCGCTGACCACTGGAGTGCCACCTATCAGGTTTTTCACCGAACTTAGGTAGCACATCATTATCTAGAAACGATGTTTGTGAAGTGTAGCTTTCTTCGGTTTCTACAAATTGAATTCCATACTGCTCACATAATTGAGCTATCCTAGCTTTCAATTTCGCTGTCGGGATCTGAACAAACTTTTGATTGTTGTTTTTTCCCATATTGCTGCTATCTTTTTGACCTTCGTTCCAGCCAAAAACAACAGTCCCAATCTTATTAACTAAGCAGTGGTTGATCACAATTCTAGCTACTTTGTTAACTGCGTCTCGCATCTGCCGATTACGCTTTTCTGTTATGGCAGCAAGCTTGTTAGACCAAAAACCTTGTGGCTGACCCTCTTTGATAGTAGCTATTTGTTTGTTGTAGAACTGATTAATGCTTTTAAGTTTTAATCCGTCAACAATAAAACTTGTCCCTATATTAGACACACAAGTCAACCAATTACCTACCCCGTGGTCTATGCCCAATACCTTTGAGGAGTCTAAGCTAACCAGATCAACAGATTTCTGTTCATAGACAAATTCTACATAAAAACATCGGTTACGTGGAAGTATTCTCAATTCCTTGATGTCTTCAAACTTTAGATTAGATGGCATTATTAAGGTGAAACTATCCAACTTAAACCATCTCTTAACCGTATTACCTAATGGAATCCTAATCAATCCATCTATTAACTTCAATGCCTGCTTAGGATATGTTACTAATGCTAACCCTTTAGGTTTACGATAGTTAGGAGGAAATGGTTTGTTCTTCAGTTCTCCTCTTCTAAACCTGTTTGACAACTCCTTAAATGATTTAAAGGATTCTGCTACACTTCTGAGGATTTGTTGTGCTGCTTGGGAATACAAAGCTTGGAAATGAGGATTAGTTTTGTACTCAGCTTCTAAGTCATACTTGCCGACAATCTTTTTGGTTTTAAAGAATAATTGTCTAGCGTAGTATATTCCAGAATTGGTTAGCTTGTTAGACTCGGAACAAATAAACTCCAGAACAGCAGCTAATTCTTTATCTGGGCTAATTAAATTTTGTTGACAGCCATAGATTATTTCTTCAGACATTTTATGCTTCACAAATGAATACAATAATGAATTTTGACGGCTGTTGAAACAGCCTTGGATTTCATCCCCATGTCTAAAGCCAGGGGCTTTCATCCCGTTTTTTGGTAACTAATGACAAATTACTCAGACAAATAACCCTAGACTCATGGCAACATCCAACAGCCATCTCCAACAGAGCCAATTTATATCAAAAATTCCCTAGCCACCAACCGGGTTTCTTCGGAAATAATCGTTCAAACTTTAAACTTGTTGAATATGACTATGTAAAATTACCAGAGTTTGGGCTAATTGACTGAGGCGAGTTTCTAGATGTTGCTTACGGCCTAAGAGTTGGCGTAATTTTTGGTAACGGGCGATCGCCATACCCACAGCCGGAACCTGATCCGCTGGACAGGGACGGGACCAGACTTTACCATTCGCATCTACACCACAGAGGCGGTAGCCAGTACGGGATGATTTATAGGATACCTGTCCACCATTGGCACAAATTTCTTCTACGTAATCCATCAGGCGCTCAACTTCTGCATGGCGCAGTGTTGCAGTACCTCCCGCTTCTGGTTGGAGTGAATTAGATTCTAACCAGCCATTGACAATTGGACCTTCTAGGTAAATATCTTGAATTTGCTTGAGGATGTTTTGTAGTTCTTCTTGCCAAAGGGCGACATGTTCCTGAATCTCAGACAACAGATTCATTGCCAATGAGGGATTGGCTGCATGACGATGGCTGCTAAAACTAGGAATTTTAAATTTGGGTAAGTTAGGTATTTTGCTATCGCTGTCTTGTGCTGGAAAAGTTTGCACGGAGTGATCGTGGGGAAACTTACTCTCAGAATCTGCCCCAAAGTCAACTGTCTGTGATTCTGTATTAACTTTACCGTCAGATTCTGTATTATCACTGACTGTAGATTCGGTGCTGCCAACACTGATCCTAAAAGAAAAAGACTTTTTTGTAGAATCAGCTGCTTCTGCAGGATCGGCAGTGCCGCGAATTCCTAAATCATGTAGAGTTGCCTCAATGCGTTTTAAGCCTGCTTTCATAAAATATCCTGAATTTTACTGTTCCCAGTGGTTGTGAATCATTCAGAATGGGGTTGTGAGGATTTTTGGCTTGTGCCAATCTGGGCATCAATGATGCTGGTGCTAATTTTATCTCTTAAAAGATATTTGCTACCAACAATCTCATCCAAAAAGCCAAACATGTTGTTTAGACATTACAACCCCAATTTATTAAAGATACTCAGGAAAAAGCTTTGGGTAAAGTCATCTTAGTCACTGGACCTGCAAGATCTGGTAAAAGTGAATGGGCAGAAACGCTGGTAATGCAGTCTGGTAAAGGAGTTGTTTACGTAGCCACAGCGATGGATAACCCATCTGACCAAGAGTGGCACAAACGCATTCAACAACACCAAAAACGCCGTCCCCAAAATTGGGAAACTCTCTTAGTACCTGTGGAACTGTCTGCTACCCTAGCTGACGCCAAGCCAGATACTTGCTTGTTGATTGATTCTTTAGGAACTTGGGTAGCTAATCTCCTAGATCAAGATGAGGTTAGCTGGGAAAACACCCTGACAGAGTTTCTCGAAACAGTGCAGCTGGTTGCGGCTAATCTGGTATTTGTCGCCGAAGAAACCGGTTGGGGTGTAGTGCCAGCTTATCCTATAGGTCGGACATTTCGCGATCGCCTGGGTTCTTTGGTACGTCAATTAGGATTGCTCTGTGACACCGTATATTTGGTCACAGGAGGACATGTATTGAATCTCACTGTTTTGGGTTCACCATTGCCACCGGGGGGATGGGGAGTTAAAAGTTAGGAGTGAGGAGTTTCAATGACAAATGAGAAAATATTCTTAAGTGTTTCTTAAAAATTCAACTGCCAAAATGTGACCAACAAAATCTAAACTTGTGATATGGCAACACAACAAGAAGTTAGACAATATCTTGCCTACTGGTTTCAGTTGGGTAAGAAGGTAATGACGGACAATGGTGCAACAAACTTGTTGCCCCAATCAGTGCTAAAGGGCGATCGCTATAGTCAGGAATTTGAAGACTGCTGGCAGACAATTCTTTCACCAGTAGCAGGTGACTGTTACCTTGATGGGACCCATGAAACTATTGTCGAACTGCTGACACCAGCATGGGATATATCCCCCTGTGGTCGTTGCGATATGCCGGTACCTAGGCGAAATCTTGGTATGCCGGCGGCGTCATGTCCTTGCAGTAATTTACCCAGCTGGCCTAATACTGAATTACCACCACCACGATCCCCAGTTAGTAGCCAAGAGCAACTGTTGGTAATTCATGCTCGCCTTTTAGATAATACCTTAGCAAGCAGCTGAGTAGTTAAGCCGTAAAATTTTTGAAGATTATTGGCGCTCCTCCTGTGGTTTGGCGACAAACAACCACAGGATTTTTGTATGAATATATAGTGGCTTTCATCATTTTTTAGAAGCTGATTGTATAAGCAATTTATGAGTCTATTTATAATAGCAATTTGAAAAAAGAATGGTACAGATAGGGTAGGGATGCAAGGCCTTGCGCCCCTACAGATTATCGATGTGTTGCCAAGATTTTTTGAATTGGTATAACATCAGATTCTTTTGGCTTGAGATTAACTGGAGAAGTATAATTTTGTGATTCTGAATGCAGTTTTGAGCAACCTTGTTTATACGAATCCTCTATAATATTGCACCTTATCCCACACTTCTGTACTCCCCCCGCTTGCTCTTATACACTGGCATATATGGGGTAAAATCTATTACAAATTGACTGATAAATGGTATTAGGCATAAGCTAAAACTGCATATCTAAATTCAATCAAAAGCTTGTGGTTTAGGCATTTTACCTGGTTTCACTATAAAAGTGAAATATGTAACAACCTCCCAAAAAATAAATTTTAATTTTTAGGTATTTTTCGGAAATTCCATTTACATAATTGTGCAATTAAGCTTTCTAAATATGGTAATTAACTTTACAACAACTGGTAAAGACTCCCATAGAACTTCCTTGTATTGTATTAATCAAGCGAGGAGTTGAGCGACAAACAAAAAAGGTCATCAACTAATCGCTTTAGATCACCGACAAGAACCTAATTAAGGAGTAAAGAATCATGCAAGTTATCGAAAATAATGCACTTTTTACCGAAGTTTCCGCTGAAGAATCTGCGACTGTTAGCGGTGGTGGACCATTAAGCTATCTTATTTATTCACTGTTGTCTCAAACCTCGGCTTCTCCAGGAGGTGTTACCGCTACTGTAGGAGAAATACAGGATGGATGGAATATCCTCATCAACGCAGCTCCTGCGGTCGGTAGTATCTTTAGTCTCTAGTTTGTATCCTCTCCCTGAGCTTGTTGACATCATCTGAGGAAATAAACCTCTGACAAAAGCTAGTTTTGTCAGAGGTAGCAAAAAGGTTAAAGGGGAAGGGAATCATTATTCCCTTTCACCCTTCAACTTTTTATTATTCTCGACTATTGATTTTAAATAGTCTTCTCTCGTGATTTTTATTGTTTATAACTGGGCTATTTTTAGCCATGAACACATCAGCTTTGTCCCAGAATGGTTGTGGAAAACGTATCTTTATTTTCAGGAGAATAAGTATATGAAGACAATCGGAAAAAGTCTAATTTTACGAGAAATTCTTGATGAAGAAGCTTCTACTGTGAGTGGTAGTGGACCATTTGAGTATCTCATCTACATGCTATTGGCTCAAACCCCGGCTTCTCCTGGAGGTGTGGCTATCACTTCAGGAGAAGAACTGTATGGGTGGAACATCCTCATAAATGCAGCCCCTCCCGTCAACGCCTTTATTCCGGCTTCTCAAAGCATGAGACAAACAAGCTGGTTGTCATGGTGATGGTAATTATATAGGAGCTTCATCAGGTTGCATTATTTGATCAAATGCTGATGATAAACCCTGAAAAATCAGCAGTTTATTATAGAATAATTCTGGAAATAGCACTGGCTTAATTATGCACCAGACTATTAAAAATCCGGAAACAAACTTTGCTGAAACTTAGAATGACTCAGCTATTTACTAGCAGCTATTGTATGAATCAAGCGAGGAGTTAAAGACCAGACAACGGGTAAGAGACTCACGCCCTCATTCAATTAAAGGAGATTTCCAACATGTCTAAGCAATTGTTTGTTGAAGTAGCAGTTGAGCAACAAGAAATCGTCGCTGGTGGTACTATTTTCAGTTCTTCCAGTGAAGCTGAATTTTTTGAAGCAATATATGCATCTCCAACAGCAAAAACTCCAAATACATTTGCTTCTGTACCTCTGAAACTCATAACCAAAGAGGAAAGCGAAGTTAATGTGTTTGTATGGTACTAGTGGTACTTTAAATAGCCACTTCCTAAGTTGAAAGCACTACATTACTGGTTTTGGGTTTATTTGAAGTTCGAGCAGTAGAAGTCCCTGCGATGAGCTTTATATGGGAGTAATACACTCCTTCCTAAAATACAAATGTGGGTAGTAATCAGCTTGGTAAAAAATAGCCGTTCCATGCCGAAAGCCAAAATCTGACATTACTCTTACAAACCAATTAGGGTTATTATAATAATCCTAATTGGTTCCTTAACAATTTGCATACAGCTTGATTTGAGGAGGAAAATTACATTTATATGGAAACAATTGAATATTTGTCATATCCTGAAGGGTTAAACTCAAAAGAACCTGCACTATTTTTGGATTTATCTCAACATGAACAAGAAGTAGTTTCTGCCGGTGGTTCAATTTCAAGATATTCTTTATTTTTACAATTTAGAAAAGAAATGTCCTTTGCTAAAAGCCAATTAAATATTTCCGAATATGGTAAGAATGTTTTTATTACTCAAGAATCTGGCTCTATGTTTTGGGAATTTAGCATTGGCATTAATATATCTTGATTTTGTGATTAAAATAAAACAATAAAAAACCAAGGTATTTTATTGTTTTATTTATCCTTATTTAAGGTATTTTACTGATGAAATATCAATTTGTAAAACAACATAGTCAAGAAGACTGTGGGGCTGCTTGTCTGGCTACAATTGCCAAATATTATGGACATAATTTCACTCTCAACCGCATCCGTGAAGCCGTAGGTACTGGACAATTTGGAACCACTTTATTGGGTTTGCGACGGGGAGCAGAGACACTTGGTTTTAATGCTAGTCCAGTCAAAACTTCACCGGAACTTCTCAACCGAATAAACGAAGTAACCCTACCAGCAATTATTCACTGGAAGGGTAATCATTGGGTTGTTTTATATGGTAAGAAAGGCAAAAAATTTCTCATTGCTGATCCTGCTGTAGGTCTCCTTTATCTGTCAAGAGAGGATTTAGCAGCAGGTTGGACAGATTGGTTAATCCTGTTACTTGAACCAGATCCCATGCGCTTTTTTTCCCAAGCGGATGATCAAATTGGTGGGTTTTGGCATTTCTTTCGGCGTGTCTGGATTTATCGGGCTATTTTAGCGCAAGCTTTACCCCTCAATCTGCTATTGGGATTGCTATCTTTAGCTTCTCCTTTTTTGCTGCAAATTCTCACTGATGATGTGCTAGTTCGGGGTGATACAAAATTACTCACTACTATGGCGATCGCTGTGGTAGTGATGAATGTCATTTCTAGCAGCCTTGCTTGGGTACAGTCTAACTTAATCGCTCATTTTGCCCAACGTCTACAATTAGGATTAGTGTTAGAATTTGGGCGGCAAATTTTGCAACTACCTCTTGCTTACTACGAAGCACGTCGCAGTGGAGAAATTGTGAGCCGTCTGCGAGATATTAACCAGATTAATCAGTTAGTTTCTCAAGTCGTTGTCACTCTACCCAGCAAATTTTTTATTGCCATAATTTCTTTGAATCTCATGGCTTTATATAGCTGGAAACTTACTTTAGTAGCTGTAGTTGTTTCTGGAGTGATGACTATATCTACAATTGTGTTTCAGCCCAAATTACAACAAAAAACTCGTGAGGTTTTAGTCACAGAAGCAGAAGCTCAAGGCGTTTTAGTAGAGACATTTAAAGGCGCACTTACTCTCAAAACTACTACAGCAGCACCGCAATTTTGGGACGAATTTCAAAGTAGATTTGGTAAAATTTCTACTCTGACATTAAGTACAATTCAAATCGGCATTATCAATAACACATTCTCTGGCTTAGTTTCGGGAATTGGTAGTATTGCGTTGCTTTGGTTTGGCGGAAATTTGGTGATTAATCCAGCTGAAAATCTGAGCATCGGTCAACTATTAGCCTTTAACTCGATGAATGGTAATTTCGTCGGCTTAATTAGTACTGTAATCAGTTTTGTAGATGAATTTACTCGAGCAAAAACTGCTACACAACGTCTAACGGAAGTTATAACTGCTACACCAGAAAATCAAGACGATAGCAAAAAGCCTATTGTTAAAATTCCTCCAGGTCATGAGATTGTTTGCAGTAATGTTAACTTTCATTATGCTGGTCGAGTTGACCTGATACAAAACTTTTCTTTAACCATTCCTGGTGGTAAAGTTATCGCCATCATTGGTAAATCTGGTTGTGGTAAAAGCACCTTAGCTAAACTCATTTCAGGATTATATCCATTGCAATCTGGAAATATTCGGATTGGAATATATAACCTGGTAGACCTGTCTCTTGATTGTCTGCGTCAACAAGTTGTTTTAGTTCCCCAAGACGCTCATTTCTGGAGTCGTTCTATTATCGAAAATTTTCGATTAGGAGCGCCATATGTTTCCTTTGAGCAGATTGTCATAGCTTGCAAAATTGCTGATGCAGATGAGTTTATCAGTAAACTTCCTGACAAATATCAAACTATTTTGGGAGAATTTGGCGCTAATATTTCTGGCGGTCAACGTCAACGACTCGCAATAGCAAGAGCTATTGTGACAGATCCACCAGTGCTAATTTTAGATGAATCTACCGGGGGACTTGATCCAGTGAGCGAAGCACAAGTTTTAGATCAATTGTTTAACCATCGCCAAGGTAAAACCACGATTTTAATTACTCATCGTCCCAAGATAATTAATCGTGCTGATTGGGTTGTGTTGTTAGACCAAGGAAAATTGAAAACTCAAGGTTCTTTGGAACAATTGCGCTCTCAATCTGGAGAACATTTGGACTTTTTAACTCCGTAATTCTTGATAATTATTCAGGTAACTATGCTCTATACCCATAATCGCAAAATTCTGCCGTCCGTTCAAAGTAACGAATTTCTTCCTCCTATTAGTATTTGGACTTCCTTGGCGGGAATATTTCTTTTAGGTAGTGTTGGTACTGGAATTATTCTCTGTGCATGGATTAAATATAATGTCACAGTCAAAGCTCCTGCTACTGTACGTCCTATAGGAGAAATTCGTTTAGTCCAACCACAACTAGAAGGAACCATTGAACGTATCTTGGTTAAAGAAAATCAAATTATTAAGGAGGGAGATGCAATCGCCAAACTTAATGATGAGCAAATGCTTATCAAAAAAAGCCAATTACAAGGAAATATCGAACAGAGTAGATTGCAAATAATTCAAATTGATACTCAAATCAAACTTTTAGATGCTCAAATTGTCGCTGAGAAAAGATTAATAGAAGCAATAATTGCTTCTGCAAATGCAGATTTATCACGCAATGAAAGAGAGTATCAAGAACGCGAAATTACGACTCGCAGTGAATTACTAGCAGCAGAAGCAACTTGGCAAAAAGCGAATGCAAACTTACAAAAAGCCCAAGCAGATTTATATTTCGCAAAAATAGATCGCGATCGCTATCAGGAACTTACAGAAATTGGTGCAATTGGTCGGCGTGAATTTGAGCAGAAAAAGCTAGTTGTTGAGCAAACAAAGTCAGCACTTGAAGCAGGAAAAAAAGATGTTGAAATTGCAAATGCTAAAGTTAAAGGAGCTAAAGCAGCCGTCAATCCTACTAGAGCAATGGTTGATATTGCCGAAGAACGCATTTCCCAAGAAACAGCTAAAGGTGAATCAACAATTACTACTTTGAACAAAGAAAAACAAAGCTTAATTCAGCGGCGAGTTGAAATACAAACCCAACTCAAGCAATCTCAAAAAGAACTACAACAACTGCAAGCTCAATTAAAAAATACCATTATTCGTGCCACATCGGACGGCATCATTCTCAAGCTCAATTTACGAAATCCAGGCCAAGTAGTCCGTGTTAGCGAAGCTATTGCCGAAATTGCTCCTAATAATGCTCCTTTAATTATTAAGGCAGCAATTCCCACTCAGGATATCCAAAATGTGGCAGTTGGTCAACAAGTGCTATTGCGTATTGATGCTTGCCCCTATCCTGATTATGGTACTCTAAAAGGTGTCGTAAAAGCTATTTCTCCAGATGCGATTACACCTGGAAATAACAATGCAGAAACACAAAAAGTAACTTCCAGAACTACTGATGCTAGCTATTTTGAAGGCACAATTAAAACCGAAAGTCTTTCCTTCGGTAATGCCAATCACCAGTGTCGTCTACAATCAGGTATGGATGCAAAAGCCGAGATTATTTCCCAAGAAGAAACCGCGCTACAATTTGTCTTGAGAAAGGCAAGATTGATAACTGATTTATGAGTATTTGTCAATGCAAATTTTAGTGATTATTGCTTGACACCAATTTTTCTGTAAATTGCCAAAATAATGGCGTTTTTGCAAAGCTAGCCAAAAAAATATCTTACATCCACGTGTTTTCAACATCCATTTATCAAAAATCAAAATAGCGCGTTCTGAAAATCATTTTGTCTACTTTAGACAATTGATTCGTAATCGAAAGGCCATGTTCACATCACTATTTTTCTCTAAAAAAATAAAATAAGGATAAATACAAATATCCTGTGAACTTGACATTATGTACCCAAATTATCCTTTTACATGTCTACGTTATTGTCCTTATTTGGGTTTTCTGATTGCGAATTGGAAAGGAGCGTCTTGGCTGAAGACTTACCAGATATTACGTAAAAAATTACTACACAAATCAGGGAGATTTTCTCAGTGGTCAGTAAGAGCGGTGTCTCCCGGTAAATACAATGGTTAGTAGCTGCATATTTGTCTAGACCGCCCATAAACCAGATCTCAGATCATAAGCTTTTACGCATTTAAATTGTATATTTCGCGCTCAGGTTGTCAAAAGTCAAGGGTCTAGGGTCAAAAAATAGCTTAGACCTTAGACCCTTGAAGAAAGGACAGCCTAATCCCGATAATATTCAATCTAGGCGTGCATCAGCTAATCAAACACCAAGACCGATAAACTGGAAGTTGCAGCTAAACAATCGTACTTGCACTGATCTGTGGTTGCAGGCATTGTAACAGTGTTAGTATGTCGAACATAGGCTGTTTGTTTGTAGCTTCTGAGTTCTGGTTGTGCAAGACAATTACTTTACTATAGCAATCCCCATTAGGTTGTAAAAAATATCAGTAGTGACTGTTGCGTGTTAACAATTGACACTCAACAGTCAACGGTCAACAGCCTGTATCGGTAAACCAAATCATTTAGGACTGCTATATCAGCCATCTCTCTTCATTCTCTTTTTTTTGGCGAAGGTATTGATGTAACCAATCTACAGGGTGTGAATGATGAAACAAGCTCTTTCTGAGAAAGCATTGCTCAAAATTCTGGTTATTGATGATCATCAATCAGTTTTAACTGGAACAGTAGATGTGCTGCGACAAAACTACCCTGGGGCTGAATTAATCACTGCTATAAATGTGACGAATGCTCTCAATCAGATGACTGCTTCGCCACCCGATCTCGTAATTATGGATCTTTCCATTCCCGAAAATCTGGGAGAAACAGCACGTCCTGATGTAGGTGTTCAACTTCTCAAAAATCTCATGAAAGATTACCCCAGCCTGAATATTGTTGTTCAAAGCGCTCATATCAGAACGCTGGTGAGAATTAGACCAGATATTGATAGTCATAAAGGAGGTTTTACGGTCGCGGATAAAAGTCTTTCTAGTCAACAAATGTTAACCAGAGTTGATTGGGCGTTACAGGGATTAACTCATACTAAAGACATCAAAGCTATCAATTCTGGATTAGAGATTAAACGCGAGTGGTTCATGGTGCTAACCCTAGCATTTGACCAAGGATTACAAGATAAAATTATCGCTCAAAAGATGTGTATATCTGAACGAATGGTTCGTCATTATTGGAGTAAACTGCAAGATGCTTTGGACGTTTATCCAGAAGAAGGTAAAAACATCAGAATTCAAACGGAAATGCGAGCTAGACAAGAAGGGTTAATTGATTAGTTAAACAGTTTTTGGGGATTAATGGCTAAATAATCAATGCTAAAAGTTAAGCTTATGCAGACTGAAATCTTGAGAAAATTAAAAGAACAAATTGCCATTTTTGGCGTAGGTGCATTACCAGGAATTCTCATAATTTGGCTAGTAATTATTACTCGCCTAACTGGTTATATGCAATATTTAGAGTGGCTAGCTTTTGATAGTTTTCTCAGGTTACGTCCGCCAGAACCTATAGATGAACGAATTCTGATTTTGGGGATTGATGAAAAAGATATCCATAGTCTAAAAACCTATCCCGTACCAGATAAAGAAATCGCAGCCTTGCTAAACAGATTGCAAACCTATTCTCCCAGAGTCATTGGTCTTGATATTGTTAGAGATCTACCAGTTGAACCTGGTCATGCTGAACTGGTAAACACATTTAAAAGAACCAAAAATTTAATTGGTATCGAAAAAGTATTACCTGATAAATTTAATCCCCCACCAGACTTACCCCCTGAACAAGTTGGTTTTGTAGATCAAATTCCAGATAATGATGGTAAATTGAGACGCAGTTTATTGGGAACACCAACGCCTCAAGGATACAAGTTTGCATTCTCTCTACATCTAGCAAAAGTTTATTTAGCTCATCAAGGTATTAGTTTAGAAAATGGTAAACGCGATAGCGCTGCTATGAGATTTGCTGATACTGAACTACCCAGGTTATTACCAAATTCTGGGGTTTACGTGCGAATAGATACCGGCGGTATTCAGTTACTACTCAATTTTCGTAGTGGTCGAGAACGATTTAGAACTTTATCTCTGAACGATATCAAAACAGGTAACTTTCAGCCTGAATGGATACGCGATCGCATTGTCATTATTGGGATGACTACTCCTAGCGCTAAAGACTTCACCACTACTTCTGCAATTCCATCCGCTAAATCTGCACCACCAGGACAAGTTTATGGAGTGGAAATTCACGCCCATGCTGTTAGTCAAATTATCAGCGCAACTCTTGAGAATCGACCACTATTAAATACTTGGTCAGATAATTGGGAATATATATGGATATTCGGTTGGGGAATATTGGGAATTTGTTTAGCTAAATTCACTAAATCTCCACTAAAAAATCTTTTATTTGTTGGTATTGCTAACACCAGCTTAATAGCAATTAGTTATTTACTACTCATTCTTGGTTGGTGGGTTCCAGTAATACCAGCAATACTAGTTTTGGCTTTTAACGGTGTAGCAATGACAGCTTTATACCAATATGATCAAGCTTGGCACTTTAGGATAAAAGCTCACAAAATTGTAATTGAGCGTACATTTGAAACCATTCACAATGGACCTCTACAAACTCTTGGAAAAGCTTTGAAGCGTATTCGAGATCAAGACTTACCACCGCATGAATTACTTGTAGAAATTGAAAAAGAACTAGAGAAATTGAACCATGAAATGCAGGGAATTTATGAATTTCTACTGAGAGAACCTATATCTCAAGATAGAAGTCTTTATTTGGGAACGAGTTTAGAGTTAAATCTGCAAGACCCCATTCACGAACTTCTCTATCAAGTATATAGCCATACTTTAGAGAGAGACTTTCCCTGCTTTAAAACCATAAGGGTGAAAATCCGCACATTTGATTCTATAGATGAGCAAAACTTGAATTTTGAACAAAAGCGAGGACTATGCCGTTTTTTAGAAGAAGCTTTATGCAATGTTGGTAAACATGCTGCAGGTGTAACCCGATTGGAAGTCACTTTTTCTCCTTCTGAAGGCTGGTATATTCTCAGGATTGTAGATGATGGTTTGGGTGTTAACTCATTTAGAAAAGGTCGCGGTACACAGCAATTTAGAAATTTAGCTCGAGAACTAAAAGGGAAATTTAGGCTAATCCAACTTTCGCCTAGAGGAACTCTTTGTGAACTATCTTGGCCTATGTCAAGGTTTTGGCATTTGTCATGATTTAAAGTTGTTTATTAGCCATAAAATTACTGAAGTTTTTACCTGACAATGGCTAATATTTTCCGGAGATTTGAAGAAAATACTATTGTTATAGTGAGTAGCAATAATATTTTATAGCGTTTCCCGCTTGAGGTATATCAGAGCAAGCTCCTCCCTTGCGCTTAAGAGGTTAGGGGTGGGTTTCTTGTACCTCACTCAACTGATAACCGCTATATTCAAATATCAAATCCTTTTTTAACAAGCGTCAAGATAATTCGTAATTCGTAATTATCTTGTCAAGCTTCAAGAGTTATTAATCTGGATATTCGACTCTGAATTCCACGAAACAAAGTGGAAGGAATTTAACGCAGCTTCTGTCCATAGGATACTGCTGAAGACGCCAACAATAACAGAAAAATGGCGTTACTCAACAGTGCCTATAAATGGCGCAAATTTGGTGTGAAAAGATGTTAGCTTCTGCCAAAAAATCAACAGTAATTACTAATTAGTAATTTGTAATTTGTGATTTGTAAAATGACTCACAATAAGTGGCTATTGTACAAACTTTTGAATGTCACGATGATCACAATTTGTGTTTTGAGTTTCAGCCTCAGTGAAACTCAGATTGCACTAGGTGGATATCAACCACCGCGTGATCAAAAATCTCCCAGTGGCTATTCCGACTCATCAGGTGTGAGAGGGGGATGTAAAGCCACCGGTCGTGAAAGATTAAGGTTACTTGCTCCTCTAACCCATGTTGGACAAACAACCTCACCTCGTCCCACTTTGGCTTGGTTAGCACCTCATGACCAAACCCTATTAATAGAATTCAGTCTCTACGAGTTTGACATCAACCTCAAACCGAAAAAACTCAATATCTATACGCGCAGATTGACCACTACACCAGGGATAATGAAGCTATCCCTACCACAAAATTTGCCTGGTTTAAAGGTAGGTAAAAGATATCTTTGGCAATTACAAACCTTGTGCGATACCCACCGTCCATCACGCAACCCATTTACTAGAGCAGAAATAGAAGTTGTACACACACCACAAACTTTGTTAACTGCTCTCTCCCGCACTCAGGAACCCTCTCAAAAAGCTCATTTCTATGCCGAAGCAGGTATTTGGTATGATGCCCTTAACGAAGTTCTACCGCCTACCCCAAATCGCCAACTCTTGAGGATATTTACCAGTTTGTTAACAGACCTTGCTAAGTTTGAGCAACCTTAAGACCCCACCTCTAATATCAAATCACGACAAAATGATGGATTCCTTTTTAGTACAGAACTTTCTCCCTGAAAGTGCAGAAACTGAACACATATTAATTGATAATATGGGCGACTACCCCTTTCGTGGAGTTGATTTTTTTACTCGCTAATTTATTACCCAAAGACGCAGCCTTGGGGGGGCGACAAAAGTTAATTCAATACGCCACCGATACGCAAGACCACACGGTGACTGATACCTTTGTACAATTGTTGCGGACTCAGTGAGGGAGATGAGGGGATATCTAAGAGGATGTTTTAAAGGTATTTTTTGTCACAACATTTAAGTCTCAAAAACCTACCCCCCCTTCTCTACAAGGGAAGGGGAGTTAGGTTTCTGAGGCTTTGGTGTTAGTAATAATACTTTTCAAACATCCTCTAAGAGAGAACCCATAAAACTTGAGTAATAAATAACATTATCAAGATAGTTTAAAGCTCAAGCAAAGATACGATAAAGTTTTGCCTTTTTAAGTAAATTTACTATAAACCTGTCAAAAAAATTATTCTTTTTATCAGATAATTTGAATGTTTGTTTCATAATAGCTAATACCTTAATAAGCTGTCAACAAACCAGTACAAATCAATTCCTCAAACCGCAACAAAATTCTCAAAACCCCGAAGAAAGCTCGGACATCTACGGCAGAAGCTACAATTAATACTCCCAAATCCACACTTGTAGCAGCAATCCCATCGCCACCAGGTGGCCCAATCCTAGTAGTTACATCTGCGACAAATCCCTTTAGCGACTACTACGCCGAGATTTTAAGAACCGAAGGACTTAACTTTTTCAACGTTAGCGATATTTCATCAGTATCATCAGCAACACTCGCTAACCATGACATTGTGATCCTAATGGAACAATAATTGATGTGTTTGGGGCTACTACCCAATTAACTGATGAATCTGGACAGTCATACCCTGACAATATCGATACCCTACTTAATCGGGCGATCGGCACAGAAGGGTATTATGGTGTATTCAACGTTAACGCCCATACAGATGTTCCCACCTCACCAGTTGCCGATGCCGTAGTTAACTCAGCACTAACCCGTGGTGTACCGATTGTCTCTGCCAAACAAATGTTGACATGGCTCGACGGTCGCAACAGTTCATCTTTTGGCTCTTTGACATGGAACAATAATGCTCTGAGTTTTACAATCACCAAGGGAAGCAATACCAATGGTTTGCAGGCAATGTTGCCAATGCGCTCTGGTAATTTAACACTCAGCAGCATGACGGTAAATGGTAGCTCTGTTAGTTATACTACAGATGTAATTAAGGGCATTGAGTATGCCTTTTTCCCAGGAAATAGCGGTTCTTATGTTGCCACATATACTGGTGACACCACTCCACCAACGGTCACTTCCACATCCCCTAGCAGCAATGCAACAGATGTGAGTACTGTTGCCAGCATTACAGCTACCTTCAGTGAGGCTATAGACTCAACCACAATTAATACAACTAATTTTCAGTTGGTTAATTCTAGCAGTGCATCTATACCTGCCACAGTCACCTACAACGTTAATAATCGCACAGCAACTCTTACACCCAGCAGTGCTTTAGCAACTTCTACTACTTACACTGCGACCATTAAAGGTGGAGTAACTGGTGTTAAAGATGTTGCAGGTAATGCTTTAGCAGCGGACTCCGCCTGGTCATTTACCATTTCAGCCAACCAACCGCTTCAAAGCATTTGGAACGATTCAGTCACTCCCACAAACCCATCAGCGTCAGACACCGCTGCTGTAGAGTTAGGAGTCAAATTCCGCTCGAATGTTAACGGCTTCATCGCTGGCGTGCGGTTTTACAAAGGCGCTAGCAACACAGGCACCCACATTGGTAATTTGTGGAGTAGTACTGGTCAGCAGTTAGCTACAGCAACCTTCACTAATGAAACCGCCTCTGGTTGGCAAACAGTAAACTTTGCTAATCCAGTGCAGATTACCGCTAATACCGTCTACGTAGCTTCTTACTACGCTCCTGTGGGTAGGTATGCTGCAGACTTAGGATACTTTGCTAACTCTGGAGTCAGTAACGGCGTACTAAACCTACTGCGTGATGGCGAGAGTGGAGGTAACGGTGTCTTCAAATATGGTGGTGGTTTCCCTGATCAAACCTTTCAGGCAGCTAACTATTGGGTTGATATCCTGTTTACGTGTATTTTCTCAATCCGTCTAATAGGAGAAACAAGTCTGCTATCTAGCAGTTCTCCGTTGGGTTTATACCATTTCACCAAAACTCTGATACATATAGATTTCCCGTAAGGGCACGGCAATGCCGTGCCCCTACCAAGGTATTTGTATCATACTTAAAGTGAAACGGTATTAGTACATCTTTAACTTCTGTTTTAACCTCTCTCCTCATAGGAGAGAGGTTTTGATATCAAGTCCGGGAAATTATACCAATTGATGATATTATTTCAAATTTGCACAACAAATTACCGTTGAATGCGAAACTTAGGAATAATCCCCGGTGCTATATTCACTTTTAGTTCCTGTTGAAAGTAATCACGCAAGTAATAATTTTGCCGTCCGCTGTTATCCAAAAACTGAGTATAGCCTTGCAATAAAATTTCATTGCCAGCATAACCCAAGGTCAACACAGAATTAGCAAAACCTTGATTGTAGATAGTTGTGGCATAATTATGGTTAGTGTCTTGAACATTTAAACCATAAGTTACTAAAGGTTTTGTTCCCCATTCACAATCTGTAGGGTGACATTTACCAAACACTTGAATATTTAATTGATTACCCCCAGCAGAAGTAACAACCAATCGAGTAATCCCGCTAGTATTCGCATTTTTATTCACCCAAGTCCCAACAAAATCACTAGGCGCAGCAGCAGCGGGATTAACTACAGCAGCAGCCATAGCCACACTAGAAGCAGCAATCATCAAAGAACGTTTCAACATTGTAGTAAACTCCATTATTAGTAATTGTGTTTTAGCTGTTTTAACTATTGATTTTTGCTAGATCAAATAACTATCAGCTTTATCGCCACTTTTCACTCCAAGCACCAGTCACATCAAACCCACCACTAACAGGAGTCAATTTCAACGAACCCCAATCAAAAGTATTACAAATTGGTCCTAAACCAGCACCACAAATATCACCAGCACCATAACCATTAAAAGATTTAGTTCCGATGTGGGAATAAGTAGTACCTCCCCAGTTACCATTACCAAACCAAGTAGTATTCTTGGGTCCGACGCGCAGCACACAACGCAAACCTTCACCTTTGCGACTTTCGCCTAAATCGGAAACTTTATATTCATCAAAATAATCACCACAGGTCTGGGGTCTAGGTAAAGGCTTATAATTAGTATATTCGACTAATTGCCATTCTTCATTCCATTCGCCAGTTACACGAATTGTTGAACCACCAATAATTTGTATCTTGAGATTTCCGGGAAAATTGTTCTGGATATTTTCGCCGTTACCATGAATATCAGATGCGAAACCAACAAGATTAGAACCTCTATAAATAGCTTGTCCAACGTGACGATAGGTAGCACCACCCCAATTACCTTCACCGTACCATGCTAATCTAGGTATCGTCGTTCCTCGTCTACCTTCGCTAAACTTGACACAGCGGATACCTTGACCTTCGCGCTTATCCAAAGGCTTAACAATGTAAGTCTTAACATGGGGACCGCAACTAAAGCCTTTGACTTGCGCCAGTTGTAAATTTTGTAATACAGGTACTTGAGCAAAAGCACTAGTTGTAGTAGATATGGCTACTAGACCACCAATTACTAAAGATTTCATCGAAACTCGAAACATGATTCTGATTCCTTGTATTGACTGATTTAACGCCTTCACTGCTTTTATAGTTAGGTTTCTATTTGTTTATGCATCCTCGACAAAGCATCATCGAAATATTTTCAACTTTTGTCCAATTTGTTGGCGATCGCTTCAGTCGTTGGACGACAGAATCAAGATTGCGTAGTAGTATCCACAGTTGTATCAACCGCACACCCCAAGAAACTTCCGAATCCTTTTGGGCACTTTACTGGTATAAGTTTTTGCAGGTTCCAGAAACTCAGACCCTAGCCAAAGAACATCTCATCGCTTATTTACAAGAGTCTTGTTATTGGGTATCCCAGAAAACAGTGACAAATTTAGCCAGTTCTCAATATCAGTTATCAGACTGCTTTCAAATTGCGATCGCCCAAATTGATAAAATACTCAAAGGCTTTAACCCTCATCAAGGTTTCACACTCAAAAACTACGCCAGTTCTATCTTTAGCAATACGATTTCTGAAACTTTACGCCAACGTCACGAAGTTGATATCTGTACAGATTGGGGACTATTGCGAAAAATCTCCCAAAAGCGTTTCCATGAGTCTTTGCAAAATGCAGGTTTATCACCAAGCGAGATTCACACTTACATCCTCGCGTGGAATACCTTCAAAACTCTTTACGTCCCCACCGTCACAGGTACCTCCCGCAAACTTACTCGACCAGATGACCAAACATGGGACGCGATCGCCAAGGCTTACAATTCACAAAATAGCCAAAATGTCAATGCCCAAACCTTAGAGAAATGGCTACTCTCAGCAGCAAAAGCAGCGCGTAAATATCTTTATCCTACCACAGAATCCCTAAATATACAAAGAAGCGGCGATGATTCCTGGGAATTGTTAGATAATCTCCCAGGAACAGAACAACCATCACTCATACAAGAAATTATCGCCCAAGAAGAACAACAAACCAGAAATTCTCAGCACACAGAGATTAACAAAATTTTAGTCAGTGCGATCGCCCAACTCGAACCAGAGGTACAACAAATTTTACAATTATACTATACCCAAAACCAAAATCAAGACAAAATTGCCAAACAACTAGAAATCAAACAATACACCGTTTCTCGACGACTGACCAAAGCCAGAGTTACCCTACTCCAGGCCTTAGCTACCTGGAGTCAAGAAACATTGCATATTTCCATCACCCCAGACCTACTCAAAAATATGAGTACCGTAATGGAGGAATGGCTGCACAATTACCACAGAGTTTAATTCATTTTCTTTGCGACGAATGAAACTAAGTTTACGATCTGATGAGGGGGATGAGGAGGAATAATATTTCTCAATACTCCCTTATCTCCCCCATCTCCCCTTTGCGCCTCTGCGCCTCTGCGTGAGACATTTACCCCAGTAACCACCATGACTACCCTATTTACATTCGCCCATCCCACAGACTTAATTTTAGAAATCCCCACTAATCGCCAAAATCAATCCACTTTTCACGCTCACTCAAGTTCGCGCTATCAAGCTTATATTAATGAACTTTGCCTGAGTGCAGTTTTACCTTGGTTACAAGAGGATTTTACACCCCAGGCAAAGGTCTGGCCAACTACCACTGCTTTACCCAGTTTTTGGGAACTGGTAAATGGAACCGCAGTCACATTAGACGGAAAGCGATTTATTTTGGTTCCCAGCGAGATAATTGATATCGATGAATTGCGAGTCCCACAAGAATGGGTGGATTTACCAACTTGGGCTGGTGATTATTATTTAGCCGTGCAAGTAGAACCAGATGACGGATATGTCAGAGTTTGGGGCTACTGTAGCCATGCACAACTCAAGAATCAAGGTAGTTATGATCCAGGCGATCGCACTTATGCTCTAGATGCTGATTTCATCACCGACATCACAGTCTTAGCTGTAGAGCAAGCATTTTGTACCACAGAACCCACGGATATTCCCATTCTAGAAATACCAATTTTACCACAAACCCAAGCACAAAATCTGATCACTCGCCTAGCAAATCCCGAAATCCTCATCCCCCGCTTGGCAATTCCTTTTCCACTTTGGGCTGGGTTAATGGAACATGGTGGCTGGCGACAAAGCTTATATCAACAACGTGTGGGACTACCAGAACAATGGTCTATTCTCCAATGGTTACAAAGTGGCGTTTCTCAAGCTGCAGAAACTATCGGTTGGGGACGTTTGAATTTACAATTGAGTGCGGCTGGGGCGCGGAGTGTTGAACAAGCACAACCACAGATAATGTTTTCTCGTCAGCTGGCGATCGCAGGTCAAGCATACGAACTCAGCATTATACCACAAGGCGAGTCAGAAGACCTCATTTGGCGCTTTCAGTTACGTAACGTCACCGTTGGTGCAGTTATCCCCGGTGGTTTTCAACTCAGACTCCTCACTGAAGACCTACAATCTTTCCCCAACAACGAAGATATCGCCACCACCGCCGTAGAGCAACTCTTCGTAGAAGTTGCTTTAGAATCGGGTGAAGGCATAGTTTGGGAAATCGAACCCCTCCCCGACAATTATGACCGAGAAATACTTAAATTTTAAATTTTTTCGGGCTTTTTTTATAGATACTAGGAAGGAGATTGATTCTGCAAATCCACCTATAAATAAAAAGCCATGAGAGAAAAACCCAAAAAACAAATTCGTATCTGGGCAATGTGGTGTCATCTCTCGGCTCTGTTAGCATGGATACTATTGTTTTTTTTGGTATTTCTCGGACTTCCTTTATATTTACCCTTGAATCTTGTCATACCACTGACAATTTGGCGATTCCACAAAACAAAGTCTCCCTGGATTGATTTTCAAGGTAAAGAATCATTAAATTTTCAAATTTCCCTCACCTTTTATACATTGATTGTCATCATTATCTCCTTATTGCTTATGTTAGGTAGCTGTGGTATCGCTGTAACGAGCAATGATTCAATCAATGAAGTTAAGACGGTTTTAGACAGTTTACTACTTGTGTGGATGACGTTAATTTCGTTAATGTTAATTATACAATCGTATTTAGTGACTTCAGCCGCACTAAAAGCCTACAGAGGAAAACATTATCGCTATCCTTTAACCATGCGATTTTTGAGATAAGTAGGGGACTGGGGACTGGGGACTGGGGACTGGGGACTGGGGGAAAGTAAAGTTTGAGGTTCTGAGGCTGAAGTTTCGAGTTCTAAACCTGAAGTTTCGAGTTCTAAACCTGAAGTTTCGAGTTCTAAACCTGAAGTTTCGAGTTTCAAACCTGAAGTTTCGAGTTTCAAACCTGAAGTTTCGAGTTTCAAACCTGAAGTTTCGAGTTCTAAACCTGAAGTTTCGAGTTCCAACCCTGAAGTTTCGAGTTCCAACCCTGAAGTTTCGAGTTCTAAACCTAAAATTTGGAGTTCTGAGGCTGAAATTTGAAGTTCCGAACCTGAAGTTTGGAGTTCTGAGGCTGAAGTTTCGAGTTTCAAACCTGAAGTTTCAAGTTCCAAACCTGAAGTTTCGAGTTTTACAGCGATTTTCAGGTAAATGAACCACATTTTTATATCTCACGCAAAGGCGCAAAGGCGCAAAGGAAGAAAGAAATACAGATATCGGGGTGTGGTCTAAATACCTGAAAACTGCTGTAAACCTGAAGTTTCGAGTTCCAAACCTGAAGTTTCGAGTTCTGAGGCTGAAATTTGAAGTTCCAAATCTGAAATTTCGAGTTCCAAACCTAAAATTTGGAGTTCTGAGGCTGAAGTTTCAAGTTCCGAACCTAAAATTTGGAGTTCTGAGGCTGAAGTTTCAAGTTCCGAACCTGAAGTTTCGAGTTCTGAGGCTGAAGTTTGGAGTTCCAAACCTGAAGTTTCGAGTTCTAAGGCTGAAGTTTGGAGTTCTGAGGCTGAAGTTTCAAGTTCTGAGGCTGAAGTTTGGAGTTCTGAGGCTGAAGTTTCAAGTTCCGAAGCTGAAGTTTCGAGTTCCAAACCTAAAATTTGGAGTTCTGAGGCTGAGATTTGAAGTTCCAAACCTGAAGTTTGAAGTTCTGAAGCCAAAACTCGAACTTCTACCAATCCCTCATCCCCAATCCCCAATCCCCAATCCCCTTATGGTTTCTGGATCACAAACAATTGGTGTAGCAATTATCAGAAAAATGGGTTTAAAACCTCCCCCTTCTAGGGGGACTTTACATTAGTACGGCTTTAGCTTACCATAGTGAATGTAGTTTGGTAAGCAGAATGTTAAAAGCCTACAAGTACAGAATCTATCCAACCAGTGAGCAAGCGATATTGCTTGCCAAATCGTTTGGATGTGTACGCTGGTTTTACAACTATGCGCTTAACTTAACTAGCGAAACATATAAAGCAACAGGTAAGGGGTTAAGTCGTAATGACATCATTAATCTGTTGCCGTCATTGAAAAAAGAACATGAATGGTTAACAGAACCCCCCTCTCAATGTTTACAACAAGTAGCTTTGGACTTGTCTAGTGCGTTTTTGAATTTCTTTGAAAAACGGGCTAAGTACCCCAATTTCAAAAAGAAAGGACAAAAACAATCTATTCGTCTTCCACAAGAAATCAAGCTAAATGGTGACGAATTAACACTGCCAAAATTAGGTAAAGTTTACTGTAAAGTATCGCGCCTACCTGAAGGCAAGTTAAAGTCTGTTACTGTTTCATTAACTCCATCTGGTGAATACCATGCTGCTTGCCTTTACGATGATGGTAATGATAAACCTGCTTCAACATCAGAAGGCAAAGCTATTGGTGTGGACATGGGAATTAACCATTACGTTATTACGTCCGATGGGAATAAACATGGCAACCCTAAGTATTACCGGAAATATGAAGTCAAACTAGCCAAGAAACAAAAACAACTTAGCCGCAAGCAGAAAGGGTCTAGTAATCGCAACAAAGCGCGGATTAAAGTTGCTAAAGTTCACGCAAAAATTACCAGATGCCGAGAAGATTTTCTACACAAACTAAGTCGTAAATTAGTTGACGAGAACCAAGTCATAGTTGTAGAAAATTTGGCAGTTAAGAACATGATCAAAAACCACAAACTAGCAAAATCTATTAGTGATGCTGGATGGGGTCAATTCTGTACTATGTTGAAATACAAGGCAGAATGGGAAGGAAAAGTCTACATCGAAGTAGACAGATTTTTCCCTAGTTCCAAAACCTGTAGTAACTGCTTACATCAAGTAGATAATCTCAGTTTAGATATTCGCAGTTGGCAATGTCCTAAATGTCACACAATACATGACAGGGACATTAATGCAGCCGTGAATATCAGAGATGAAGGTTTACGACTTTTGGCGGGAGGGCATCTCGCTACCGCTTCTGGAGAAAGAGTAAGACCAAGTAAAGGCACTGCTTTTGCAAGGCGTTTTTCTGTGAAGGAAGAATCCCCACGCCTTAAGTAGGGGGAGTTGTCAAGTTTCACTTCTACTGTTATCACTGATTATAATTACACTTTGGTGGCCTTTAAATGATTCTGATTGCAATTCTGAAGCTTTTCTGGCATCAAAAATCGGCAAATTTCCAGTACAAGCTAGCAAGGTAGTAGTTCAGCCTTGGCTTGGTGAACACCATGTTTATGGAATTTTTATGGTTCCCGATGAATACAAGCAAGCCCCATTATTTGTATTAACAGTCAAAGGTTTTGGCAGCGAATGTTCCAGACCATTTGGCTACAGCCAAAATTATGATGACATCAATGCCTTACCGGGAACTCATTTGGTGAGGGATTATTTGAGAACTCGAATCGCTGTCAGGTTAATTCTACAAGGTTTGTACTTCCAGATCAATGATCAAAAAAACTGGAATCTAATCTACCCTCAGATTCACAGAAATTGAAGCCGGGTATTAATTGCTTTTCTGCGGCGGCAGCTTTCATCCCAAAATTAGGGGAGAATATTCTGGCATAAATTACTATATATGCCCAGACCTTTTCTATTATCTATACAATATCTTGTCAACTTAGTTGTTGTCAAGCATTCAACCGAGAAATCATGAACCCCACGCCGGGAGTTAAGCGAAAAAAAGCTATCAAAAAATCGCGCTGGCTGCAGCGTTAAGTACAAAATTAGGGGAGAATATTCTGGCATAAATTACTATATATGCCCACACCTTCCCCATTATCTATACAATATCTTGTCAACTTAGTTGTTGTCAAGCATTCAACCGAGAAATCATGAACCCCACGCCGGGAGCAAGTTTGACAACTCGTCTTTTGACCAATTCAATAATTTAACGTAAATTTTAGCACTAGTACCGCTGTGCGTAATTCATAATTCGTAGTGCTGAGTGCTGAGTAAAGTTATTGTTCCCGTCCCCCAGTCCCCAGTCCCCAGGAATTGATATATGCTGGATTTATTACTGATTATGCTCCTGGGCTTCCTCGGCAGTTTTGGACATTGCTTTGGGATGTGTGGACCCCTGACAGTGGCATTTTCCCTGTCGCAAAAACAGGAAAAACCTGATTGGCGACAGCAATTAAAATTTCATGGTTTGCTGAACCTGGGGCGGATGTTGAGCTATGCTCTAGTCGGTGCTGGTATTGGGGCGCTGGGTTCGGTGTTGGTGGAAAGTGGACAGCTAGCGGGTATTGGTAGCGACTTCCGCCGTTGGATCGCAATTATTACTGGCGTGATGCTGATTTGGTTTGGGTTAGGACAACTAAAACCTAACTTCCTACCGCGAATTCCGGTGTTACATCCCCTATTAAAAGCAGGTTTGCACAATCGCCTGAGTGCAGGAATGGTGAAGCTTTCCTTCCAAACCAAATGGTGGACACCAGGACTTTTGGGGATGACTTGGGGTTTAATGCCCTGTGGTTTCCTGTATGCTGCTCAAATTAAAGCCGCTGAAACTGGTAATGTGTGGATGGGTGGCGCCACGATGCTGGCCTTTGGCTTGGGAACCCTACCCACAATGTTAGGTGTAGGGGTATCGAGTTCTTTGGTCAGTCAAGACAAACGCAGTCAGTTATTTCGCTTGGGTGGGTGGGTAACTCTGAGCATTGGCATCATTACCTTGCTGCGGACTGGTGATACAATGGTAGACTATAGCGGACATGCTGCTATAATCTGCTTGATTTTAGCGCTGATTGCTCGTCCGATTAGTAGCTTGTGGGCATCACCCCTGCGTTACCGCCGTGGTTTGGGAGTAGCAGCCTTTGTGCTGTCTGTGGTTCACACTGTCCACATGATTGAACATTCACTGCAATGGAATTTTGCCGCCTTTTGGTTCTTGCCCCTAGAGTTTCAATGGGGCATGGCTGCAGGTATTATAGCATTAGTATTGATGACTCCCGCCGCTTTAACAAGTTTTGACTCATTACAAAAGTCCTTGGGTAAGCATTGGCGACAGATTCATCTATTAGGCGTGCCAGCTTTGGTCTTGAGTGCCATTCATGCCGTGATCATTGGTTCCCATTATATGGGTTCGGTGCATGGGGGGAATAAAATAGCGGCTGTGTTGATGGGAATTGTCACCCTTGGTGTATTGCTGGTACGTTCGCGCTTTTTTTGGTCAACGTTAACCATAGAAAAATATTATGTCCCCCCTAACAAGTCCCAATCAAAGTGCTGAGACGAAAGTGCGGAGTGCTGGCTTAAATTATGTATTATTCCTGAGTTTATTAGTCATATCAGTAACTCCTATTTCCAGCGTCTTTGCCCATAAAGTGAAAATCGCCGCCGATGTTGGCGCCACTCTCCACATTGAACCGAATGATAATCCCCGTGCTGGGGAACCTGCAAAAACTTGGTTTGCTCTCACCCGCAAAGGTGGTAAGGTGATTCCCCTCAAAGAGTGTAATTGTCAATTAGCTGTCTATGCCGAACCTCACACACCAGGAGAACCAGCACTACTTGAGCCATCCTTAAAACCTGTCACCGCTGAACGCTATCAAGGTACACCCGGTACAGAAATTACATTCCCCAAACCAGGAGCATATCAGCTACAACTCACTGGTAAACCAGCCACAGGCGCAAGTTTTAAACCCTTTGAGTTGAAGTTTGAGGTGACAGTAGCCGCCGGGTCATCTGTTGAATCTATACCACAAAATATCCAAAATGTCAACAAAGACGTGGGAGAAAATAAACCGCAACAGATACCTTTGTGGGCGATCGCTCTCCCGATTGTGGCAATTATAGGTATATCATTTGCCGTCGTGGCATCCAAGAGAGTGAGGAGTTAGGAGTTACTCCCGAACCGCCGAAAGATAAAGATTAGGTATAATTTTCCTGACTTTGCGCCTTCTCTGCGTTCGCGTAGGGTTGGTTGAAGCAAGAAGCAGACCCTCTAGAAACTACTTCCACATGGGGTCTGCAAGGTACCCCAAAAATCTAAAATCCAAAACTTGTACTGAGCGAAGTCGTTGGCGTAGCCTCTGTCTACGACACGCTACGCGAACGTAGAGAAGTATCCAAAATCTAAAATTCGCAGCGTCAATTATGTCGCTGTTGATGCCACTGCCAAGCATGTAGGACAATATCTTTGATGTCTGGGAACTGGGGTTTCCAACCTAGGATGTTTCTGGCTTTTTCACCACTACCAATCAAGGCTGGTGGATCGCCAGGGCGGCGATCGCACTCCTTAACTGGTATTGTTAGTCCTGTAACCTGTGCAGCTGCGGCGATAACCTCTTTGACAGAGAAGCCTTGACCATTGCCTAAATTGAAAACTTCGCTATCGCCGCCTTTTAATAAATATTCCAATCCTAAAACATGGGCGTCTGCTAAATCGCTAACATGAATATAATCACGAATACAAGTACCATCGGCGGTAGGATAATCAGTGCCGAAAATTGAGATAGATTCGCGTTTGCCTAAAGCTGTGAGCAGGATTAAGGGAATCAAATGGGTTTCTGGGTTGTGGTCTTCACCTAGCAAGCCCTGGGGGTCAGCACCAGCAGCATTGAAGTAACGAAACCGCACTGATTTGAAATCATAGGCGGGATCAAAATCAGAGAGAATCCGCTCTACCATCAACTTGGTAGCGCCATAGGGATTGATGGGATTTTGCGGATGGTTTTCTGGGATCGGTACCACCTCTGGCACCCCGTAGGTAGCGCAAGTAGAAGAGAAGACAAATTTCTTCACAGAAGCCGCCAGCATCGCTTCTAACAGGGTGAGAGTACCCAAAACGTTATTGCGGTAATATTTAGCAGGGTCTGTCACAGATTCGCCTACATAGGCATAGGCAGAAAAGTGCATAACTGCAGCAATATCGCGAGTTTTAAACAGGTCATCGAGTAGGGGGCGATCGCCCGTATCTCCCTCAATCAGTTCTACTTGTAACACCTTTTCGACCAAATCGCGATGCCCATACACCAAATTATCAAGGATGACGAGGTTATAACCTGCTTGCTTGAGAGCCAGCACCGTATGGGAGCCAATGTATCCAGCGCCCCCGGTGACTAAAATAGTTTGCTGTGCCGACGACATAGTTTTTCCTTGTGAATTGATACCTACTCAATTAATTTAAGTTACTGGTGCCACATTACTCATCTGAAAAATTACAAATAATGGACGCAGTGTCAAAAAATTGCACTAAAATCACTACGACGGTAGTCTTTTGGTGTGAGGATTGAGGTATTTTGAGTCAGGTAACGGTACGATTACAATTTGACGATAAAATAAATCCACTTCCCAATACCTCTAGGCTGACCGCACCAGATAATTTGAGAGTTAATCTATGTTTAGAACGCTCACGTTGATACTAGTGTGGCTATTGATTGGCACTGTTGCCTTTTCCCTGTTCCAGAGATTCTATCCCAAGGGGACTTTTTTAGGGCGCGTAGTGTTAGGACTTTTGTCGCTGGTCTTAGTGCTGGCGTTTGTTAACCCCAATGAGCCAGCTGTGGCCTCTTTGTGGCGATTGGTATCATTTCCGCTAAAGCCTCTGGGAGCATCGACATTAATGTTGATTTTTGCTGCCCAAAAAATTGAAAAGGGCGGTATCAAAGAACCAGGAGGCTACTTACTGGGATGGTCTCTAGCAATTTTACTGCTATCAAGTACACCAGCGATCGCCTACTTCCTAGTTAGGTCCCCTGTTGGCGCTCTACCGCCATCTAGCAGCTTGGTGGCTTTAGCCCCAGCAAATACCTCAGCCAACATCTCAGACGTGCAAGGCAATGCCATCCTACCGCAAGTCAATACTGCTGAGATTACCCTAGCATTCAACACCCCGACAATTAAAGTCCCCGCCTACCTGTTGCAAAATCCACAGGAAATTAGAACACGGGGATTGCGAATTGAAGATTTTGTACCCAGTGCTGAAACCCTGGCACTGACAACCAACGTGTGGGAAAGTTATCTCAACCAGATTTACGGTTTCTTACGTGGTCGCTAATGATCTGTCAACCCAAAATTGTCGGTGGTGTTGACAAGCAGGGGGCGCGGGGGAAGTAATGGCAGTGAAAATTTTACCAAAAATAACACTCTTTGCGCCAAAGCTTCCCCCGCCTCAAAAGCCTCAAGAGCTGGTTTGGCGCACTACTAGTCATCAGCCTAAAACAGAATCCCCGTACCTAATGGTCGGGGAGTGTCAATTCGGTGCGAATCAAAAAAATTATTGCTTGCATGGCAAAATCTCGACGACTTGCTAAACTCAAAGATTATCTACGTCCCTATTGGCGCGAACTAATACTAGGCATTCTCGCCTTATTATCTGTTAATGGGCTTGGTGTTTATATCCCCTGGTTGATTCGCGCTTGTGTGGATCGACTCTCGACAAATTTCCAGTGGCATCAAATACTAGATTACGTTGTCATCATCATTTTGCTGAGTTCAGCACTGTGGTTAATCCGAATGGCTTCGCGTATCTGGATATTTGGGGTGGGACGCCAGGTGGAATTTGACCTCAGACAGCGGATTTTTGAACACCTACTCAAGTTGGAGCCTGGTTATTTTGCCACTAATACCCCTGGGGATTTGATTAGTAGGGCTACCAGTGATGTAGATAATATCAAACGGTTAGTAGGTTTTGCCGTCCTGAGTTTAGCAAATACGTTCTTTGCCTACACCTTCACGCTGCCAGCGATGCTAGTCATTAGTGTTGATCTGACATTAGCCTCTCTGGCAGTATATCCCTTGATGTTTCTGTGCGTGTTTTTCTTTAGCGATCGCCTTCGCAACGAACAAAAAGCAGTACAGGAGGAACTCTCACAGATCAGTGAACTGATTCAAGAGGATATCAGCGGCATTGCTTTAATTAAGATCTATGCTCAAGAAGAAAATGAGCGTCGAGCCTTCGCTCAAAAAAATCAGCAACTGTTGAAGGCTAACGTCAAACTGGCTAAAAGCCGCAATACTCTGTTTCCCATTATTGGTGGGTTAGCCAATATCAGTTCCCTGGTGATTCTCTTTTTAGGGGCTACGCGGATTGCTGCAGGTTCCCTGGCTGTTGGGGATTTTCTCGCACTCCTAATTTATGTAGAGCGTCTGGTTTTCCCCACCGCTCTGTTAGGATTTACAATTACTGCCTATCAACGGGGTGAAGTGAGTATTGATCGCCTAGAGTCGATTCTCTCGGTAACACCCAAAATTCAAGACTCTATCGATGCTATAAATCTGCCTAAAGCTGACGTTAAAGGGGAACTGATAGCGAGAAATTTCTCCTACATTTACCCATCTTACAACACCCCCGCTGTAGATAACATCAACTTTACCATCTCCCCTGGGGAAATGGTGGCAATTGTCGGCGCTATTGGTTGCGGGAAATCGACGTTAGCAAATTCGTTACCACGTTTGTTGGATATTGCACCAGGTCAATTATTTTTGGATGGGTTGGACATTACCAAAATAGCATTAGCAGATTTAAGAAGTGCGATCGCCTATGTCCCCCAAGATAGTTTTCTCTTCAGCACCAAAATCAATAATAATATCCGCTACGGCGACCCCATCAGCGACCAAGAAAATGTCGAATCTGTAGCCAAACTTGCCCAAATTCACTCGGAAATTAAAAACTTTCCCGACGAATATGAAACTATTGTCGGTGAACGTGGTATTACTCTTTCTGGCGGTCAGCGACAACGTACTGCTTTGGCTAGGGCTATGCTGGTCGATGCCCCAGTGTTAATTTTAGATGATGCCCTCTCCAGCGTCGATAATCAAACAGCCGCAGAAATCTTGAAAAATTTTTCCAGTGGTAAACTCAAAAAAACTGTGATTTTTATCACTCATCAACTTTCCGCCGCAGCCACTGCAGACCGAATTTTTGTCATGGATAAGGGGACAATTGTCCAAAATGGCAAACATTTAGAGCTTCTACAACAACCAGGGCTTTACAAAACTTTATGGAGCCAGCATCAGATAGAAGAATTATTGCATTAAGTAGGTCGGCGCAATGAAAAAGCAGGGGAGAAAACAGTTATCAGTTAGTTGAGGCTTTGGGTAGGCGTTCGCGGAGCGTCCCGACGGGAAGAGTAACCCAACAAAGCCTGGGTATTTTTTTGTGAAAGGAGAATTTTCTGACAATTGTCAAGGATGCGAGTATAATTTGTCAACCATACTGACTCGACTAATTACACTCAGTAGATAATCAATGCTGGAATTTTTACAAAACTTGTTTGCGGATGGCTTCTTTATTCCGCATGGACATTGTTACCTCTGGAAGCCAGGCTTGATATGGTTGCACATCATATCAGATACTCTGATTGCTCTAGCCTATTATTCTATCCCGATAACCCTGATTTATTTTGTGCGAAAGCGAGAGGATTTTCCTTTCCAAGGGATACTGCTATTATTTGGAGCCTTCATTATTTCCTGTGGTACAACCCATATAATGGAAATCTGGACACTCTGGCACCCCACTTACTGGCTATCTGGTGCCCTAAAATTACTGACAGCTACTATTTCGGTTTATACAGCCATTATATTAGTGCCGTTAATTCCCCAGGCATTAGCTTTGCCAAGCCCAGGACAACTAGAGGCTGCGAACCACCTACTCCAAGCCGAGATTTTTGAGCGCAAAATTGCCGAAGAAGCTCTTTTAAAAGCCAAAGCAGAGTTAGAAATTAGGGTAGAAGAGCGGACATCTAAATTAAGAGCAGCTATGACCCAATCTCTTGCAAATGCTGCTATCTCCCAAGAGCAAACTCAAAAACTCGAAATCGCCCTTAAGGAACTTGCAAATACACAAGCCCAATTGATTCAAACAGAAAAGATGTCTTCTCTAGGTCAGTTAGTTGCGGGTATTGCCCATGAAATCAATAACCCTATTAACTTCATTTACGGTAATACCATTATTGCCAATGAATATACACAAAATTTGCTTTATGTCATTTCATTATACCAAAAATACTATCCTCAAGCCAGCACAGAAATTGAAAAGTGGATTGAAGAAATTGAGCTAGTTTTTGTTAAAGAAGACTTACCAAAGATTTTATCTTCAATGAGAATTGGCGCAGAGCGCATCCGAGAGATAGTTTTATCATTGCGAAATTTTTCGCGTTTAGATGAATCCGAAATCAAGGCGGTTAATATTCATGAAGGTCTTGATAGCACTTTGCTGATTTTACAGAATCGCTGCAAAACTAAAGCTGGTAATATCGGGATAGAAGTTATTAAATCTTACGGCAATTTACCTAAAGTTGAATGCTATCCAGGAAAACTCAATCAAGTGTTTCTGAATATCCTAAATAATGCTATTGACGCGATAGAAGAGTTAAGAAATATCAGGTTAAATTCATTAGATGATTATTTAGGTAAAATCACGATTTCCACTGAGCTTTTAGACGGCGAAAAAGTGATAATTCGGATAATTGACAACGGATATGGAATGACAGAAGAGATACAACAAAAAATATTTGACCCATTCTTTACTACTAAACCAATCGGTTCAGGTACAGGTCTAGGGATGTCGATTAGCTACCAAATTATCAAGCAGCATGGTGGTCAGTTGAAGTGTATTTCCGCACCACTTCAAGGGACTGAGTTCCTGATTCAGATTCCGATACAAATAAAGTCATCTTGAAAAAGTGCTGTCATTTGTCCCCCCTTGACCCTTGACCCTTGACCCTGACTGAAGTTTATGGAGTTAAGATAAAGTTGAGGAATAGCTGTGTTAGTTTTGCTGAGGATGTGGGTAGGATAAATTACCAAAAAACTAATGACAGTAAATCGATGTTAAAAATTGAGTTGTCAGGAGCTTCTACCTCAGTACAGCAGCGCCATATCGGCGCGATCGCAGCTCTAGTCTTGATTAGCCTGCTCAGTTCATTAAGTGGATTACCTGTTAATCACGCCATCTCTAATTGGTCTGAAGGCTTCCTTTGGGGAATGGCTGAACCAGTAATTCGTTTGGATCATTTAGCTAGTCTCGTGGCCATTGGCTTAATCTCTGGGAGGACTGTTCATGGCGCCTTGATGGCCGCGACTTTTGTCTTAGCAACAATGTTTGGGACAATAATTCATCTATTCCCCCTGTCTTTAGCAGGTGCAGAAATAGCGATCGCAGCTTCTACTATCATCTTTGGCACTATGCTGGTGACTTCAAATCTACCAAACTGGGTAGCATTAACAGTAATAGGAGCGATCGCTGGTTTGTTTCATGGTTATGCTGATGGTGATGGGATTATCGGCACTGGAATCATACCCCTGGTTGCCTATGTGTTGGGCGTTACCTTGACTCAGTATGTTGTTGCTATGAGTGCCAGAGAAATTAAGCCACTATTATCAAGTAAAATTCGCTTTACTGGTTTAGCTTTTTGTGCCCTAGGTATCATGTTTTTGAGCTACTCGATTAAGTATTACTACTAGAGATTAGGGACTAAAAAGAGTATTTTTACAGGCTTTAAAACGCTCCTATTCTACGCAAAACAACCGAGAAAGTTTGGACAATTAACAACAAGTCATACAATGGAGACCATTTTTTTTGATACCGGAGGTCTAAATCAACTATTTGTTCAAAGTTTGTCACAGAAGAACGACCATGAACTTGCCATTCACCAGTTATACCTGGTTTAACATTTAAACGTTCCCAGTGGCGCTGGTTGTAGTTGATGACTTCATCAGCAGTGGGTGGACGTGTACCAACTAAACTCATTTCGCCGAGCAAGACATTCCAAAACTGAGGTAATTCATCCAAGCTAGAACGTCTCAAAAAGTGACCCACCTGCGTTACCCGGAAATCATTTTTGTTTTTAAAGATGAGTCCGTTAGCTTCGTTCTTGACAAAAGACTTTAATTTCTCGGCCTGATTAACCATTGAGCGGAATTTCCACATCCGAAAGGGGCGTCCTTGAAATCCATAACGTTCTTGAGTAAAGAAAATTGGACCTGGACTATCGATTTTAATAGCGATCGCTATCGGCGCAAATACAATTGCTAGAATCAATAGCCCTACCAAGCTCCCCAAAATGTCTAAACAACGTTTAAATTTGGATTCTACTGAAGGGTGACGAGTAAATTTTAAGTCTCGACCTGTAGCAGTAGGATCTTGAACAACGTTTTTTAATGGTGTTTGATACATTCTTCAGCTAAATCTTAAATAACAAGGGTAGAATTACTTACCTTTGATGTTGACCCTAAATTTAGCGTTATCCAAAATAATCGATATGAACTGTATATTTGCTTAATCTTCATCAAAATTTTGAATAACGGCATTTTTTATAAATTTAAGATAAAGTGAATAATGTATATTGAAATGTATATCAAAAGGAGGATGTACAAAAACCACTAATGTGAATGAAGATTTGTTTCAAGATAATTTGCTAATCATCGAGTACGAACGCTAGAACATAGAATTCTTCATTTCCAAAAATGTATCAAACAGACAAAATACATCTCTAAAGGATGAATTTACTCGAAAAAAGCATGGGATAACACATCTTGCACGATAGTTTAACCAATGGGCGTTCAGGCTCACAAATTATCAACAAGCTAGATCAAAAACGCTGCTATTATTCAGTGAAAAAATATCTGGGAAAATGAGGTGATAAAAAAATGATTTCCGCAGCCGTCGAAGTTAAAATAAATCGCTTGGAATCTATTGTTGAACAAATTGGGGAAGCAGTACTCTCGACTACAGAGACAATTGAAAGTCTCGCAGTCAGACTAGAGACGGTCAGTTTGCAAGTCGAGGAACAGGGAAAGCAGGTACAGCAGCAAGGTTATCAAATTTTCGCCTTGTGTGATGCTGTACAAAGTCTTGCTGAATCTCAGGATGATTCACTACAAAAACTCAGCGAACTAACACAAAGCTTAAATACTTTGATGTTATTGCTCCAAGGCTCAGATGAAGAATAGACCTCTTGCAAAAATTAACCAATTTGGGATGTTAGCCGGACGAAACCAGGTGTCACACTCAACATATTTTGTAGGGTGCAAAATATGTCAAAAATAAAAATATTTTGAGATATTTCTCACCCTACTATAGTGCCCGGAGAGTAGGTTCTATTTAGATTTATGACCAGAGAATTTTGGATTTTGATTTTTGGATGGAAAATATACAATCCAAAATTCAAAATCTAAAATTTGTTGATTTTCAATCTTTCAATCCAAAATCCAAAATTTCAAATTAGGTCAAACACTTAACTTGGTGACAGCGATGTTACCGGAAAAACAGACATCCACATCGCTACCAGGAGTGCGCGCGCGTTTGCCATATTCTCCTACATAATAAAAATCATCACCGTCAATCCGGTAATTAATCTGTAAAGGTTTAGTACAAGGTTGACAAAATACCAGTTCAGGATCTGGTTCTCCCGGAAGCAGATGGGGTAAATTCACATTCCAGAAGCTTCCTGATTCTAAAGGACGCTGGAGTAAGTCAGCTAAGATTTCCGATGTCAATCTCGCAGCCATATCCCAATCAAAATTTTGCTTGGCTTTACAATAATGGGAAATTGCAATTCCTGGTATACCGTGAATTGCGGCTTCCCTCACCGCAGCAACAGTTCCAGAAATATAAGCATCCACGCCTAGATTACCCCCAGCGTTGATACCTGATAGCACGAATTTGACATTTTGACTAATTTGTGTTATGGCGATTCTGACACAATCAGCGGGAGTACCGGCGATCGCAAACTCAGTCTCAGAACGCCGCTGGAGATTGATGGGACGATGGGTGGTAACTTGATGTCCACAGCCAGATTGATGGTCTTTCGGCGCAGCAATAATCACATCTTTGCCATTTACAGCTTTGAGCAAGGCTTGGATTCCGGGAGCGTCGATGCCGTCGTCGTTGGTAAGAATGAATGTCATATTATTTAGAATGATACCGACTCAGGCATCTTATACCAATTCATAAAAACCCTGATACATCATTAGGGGCGCAAGGCCTTGGGGGGCGCAAGGCCTTGGGGGGCGCAAGGCCTTGGGGGGGCGCAAGGCCTTGCGCCCCTACATATGTGGACTTTGGTTCTTGCGTACTTAGCGTGCTAAATATGTTGAAAAATAAGCTTGAACTCCTTGCTGGGATAAGATGACAGCCATTATTTACTGCCTTTTAGGTCTGATGATTAAAATTTTGGCTATAAGCGCCTGTAAGCCTTGATTTTAAAACAAAGTTATCGACTGTAATTAAAAATTTAGCACGTTAAGTACGCAAGAACCCACTGTACTTGGAGTAATGTTTGTGCTTTAAATCATAATTTGAGCAAAATTATGAACCATAAACCAAGGAAAATGTAACTTAAACTAAAGATCGCCAATCTAAAAACAGCGTCGCTAGTTCTTCCACTAATGCGTAAATTCTATTATCGTCCGTAGAACTTAGATAGAAAATTTATTACTACAACGGCAGCAAAAGCTATACAAAAACCGCCTGAAGTAGTTTCTAAGTTAAATTTTAAACCTACCATCTCGAATCCACCTTTTTCAGGTCGGTTTCCTGATTTCATTAGATTAAAACCTATCCAAACCAAAAATGTTGCAAATATGAATGTCCCTAAGACTACAATCAATCCAGCTGCATCACTCGGTGAAATTGACTGTGCTAACAGTTTTACCATAAAGTTTTACTCTCTCCTTCACTCGAATTATTCAATTAATCGGTTTAATTTTTAAGCTTTTAACTGATTATTTTACATGAGTCTTTTTGTAATTGAACTCTATCTTTGGAATATATTATCCAGTCCAGAAATGTTGAATCTCGTTACAAAACTTTTGTGGCGATCGCCTGTCTGTCAGAATGCCTGGAAGCGCAAATCATATTCAGATGCGTTTGCCCTGTCTGCCTGCCCACGCTTTGTGCCAGTTGCGTAAGTCCTGCGAAAAATATCTATAAAAAATCGGTGCAGCTTGGCCGCACCGATGGCAAAATTTAATTGTAATTGAAGCGAAAATTTCGCTCACGCCAATGCTGAAGCTTGAGGTTTGGCAAAAATCATCCGTCCGGCGGTAGTTTGTAGCGCACTGGTGACTACTACCCGCAGTTCACCACCAACATAACTGCTACCTTCCTCAACAACTACCATTGTGCCGTCGTCTAGGTAGCCAATTCCTTGACTGGGTTCTTTACCTTCCTTGAGAATTTTCAAATCAAGATTATCACCTGGTAAATAGGTGGGACGGACAGCGTTCACCAAGTCATTGACGTTCAAAACAGGGACTTTTTGAACACTGGCTACTTTAGACAAATTGTAGTCATTTGTGAGCAAGGTGCCGCTGATTTCTTGGGCGAAGCGGACTAATTTGGCATCGACAGTGGTAATATCGTCGTAGTCTGCTGGATTAATCAGGATGCGATCAGGGTAAGCTGCTTTAATGCGGTTGAGAATTTCTAGTCCACGTCTTCCCCTGACCCGCTTTTGGTCTTTGCTAGCATCGGCTACTTGTTGGAGTTCTTGCAAGACAAATTGTGGCACGAGAATTTGCCCTTCTAAAAACCCAGTTTCTAGTAGCGTTTCAATACGACCATCGATAATGCAACTGGTGTCTAAAACTTTGGTATTGGCAGGTTTTAAAGTGCCCTCCGCTACCATCGTCTCTACGGTGTTGGGATTAATAAACCGTAATAAGCCTCTACCGTGGGTATCTGCCAAATTCATACCAGTCACCGACAGCATAATACTGCCGACAACAGCCACCAATGGTTTAATAAAACTAAAATCCACGGGAATCGGTAGCAAAAATAACGGGGCTAGCATCAAGTTTGCTAGTAATAGCCCAATCACTAAGCCAATGGCGCGAGTTAAGATCACTTCCAGTGGCATTTCTCGGACTTGTGCCTCTAGGCGACGATATGTCGTCTGGAAACTCAGCCCGACTGCACCGCCAATAATGGCAGCAAAGACAGCTACAACTAAACGTAAGGCTTCTAAGTTGGTCACTCGGTCGAGGGTGCCATCGGGTAGCAGTTCAATGCTGTAGAACCCGATCCCCGACGCTGCTAGGATAAATGAAAGAATGATAATGGCGTCAAGCATGGTTGTGTTTTTTCCTGCGAGGGTGTTAACCGATAAAATTAAGTATTCTTTATTTCTTCGGTGATCTAGACTCAGAAATATTTATTTACTTAGACTAGGGTTTTTAGCAAGGAATGTCTGCAAATATTATAACTAAATAGTTTTATCTTCATATTTTTCATTGTTTTGTTGTAAAACGATAAACAGTTGTAAAGAAACTACTAATTTTAATTTTTGGCAATTTTCAGTATGGTTAGTTTAATTGTTTCTCATAATGGATCAAAAAATTAATGTTTCTGGTATTCCGAGTTCTGCTTATGTACATATTCCCTTTTGCAGACGACGATGCTTTTATTGTGATTTCCCTGTGTCTGTTGTGGGCGATCGCCTACGTGGTGAAACCTCTGGTACTATCTCCCAATATGTTGAGATTCTTTGCGAAGAAATAGCCATGACACCAGCGTTTAGTCAACCCCTAAAGACGATTTTCTTTGGTGGTGGTACTCCTTCGCTGCTATCAACAGACCAGTTACAACGGATACTAGTAGCCCTAGAGGAGCATTTTGGCATCTCCCAGGGGGCAGAAATTTCAATGGAAATAGACCCAGGGACGTTTGATTTAGCACATATAGCAGGCTATCGTAGCTTAGGGGTGAACCGGGTAAGTTTTGGTGTCCAGGCGTTTCAAGAAGAATTATTAAAAGTTGCTGGGCGATCACACTCACTTGCAGATATTTTTGCATCTGTGGAATTAATCCGCAAAGTCGAGGTTCCCGAATTTAGTTTAGATTTAATATCCGGTTTACCGCATCAGTCTTTGGATCATTGGCAGAATTCTTTAGAAACTGCAGTGGCATTAGTACCCACTCACATTTCCATATATGATCTTACCATAGAGACAGGAACTGCTTTTGGTCGTTATTATCAACCAGGTTCTCATCCTTTACCGACAGATGAAACCACAGTCAAAATGTACCAAATGGCGCAGCAAATTTTGACTAGTGCTGGTTATGAACATTATGAAATTTCCAATTATGCTCAAAGGGGACATCAGTGTCAGCATAATCGAGTTTATTGGGAAAATCGCCCTTATTATGGCTTTGGGATGGGTGCTGCTAGTTACATCCAGGGTAAGCGGTTCACTCGTCCGCGTAAAACCAAAGAGTATTATCAATGGGTGGAAGCTGGGGGTGTGATTGATTGCGAAGTGACTCCAAAAGATGAGGTGTTGTTAGAAACCTTAATGTTGGGGTTGCGTTTAGCCCAGGGACTGAGTTTAGCAACTTTGGCGGCTGAGTTTGGGGAAGGGAAGGTAGAGGAGATTTTGCAATATTTGCGATCGCACTTTGATCAAGGTTGGGTGGAAGTTGTCGCGGGAAGGTTGCGTTTGAGTGATCCCCAGGGGTTTTTGTTTTCTAATGTGGTCTTGGCGGAGTTGTTTGCTAAGTTGGGGGAATGAAACAAATTAGCCCTAGAGCAAACGTAAAGCAATAAAAAACTTGATAAAATGATACAAATTAAACATAACCAGAAGAGCGAAAATGTCTAAAGAATTAAACGAAGTTAAAGGATTGTCCGACAAACTCACACCTGATGAGCAATTGAGTCTCATTGCTTATTTAACCCAAAGACTACAACATTGCGAAATCAAACGCAAACCACGCCGCGACATTATGGAATTTGCCGGTATAGCGCCTAATCTCATGGGAGGAATGGATGCTCAGGAATATGTCAGACGTATACGCAGTGGAGAGTCTTTAGAAATAGAGGGTGAACAAGTGCAATCAAGGAAGCTAGAGTGAATATTAGAGAAAGTTTACATGGAGTAACACGGTTGTTTCTAGACACTGCACCAGTTATTTACTTCGTTGAGCGACACCCAGAATATTTTCCACTTACCAGAATAGTGTTTGAGGTGCTTCGCAACACTTCGTTGATGGGTGTTGCTTCACCGGTTACTTTAGCCGAGTGTTTAGTTCGTCCTTATAATTTAGGACAAAGGCAATTACAGCAAGAGTTCATTGAGTTAATTACTGATAATGACAACATTGAATTTGTACCGATTGCTAACCAACTCCTAGCAATAGAAGCTGCTCAATTACGTGCTAAATACAACATACAATTACCTGATGCTTTTCAAATTGCTGTCGCATTAGCATCAAATTGCGAGGCTTTTTTAACTAATGATGCCATACTTCAGCGGGTTACAGAATTGCGCGTTTTGGTGCTAAATGATTTTCGCTCTGCCCAATAAGATCATAAATGCCAATACCAATACAAACCGTGCATTACACTGCTAAATGATAAACAATTCTCAAAGCAAATTTAGGTGGTGCGTTACACTTCGTTAACGCACCCTACAAACTCTACAAACTCAGTTTTTACGGTACAATCAACACCGGACAAGGTGAAAGATTAATCACGCGGGTAGTAACACTCTCTGTGACACCCTCTTCAGTCAAGCCTAAGCCGCGACAGCCCATAATGATTAAATCTGCCTCGATTTCATCGGCGACATCGCAGATGGTAAACGCTGGTTTACCTTGCCGTTCTAGGATTTCTGCTATAATTCCTTGCTGAGAGAATAACTCTTGGGCATTTTGGAGCAGTTTGGCTACTATTTCTGGGGACAGCATGGGATCGGTACTAGGCTCATCTGTGGCTGGTTCTTCGACCACTGACAGCAGGACTAACCGACTACCATATTTTTGCACGACGTTGGTAACAACATCGGCAGCTTCCCGCGCTTCTCGGCTTTGATCGATGGGAAATAGAACTGTTTTGAACATATCTTTCGCGTGGGCACCCCCGACTCCGGTAAAATCTGGATGGTTCTACTTTCAAAACAATAACAAAAAGGCAATCAGGAGGGTCTGGCTGTGTCCAAAAAAACTTTAGCAAATTTATCTGCTGCTGATGTATCTGGTAAACGCGCCTTGGTGCGGGTTGATTTTAATGTGCCTGTGGATGACCAAGGCAACATCACAGACGATACTCGCATTCGTGCGGCTCTGCCAACCATCCAAGATTTGACCCAAAAGGGAGCTAAGGTCATTTTAACAAGCCATTTTGGTCGTCCCAAGGGTGTGGATGAGAAATTGCGCCTGACTCCGGTTGCTAAACGTCTCTCGGAGTTGCTAGGTCAAGCAGTTTTGAAGACTGATGACTCTATCGGTGATGAAGTTACTGCTGCTGTGGGGGCTTTGCAAAATGGCCAAGTGCTGTTACTGGAAAATGTCCGCTTCTATAAGGAAGAAGAGAAAAACGACCCGGAATTTGCCAAAAAGCTAGCAGCTAATGCTGATTTTTATGTAAATGACGCTTTTGGTACTGCACACCGCGCCCATGCTTCTACTGAAGGTGTGACTAAATTCCTCAGTCCTTCTGTGGCTGGATATTTGGTGGAAAAGGAATTGGAGTATCTGCAAAACGCTATTGAAAATCCCCAACGTCCTTTGGCGGCTATTATTGGCGGTTCCAAGGTTTCTAGCAAAATTGGCGTGATTGAAACACTGCTGGAGAAGTGTGATAAGCTCATCATCGGCGGTGGGATGATTTTCACCTTCTACAAAGCCCGTGGTTTGAGTGTCGGTAAGTCTCTGGTGGAAGAGGACAAGCTAGAACTGGCGAAGTCTTTGGAAGCTAAAGCTAAGGAACGCGGCGTGGCTTTACTTTTACCCACAGATGTGGTAATAGCAGATAAGTTTGCTCCTGATGCCAATTCTCAAATCGTGAGCGTTGAGAACATCCCTGATGGTTGGTTGGGTTTGGATATTGGTCCTGACTCAGTGAAAGTCTTCCAAGCAGCCCTTGCAGATTGCAAGTCTGTAATTTGGAATGGTCCTATGGGTGTGTTTGAATTTGATCAGTTTGCCAAAGGTACAGAAGCGATCGCCCATACCTTAGCGGAAATTGGCAAAACTGGTGCTATCACTATCATCGGTGGTGGTGACTCTGTGGCTGCTGTGGAAAAGGTCGGTTTAGCTGACCAAATGAGCCACATTTCCACCGGTGGTGGCGCTAGCTTGGAGTTACTCGAAGGTAAGGTATTACCCGGTATTGCAGCTTTAGACGAAGCGTAAGCACGGACTAGGGATTAGGGATTAGGGACTGGTTAGTCTGGTGCAAAAAGGCATAACTAACTCCTAGCCCCTAGTCCCGCGATTTCAAAGTCACCAAAAGCTTGAATACATATAGATTTCGGGGAGCAAGGGCACGGCATTACCGTGCCCCTACGGTATCATATCGCGTGGATTTAGCTAAACAAATAGTTTGAAATCGCGGGACTAGCCCCTAACCTTTAGCAAAGAGAGAAATATGGAACCAAAATGGCTGGAATGGGGACAAAAATTACAGGCGATCGCCCAAAATGGTCTGACTTATTCTGAAGGGGTTTATGATATTGAACGCTATAAACAATTAAGAGCGATCGCAGCGGAAATTATGGCGACTTACGCCAATGTAGAACATAGCTATATTCTCGATTTGTTTTCTCAAGAAACAGGTTACGCCACTCCCAAGGTTGATGTGCGGGCTGCAGTATTCCAAGACGATACCATATTATTAGTCAAAGAACGTTCTGATGGTGGCTGGACTTTACCTGGTGGCTGGGCTGATGTTGGTGATACTCCCAGTCAAGTAGCTGTCAGAGAAGTAGCTGAAGAATCAGGTTATGAGGTACGCCCTCTGAAAATACTCGCAGTCTATGACCGACAAAGACAAGGACACCCACCATTACCATTCTACACCTATAAGTTATTTTTTCACTGCGAATTAATTGGTGGTTCTCCATCACCAAGTATCGAAACTGAGGAAGTAGGATTCTTTGGTGAAGATAGCATACCGGAACTTTCCCTAGGACGTGTAACGCGGGCGCAAATTACCCGCCTTTTCCAACATTACCGTCAGCCAGATTTACAAAAAATAACCGATAGGCGAAAAGCCCCGCGTCTTCAGACCAGGGATGTATCGCCAACGTTTAATTTATTAAACGTCTTTTTTGGGTTCTGGCAGGCTATCCAATAATTCTTCTATTATTTGGGTCATCGTCTTATCTTTTTCTACCGCTAATAAACGTAACTTATTAATCCTGCGGTCACTCAAAAGTATATGTAAACCTTTTTTAGCCATAATATGTATTGAATATGGACATATTCATGTTATCATGGTTGTATAGATAAAACAACAGGAGGTGATTAAGCAGTGCTGACACTAGAGTACAAAATCAAAGCCAAAAAACAGCAATACAAAGCTATTGATGAAGCTATTTTGACAACTCAATTCATCAGAAACAAAGCGTTACGCTATTGGATGGATGCGTCAAGAGAAGCCAAAATCAATAAAGTAGCTTTAAGCAATTACTCTACAGCACTGCGTAAAGAGTTTAAGTTTGTCGAGGAACTTAACTCAATGGCTTGTCAGGCTGCTACTGAAAGAGCATGGTCTGCCATTGATAGGTTTTACGGAAATTGCAAAAAGAAAGTATCAGGTAAAAAGGGATATCCCAGGTTTCAAAAAGATAACCGCTCAGTTGAATACAAAACTTCTGGATGGTCTTTAAGTTCAACTAAAAGACACATCACGTTCACCGATAAAAAAGCTATTGGCGAAGTTAAGCTACTGGGTAAATGGGATATTCAAACATATCCTATTAAATCAATTAAGCGTGTAAGGTTGGTTAGAAAGGCTGATGGATACTATTGTCAGTTTTGCATTGACATTAACGCTCAACCCGAACCTAGAACTAGTGATGGCGAGATTGGCTTAGATGTTGGATTGGAGTTTTTTTACTCTGACTCAGATGGGAACCATGTTCGCGAAGCGTCTCGCAGAGAGGAAAATCCTAGGTTTTTGAGGAAGGCTGAAACATCAATCAAACACGCTCAAAGACAGATTTACAAAAAAGAAAAAGGTAAAAACAAGCGACGGATAGCTAGCTCCAGATATGCTCGGAAACATTTAAAAGTAAGTAGGCAACGGAAAGAACACGCCGTGAGATTGGCGCGTAACGTATGCAAAGCTAACGCTTTAGTAGCCTATGTTCGGCGAAGCCGTTGCCGAAGGCTAGATTTGAATATTAAAGGCATGGTAAAAAATCATTGTTTAGCCAAGAGCATTAATGATGCGTCTTGGTCACTTTTTCGCAGTCGCTTAGAATATTTTGCGGATAAATTTAACTCAGAAGTTGTTGCAGTCAATCCGAGAATGACATCTCAAAAATGCTCGGATTGTGGTGTGATTGTGAAAAAATCTCTCTCAACTCGTAGCCATGTATGTAGTTGTGGTTGCAACTTGCAAAGGGATGTTAACGCCGCAAAAAATATTCTAAATCTTGTCTCCGACACGCTCCGCGATGCAAAAGCTAGCTTGGGGCACAAGCGAAGTAACGCTTCAGGAGTCGGAGTCACTACGCTAGTTGGCGCAAGCCTGCTAGAGCAAATTCCGACAATGAATGAAGAATCCCCCGACTTTACGACTAAGTAAGCGTAAAGCCTTCGGCATAGCTTCGCTTAACGCGCAGCGTGTCCGCAGGACTCAGCGAAACTTAGTCAGTCGGGGGAGTGTCAACGACAGATTTCGATTAGGATATATCTGTATTTTTTTTCCCTTGTTTTATATAAACAGCCGGGGTGTGGTAAGGGATTTTATTGCATACCCCATTCCCCAAAAGTGAGACTTGTATCCGGTAGCACTTGTTTCTATCAAGAAACCAGCATAAAATTCTCATGAGAATAGAGTATTAAAAAATGAGCAATAAAAATTCAGATAAAGATAATTTAGAAGATTCAGGATTTAAGATTTTTTGGTTATCATTTCTTTTAGTGGGTGCTATGGTAGCACCAATTCCAGGCATAATAGGAATAGGAAATGTAAAATTTAATTTCTTTCTTTCATACTCACTAATTATTTTATGTATATTTTTATCTAATATAAAAATAGATTTTTCTAATTTTTCTGAAGTTAAATCAGCTTTCAATACACTAGATAATAAATTTAAATATGCGACGTTACTTTTTTTGACGATAGCCATACTAATGACTATCTTTATACCATTAAGTATCGATACAATAGTTTGTCGTAGATAAAACCGAGCAAGTGCATTACACAGTTTTCATCTCTCGGAAACAGTCATTGTTTCGATAATAGGTGCCGGAATTACGCTTACACCAGCCCTCACAGTCAATTCCCACGAAGCGCACAGATCAATCGCAACCCCTATCGCCTTAGTTGATGATTGGGGTTTTGGGAGTGGGGCACGGGAAAATTTAGATCCCCAATTTTCATCCAATCACCACAGACCAAAGTAGGGGCGCAAGGCCTTGCGCCCCTACAGGGTTTTAATTTACTTAGCACTCAGGAATGGTAAAACCTGTTCCAATGCTGTTAAGAGTTTATCCACACTTTCTTTGCGGCTATTAAAGCCCATCAGTCCCACACGCCAGACTTTACCTGCGAGTTCGCCTAAACCGCCGCCAATTTCAATATTATGTTCATTGAGTAACTGTCGAGCGATCGCCTTACCATCTACTCCAGGGGGAATGCAGACAGTGGTCAAGGTTGGTAAGCGAAATTCTCGCTCTACATGCAGACTCAAACCTATGGCTTCCAAGCCTTCCCAAAGATATTCTACATTCTTTTGATGGCGCTGCCAGCAATTTGCTAGTCCTTCTTCAGCAACTAAACGCAATGCTTCTCGCAGGGCATAGTAAAGGTTAATCGGCGCTGTATGATGATATGTGCGTTCAGCACCCCAATATTTGCCCAGCAAGGTCATATCTAAATACCAGTTGGGAACCTTCGTGGGACGGTTTTGTAATTTCTCCAGCGCACGGGGACTGATGGTAAAGGGGGAAGCACCGGGCGGACAACCTAAGCCTTTTTGGCTACAGCTATAAGCTAAATCTACTCCCCAATCATCCAAAAATATGGGAACTCCACCCAAACTTGTAACGGTATCTACTAGTAAAAGTGTGCCAAATTCGCGACATAGTTCACCGACTCCCTCCAAGGGTTGACGTGCGCCTGTGGAGGTTTCCGCATGAACCAAAGCCAAAATAGCCGGACGATGAGTTTCCACAGCGGTGCGGAGTTCATCGAGGGTAAAAACTTGTCCCCAAGGTTTGGTAATAGTGCGGACATCTGCACCATATCGTCCAGCCATATCAACCAAGCGATTGCCGAAGTATCCAGCGACACCAATTAACACTACATCCCCAGATTCGATAGAATTGGCGATAGTGGCTTCCATTGCAGCGCTTCCCGTACCGCTAACGGCTATGGTGAGGGGGTTTTCCGTTTGCCATACGTAGCGCAATAGCGACTGAATTTCATCCATCAGGGAGAGAAAAGCTGGGTCGAGATGTCCTACAGGTGAGGTGTTCATCGCTTGGAGAACTGTAGGATGAGCATTCGATGGACCAGGCCCCAGTAGCAGACGGGATGGGATTTCTAAAGGTGCGAGTTGTAACTTCTGACTGTCGTTAATTGAGATTGTTGGCGTCATGATATTTTGCAAGTAGATGATACTTCTCGCATCATAAAGCGATCGCATCACCGATGATTTACCCAGTGTGAAAATTCTACCACATAGGCGGTACTCAGTTTGGCGGTTGTGTTTCTGCGAATGTCAATCTCCCCTTTGGGCACTTGCTTATGGACAATGAATTCTCCTAGACTTAATTTATGCACTTTTATTTTTCAACATCCAAAATTATGGTTTTTGCAGGTAACCGTCCAAATTATATAGGTGTGCGTGAGGGGAAATTAGCAGCTTGTCCCAACTCGCCTAACTGTGTTTCTAGTCAGAGTACAGATGCACTTCACAAAATTGCTCCATTGGCTTATACATCAACTCCAGAAAAAGCGATAGCTAATCTCAAAAGCATCATTCAATCTTTGCCTAGAACCAAGATAATTACAGAAAAGCAAGATTATTTATACGCAGAATTTAAGAGTGCCTTGCTAGGATTTGTAGATGATGTAGAATTCTATCTCGACCGTCAAGCCAATGTCATTCAAGTACGTTCAGCTTCCCGCTTAGGTCAGAGTGATTTGGGTGTCAATCGTCAACGAATAGAGACGATTAGAGCCAAATTCAACTAGGTCAATTTGAATACTTACAGCATATTTCAGGTAAATGAGGTACGCCGTTAGGGGCGCAAGGCCTTGCGCCCCTACAATTATCTGTACCTCACCAACTTGCAATCTGCTGTAATTGATTTTGAGGATAAATGAGTAGGGGCGGAAAGTTTCCCCCCTACTTATCTGCTTGCAATAATTACCGCTAAATACTGCTGTTACCTAAACTAACAACTTTGGGGATATACCCATTTTGAGCAAATCTGTTTTTCAGAATTTGTTGATAAACGTCTTCATAACCATCGGTCATCTGTTTAACACTAAAACGGCTATTGACATACTCCCGACAGTCGTAGCGGTCTAATTCTATTACCTTGGGAATAGCATTAATGCACTCTTGAATATTATTGCAGATGAACCCAGTTTTTCCATGAGCAATAACTTCTAAAGTAGACCCCAAATTCATGGCAATAACTGGTGTACCTGCAGCCATTGACTCAACCATTACCAACCCAAAAGGTTCTCGCCAAGTAATGGGAAATAAAGTTGCTACGGCACCTCCCATTAAGGCATTTTTTTGAGCATGATTTGCTTCACCGAGATATTCAATTTGTTTTCCATCAATCTGCGGTTTGATTTCTTGCTCAAAATATTCTACATCAACAATATCTACTTTCCCTGCCATTTTTAAATGCCAACCAGCTTGTTTGGCAATAGCAATTGCTAAGTGTGGTCCCTTTTCAGGCGAAAATCGACCTAAAAACGCTAGATAGGGAGGTTCATCTGGTTGGGGATAAAACTTATAACTGCTGACATCAATCCCGTTGTAAACCGTGGCAATATAATTTAGCCCTAACCTGGCTTCTCTTTGTGCATGGGAAATACTGACATAGGGTTTATTTTTGGCATACTTAAAAATTTTTTCGTTGTCCGGGGTAAAAATACCATGCAATGTATGAACTGTGGGTGTTTTGACTAGATTGGCATAGGATAGCGCCCCATAGCCCATATGGGAATGAATAATGTCAAATTCTGCCGCTTGTTCATATACCCAAGCTAGTTGCAACATTTCATAAATACAGAACTCTTTTACATTAGGATCGAGTCGCAAAGCACGGGGATGAACTGACACTAACTCTGCCAGACTAATCGAATCTCCCGATGCAAATAGGGTGACTTCATGTCCACGTCTGACTAATTCATCAGTTAATAACCCCACTACTAACTCTATACCCCCATATGCTGGCGGCGGTACTCTCTCCCATAGTGGAGCTATCTGAGCAATTCGCATTACAAACCTCCTGGAAAATTAGGCTGAAAATAGAGGTTTCTGTGTCACTTTTTTAGTGATTTAATCCAATTCACTCAATCCCAGAAACTCTATTGAAGTAACAACTATATTGATAATTGCCTCAAAATCTTATGCGTTAACTTGAATATTTTTTGTCTACCTTAGTAGGGAAATCATCCCCTCCTTAAGACATAAAATGCCTGATAATTCAATCAATACAAGTTAAGGAGAATCGGAGGTTGGTTTGAGGAACATATAGCGTTTCTCGCCCTAGTGAGGTACATCGGTAAGGGCACGGCAGTGCCGTGCCCCTACATCGCGTGATACAATTTTGTACCTCATCTGAATAGGAAGTGCTATATACCCAACCTACGCTCTATTATCTATTGTCTATTCCCTAGGGAAATAATATCTTGACTTTTTGTCGTATGCATGGTATAAGGAAAAAGCATAAAATATAAGTAAATTAAAACATTAACCCTTAATGAATATTTTTCCACCGCAAAACAAACCGCGTGTCTCATGGCAGGCGGTTTTCTCAATCCTGGTATTTGTGTTCATGTACCTGCCTATACTGGTACTGGGGTTTTATAGCTTCAACCAGTCACCTTACAGTGCAACTTGGCAAGGATTCACCCTCGATTGGTATAGCAAATTGTTCCATGATGAGCGGATTTTATCAGCTTTTAAGAACAGTTTGATTGTTGCTGGTAGTGCAGTTAGCATTTCCGCAGTTCTGGGAACCTTAATGGCGGTGGGGTTAGCTCGTTATCGGTTTCCACTGGTGCAGCTGTATCAGGGGATTTCTTACCTCCCATTAATTATTCCTGATATTGCGATCGCCGTAGCTACCCTAGTTTTTCTCGCAACCTTTGCGATTCCCCTGAGTTTGTGGACAATCGTTGGCGCTCATGTGGTATTCTGTCTTGCCTATGTCGGACTGGTGGTGGCTTCGCGACTCACCAACTTAGACCCCCACCTCGAAGAAGCCGCACTCGATTTAGGCGCTACACCAATACAAGCTTTTATCCAAGTATTACTACCTCAGTTAATGCCAGGAATTATCGCTGGTTGTCTACTAGCTTTTGTTCTCAGCTTAGATGACTTTCTCATCGCCAGTTTCACCGCAGGTAGCGGTTTTAACACTATGCCAATGGAAATTTTTAGTCGCATCCGCACAGGAGTCAAGCCTGATATTAATGCTCTTAGCGTTATTTTAATTTTTATCTCGGCAATTGTTGCTTCTGTGGCAGAATTAATTCGCGCCTCTAATGAGTAATGAGTAAGAAGTAATGAGTAAGAAGTAAGGAGTAATGAGTAAGAAGTAATGAGTAATGAGTAAGGAGTAAGGAGTAAGGAGTAAGGAGTGGATTATTTTTTATTTTTCTTTCAACTTGTTGATTTAACTTGTTAATATCTTAATAATTTTTTCATTACTCATTCCTTATTACTCATTACTCATTACTCATTCCTTATTACTCATTCCTTATTACTCATTACTCATTACTCATTCCTTATTACTCATTACTCATTCCTCATTACTCATTACTCATTACTCATTCCTCATTACTCATTACTCATTACTCATTCCTCATTACTCATTCCTCATTACTCATTCCTCATTACTCATTCCTCATTACTCATTACTCATTACTCATTACTCATTACTCCTTACTCCTTACTCCTTACTTCTTACTCCTTACTCATTACTCATTACTCCTAACTCATTACTTCTTACTCATTACTCCCCCCTGCAGAAAACACGACCCGAAAACCACATATCCTTAACCCACCATCCGACTCATTCCAGCTACGACTGGCGCTGCGACAAAGTTCGGCACTGAAACTCCAAGAACCACCGCGCAACACCCGGCGATGTTCATCACCTCCTGTTTCCCAAACTTTGCCATCTAAGGGTGCGCCATGATAATTGTTGTGCCAAGGGTCATAGCACCATTCCCAAACTAAGCCGTGCATATCGTATAATCCAAAGGCGTTGGCTACATTAAAACTGCCTACATTTGTGGTTTCTTTACGATATTTATTTTTGCCTTCATTACTGTAACTCTCGTTGTCACTGCAGCAGACTAATTCAGTAGTAATTGTTTCCCCAAAGTGAAAGGATGTGGTGGTTCCAGCGCGACAAGCATATTCCCATTCGGCTTCACTAGGTAAACGATATTCACGTCCAGTTTTTTCTGACAACCGCAAACAAAATTCTACAGCTTCGTGCCAAGATACATTTTCGACTGGTCGATTTGGTCCTTTATATTTGGATGGGTTAGGATTTAAAGATTGTTTGATTTTTGGTAATGCTGCTACTGCTCTCCATTGTGCTTGAGTGATGGGATATTTACCCATAAAAAATGGTTCGACGGTGACTTGGTGTTGGGGACGTTCGTCAGCGTCGCCTTCAAAAGCTGGTGAACCCATCATAAAATTCCCGCCGCGAATTGATATCATTTCGAGGTTAATAGCCTTACTCAATTCTTCGGTAATAAACTTGGCGCTACGACAGTCACGGCTAACAACTCTTCCGCCTGTGTCTACTGTGACGACATCAAATTCAAAGATTTGTAAGGGTGGTAATGCTGGTTGAATTTTTTGTGGTGTAGGCGGTAATATCAGTTGGGTAATTGCCAAAATTTGTGCTTCAAAAGCCGATGTAGCTGTTGTCTTGAGATCGTCGATAACTGCTGCGGCTGTTTGATATCTATCACTGGGAAAATGCTGGAGCAATTTATCAAGAATGCTGCTTAAATCTTGGCTGATGGTGATACCATTTTCCTGTAATCGCTCTTGCCATAACCACTTGGCATTCATGGCATCATAAAGACGATCATCAATCAGTCCATAAGCATTTTGTACAGGCAAACATTGAGTTAAAAGTCGCACGCAAGTTACACCCAATGCATACAAATCACTGGCGTGACAAGGAAATCCTGCCATTTGTTCTGTGGGTGCATAACCAATAGTATAAATTACTGTGGCTTGTCTGGCTAAACTGGTTTGTGTTACCTGTTTAGCACCGCCAAAGTCAATTAATACTGGTTTACCATCAGTTTCACGACGGATGATATTTTCTGGTTTGATATCCCGATGGATAACGTTATGGGCGTGAACGAAGTCAAGAACTGGTAATAAATCAGTTAAAAGTTGCCAAATTTTGGCTTCGTTAAAGGGTTGTTTCTCTACTTCTTGTAAAAGAGTTTGTCCTTGAATAAATTCTTGTACAAGATACAAGCTGGAACCTTGTTCAAAGTAAGCTAGCAGTCTGGGAATTTGGGTATGATTTTCTCCCAGTTCATACAAGCGAAATGCTTCTTCTTTGAAGAATTCTGCAGCTTTGGCTCGTTGTCCGGTTCCTTGAACTTGAGGAAAAAATTGCTTGATGACGCAAGGCGCGTCTAGTCTGTCTGCGTCAACTGATGCGTAGGTTCTGCTAAATCCACCTTCACCTAATAGGCTCAATACGCGGTAACGATTTCTGAGAAGTTTGCCAAAGTCGCTTTGTCCGCAACTAATGCAAAATCTATTACCGTCAGGATTGAATGGATTTGAGCAATTGGGATTTTGGCATATTTGCATAATGAGGAGGAGGTAGCATCTTGTCCAAATTTAGCCCCAATAGTCGAATTTAAAAAGATATGTAAACAAATAAAGATTATCCTACTCCAATGAGGAAATACAGAGGAAGGAAATTTATTTATTTGTTGGTATCTGTTGAGAGGTTTTTAAGTATGAATCTAATATTATTCTAATATTATAATATATATGGGCGCACGGATTTCCATTATAAAAATAATAATATCTCCTAGATATCGGATTTGTCAATAGTGTTCTTGGAGTATTTAGCGAAACACTCAAGTACAATTTGGGGATTGGGGATTGGGCATTGGGGATTGGGCATTGGGCATTGGTGACTTTTCTCCATGCTCTATGCCTAATAGACCTGGACGTGACACTCCATCCCCTTGTGGGTGGAGTTTTTTATTGTATAAAGATGTGATTAAGTTCGCGTAAAATTACAGCATTATTTATTGTATTTTATCTTCAATAAATGTAATTTACACCTATCAACAAGTAGTTACTACAAAAGTTGACTACTTCCAAGCAAGAAGGCAAAAAGATGTATCGTTCTGGAATAGCTCTTGCCAGTGTTTTATCTGTAGTATTTGGCACTGCCCAATCTTCCTTCGCAGCCAGTATCGCAGTTTTTGGCGATAACTCGATTAGTTCTTTTATCAATACCCAACCAGGATTGAGTGCTACTGTCGTTTCTGATGCTCAGTTAGCAACGTCGGGATTTCTCAATAGTTTTGATGCGTTCGTCTACACACGAGATCAAGCTTCATTTGGCACTGGTCTTTCCGTAGACGCCGTGGCTAATGTTAAGTCATTTGTTACAGGAAACAAAGTACTTTTCTTAACAGACTTGGCAGATAAAATAGGACCAAACGCACCAGAGGGGGAAGATTTAAATGCAAATAAAGCTTTGCTAAATGCCGTGTCTTTTGCTACTACAAATGGCAAAGGATATATAGGTGAATACAATGGTGCTGGTATAGCCCTGACAGAGAACGTATCAGGGTATTTTGGGGGTCAGACATTAGGTCTAGTACCAGGAACATTTACACAGTTAGGCGGTTTTGTCACACAACCCTTCGACATTGTACAACCATCTCATCCCGTGGTGGCTGATCTACCCAACCCTTTTCCTTCTACTGGGGGTCAGGATTTTTTAGCGAAATCAGATATTCCTGATCAGTACGTTATTGCAGTAGGACCTGCTGGTGGATTTCTAAAATATCCGACAATAGCAGCGTCTGATGAATCACAACAATATCCTGCAATCCCACCGTCTCCTGTAGTCCCACCGTCTGATGTTCCCGAACCTTTAACTTTAGGTGGTACAGTGGTTGCTGCTGCTATGGGATTATGGTTCAAGCACAAAAAGCAAATTACTTCTGCTTCTGCTTAATTTTCCTTTTTTAAGGTTACCAAAAATATGGGATACAAGCCGCGTCCTTCTAGGGTGGCTTTAATAGACCATTTCCTAAAACTCCACCCACAAGGGGATGGAGTTTTTTATATTTTGAAATGTATTTGGCAATTACAGCTATTAGAGGCGAATAGATAAATTATCTCTCTGGAAACAACAATAGACCTGTAGGGGTACATTTCTCAAACCCCAGTTTGCTTTCTCATTTCAGTAGATTTAGCAAGCAAATACAGATATTGCTTTCTCAAACCCCAGTTTGCTTTCTCATTTCAGTAGATTTAGCAAGCAAATACAGATATTGCTTTCTCAAGACAAAACCCGCACTTCTCTGCGAACGCTCTGCGTGTCGTAGACAGACGCACTTGCGTTTGCGCCTTCCCTACGCGAACGTAGAGAATGCGTGAGATAAAAAAATGTGGTTCATTTACAGGAAGGTGCTGTAAATTAGGACTTACGCATTGACAAAAGACACAAAATATGGAATGCAAAAACCGGAGATGTCGTAGGGGTTTAGCATTGCTAAACCCCGAAAACGCGGGTCTGTTTACCATCAAAGTAATAATTAATCAAAGCCTGAAACAACGTATTTTGGTAAATGCATACCATGCCAAATTTGTACAGTGCGTAATTCCTGTAAATAAATAAAAAACCCCCACCCCATTGCAAAGAATAAGGGTGAGGGAAATACAAACAAATAAAGCTAAACTCGCGCCGGCAAAGAAACCCTTGTAGGGGTTTAGCAATGCTAAACCCCTACTGTAAATTACCTTCGCTGTAATTAACTTCTTCCCCCGCTAACAACTCGCGAATTACTCTAGTTAAAGCCTTTTGCACTAAGTGGTTAGTAATTTGCTGACCTAAACGCTGCACATCAGGATTTACTAATAATTGCACAACTTGGGTTGCAAGTTGTGCTGGGTCAAAGCCACGGGTTTCGCGGAGAATACCCGATATCCGCTTAATATGCTCTAAGGTTTGTTGTTGTTCATCGGTCGCTGCTGGAGTTTCGTTAATTGCTGTGATTCCTACTCTCTCTCGCAACAAATAGGTGAAGTTGTGCAAAACGTTTTTACCTAGGGCGTTGATTCCGTTGAGCAATTCATCTACTAATTTGTCGCGAATAAAAGCGCCCCGTTCTGATGCGAGAAAATCTACGCCTTGATTAACTACTAAAGTTAAGTCGTAATCTTCATTTCCTCGCGCATTTTTCAACAAGTTCTCTAAGCGATTCCAGCGGAATTTACCATCTTTAAAGAGTAAATTTCGCAGGGATATTTTTAATTGTGGTGCGGGGTCGGTTAACAAGCGTTTGGCGACGTAAGGATACGCTTCGCTAAGGACTTTGAAGTTAGGATCTATAAAGATAGCAATCCCTTCTAAGGTGACGAGGGAGCGAATAATTAAGGCGTAATATGGTGGTACGCGGAAGGGATATTCATACATCAAAGCTGATAGTTCATCGGTGATGCTTTTAATGTTTAAATCAGCTACACTGGCACCTTGAGCATCGGCGAAGACGTTCGCAAAGGCGGGAATAATTGGTGTTAAGTCGGTTTCTGGTGAGAGGAAGTCTAATTTAACGTAGTCGTTTGCCAAGCCTTCAAAGTCACGGTTGACGACGTGGACGATCGCCTCTATTAAACCATAGCGTTGCGGTGGCTTGATCTCGCTCATCATCCCAAAGTCAAGATAAGCTAGTTTACCTTCGGGGGTGGCTAATAAGTTACCGGGGTGGGGGTCTGCGTGGAAAAATCCATGTTCTAATAATTGTCGCAACGAACACTGCACACCCACTTCGATTAAATAGCGAGCATCAATCCCTTGGGCGTTAATTTCGGCTGTTTGGGTTAATTTTATGCCGTTAATCCACTCCATCGTCAAGACGCGACGATTGGTATATTCCCAGTAAATTTTGGGAACATATATGTCTTTCATATGACCGTAGAGTTGAAAGAAGCGCTCGGCATTTTCACCTTCATGGATATAATCCATCTCTTCAAAAATGCGATCGCCCAATTCATCTAGTATCCCAACTAAGTCACTCCGCACCCGTTTGACGTTTTTCTGCACCCAACCGGCAATGCCACGTAAGATGTATAAGTCAATGGTGATGCGTTCTCGTAAATCCGGGCGTTGGACTTTTATTGCGACTTCTTCCCCAGTTTTCAGCTTACCTTTATATACTTGCCCCAAGGAAGCAGCGGCGATGGGATTGGCTGAGATTGTCGCGTAAATCTCCTCTGGAGGTGCGCCTAATTCTTCTTCGATAAATTGGTAAGCTATTTCGTTAGGGAAGGGCGGTAGTTGGTCTTGGAGCTTGGTTAATTCTTCCAGATATACGGGAGGAACTAAATCGGGTCTGGTGGATAAAGCCTGTCCGATTTTGATGTAAGCTGGCCCCAGCTTGGTGAGTAATTCTCGTAGTTGCACAGCTCGACGGCGGTCATTTTTCACCACAATTCCCCGTTTGCTGTCTGACCACAACCCAAAAACAAAGGAAATAGTGGGTTGCAAAACTGCGAAGATGCGCCGCAACACTTCCAGGGGTCTGTTTTGGTAATCAGCCGTTATCTGTAGGGGATCATAACGCAAGTTTTCCGGTTCAGCTTGTGTCCTAGAAGCCCGTTGTTGTTGGGCTGCTATTAGTCTTGGGGATTTCACCACCAGGGCTGGTGTACCATGTAAAGGCACAATTTGGGCAACGTGTACTTCATCATCGCCATTTTTACCGCTGCGATTGTCATCCTCGAGCGATCGCGAACTAGGGGGAAGTGTCTTTACAATCATGAAGAATGCCACCGGTCGAATTGGTATGTTAAGTATTGTAACTATATGTTAAAGCTCAAGCATCCGCGAAATCAGTTATCAGTAGTAACTGTTTTTGGTAGACTAAAATGGGCTTGCTATTTTCATGGTAATAGGTAATGCCTTGTACCCCAAGTTCCTCATGGGGTAAGTTGGTATTGGTAATTCCCCTACTCCCCTACTCCCCCCTCATGGAGAATTTGGCTAGATGTTACTGTCCCTACTCCATGATTCATATCCGTTTAAAAGATGACAATATTTGGGTTGAGGAAGATGGGACAGAGGATGGAGTGGCGACAGATTCCATTCGCCGAGGCTTAAGTTGACACCTATGGGTCTTGCCGTGCCCCTAGCGCCACGATATAATCTTGTACCGCATCTGAATGGGAATATGGTCACAACAGCACCACTGGCAGAAACAAGAACAATGCTTAACAATATCAGTTGGCAGACGTTCAAAACCATGCTGGATGAGATGGGAGGCGAACGTAGCTCTCGACTTGCTTATGATAATCAAATAGTAGAAATCATGACCCCACTCATGGCGCATGAAAACTCTAACCGCCTAATTGAAAGCTTTATTCTCGTGCTTTGTGAGGAATTTGGCCAAGAAACCAAAAGCACAGGTTCACTGACTTTAACACGAGATGACTTAGAAAAAGGAGGGGAGCCTGATAGCAGTTTTTATATTCAAAATGAATATTTGGTTAGGGATAAAGAAAATATTGATTTACAAAAAGATCCACCACCAGACCTAGTGCTTGAGGTGGAATATTCCCGACCCAAAATAGATAAATTATCTCTTTATGCTGCAATGGGTATCCCTGAACTTTGGCGATACAACGGAACTGTTCTGCGAATTTATAGGCTTTCAAACAATCAATATTCAGAAGTTGAGCTTAGTCCTACTTTTGCGCCAGTCCAAGTCAAGGATATTCCCCAATTTATCCACGAAAGTCGAAAAATTGGGCAACTAGCAGCCAAAAATGCTTTTCGTGTTTGGGTAAGACAGCAAATTTCTGATTCACAAGGCGCTTGAAAGTGAATTATGTAGGGTGTCCTGAACTGGCACATTGATATAAAAACTGTCACATAGAATTAATTTGGCTCTAATGCTTATAAATCAAAGCTTACAAGCATTAAGCTTTAATTGCAGTATATAGCGTTTCCCGACAAGTGACGTACACCCGTAAGGGCACGGCAGTGCCGTGCCCCTACACCTTGCGATATAATGTTGTACCTGCGCGAAATCAGTTATCAGTAGTAACTGTTTTTGGTAGACTAAAATGGGCTTGCTATTTTCATGGTAATAGGTAATGCCTTGTACCCCAAGTTCTTCATGGGGTAAGTTGGTATTGGTAATTGCCCTACTCCCCTACTCCCCCCTCATGGAGAATTTGGCTAGATGTTACTCTCCCTGCGAATTGAAAACTTTGCCCTGGTTGACCAACTGGAACTGGAATTTGGCCTCGGTCTAAATGTCTTAACCGGTGAAACTGGTGCAGGAAAATCTATTATCCTGGATGCCATTGATGCGGCTTTGGGTGGGAAAGTCTCATCGCGTGTGATTCGCACGGGGACAAGTCGGGCGCTGGTAGAAGCGACTTTTACCTCTAACCCTGCTTTAGCGGCTTGGTTGAGTGAACAGGAAATTG